>CACPQM010000029.1 GCA_902636075.1 uncultured Pelagibacteraceae bacterium | reverse complement strand
AACTTGGTACTGTTAGAACAACTATCAATTAATGGGTCTTCATTTTTCTGTAGAAGAATTCAAAACTAGAAAAGATAAGGTAATTAAACTTTTAAAAGAGGAAAAATTAGATGCTATCCTTATGTTTAGACAGGAGTCGATGTATTGGCTCACCGGATATGACACATTTGGATATGTTTTTTTTCAAACATTAGTTTTGGATCAAAAAGGTAATATAATTTTATTAACAAGGGCTCCAGATTTAAGACAAGCACAAAACACATCTAATATTAGTGATATAAGGATATGGGTTGATAAAAATGAGTCAAATCCTACTGAAGATCTTAAAGTTATTTTAGATGAATTAAATTTAAAGGGTAAAAAAATTGGAATTGAATATGAAGCATACGGATTAACTGGTCGAAATGCATTTAAACTAAATAAATCCCTAGAAAATTACTGCTTAATAGAAGATACTTCTGAGTTAGTTAGTAAATTAAGAGTTATAAAATCCAATGAGGAAATTAATTATGTAAAAAAGGCGGCAAATTTAGCTGACAAAGCTTTAAGTGAGGTTTGGAAACATGCAAAAGCAGGTGTAAGTGAGTCTAAGATTTTAGCTGAAATGAATAAAGTCATATTTGAGGGAGGTGGTGATTATCCTGCAAATGAATTTATAATTGGATCTGGTAAAAATGCACTTCTTTGTCGATACCAAGCTGAAAAACAAATATTAAATTCACAAGATCAACTGACTATAGAATGGGCTGGAACATACAGACATTATCACTCTGCAATGTTTCGGACTATTCCAATTGGAAAAGCTGATCCAAAACATTATAAAATGCATGAAGCTTGTATTGAGGCTTTAAATAATTGTGAAAATAAATTGAAACCAGATAACAAAGTTGGTGAAGTATATGATATTCATGCAAAAACTTTTGATGATTTAGGTTATAAAAATTCTAGAATGAATGCTTGTGGCTATTCTTTAGGGGCAACCTTTTCACCTAATTGGATGGATTGGCCAATGTTATACACTGGAAATCCATATGTAATTAAACCAGGAAATGTATTTTTTATTCATATGATATTAATGGATTCTGAAAATAATTTAGCAATGAACTTAGGTGAAACTTACCTAGTTACAGAAAGTGGTAATGAAAGACTTGGCAATCAGAAACTTGATTTAGTCGTTATTTGATCAAAAAAAGTTTTACATTCCCCATCTCATTGCCGCTGTATGAACTGGAGTGTCCCAATGCTTTAAGATTTCATCATCACATTTGAGAAGTGTAATCGAAGCACCTTGCATTTCAAGTGATGTACAATAATTTCCAACTAAACTTTTTGTTACTTGAACACCCTTTGATTGCAAAATTTGACATGCATCCTCGTAAACTAAATATAATTCTGTTAAAGGAGTGCCTCCCATTCCATTTACGAAAAGTAAATTCTTTTCATTTTTTTCTGGTTTTAAATTATCTAAAATAGCTTCAAGAATATTTCCTACAATCGTTTTTGAGGGTTGAATTCTTTCTCTTTTTCTTCCTGGCTCACCGTGGATCCCTACACCAAACTCCATTTCATCATCGCCTATATCGAAAGTAGGTTTTCCTGCAGCAGGAACAGTGCAGCTTGTAAATGCAACTCCCATCGTACCAGCATTTTTATTTACTTTTTCACCAAGTTTTTTACATTCTTCGAGTGATCCGCTATGTTCAGCTAAGGATCCAACTATTTTTTCTACTAATACAGTTGCTGCAACACCTCTTCTACCGGTAGTAAATGTAGAGTCTTCAACAGCAACATCATCGTTAGTGACAATACTATCATTTTTGCCAGAGTACATTTCAGCTCCCATTTGAAAGTTCATTATGTCTCCAGAATAATTTTTAACAACAAATAAAACCCCTGCACCACTATCAACATGTTCTGCTGCTGCTTGCATTTGATCAGGCGTTGGTGCTGAAAATACAAAACCTGGGCATGCAGCATCTAACATTCCATGACCAACAAATCCTCCATGCATTGGTTCATGACCACT
>CACPQM010000028.1 GCA_902636075.1 uncultured Pelagibacteraceae bacterium | reverse complement strand
AAAGGTACGTTTTTTTATCATTAATATTATAACATTTGTCATCTATAAAGTAATCGTAACTTGGCTTTCCAAGTATCAACTCATCGAAATTTACATTCCATTTTTTTAATTGCTTATCAATTCTATTGAAATATTTTTTTTTGACTAATTTATAATTCTCCTTATTTCTTCCCATATAACGTGCAGTGAAAATTTTTACAGTATGGCCATTCTTTTTTAATTGATTGATTTTAGATATTACAGATTTAATTGGTTTACTTTTGTGATATTCTTTTTTATGAGTTCTACATATTGTGTTATCCATATCAAAAATAAAAATTTTTTTTTTTGTTTTATTAGGTAACATAATTTAATTATTTTTATTCAAATTAATTTAATTTTTTTAATCAGATTTGTTGTAGAATACATATGACTTCTGGGTACCCATTTAATAGGTATATTTAACTCTTTCCCAGTTATTTTCTTAAATTTGTAATTTTTGTCTAAAAACCTGACAGAAATTGGTAACTTTTTTAATAAATTTATTAAGTCTTTTTCATATTTATAGTGCGTTGTTTTATCTACATATTTTATAGATTCAATAATCATTTTTCTTTCTTTCAAACTATGAATAGGTTTAAACTTTTTAGGTCTTTCAATTGATGGATCATTATGAATAGCAACAATTAAAAAATCACAATACTTTTTTGCAAATTTGAAAAGTTTAATGTACCCAGGATGTATCAGATCAAACTTTCCTGCCACAAAACCTATTTTAGATGAGCCCATGCAGAAATATTTGATGGGTACATTCGACAACACCGTAACTTTTTGAATTTACGTGAAAATTAAATAAAGCTTTTTTTGAGATAGTTCTAACTTTATTATTTTTATTAAATCCAGTTAATACCCCATAAGATATTTTATTTTTTTCAAGATAATTAACAGAGTTAACTATATTTTTCGACTCACCTCCGGATGAAATTAGAATAACTAAAGTTTTTTTATCACTATAAAAATTTAAGAATTTTACATAAGCGTTACTCATACCAAAATCATTGATAAAACAAGTTAGCATACTTGGGTCAGAAAAAGACAGTGCTTTTTTGTTATGAAATTTTGTCATATCTTGAGAAATGTGAGAAGCTATGCTGTTACTACCTCCGTTACCAATTATGATAATTTTTTGAAATTTATTAAATGCTTTTTTATATTTTCTATATTCAATAGAGTTAAGAATAGCCTTAACTTCTTTTGAATATTCTAGAAAAACATTATTTTTCATAATTATCAACTTTTATAACATTTTTATAATGATTTATAGCAACATTCTTTCTTGTAATTAAAAGAAAACTCCCGCCAGAACCTGCGCCTAATAATTTATGAGAAATAATTTCTTTATCATTTTCTAATCTATTATCTATTTGGATTAATTTATTATTATTTAAAATTTCTGAACTAGATCTTCTTTTAAGTTCCCAAGAAACTTTCAATAATTTTATAAATTTCAAATAATCTTCATTAATTATATGTCTCTCTGCTTCTTTTGCCACTTCATAAAGTGGGTAAATTAAGCTTAATTTTTTTGATAAATTATGAAGAATTGTCTCTGAATTTCTATTAACAAATGTAGGTAACAAATAAAAATTAAATTTATTAAATATATTATTATTTAAATTAGTAATTTTATAATTGATATCATTGTTTGTTTTAATAATTTTAAATCCAGGAATTTCACATCCAAAAGGGTCTTGATAACCACAATATTTATTAAACTTTCTCTCAATAAATAATGCCTGCTTAATTAAATTATATCTTGATATTCTTTTATTTTGAAATTTATAAATGCATTTTAAAATATTTAGAACATATGAGCTTGAAGCAGCAAGGCCACTTCCTTTTGAAAATATATCACTATTTAAATGTATTGAAACTGGAGGAACTTTATGAAAGTTAAAACACTCCCTGATAACAACATTTTTTATTTGGGATATTTTAGAAATGATTTCTCTTGAAGTATAATTTAAAATATATTTATTTTTATATGTGTTTCTGCCCATTTTATCTCTAAATAAAACTACGTGGGTACTTAAATTTGAGGCAAAGTTAATAACTAAGCTTTTTTTATATTTTTTTATAA
>CACPQM010000027.1 GCA_902636075.1 uncultured Pelagibacteraceae bacterium | reverse complement strand
GAATACAAGGTTTTAATGTTTATTTTTTAACTGGCACAGATGAGCATGGGCAGAAAATACAACGTGCAGCTGAAGAAAAAAAAATGGATCCATTATTATTTTGTAATGAAATTAGTAAAACTTTTAGAGATTTATCTGACACATTAAACTTGTCAAATAACGATTTTATAAGAACTACAGAGTCAAGACATGCCAAATCTGTTGAAAATCTTTGGAGTATTTTAGAAAAAAAAGATGAAATTTACTTATCAAAATACTCAGGTTGGTATTCTGTCTCAGATGAAGCGTTTTACACTGAAAATGAAATTGAAGATTCAAATGGTACAAAAAAAGCAATTACCTCAGGATCTAAAGTAGAGTGGGTAGAGGAAGAGTCTTATTTTTTTAGATTATCTAATTGGCAAGATAAATTGATTGAGTTTTACAATAAAAATCCAGATTTTATACTACCTGAAACAAGAAAAAATGAAGTTGTTAGTTTTGTTAAATCAGGATTAAAAGATTTATCAGTCAGTAGAAAATCTTTTAACTGGGGAATAAAAGTTCCTTCTAATAAAGATCATGTTATTTATGTTTGGTTGGATGCTTTAACAAATTATCTAAGTGCTTTAAATTATCCAAACGAAAGTGATAATTTGTACAAGTCTTTTTGGCCCGCAGACCTTCATCTTATTGGTAAAGATATATTAAGATTCCATGCTATTTATTGGCCAGCTTTCTTATTAGCTGCTGATATAAAACCACCAAAAAGAGTATTTGGTCATGGATGGATACTCTCAGGCGATGAAAAAATGTCTAAATCTAAGGGTAATATTTTAGACCCACTTGAAATTATAGATACTTATGGTTTAGATCCCTTGAGATATTATTTAATCAAAGAAGTTTCTTTCGGCAATGATGGAAATATTTCACAAGAAAAATTAGAGTCTTGTATAAATAGTGATTTAGCTAACAATTATGGAAATCTTTGCCAAAGGGTTCTAGCTTTCTGCGATAAAAATTCTAACTTTGAAATACCTGATAATCATGTCTTTACAGATGATGATAAATTGATCTTACATGAGTATTCTATACATTATGATAATTTAATAAAATTTTCTGATAATCAAGATGTAAATTTATATATAAATTTTATAGTTGAACAGTTATTTGCAGCAAATAAGTATTTTAATGACCAGGAACCTTGGAAAAAAAAAAATGATAAATCAAGGATGAATACAATTATTTATGTTGCATTAGAGCTAATAAGAAAAGTAACTATATTATTATATCCTATAATACCAAGCTCATCTCTCAAAGTTTTAGAAATATTTGGTATAAAGGAAGATAAAATTAATTTTGAGACAATTAAGGATAATAATTATTTAAAGAAAGGTCTTAAATTAAGTAAACTAGATATATTATTCAAAAAGATCGAAAAAAATGATTGATTCACATTGTCACCTAGATCACGACCCCTTGGTTAAAAATATTGAGGACGTATTATCAAGATGTAAAAAGGAGGGTATTAGCAAAGTGCTTACAATATCCACAACATTAACAGGTTTTCCAAAAATTATAGAGATTATAAACAAGGATGCAATGATATATGGCACTTTCGGTATCCATCCGCATGAAACAAACACTGATCAATTATCAAAAGATGAAATAATAAAAAAAATTAATTCAAATGATAAAATTATTGGAGTTGGTGAGTCAGGATTAGATTTTTATTACAATAATAGTGATAAAGATAAACAAATTAACAGTTTTAAAAATCATATCGATGCTGCATTAGAATTAGATATACCTTTAATTGTTCATTCAAGAAACGCTGAAAGTGAGACATATGAAATATTAAAGAATTCTGACAATAATTTAAAAATACTGATGCATTGCTTTACAGGATCTCTATCTTTTGCCTTAAAATTAATGGAACTCAATTCTTTCTTTTCAGCTAGTGGTATTATTACATTTAAAAATACCACTGAACTTCAAAATACTTTTAAGGAATTACCATTAGAAAGATTGCTAATTGAAACAGACAGTCCCTTTTTAGCCCCAGAGCCAATGAGAGGTAAGAAAAATGAACCATCTTTTGTGCGTTACACTCTAAAAAAATTATCGGAATTGAAAAATGTTGAAGTAGAAGACTTGGATAAAATAACTACTGAGAATTTTAATAGATTATTTTTTAATAAATGAGAATAAAATTTACCATTTTGGGTTGTGGTAGCTCCTTAGGTATACCTCGAATTGATGGTTACTATGGAAATTGTGATCCTAAAAATAAAAAAAATATACGATCAAGATGTTCAGCTTTAATAAGTTCAAAAAAGCTAAATATTTTAATTGATGCATCTCCAGATTTAAAATCTCAATTACTAAAAAATAAAGTTAAAAACATTAAT
>CACPQM010000026.1 GCA_902636075.1 uncultured Pelagibacteraceae bacterium | reverse complement strand
TTTATTTTTAAAAAATTTTTTTACCATAGGTGTTTCAACAAATGTTGGAGCAACTGTATTTACTCTGATATTTTTTGTTGCTAACTCAACACCCATGCCCTTTGTTAAACCCTCAATTCCAAATTTAGTCATATTGTAAATATTTCTACCAGACATGCCTACATGACCAAGCTGAGATGACATATTTATAATTGATCCACCTCTTTTTTTGTTTTTAATCATTTTTTTTACCACTAACTGTGCAACATTAAAGGCAGCTTTTAAATTAAGATCTACCAAATAATTCATACTTTGTTGTTTTATCTTCTCAAATGGTTCTGGGATATTTGTACCTGCATTATTTACAAGAATATCAATAATTTTTATCTTTTTTAATTTTTCCTGTAATTCGCTATAGTTCATTACATCACAATTAATTTTGATTAATTTGCTTTTTACTTTTTTTATCTCTTTTTCTAATTTATCAAGATCAGATGATGTTCTGCTTAAACCAATAATTGTTGCACCTGCTTCAGCTAATGCAATTGAACAAGCACGTCCTAAGCCTTTACCAGCCCCCGTTACAAGAGCATACTTATTTTTAAGATTAATTTTTTTTAAATACATTTAAATAAAAAGTTTTAAATCTGTGTAAATTAATTCAACTGCCACAAACAATATAGCAAATAAACCAACCCATGCTATCCATTTATAATCTTTTATCCATTTGGAAATTAATGTTGCAGCTGTTGCCATCAAAATAATAGATAAAACAAGACCAAATATTAATAGATAATAATGATCTTTGGCAGCACCAGCAACACCGAGCACATTGTCTAAACTCATCGTAAAATCGGCTAGCAAAACTGTCCAAATTGCTTTCAACATTGATGAGTTATCAACTTTAATATTTTCCTCACCACCACCTGAATTCTTAATTACATCTACATAAAGTTTATAAACTATGTAAAGAAGCAACAGACCACCTAAAAGTCTTAAACCTGTTATTTGTAAAAGATAAGCGGTTAAAAGTGTTAATAAAATTCTTAGTATTACTGCTCCACCAATTCCCCAAAAAATAATTTTTTTTCTTTGTTCAGGAGGAAACTTAGAAGCAACCATTCCTATAATAATGGCATTATCTCCAGCTAAAATTAAATCTATAAATATTATTTGAAAAAAAATTGTTATTTCTTCGGTCATCTAGCATCTTCTATTATCATATCTGCTGCTTTTTCAGCAATCATAATAGTAGGTGCATTAGTATTTCCTGAGGTTATTGATGGCATGACAGATGCATCAACAATTCTTAAATTTTCTAAGCCATGAGCGACTAATCGGTCAGATACAACTGCATTTTCGTCAGTTCCCATTCTACATGTGCTCACAGGATGAAAAATAGTACTACAAAATTTTCCAGCCTCTTTAGCCAATTCCTCATTATCCGTAATATGAATCCCAGGTCTATATTCTTCAGGCTCATACTCTTTATAAGCTTTTGAATTCATAACAATATTTCTTGTGATTTTTAATGCTTTACCTGCAATTTCTCTATCTTCGTCTGTAGATAAGTAATTCATCTTAATTTCTGGAGATACTCTTGTATCGGATGATTTTAATTTAATTGAACCTCTGCTAGTTGGTCTTACATTTGTGATGCTAGGGGTAAATGCTGTAAATTTATGAAGGGAGCCTTTACCTAATACATCTGTGCTAGCTGGAGATACATGGAATTGTAAATTAGGAGTTGCTAAATGATCATCACTTTTTACAAAGCCACATAAATAACTAGCCCCGACCGTTAGTGGTCCTTTTCTAAATAAGAAATATTTTAGTCCAGTCATAAGCTTTTTAGTCATACTATAATAAATATCATTTAAACTTTCTAAATTTTTAACTTTATAAACTGGTCTTAACATTAAATGATCTGTTAAATTCATACCAACTCCAGGATGGTCTTTAACTACATTGACATTATTTTTTTTTAAAAGTTCGCCTGGACCAATACCTGAGGCTTGAAGAATATGAGGTGAACCTATAGTCCCAGAACTTAAAATTACTTCTTTATTTGCTTTAACAGTAATTACATTCTCACCAATCCAATAATTCACTTTGTCCGCTTTTTTATTATCAAACTCAATATTTTTAACATGAGCATTTGTAACAACTTTTAAATTTTTTCTTTTTTTCACAGGATTGAGATAACCCACAGCAGTACTACATCTAAGACCGTTTCTTACTGTAAAAGGAAAATAACCCATTCCTTCATTGTCACCATTATTAAAATCATCAGTTCTTTTGTGACCAAATTCTTCTGCTGCATCCATAAATAGATCGCAAACTTTAAATGTCCCCCTAATTTGTTGAACTGCCAAAGGACCACCAGATCCATGAAATTCATTTTCACCAAATTGAAAATCTTCAGATTTTTTAAAGTAAGGAAGCACATCTTCCCATGACCAACCAACATTACCAAGCTGTCTCCAATAATCAAAATCGTTAGATTGACCTCTAATATAAAGCATTCCATTTATTGAGGAACTTCCACCTAAAGTTTTACCTCTTGGGTAAACCATTTCTCTGTTATCACAATATTCCTCTTTTTCAGTCTGAAAACACCAATCCGTTTTTGGGTTCAACATTGTTTTAAAATATCCACCAGGAATATGTATCCATGGATTTGTATCTTTGCTACCAGCTTCAATTAATAATACTTTATGATTTGGATTAGCACTTAATCTATTTGCTAGTACACATCCAGCAGATCCAGCACCTAAAATAACATAATCAAAGTTTTCCATAATATTTTTATAATTAAATTTTTTTAAAAATCTTTTAACATATACTTTATAAATTAAATAATAACATTGAGTAGTTATATATGAAATATTTAGACGCATTAATTATAGGTGCTGGATTTTCAGGACTATATCAACTTCATTGTTTGAGAGATAAATTAAAATTAAACACATTGCTGCTAGAAGAAGGAGATGATCTGGGAGGTACATGGTACTGGAATAGATACCCAGGGGCGAGATGTGACTCAGAGAGCTTTACTTATGGTTTTACTTTTTCAAAAAAAATTTTTAAAAACTGGACTTGGAAAGAAAGATAT
>CACPQM010000025.1 GCA_902636075.1 uncultured Pelagibacteraceae bacterium | reverse complement strand
TTTTCACCTACATAAGCTACTTCTGGAGATGTATATATTACTCCTGGTATCAAGTTATAATTTACATGCCCAGATTGACCTGCAATGAGTTCTGCAACAGCAATTCCCTCTTCCTCTGCCTTGTGAGCAAGCATAGGACCATCTATTACATCACCTATTGCATAAATATTTTTTATATTTGTCTCAAAATTTTTATCAACTTTAATTCTTCCTTTTTTGTCAAGACTAACACCAATTTTATCTAAATTTAAATTATCAGTGTAAGGTTTTCGACCTACTGAAATAAGAACCACATCTGCTTCTAGCTTACTTTTTTTTCCTTCATTTGAAATTTCAACGATAACGCCTTCACTATTTTTAGAAATTTTTTCGACCTTAGTGTTTAGATCAAATTTAATATTTTGTTTTTGCAAAATTTTCATAAACTCTCTAGAAATTTCTTTATCTAATCCAGGGGTAATATGATCTAGGTACTCTACAACTTGTACTTCAGTTCCTAATCGCGACCAGACTGATCCCATTTCTAAACCAATATATCCACCACCAACAACAATCATTTTTTTCGGTAGCCTAGAAATAGATAATGCACCCGTAGAAGATAGTATTTTCTTTTCATCAAACTCTATACCAGGAAGAGGTAAAGGAGCTGAGCCTGTGCTAATGATTATTTTGCTCGACTTTATTTTTGTCTCTTGACTATTATTTTTTACTAATATTTCATCTTTTGCTCTTATTGTTCCAGTCCCCTTGATGTAAGTGACCTTGTTTTTTTTAAACAAATATTCCACACCTTTTGTCAAAGTTGATACTGATTTTTCTTTGTTTTCCATCATTTTTTTTAAATTTAGTTTTACCTCACCTGTCTCAATACCAATATCAGCAAAGTTTTTAGCCTTATGAAAATTCTCAGAGAGGTTTAATAAGCTTTTTGATGGTATACATCCAATATTTAAACAGGTTCCTCCTAGAGATCCTCTTGACTCAACACATGCAGTGTTTAAACCTAATTGGGCCAATCTTATAGCACAAACGTATCCTGCAGGACCACCACCAATTACTGTAACATCAAATTTATTATCCATTATATGTTTAAAAATAATCTCCTAGGATCCTCAAGATTCTCCTTAATAGTTTTTAGAAAAGTGACCGACTCTTTTCCGTCAATTATTCTATGATCATATGATAATGCTAAATACATTATTGGTTTAATTTTTATTTCACTGTTAACATTAACTGGTCTTTCTACAATGTTATGCATTCCCAATACTCCAGATTGAGGTGGGTTTAAAATAGGAGTTGATAACATTGAGCCATAAACTCCGCCATTACTAATTGTGAAAGTTCCTCCTTGAAGATCCTCAATCGACAAATTTTCACTATTGGCTTTTTCTGATAGTCTTTTAATTTCTTTTTCTATATCAGCAAATGACATTTCATCAGCATTTCTCAAAACTGGGACAACCAAACCTTTATCAGTGCCAACTGCAAAACTTATATTATAATAATTTTTATAAATAATATCTTCACCCTCAATTTCAGCATTTATTGCTGGAAATAATTTTAACCCAACAACACAGGCTTTCACAAAGAAAGACATTAATCCTAGCTTTATTCCATATCTACTTTTAAAATCTTCTTGATTGTCTTTTCTCATCAACATTATTCCCGACATATCAACTTCATTAAATGTTGTTAATATTGCTGCATTTTCTTGTGCTTGTTTCAGTCTTTTAGCTATAGTTTGTCTCAACCTTGTCATTTTAATTCTCTCTTCCTCACCATATTGAATTCTTCTTTGATTAGGTTGTGGATTTGTGCCCATCAAACTTAAAAGGTCACCTTTTAATACTCTACCATCTCTTCCAGTACCTTTAACCTTTTCAACATCAATATTATTTTCAGTAGCAATTTTTCTCACCGCTGGTGAAAGAATAATAGGATTAACTTTCGTAGTTTGAGTTATTTGAACTTCGTCAGTTAATAGAAGAGGTTCTTCATTTACCTGATCTAAAAGTTCCATGGGCTCTTCTTTACTTGTTGCAGAAATTTCATTTAATTTTGGAGTAAGTTTTTTTTCTATATCTAGATTTATGACGTTAGTGTTTTCCTTTTTTATTTTATCTTCATCAATAGTTTCTTCCTCTTTTTCTTGCTTTAAGGGTGCTTTTTTTTCTACATTTGACTTTCCTTCTGAAATAGAACCTAGCACTGCCCCAACTTCAACAGTATCTCCATCTTTTGAATTCATTTCTGATAAAACCCCACTTATTGGAGAAGGAACCTCTAAATTGACTTTATCAGTCTCAAGTTCAACAATAGCTTCATCTGTTTCAACTGGATCTCCAACCTTTTTAAGCCATTTTGAAACAGTTGCTTCTGTAATACTTTCACCCAATGCAGGAACTAATATTTTTTCACTCATTATCAAAAACTTTTTTTATAATCGCTTCTTGTTCTACCATATGCCTTTTTGCATAGCCAGTTGCGGGAGATGCATCAGGATTTCTTCCAATATAAGAAATATTATTATTTTTAGCTTTTATAGTTTCTAATGTCCATTGAATATAATCCCTCACTGAAAACCATGCTCCCATATTTTTTGGTTCTTCTTGACACCAATAAAATTTAGCATTATTTGCATAAGGCTTAAGTTCCTTGACTAAGCTTTTTACAGGAAAAGGATATAATTGTTCTATTCTGAACAAGATCACATCGTCTCTTTTAATTTTTTCTCTAGCAGATAATAAGTCAAAATAAACTTTTCCAGAACAAAGAATAACTTTTTTAATTTCTGGTGGATTTTTCAATTTAATGAAGTTTTTAGACTCGTCATTTAATGCGTGGTCCCATAAAATACGATGAAATGAAGTTTGCTTATTAAAATCCTCAATACTTGAAACGCAATATTTGTTTCTTAAAAGTGACTTTGGTGTCATTAGAACTAAAGGTTTTCTAAAGTCACGATGAATTTGTCTTCTCAGAGCATGAAAGTAATTAGCTGGAGTTGTGCAGTTCATCACTTGAAGATTATCATTAGCGCACAATTGTAAAAATCTTTCTAATCTAGCAGATGAATGCTCAGGACCCTGACCTTCATATCCATGAGGCAATAACATGACTAAACCAGAGGCTCTCTGCCATTTTCTCTCACCTGAAGATATGAATTGATCTATTATAACTTGCGCTCCATTTGCAAAATCTCCAAATTGTGCTTCCCAGATTGTTAATGTATTTGGCTCAACTAAACTATAACCATATTCAAAACCAAGAACTGCTAACTCCGATAAAAAACTATCGACAATTTCAAATTTCTTTTGAGTTTTTGAAATACTATTCAAAGGTATATATCTTGAATTATCTACTTGATTACGTAAAACTGAGTGTCTTTGGCTAAAAGTTCCTCTTCCAGAATCTTGACCCACAAACCTTACTGGAAAACCCTCTTCTAACAATGAGCCAAAAGCAAGTGATTCTGCTGATGACCAGTCAATGTTGGAACCTTGATCGATTGTTTTTTTTCTGTTAGCAAATATTTTACTAATTGTATTATGAACATTAATTTCATTAGGAATTATATTTATTTTATTTGAG
>CACPQM010000024.1 GCA_902636075.1 uncultured Pelagibacteraceae bacterium | reverse complement strand
CCAACATCCTCTGCTTTGATGTCTGATTTATTATCTATATTGAGAGGAAATATAAAATATCCTTTTGGTATATCTAAAAATAAAAGATTAAAACCTAAAATATTTAATAAAGACCAATCATCAAATTCTCTTTATTTAAGATTAGAAGTTAAGGATAAACCTGGCGTTTTATCTTCTATAACAAAGATTTTGGCAAAGTATAAAATTTCTATTCAAAGATTAATACAAATACCTGATCATAAAAGTAAGACAGCTTCTATTGTTATTATTACTCATGATGCAAATGAACTAAGTTCTCAAAAATGTATTAAATCTTTTAAATTAAATCAAAACGTAATTAAAAATCCAGTATTAATAAGACTATTTTAATGGAACTTTACATCAAACTTTTTGAAGTTCTATTTCCAGTTTTTTTTATAGTTGGTATTGGTTACTTTCTTGGTAAAAAAAATCCAAACTTTGATACATCTTTTATAACAACTTATTCAGCTAATTTTGGTACACCATCGATAGTAATATTTTCTATATCAGCTAGCGGTGTAACTTTTGCAATGTTCTCTGAGTATTTTTTATACGCTATTATTCTTTTGACTTCTTTTTTGATCGTTGGATTAATTTTCCTATTATTAATGAAAAAAGATTATCTAAGAGAATTACCAACGTTCTTTTTACCTAATACTGGTAATATGGGTATTCCAATATGCTTATTTGCATATGGTAAATTGGGAATGGGTATTGCGGCAGCTATATCTTCTTTGGTCGTTCTTCTTCATTTTACTCTTAATATTTTTTTAGCTAAACGTGAGTTTGATTTAAAGGTTATAATAAAAAGTCCATCATTTTATGCAATAATTGCTACCATAATTTTTCTTTATTACGAAATACCTTTGCCAATATTTGTATTGAATACTGTTATGCTTCTAGCTTACGGAATGATTGTAATGATTTTAATGTCTTTAGGTGTTTCTCTAACGCAAATGAAAGTTTTTTCATTTAAAGAAGCTCTAATTACATCTACTGGAAGAGTTGTTATAGGTCCTTTGATTGGCTTTGCTCTGATATCTTTTTTTAATCTATCTGGGTTTGCTGCTGGTGTTCTTTTAATTCAGTCATCTATGCCAAGTGCAATACTTTGTTATCTTGTTGCTTCAATGTATTCGCCTAAGGAAATTGTTGATAACATATCTAGCACAATAGTTGTTTCCACTTTAATGTCTCTTGTAACTGTACCCATAACAGTATTCTTTGCTTTAAAATACTTCAATTAAGAGATAAGATTTTCATATGAAGGCTGTTATTCTCAATGCATCTGCTTGGATGATTGTTCCCTTTATGGATGCTTTGGCAAAATATTTAAGTTCCTCTATGGATGTTTTACAAATTACTTGGGCTAGATATTTTTTTACAGTTGTCTTTGCACTCTCAATAATGCTTTTTTTTGATAGAAAATCCTTGGTTTGGAGTAAAAAACCTATGCTTCAATTGATAAGAGGGTTGATTTTTGTATTTTCCACATATTTATTTTTTTTTGCAATATCTGAGATTTCATTGCCTAAAGCTTTAACTTTAGCATTTGTTGCACCAATTTGTGTGACCACAATGTCGCCTTTTTTTTTAAACGAGAAAGTAGGTTTAAGAAGATGGACGGCTGTATCACTCGGTTTTATAGGTACCTTAATTGTAATCAGACCAGGGTTTATAGAGATTAATTTAGCTACTTTAGCTGCCTTAGGTAATGGTATTTGCTATGGGTTTTACTTAATTATTACTCGAAGATTAAGCTCATCTGATAATTCTCTATTGACTTTGTTATTTGCTGGAACAGTAGGGACTATAGTAATGTCTTTCTTCATGCCAGGTGTCTGGACACAACCATCTAATAGTCAGTGGATTATGATGGCTTTAATTGGCTTTATAGCTGCAATTGCACATCTTTTTATCATTCTATCATTAAAATTAGCAGATGCTTCCAAATTGGCTCCTCTTGGCTACACTGAAATCATTACCAACATCATGCTCAGTTACTATATATTCAATGAATTGCCAGATAATTGGACATACTTAGGTCTATCTATAATAGTCATTTGTGGTATTTATATATCTAGGAGAGAGTATTATTTATCAAGACTTCATTTAGGTAAGTAAAACTTATCTATATAATAATGTAATACTTTAAATATATCTTATATATAATTGTATTTTAACGATTTTTTATCTAATAGATAATAGGATATTTACTATTTATTATCTTTCTAATTAATAACATAAAAAAAAGCCTTATTTATAATTAATTGATTTATAATTTTTTCCTAATTAGGCAAGATCTGATGAAAATAGAGTAGGGAGTGAATACCAGTTTATTGATTGAAATAGGATTACTAAAACTAATAGAAAAATAGCTTAAAAAACAAGTAAATATGCCACTATTTTTATAATTCTACATTTGAAGGACACATTATTAAAGTTTTCCAAAAAATTATAATTAAATTTTTGAGTGAAAAAAGGTGATTTTGAAATAGCTCTGCAATATTCGAATATACCGATTAAAAGCCCATAAGAGGGGTTATTTTAAGAGTTTACAAATTTACAGTGCAACTTATAGGTGTTATTAAAAAAAAAAGACTAAATATTGTATAATAGCAAAAAAACGTTAATATTTAACATTTTTAGAGCAAAATACCCTCTAATTTAAGTAATTTTCTCTTGGTATTTATGCCACCTTTGCCTGAATAGCCTCCTAAGGAGCCATCAGACCTTATCACTCGATGACAGGGTATTTTTGGAGCATAAGGATTTTTTCCTATTGCATTTGCCACAGCTCTCACTGCTTTTGGCTTTTTGATTGCACTTGCTACCTGAGAATAGGTCCTTACCTGACCTTTTGGTATTGTCCTCAAATGCTTCCACACTTTAATTTGAAATTTTGTGCCTTTTAGAATCATTAATAGAAAAAACCCTGTTTCCTTGCACCTTTTCAGGTACAAAGAACAGTAGTTTTTGGCACGTCGTTTTATGCGCTACCGCCATGCCTTCCACCCTACAATTTTAGCGCTACTCTGCAGAGCTTTCTGCCCTCTGGGCTTGAACCTCTCGGTTTTTCCCCAGATGGTCAGTTAAGAGTTGCCTCTTAATTCATTTTGAATATATCAGACTGTATAGGTTGTATGTATCACTTTATCGTTGAATATTAGCAGTTTTTAACAGGTATGAATAGTGGGGATAACTTAATCAAAAGCTTTAAGTAAACCATCTAAAACCCTCATACATTGCAATTCCGTAAATTGAGTGTCTGATTAAAAACATAATTGATGTTTTGATGGGTATTCCCGTCTTATTTGCAAACACGCCCTGTCCTGTAAATGGTAGAAATATCAGTAATGGAGCTAGTGTTGTAAGAATTCCAAATATTAAGCCTGAAAAATATGTCATTTTTAGACCTACCATTAAAAAACAAAAATAATAAATCACAGCCCAACAAATCGATACATAATAGTGAAAAACCCAACCCAGTAAGACCTCATACCTAAAATTGGGCATTTGGGCAATGTTTGGGTTATAAAAAGTAGCATTTTTAAGCATATAATAGGTCCATCTTCCAACAATTCCCCAAGATG
>CACPQM010000023.1 GCA_902636075.1 uncultured Pelagibacteraceae bacterium | reverse complement strand
TCTGCTTCCATTAATAGAGGGGACAACAGTAAGTACTAAATACGGTCCAATTAAAACAGACCATATATTATTTATTGCCTCAGGAGCTTTCCAATTAGCAAAACCATCAGATCTTTTGCCTGAGCTTCAGGGAAGATTGCCGATCAGAGTAGAGCTAGATGCACTGAATAGTGATGATTTTAAGAGAATTTTAAAAGAGCCAGATAATAGTTTAATTAAACAATACAAAGCTTTACTTAAAACCGAAAACGTTGATTTAGAATTTACTGAAGATGGGATTGATACAATTGCAACAATCGCAAGCGAAGTAAACACAACAGTTGAAAATATTGGTGCAAGAAGACTGCACACTATTATAGAAAGAGTTTTAGATGAAATTAGTTTTACAGCAACAGATAGGGCTGGTGAAAAGATCAGCATAGATTCGGACTATATCAAAAAAAATATTGGTGAACTTGTTAAGGACGCTGATCTTTCAAAGTTTATTTTGTAAATATTACTTTTTTTTTCTTAAAAAATATCAAAATTTCCAGCCGATGGGTTTTCAACAGCCTCGAAATCAATACTTATAATTCTTTTCATTAAATGGTCACTACCTTTAATAAAATTAGGTACTGAGTGTTTTAGTATACTCAAATTGCTAGATTGATATGGGTCATTTAAATTTTTAGATCTAAGCCCCTTTCCTGTAATAACATTAATTTTGTTAACTCCATTTGCATAACATTCTTCAATGTAAGAAGTCATCTTTTGATTTGCTTCCTCTAAAGTATAACCGTGCAAATCAATAGATCTTTCAATATATCTTATAGGTGTTGAAGAAATTTTTTGATCTTTATTTTCTAGTTTGTCAGAACTATTTAAGAAATTTTGCCAATCCTGTTTATCTTTATTTGATATTTTTTTAATCAACTAAGCTTGAGTGTCTACTATTAACCAGTTAGGATTCTTTGAAGTACTGTCTTTTGTAAATTTCCAAGTATCTAATACTTTTTTAACTTTTTGAGTATCACCTGATATAACTTTATTATCTTTATCTTTAATGCAAGATATAATTTCACTCACAAATTCAACACTTACTTCAAGCATATTTTTATTTTGATTATGCTCTTTTATTTCTGCGGAATTAATACCTATAAATGTAGTTTCTGATGTAACATTTCTTGCTTTTTTATCTTTAATAGCCTCATCAAATTGATCGTACACATTTTTTGATAAAAGATTTTTTATTGACTTTAAATCTCCTTTAGAAAAACTAGTAATAATACTTTCATAAGCAATTTTAGCGCCATTTAAGAAATCTTTCTTTGCTGCATCATCAAAAGTTTCAGCACTCAAAATGGGAGAATTTTTTCTTTCTGGAGCCTCTTCGTGAGGAAAACTCGAATTAATATTTTCCTCAAATCCAGTTTTTTTCCCTAAAATTCCTCTTAATCTAAGGAAAATGAAACCAGCAATCATGGCCAATAATATTATATCGATGTACTCGAAGCTATAACTCATATACTAATAATATTTACTATGTTGATTAATTTCAACCTGCAATTTACATTATAGACAAATGAACACAGTAATATTTCTCATTTTAGGGATACCTCTTATTGAAATCTACTTATTTATAAAGGTTGGATCAGAAATAGGAGCATTAAATACCATTTTACTAATTCTAACGACTGCGGTTGTGGGTATTTGGTACGCGAGATATGAGGGATTTAACACATTACGTTCAGGTATGTCTCAACTAGTTAAAAATGAACTACCACTTTATGAAATAGTTTCAGGAGCAGCAATTGCATTTGCAGCGTTATTATTAATTATCCCAGGGTTTGCGACTGATATATTAGGAATTTTATTAATTTTACCATTAACTAGAAAAATGATTTTAAGTAAATATTCAAAAAAATTTTCATCAAAGAAAAGTACCAAAGATAAAAATAAAAATTACATTGAAGGTGAATTTGAAGATATAGAAGACAAAGATGGAAAGTAAATATAAAATAATAGTAAGTTACATACAAGATTTATCAGTTGAAATACCAAGTCCTGAAAGTTTACTTACAATTAGAAATACAATTCCTGAGTTTCAAGTTAATGTTGATATTAATTCAAAACCCTTAAAAAAAAAAATGATAGAAGTACTGACAACATTAAGCTACACCAACCCAGACAAAAAAAAAATAACAGGTTTTTTTCAAATAAAATATGCAACTGTTATCGATATATTAGACTTAAAAATTAAAAAAGATGAACTTGAAAAAATAGTATTGTGTGATTTACAAACAAAGATTTACCCCGAACTAGAGCAAAAGTTTTTAACTATTCTTAGAAATTCCGGTCTCCCTGATTTAAAATTTGGAAAAAAAATTAATTTCGAAGAATTATATAAAACAAGGTTAAATTAGAAATTATTCTTTTTAAAGTTTTTTTTTAAAAATTCGTTATGATCAGATAGTTCTTCTTCGGTTGGAAAGATAATTTTTTTGTAATAATCTAATCCATCTTGATTTGAGATTATCTTAGCTTCATTATTTTCAACTAAATTAAGAGTTGGTTCTTTTTGATCAATTAAATTTATATAAACTTTTGCAAGTAATTCACAATCTATCAACGCCGTATGTTTCTCTCTTTTAGAATTATCAATTCTAAATCTTTTACATAACGCGTCTAAACTTATTCCTGAACCTGGAAATTTATTTCTAGCTAATTCTAATGTGTCAATGACATTTGAATTATTTATTTTTTTTAGTCCAATCAAAGATAATTCGTTATTTAGATGTCCAATATCAAACTCAGCGTTATGAATAATAATTTTTTTATTCTCGATAAAAGATAGAAAATTTTTAGCAATCTCGACAAATTTTTGTTTGGTTGATAAAAATTCATCAGTATATCCATGAACCTCAAAAGCTTTCTCTGAGACCTTTCTCTCTGGGTTTAAATAAACATGAAATATATTTTTTGTTGGGACTAAATTATCTAACTCTATACATCCAATTTCAACAATCCGATGCCCATCTCTAACAGATAACCCCGTAGTTTCAGTATCAAGAACTATTTCTTTCATCTAAAATCTTTCTTTTAATCATTTTAATATTTTTTTTTAAGCTTAGAAGTTTAAAATTGTTCTTAATAACAAAATTAGATATTTTCTTTTTATAACCCAAAGATCTTTGGGATTTTCTTAGACTGGCAATAATAGCTTTATTGTAAAAAGGTCTTTTTTTAAGTCGTTTATTAATCTCATTTCTATTTGATTGAACAAAAATTAAGTAAAAGTTTTTATCGTATAATTTATTTTCAACTAATAATGGTATGTCTAAAACGACCATCTTTTTTCTTTTATTTTTTTTAAAGAACAAATGCATTCTCTTCCTAACAATGGGATGCACTATATCTGATATTTTTTTCAGATTTTGTTTATTCTGTTTAATTAAACTTCCAAGTTCATTTTTTTTTAAAATTTTTGACTTTATAAATTTTGGAAATTTATTTTTAATTTTATTGTAACAAGATTTATCATTTTTGTAGATATTACTTACTTCTTTATCAGCGTTAAAAACAGGATAACCGAATTGTTTTGCAACAAAACTTTTACCTGAACCTATGTCACCTAAAATACCAACTTTAATCAATTTAAAAGCTCCATAACTTTCTCGTCTACTTGGGGATCTAAATTATTCCAAATTTTAAAGGAGGCTTGAGCCTGATAAATAAACATTTTTTTTCCATTCTCTGTTCTATTTCCATTTTTTCTTGCAGACTGTAAGAAATTGGTTTCAGATGGATTGTATATGACATCATAAAAGAACTGTTCAGAGCTTATTTTTGAATAATCCAAAATAATATTTTCGTTTTTTTTCAAGCCTAAACTAGTTGCATTAATAACCATGTCAAAATCTGGTGTTGTTCCCCATTCAATAATTTCTATTTCGTTAAAGGTTTTTTTTAAATTTTCAGCTTTGCTTTGTGTTCTATTGCTTATTAATATTTTTTTTACATTCATATTGTTTAAAGCCACTATTATTGATGGCGAAACTCCTCCCGCGCCCAATATTAGTACATCTTTCCCAA
>CACPQM010000022.1 GCA_902636075.1 uncultured Pelagibacteraceae bacterium | reverse complement strand
AGTCAAAACAAAAAATGTTCAGATTATTACAAGGAGATGTGGGATCTGGAAAAACAATAGTGTCTGTAATAGCTGCATTAAATGCTATAAAAGCAGGCTATCAAGTTGCAATAATGGCTCCAACTGAAATATTAGCTATTCAACATTATAATTTTATATTAGAAAATTTTAATACATTTTGTAATACTGAAATATTAACTGGTAAAACTGAATATAAAAAAAGAAAAAATATTTTAAATGATCTCTCAAATAATAAAATTGACATTTTAATTGGAACACATTCTCTTTTTCAAGAAAAGATTAATTACTTTAATTTAGGTTTAATTATAATTGATGAACAGCATAAATTTGGTGTTAATCAAAGAAAAAAACTATCAGATAAAGGAGGGAAAGATTGCGATGTACTAGTTATGTCAGCAACTCCCATTCCAAGAACTATGATGATGACTATTTATGGAGATATGGATATTTCTTTAATAAAGTCAAAACCCAAAAGTAGAAAGCCAATTAAAACTTATAGTAAAAATGAGACTAAAATTAATGAAGTTATTAATTATATCAAAAGTGAAATTTTAAAAAAAAATCAAGTATTCTGGGTTTGTCCACTTATAAAAGAATCAAAGAAAATTGACCATCAATCTGCTACAGAAAAATATAAATATTTAAGAAAAATTTTTAAAGACAGGGTTGATATTGTTCATGGGGCAATGAGTAAGGAAGATAAAGATAAAGTATTAAATAAGTTTAATGATAGAAAAATAGATATATTGGTTTCAACTACAGTAATAGAGGTTGGTATCGACTTTCCAAATGCTAATGTAATCGTCATTGAAAATTCAAATAAATATGGTTTATCTCAGCTACATCAATTGAGAGGACGAGTTGGCAGAGGTAACAAAGAGTCGTCATGTATACTTATGTTTAAAGCTGGACTGAGTGAAAATGCTCGTAAGAGAATAACAATTCTCAAAAATACTAATGATGGTTTTGAAATTGCTGAGGAAGACTTAAAAATTAGAGGATATGGTGATATATTAGGATTTAAACAAAGTGGTTTAAAAAAGTACAATCTAGCAGATCCTATTCAACATGAAGATCTTTTCGATATTGCAGAAAAAGAGATTAAAAAAATTGAAAAAAATAACATTAAAATAAATAATTTTAATAAGCTTATCAAACTTTACGACAAGGTTGCTGTAATTAATGAGACTATTTAGTTTTAGTATCTGATGTCCCGGCTGAAACAATAAATTTTGATGCCTCTTCAAATGTCATATCTAGGTATACAATCTCACTTTTAGGAAACATTAACAGAAAACCACTAGTTGGATTTGGCGTTGTAGGAACAAAAACGTTTACTAATTCTGTATTAGTTTTTTTTGAAATTTCACCTTTATTTTCTTTTGTAGCAAAACCAACTGCCCATGTACCTTGTCGTGGATACTGAATTAGAACCACGCTTTTTTTTGATCCTTTTTTTAGGAGCAAATGTTTCTGTCATTTGTCCAATAGCAGAATATATGGTTCTTAAAATTGGTATTTTTTTTAACAAATCATTAAATAACTGTAAAAATTTTTTACCAATAAATGAGAGTGACAATCCACCTATAAGAGTAATAAAAATTACTGAAAGCAAAATTTCTAAACCTGGTATGGCAAAAGGTAAATAACTATTTGGATTTATTCCTTGTGGAATTAACTTTGATGAAATTGATATAAAAAATGTTGTAAGGTATAGTGTAATTCCAATAGGGACTAAAACAACAATTCCTGTTATAAAATAGTTTCTTAGTCTTGCTATAAACGAAATTCTTTTTCTTCTTAGTTTAGACATAACTTTAATTGATTATAAATTACATGTAATATAAATATAAAGAAAAGTGAATAGAAGAAATTTTATATATTTAATGGGTTGTGGCTGTCTTTCTGCAGGTTTACACGCATGTACTACCGCTCCAATCACAGATAGAAGACAATTAAAATTAATTCCAGAATCAAAGTTAAATGCACAAGCTGCACAATTGTATGAAAAAGTAAAACAAAAAGCTAAATTAAGTGACGATAAAGAGAGTTTAGATAAAATTATTGGAATTGGATCAAAAATAGAAACATCAATATCTGAGTATTTTTACAAGAATAATATGGAAGACCCGACTGTAAACTTTTCTTGGGAGTATATTTTAATTGATAATAAAAAAGTTAAAAATGCATGGTGTATGCCTGGGGGAAAGATTGCTGTTTACACCGGTATGTTAGATATTACCAAAAATGACGATGGTTTAGCAGCTGTAATGGGACATGAAATTGCTCACGCAGTTGCAAAACATTCAGTTGAAAGAGCAAGCAGAACAGTATTATTAAATACAACAACTGGAATAATAGATATTGCAACTGGAGGAAAATTATCTAAGGTTAATAGAACCACAGGTATGAATACAGTTGGTTTATTATCTCAAATTGGAATAATGAACCCTTTCACGAGAAAACAAGAGAGTGAAGCTGATTATTTAGGATTAATTTTCTCATCGTTATCTGGTTACGATATAAGAGAAACCACTAAAATTTGGGAAAGGATGAAAAAAGCAAATAAAGGCAAAGAACCACCAGAATTTATGAGCACACATCCATCAAATGACAGAAGGATTGACCAAATTAATAATTGGATGAATGAGATTATTTTAAAATACCCACCAATCTCTTGATACGTTGGTGAGCCCTGATGGACTCGAACCATCGACCCATTCCTTAAAAGGGAATTGCTCTACCAACTGAGCTAAGGGCCCAACACGAAAATTCTTATATTGATTTTTTGATATTTGGCAATGGTTAAAATTTACAAAATATTAATATACTTATCATGAAATTCCTCAAAAGTTCCCATTTTAATATTTTTTCTAATTTCATGCATAAGTTCTTGGTAAAAATTTATATTATTTAACGTTATAATCATTGAAGCCAACATTTCATTAGTATTGTGAAGGTGATTCAAATAATTTTTAGAGTATTTATTTAGATCGAATTTAGTTACACTACTATCTAGAGGTGTATTGTCTAGTTTATTTTCAGAGTTTCTTATTTGAATTCTGCCATTCCAGGTAAAAGCTAAACCAGTTCTTCCAGATCTTGTTGGAAGGACACAATCAAACATATCAATACCTCTTTTAACTGCTCCTAATATGTCAGATGGAGTCCCTACACCCATTAAATATCTTGGTTTATCAATGGGCAAATTATCTTTTATTCCATCTAATACATCAAACATTTCTTGTTGGGTTTCTCCCACAGCCAGACCACCGATAGCATATCCATCAAATTCTATATCGATTAATTTTTTAAGAGATTCATTTCTTAAATCTTTAAATAACCCTCCTTGAACTATGCCAAACAAAGCTTTCTGTGGGTTTTTTCCAAATTCTTTTTTTGATCTTTTTGCCCACTCCATAGATAAATCCATGGAGGTTTTAATTTTATTGTAATCATGAGTATTTTTTGGACATTCATCCATCACCATAACAATGTCTGAATTAAGTTTTTTTTGTATTCTAATACTTTCCTCAGGACTTAAAATAAAGGTCTTTCCATCAATATGTGATTGAAATATTGCCCCTTTAACTCTATCAATTTTATTTAATTTAGATAAAGACATCACTTGATAACCACCAGAGTCTGTCAGAATAGGAAGTTTACAATTCATAAATTCGTGTAAGCCACCAACTGACTCTATCCTATCTGCTCCAGGCCTAATCATTAAGTGATATGTGTTTGAAAGAATTATTTCGCTTCCTGTTTTAATAATATCATCAATAAAAACGCCTTTAACCGTAGCTTGAGTGCCTACAGGCATAAATGCAGGAGTATTAATCTCTCCACGATGAGTTTCAATTAATCCAACACGGTAATTTTTACTTTGATGTTTTACGCTAAAAGAAAAATTCTTTTTTATGTCCTCCATCCATTAAATTCTACTCAGATTTAAAACTGATGATTTTATCTGGATTAGAAACAGATCCATTAGGTCCATCCCCTTTTGTAATCATATCAACAAACTTCATACCCTCAATTACTTTTCCAAATACTGTATATTGTCTATCGAGGTGAGGTGTAGGACCAAAACAAATAAAAAACTGACTGTTTGCACTATTTGGATC
>CACPQM010000021.1 GCA_902636075.1 uncultured Pelagibacteraceae bacterium | reverse complement strand
ATATTAACGGCCAAACCAAATATATTGTGGACTCAAGTCAAAAAATTATACCTAATTTTCTAATAGATAAAAATATTAGTCCTGAAAATTTAAAAGATATACATAGTGGCTTTTCCATAGTTGGAGATTTTTTGGATAAAACAATCATCAAACCTAATAACAAGAACTTTCCTTCTTCAAGGAATGATTTTGTTAATTTGTTAAAATAATTAAAGATCAATTTGATCGGCAAAATATGTTACAATACTGTTTGCTCCAGCTCTTTTAAATGAAATAAGAGACTCTTTTATTGAGTCTTTGTCTATCAATTTTTTATTAATTCCATTCATTATTAAACTGTATTCACCGGATACTTGATACGCAAAAACTGGTATTTTGAAATTATCTTTTACTTTTTTTATTATATCAAGATAGGGCATACCAGGTTTAACCATAACCATATCAGCTCCTTCTTTTATATCTAATGATACTTCTCTTAAGGACTCATCTGAATTTCTAAAATCCATTTGGTATGTTTTTTTATCACCTTTTAATAATCTTTTAGATCCAACAGCGTCTCTAAATGGTCCATAAAAGCTAGATGAAAATTTAACTGCATATGACAATATTTGCACATCATTTAAATTATTTTTATCTAAAGCTAATCGAATTTTACCTATTCTTCCATCCATCATATCTGAAGGGGCAATTACATCACAACCCATTTTAGCTTGTAGAACTGCTTGCTTGGTAAGTATTTCAACAGTTTTATCATTTAGAATATTATTTTTCTTTAATAATCCATCATGGCCATGAGATGTGTAAGGATCTAGGGCTACATCACACATAATACCAATTTTATTCTTAAATTTTTTTTTAATGAATTTTATCCCTCTACAAACTAAATTATCAGGATTTAATGCCTCAGAACCGTTTTCATCTTTTTTTGTTTTGCTTGTGTATGGAAATAAAGCAACCATAGGTATTCCTTTTTTAATTGCTTTACCTACAGCTATATTCAGTTTGTCTACACTATACCTAAATACATTTGGCATAGATTTTATTGATTCTTTTTTATTTTTTCCCTCAATCAAGAAAATTGGCAGGATCAAATCACTATAAGATAAAGAACTTTCTTGGACAAGTTTCCTAGACCAAGCATATTTTCTTGATCTTCTAAGCCTTAAATTTGGATATTTACCTGTAATCATATTGTATTTTATTATGCGACAAAATCTATTATACAAATATATATATAAATGAGTAGAAAACAATCTTCATGATTGACAATAAAGATAAAATCGTAAATCTTAACTTACATAATCAAACTGATAGAGTTTTAGACTTTAGTGACTTTCAAAAACAAACTATACAATTTGATATTGATAAGCTTCAAGATGCTTATAACCAAATCACAAAAATTAAAAAATTTGATGATGGAGGAGGCGTAACTAACTTTGGTGCAATTTCTTTAACACAAATACCAGGAGACCCAGACTCAATAAAAGGTAGTAAAGCTCGAGGTGTTTATTGGACTAAACCAGATAAATCCGGGAAAGAAGTTTCAAGAGATGTGGATATAGATGAGACTAAATATAGCGAATTCATAAGAGATTATGAAAATACATATTTTAAAGAAGTTTATGATGTTCTTTCATCAAAATATAAATTAGGCAGAGTAAGAATTTTATTAAAAGAACCAAGATCAACATTAAGCTGGCATAGAGATCCAGAACCTAGATTGCATATACCAATTATAACAAATCCTGGATGTTTGATGGTTATTGATAATGTGGCTAAGCATATGCCTGCTGATGGATCGGTTTGGGTTACCAACAATACAAAATATCATAATGCATTTAATGGTGGAGAAGAAAATAGAATACACCTAGTTGCATGTGTTTTAGATTATAAATTTAATTAATTTGAAAAAAATTTATATCGCATCTGATCACGCTGGATTTAATTTAAAAGAAAGTATTAAAAAGAAATTTTCTTCAAAATTTGAAGTTTTAGATTTAGGTCCAGAGCATTCAAAAAAATCAGTAAACTATCCAGATTATGCCCATAAATTATCAAAAAAGATAAAAAAAGAGAATATTGGTATTTTAGTATGTGGTTCGGGTATGGGTATGGCAATCACAGCTAATAAACATAAAAATATAAGAGCGGCATTATGTTATTCGGTAAAAAACGCTAAATTATCTAGATTGCATAATGATGCAAATGTTATTACATTAGGAGAAAGAATGATTAGTAAAAATTTAGCCTTTAAATGTATAAATGCTTTCTTAAATACTAAGTTTGAGGGTGGAAGACACTTAAAAAGAGTTAAAAAAATATAAAAATTATGTCAAGTGAAACAAAATATTTAAATAGCGAGTACAAAGACTTCTTTGAAAAAAGTTTATTAGATAGTGATCCTGAAATTTATAAAGCCATTAATGATGAGTTGGTTCGTCAACAAAATCATATTGAATTAATTGCATCTGAAAATATTGTATCTCAAGCTGTCCTTGAAGCTCAAGGTTCAGTACTAACAAATAAGTATGCAGAAGGCTATCCAGGCAAAAGATACTATAATGGTTGTGAACATGTGGATGTAGCTGAGCAATTAGCTATAGATAGACTTAAAAAATTATTTAATTGTAAATTTGCCAACGCTCAACCTCATTCAGGAGCTCAGGCAAACGGAGCTGTATTTTTAGCTTTGTTAAAACCCGGTGATACTTTTATGGGAATGAGCTTGAATTCAGGAGGGCATATTACTCATGGTTTAAAAATTTCAATGTCTGGAAAATGGTTTAATGCAATCGGATATGAAGTTGATAAAGAATCTGAACTTATTGATTATGATAATGTTGAAAAACTTGCGCTTGAACACAAACCTAAACTTATAATTGCTGGCGGTAGTGCTTATTCAAGGGTGATTGACTTTAAAAGATTTAGAGAAATAGCTGATAAAGTTGGAGCATACCTAATGGTTGATATGGCTCATTTTTCTGGTTTGGTTGCTGGAAAGGGATATCCAAATCCATGCGACTATGCTCATGTAGTCACATCTACTACTCATAAAGTTTTTAGAAGTGCGAGGGGTGGTATCATACTAACTAATCATGAAGACTTATCTAAAAAATTTAATACAGCAGTTTTTCCTGGATACCAAGGAGGACCACTTATGCATATTATAGCAGCAAAAGCTGTTGGATTTAAAGAGGCATTAAAACCTGAATTTAAAGATTATATTAAAACTGTTTTAGCAAACGCAAAAATTTTAGCTGAGACTTTAAAAAATAATGGTTTTAAAATTTATTCAGGTGGGACGGATACACATCTGATGTTAGTTGACTTAAGACCTTTTAATGTAAAAGGTAACGTCGCCGCAGAAAGCCTTTCTAGAGCTAATATTACATGTAATAAAAATGGTATTCCTTTTGACAGTGAAAGCCCAATGATAACTTCTGGAATAAGACTTGGATCGCAAGCAGCCACAACAAGAGGATTTGGATTAAAAGAATTCCAAATAGTGGGTGATTTAATAACAAAAACTATAAAAGGGTTAGCCGAAAACCCTGAAGATAACTCTAAAACTGAAGATGAAGTAAGAAAAGAAGTTGTAAGCCTTTGTTCTAATTTCCCTATCTATAAACACTTAGGCTAAATTAATTTATGATTTGTCCATGCAGCAAAAAAGGTGACACTTCAGTTGTTGACTCAAGACCCACAGAAGATGGAACGGCAATTAGAAGAAGAAGACTATGTAGCTGCGGTGAGAGGTTCACAACATTTGAAAGAGTTCAATTTAGAGAGCTTACTGTAGTTAAAAAAAATGGAAGAAAATCATCTTTTGATAGGGAAAAACTTTCTAAATCAATTTATGTCGCTTTAAAGAAAAGACCTATTGATACTGAGACAGCAGAAAAATTTATCTCAAAAATTAGTAGATCATTAGAAGAATTAGGTCAAAGTGAAATTTCATCTAATACTATTGGAACAATGGTTATGGAAGGCTTAAAAGAACTTGATCCTGTAGCATATGTCCGATTTGCATCAGTCTATAGAAACTTCAGAGAAGAAAAAGACTTTGTTCAATTTGTGGATAGAATTGATGTCTTTAAAAAAAGATAATTATAAATCATCAGAAAAAAAAATTATGAACTTTGCTATAAGATTAGCAGAGAATAATAAGTATTTGACTGGCACAAATCCATCAGTTGGATGTGTAATTGTAAAAAACAATGAAATCTTATCTTTTGCAACAACTAATAATGGTGGTAGACCACATGCAGAAAGCATTGCTTTAAGCAAAAATAAATA
>CACPQM010000020.1 GCA_902636075.1 uncultured Pelagibacteraceae bacterium | reverse complement strand
TGCAACTGTTACAGAAATTTATGATTACATGAGGGTTCTTTATGCAAGAGCCGGCATCCCTTATTCACCATTCACAGGGCTGCCAATAACTTCTCAAACTATAAGTCAAATTGTTGACAAAATCAAAACACTTCCAAAAAAATCAACAATTTTTTTATATGCACCAGTTGTTAGAGGAAGAAAAGGAGAATATAGAAAAGATATTCTTGGCTATAAGAAAAGAGGATTTAGAAAAATTAAAGTTGATAATAAACTTTATGATATAGACGAAGTCCCAGAGTTAAATAAAAAATTAAAACACGATATAGCAGTTCTAGTTGATAGAATTGTTTTAAATGCTTCATTAGGAAATAGATTAGCTGAAAGTGTTGAAACTGCTGTTAATCTAGCAAATGGACTAATGTTTGTAGAATATGAAGATGAAACGCTTCCAAAAAAATTTAGAAAAACTGAAAATTTAATCTTTTCAACTAAGTTTGCTTGTCCTGAAAGTGGTTTTACAATTGAAGAAATAGAACCGAGACTTTTTTCTTTTAATAGTCCATATGGTGCATGTGAAGAGTGCGAAGGTATAGGTGTTAAATTAAATGTAGATCCAAAATTAGTTGTGCCCGATGAAAAGAAAACTATTGCAGATGGAGCTATAGAGCCTTGGTCAAAATCATCCTCTTTATATTATGCACAAACTTTAGCTTCTATAGCAAAACATTATGGTTTTTCATTAAATGATAGATGGTCAAGACTTTCAAAAAAAATTAAAGATGTAATATTATTCGGATCTGATGAGGAAGAAATCAAATTTTCATATGATGATGGATATGAAAAATATTCTCATAAAAAAACATTCGAAGGAGTGGTAAATAATTTAGAAAGAAGATTTTTAGAAACTGATAGTGATTGGAAAAGAGAGGAAATATCTCAATATCAATCAGATACAAAATGTGAAAGATGTAACGGTCACAGATTAAAAGACGAAGCACTTTGTGTTAAAATTAATGATCTTAATATAAGTGAAGTAACTGAAAAATCTATATTTGATGCAAAAGAATGGTTTAAATCACTCGAGACGAAATTAGATAAGCGTCAACTTAAAATTGCTCAGCACATTTTAAAAGAAATTAATGAAAGATTAAATTTTCTACTTAATGTTGGTCTTGACTATTTAACTTTATCAAGAGAGTCTGGAACTTTATCAGGTGGTGAAGCACAAAGAATAAGACTTGCTTCGCAGATAGGTTCAGGATTGACAGGTGTATTATATGTACTTGATGAACCATCTATTGGTTTACATCAAAAAGATAATGTTAAATTAATAAATGCATTAAAAAGGCTCAGAGACTTAGGAAATACAGTCATAGTTGTAGAACATGATACTGAAACAATGGAAAATGCAGATCATATTATCGATCTTGGTCCAGAAGCTGGAAACAAAGGTGGCGAAGTAGTAGCTCAAGGATCGTATAATGATATATTAAATAATAGCAATAGCATTACAGGAAGATACTTATCAAACAAAAGCTTTATACCAATACCAAGAACTAGAAGATTAGCTAAAAATGGGAGATTTTTAGAAATTAATGGTGCAAGTGGAAATAATTTAAACAACGTAAATCTTAAAATTCCACTTGGAAGTTTTACATGTGTTACAGGTGTTTCTGGAAGTGGAAAATCAACATTAATACTTCAAACACTTTATAATGCTTTAAATCTAACTTTAAATAATAATAAATCGAGAAAAATTCCAAAACCTTTTAGAGGTTTTAAAGGTATTGAATTAGTTGATAAAATTATTGACATAGATCAATCCCCTATTGGTAGAACTCCTAGATCTAATCCAGCGACTTATACTGGTGCATTTGGTCCAATAAGAGACTGGTTTACTAATTTACCAGAATCAAAAAGTAGAGGTTATAAACCTGGAAGATTTTCATTTAATGTTAAAGGGGGAAGATGTGAAGCTTGTGAAGGAGATGGAGTAATAACATATGAAATGCACTTTTTACCTGATGTTTATATAACTTGTGATGAATGCAAAGGAACTAGATATAATAGAGAAACATTAGAAATTAAATTTAAAGACAAAAGTATTGCAGATGTTTTGGATATGACTGTTGATGAGGGGTGCGAATATTTTGAAAATATTTCTAATATAAAAACAAAATTGCTTACACTTAAAAAAGTTGGTTTAGGATATATAAAAATTGGTCAACAAGCCACTACTCTATCAGGTGGTGAAGCTCAAAGAATTAAACTAGCAAAAGAATTATCCAAAAGATCAACTGGAAGAACAATATATATATTGGACGAACCCACAACAGGACTGCATCAACACGATATTAAAAAATTATTGGAAATTTTACATACTTTTGTTGCAACTGGAAATACTGTCGTTGTTATTGAGCACAATTTAGATGTTATAAAAACTGCTGATTATATTGTCGATATGGGTCCAGATGGTGGTGTAAAGGGAGGAAATATCATAGCTGAAGGTAAACCTGAAGAAATTATCAATGTTAAAGATAGTTATACAGGTAAATTTTTAAAACCAATGTTGGACAATAAGTTCAAAAAAACTGCTTAAAAATTTATTAAAAATGTTATAAATTACAAATATTATGACTTCGATTCTTCAATCATTATCTAAAACAGTTCATATCTCTTTAGCTTTATCCATTATACTATTTTTAGGTTTATACTTTGGAAATGGTGGTTTTGATATTGACGTAGTTTTTTGGAGTTGGTTATTTAGATATATACATGTCATTGTTGCAATTATGTGGATAGGTTTACTTTGGTATTTTAATTTTGTTCAGATACCAAACATGGCTAAAATACCCGATGAACAAAAACCAGCGATTGGAAAAGTGATAGCTCCAGCAGCTCTTTTTTGGTTTAGATGGGCAGCTTTAGTTACAGTCATTTCAGGACTTATATTAGCTTATTTAAATGGTTATGTTCATCAAGCTATGACGTTAGGAATTGGATCAGGTGGTGGAAAAGCTACAGCTATTGGAATTGGTATGTGGTTAGGAATTATAATGGCATTTAATGTTTGGTTTGTAATATGGCCAAATCAAAAAAAAGCTTTGGGTATTGTAACAGTAGAACCTGATGTGAAGGCTAAATCTGCAAAAACTGCGATGCTATTTTCTAGAACAAATACACTTCTATCTTTGCCAATGCTTCTGACGATGGTAATAGCTCAAAACCTATATTAATCTTTTTCTTCTTTAACTATAGTTCTTTGGCTGACATTCAGAGCAACTAAAATTGGATTTGCAATGTATATTGAGGAGTAGGTTCCAAAAATAACTCCTAATATCATCGCTAAAGAAAACCCTTTTAGTATTTCACCACCAAATAGGTAAATTGATGAAAGAGCTAATAGCGTAGTTACAGATGTAATTATCGTTCTAGATAAAGTTTCATTAATTGAAATATTAGTTAATTCAAAAATTTTGATATCAGAAAACTTTCTTAAATTTTCTCTTACTCTATCGAATATAACAACAGTGTCGTTCATAGAGTAACCAACAATAGTTAAAACAGCTGCAACTATAGAAAGATTTATTTCAAGTGAGAAAATAGAAAATATACCTAATGTAATTATAACATCATGAAATATAGCTAAAATAGCTCCCAAACTAAACTGCCATTCAAATCTTATCCAAATATATAATAGCATTGCTGCAAGCGATAAACTTATAGCAATAATTCCAGATTTTAAGAGTTCTGAGCTAACTTTAGGACCAACATTTTCTACTCTTCTAAAATCGACATCGCCAATAGAGCTAGATAATTTATTTTGAATATTTTTTATAAATTCAGGATCATTTGAATTTTGTTTTTCAAACTTAACAATAAAGTCTGTTTCATTGCCAAATTTTTTAACAGATACATCGCCTAAATTCATTTGATTAAAGCTATCTCTAATAAGACTAATATTATTAGTTTTATCTGTAGTTCTTAATTCAATTAAAGTACCACCTTTGAAATCAACACCATAATTTAAACCTTTGAATATTAAAAATACTAATGAAATCAATATTAGTACAAGTGATAAAATATTAAATTTTCTATAAAACTTATTAAAAGAAATGTCTCTCATTTTAAAGTAGCTGCTCCTTATCCTTATTTTTGACTACATACAAAGAAGTTAACAATCTTGCTATGAAATAAACTGAAAACAAAGTGGTCAAAATTCCAACACCTAAAGTTACAGAAAAACCTTTTACAGGTCCTGATCCCATAAAAAACAAAATGAATGCTGCAATTAGAGTTGTAATGTTTGCATCTAAAATAGTTGTTCTTGATT
>CACPQM010000019.1 GCA_902636075.1 uncultured Pelagibacteraceae bacterium | reverse complement strand
AATAATAGGAGATGGTATTTTAAAAAAAAAATTAAAAAAATTAACTAATGATTTAAGTTTGTCCAATTATGTTAATTTTATAGATAAGACTGATAATCCATACAAATTTTTTAATAATTCTGATATTTTTGTTTTACCCTCATTATGGGAGGGATTTGGGCTAGTTTTGATTGAAGCTTTATATTGTGAAATGAAAATCGTAGCAACTGATTGTCCAGGATCACCTAAAGAATTATTATCAGGAATTGAAACAGCTTTATTATCAAAAAATAATGACTCCATGGATTTATCCTCAAAAATATTAGAAATGCTTAAAAGAGATATTGATAATACTAAGTCAATTAAAGATAAAACTAAAATCAAGTTTTCATTAAGTAATCATGTAGATGAATACATTAAATTAATAAATAATTCATAGAAATTGATTATTAGAAAGTTTTTAATAATAAAATAAATTATAATACTTAAAAAATTTTAAATAATTATGAATAATTCTAAAATAAATACTTTGATCACTGGATCAGTAGGTTTTATTGGTTATCATTTATGTTTAAAACTTTTACAGGAAGGTAAAAGAATTATAGGTGTTGACAATCATAATAATTATTATGATCCTAAACTTAAAGAAGCTAGATTAGAAAAGCTTACAAAATTTTCAGATTATCAGCATTGTAGAGTGGATATCTGTAATAAAAATGATTTAGATGAAGTTTTTAATAATCATAAACCTCTTAAAGTAATTAATCTAGCAGCACAAGCAGGTGTAAGATATTCTATGCAAAATCCTATTGCTTATATTAATAGTAATATAGTTGGATTTGCTCATATTTTAGATAATTGCCATAAGCATGAAATTGAGCACTTAATTTATGCAAGCACATCTAGTGTATATGGGGCTAATACACTAATGCCTTTTTCGGAGCATGATAGTGTCAATCACCCATTATCTGTCTATGCTGCATCAAAGAAATCAAATGAATTAATGGCACATGCATATAGTTATCTTTATCAAATGCCAACTACAGGTCTCAGATTTTTTACTGTATATGGACCTTGGGGAAGACCTGACATGGCTTTATTTAAATTCACAAAAAATATTTTAGAGGAAAAACCTATTGATGTATTTAATTATGGAAATCATATTAGAGATTTTACATATATTGATGACATTATAGAAGGCATAATTAGTACTATAAATGTTCCCGCTACTAGAAATAAAAATTGGAATAGCAATCAGCCAGACCCCGCTACAAGCAAAGCACCTTGGAGTATTTATAATATTGGCAATAATAAACCAATTAAACTTGTTGATTATATTGATGCTCTTGAAAAAGCATTAGACAAAAAAGCAATTATAAATTTTTTACCATTACAGCCTGGTGATATTCAAAATACCTATGCTAATGTAGATAATCTAAAAAAAAAATTTAATTATAAACCCAAAACATCAGTTATTGATGGTGTAAATAAATTTGTTAATTGGTATAAAGATTATTACAAAGTTTAAAAATTAATAAACATTTAATAAATGATCTCAAAAATAAGTTTCGTAAAAAAATTAATTTTTATATTAAAAAAAATTTTAATTGTAATTTGGTTCATTTTTCGCCCAAAATACTATGAGCATTTTTTTTATTTAATTAAGCGTAAATTTTTACTGAATCAAGATACAACAATAAATCGGGATAAAGCATATAAATGGGCTTCTATCAAAGCAATCCCCTATACTGAAGCCTTAGAAAAGCTTGGTTTAAATGGTGAAGTGCGTGAATTAGATAATGAAATAATTTTAGAAGGCCAAAAACTTGAGGCTAAATCATCAGTAAAAATGGGAGGGCCTGGTCATATTCACCTACTCTATAACTGTGTAAAATTGCTTAAAGCTAAGAAGGTAATTGAAACAGGAGTTGCATATGGATGGTCTAGTTTAGCAATACTGAAGGCACTTTCTGAAGGTAGTGATGGTATTTTATATAGTGTAGATATGCCATATCCAACAAAGAAAAATGAGAATGATGTAGGAATAGTAGTGCCTGAATATCTGAGAAAAAATTGGTTTTTAATTAGAAAACCTGACAGACCTGGAATTATTGATGCAATAGACTCTATTGGCGGTCAAATAGATCTTTGTCATTATGACTCAGATAAGTCTTGGTGGGGTCGACACTATGCTTATCCAATTTTATGGAAGTCATTAAATTCAAAGGGATTATTTGTATCTGATGATATTCAAGATAACCTCTATTTCTCAGAATTTGTAGAAAAACATTCGTTCAATTTTGCAGTTGTTGAATTTGACGGAAAATTTATTGGATTAATACGAAAATTATAAAATGTGTAAGAAATTTAAAAAATTTATTAACTTAATTTATTATTTTATAATGTAATGACTGAACTTCTTGGTTTTGCTGCAATTGCTCTTGTATCATTTATTACTTTGTTAATTGCATTAAGATGGCCTGATATTTCTAATATTATTTTCGCTGGTTTGGTTATAAGGATTTTTTTTTTATTAATTGGACATTATATAATAACTCTACCTGATAGCACTGCAGATGCAGTTACATTTGAGAATGTGGCATGGCAAATTGGTCAGGATGGTTTTTTAAATGTTTTGAATAATTATAATGGACCAAGTAGTAGATTTATAAGTTGGGTAGTTGCTATTCCTTATTCATTGTTTGGTAGAAGCATATTGATGGCCAAGTCTATTAGTTTACTTTTCGGAATTGGTTCAATCTTTTTAGGCTGGAAAATAGCGAAAATTATTTGGAATGATAATATTGCAAAAAAAGTAGGTTGGGCAATAGCTGTATTTCCATCATTAATTTTATACTCAGTTTTAGTTATGCGAGAAGTATATGTTTGTTTTTTTATTTTAGTGGCTTTATATGGAGTAGTTAGTTGGGTCAAAACTGATAACCTTAAATCAATCATTTTAGCGATTGCAGGCTTTATGGGTGCAACTTTTTTTCATGGTGCTTTATTTGTAGGTATTTTGGTTTTTGTGATAATTGTTACTATTTCAAATTTAAAAAAACTAATTAAAAAAATATTAATTTATCGTATTAGTTTTAAAAATTTGATATTTCTTGCATTTATTTTAGTAAGTTCTGGATATTATCTATCAAACAAATTTCAAGTTCCATATTTAGGTACTTTTGAAAGAGCTACAAATATAGACTATCTTATAAGAAAAACTAATGTATCTACAAGGGGTACAGCAGCTTGGCCCGAATGGTTAATTCCAAAATCTCCAACTGAAATAATTTACAAAGCTCCAATAAGAAGTATGTATGTAATTTTTTCGCCATTTCCATGGGATGTCAAAGAAACTAAACATTTAATTGGCTTGCTAGATGCATTTATATTTATGTATTTATCATTTTTAATTTTACGCAATATAAAAACTATTTGGAGAGATCCAAGTTTAAAAATAATTCTAATATTATTATTATTTTATGTTTTTGTATTTGGAATTGGTGTTGGAAATTTTGGTACAGGTATTAGACATAGATCAAAATTTGTAATTATGTTCATACTTTTAGCAGCACCACTACTTACAAAATTTATTTTATTTAAGAAAAGGAAGATTTGATAAAATTAAAAGATATTAAATACCAATTATTATTTTTTAAATGAAATTATAATAATTTTATGAAAATAGTGCATATTATAAACAGTTTAAAAAAAGGAGGAGCAGAAGGAAATCTTTATCGTCTATGCAAGTTTCAAAAAAATAAATATAAAAAAAAAATTGATATTAAGATTATTACTTTAATAGATAGTGGTTACTATGAATCTGAACTAAAAAAAATTGGAATAAATATTTTTTCCTTAGGATTGGATAAAAAAAAAAATATTTTTTATTTTATTAAAAAAATATTTGTTTTACGTAAATTTATTAAAAATCAAAATCCAGATATTGTACAAAGTTGGATGTATCACTCAAATTTTATTACATTATTATTACCAAAAAGATTTTATAACAGAATAATTTGGAATATAAGGCATTCAGAACTTAATTTTCAAATTTCAAAAAAAACTACAATTTTAATATCAATTATTTGCGGATTTTTATCAAAAATTATTCCAAAAAAAATAATTTATTGCTCAGAAAAAAGTATAACTTTTCACGAAAATAAGCATTTCTACAGCAAAAGTAAGACCACACTAATTTACAATGGATACGGTGACAAAACTTACTATCCATCAATATATTTAAATTTAAGTTTTAGAAAAAAAAATAAAATAAATAAATCTGATATAATTTTAGGTTTTGCAGGAAGATATGCTAAACAGAAAAATATTCATTCTATGTTGATTGCGTTTTCAAAAATTACAAAAAATTACAATAATGTTTATTTATATATGGTTGGTAAAAATATAAGTGTCAAGAATACGGAATTAAACACTCTTATTTTAGATTTAAAAATTAAAAATAAAGTCAAAATTTTAAAAGAGCAAAAAAATTTAATTGAATTTTATAATGGTATAGATTTGCTTATATTAACTTCGCATTCCGAATCATTTCCAAACGTTATAGCGGAGTCTATGCTATGTTCTACTCCAGTTTTATCAAGTAATGCAGGTTGCTCAAAAAAAATTATCAACGATTGTGGATTTGTTATAATGAAGAATGATTATTTATCAATTACAAATGGTTTTAAAAAAAGCTTAAATATATTTCAAAATAAAAAAAAAAAATGGAAAAACCTTCAAATAAATTCTAGAAAACAAATTATAAATAATTTCTCAATTGAAAAAATGGCAAATAGTTATTTGGATAATTGGATTTTTTAGATGAAAATAATCT
>CACPQM010000018.1 GCA_902636075.1 uncultured Pelagibacteraceae bacterium | reverse complement strand
ACCAACTCAGACAAATTTTTCCAATCATTGAGTGTACCAAAGAACTCTTTTATTCTTTTAATAGCATCTTCAGTAGTAAAAACAGGAAGTTTAGGTATGTTCATAGTATGAAAATCTTTAGTCATGACTATTCCTGAATATGCTTTTAATAATTCAAATAATGTTAAAGAAACTTTTTTTGTCGTATATCGACTTTACACCACTTTTAGAGCCACGCATAAAAACATCTCTACCTAATCTTTTTCTGTCTAACATTTGAGATGATAATAATCTAATTAATTCTAATTTTTTTAATTGTAATTTAAGTTTCTCAGCAACTTCAAAAGCTTTAAACTCCTCCTCATCGGTTTCAGGAAGTAATAATTTTGATTTCAAATAAGTAAGCCAAGTTGCCATTAACAAATATTCAGAAGCTATTTCTAAATTTATATTTTCTTTTTCTGTTAAATATTGATGAAATTGATCAGCAAGTTTTGTAATAGAAATTTCTTCTAAATCAACTTTTTGCGATTTAGCAAGATCGAGCAATATTTCAAGGGAACCACTAAAATTATTTAAATTTACATTAAAGTCTAAAGAATCATCGGACATAGTAAATTACTCTAACCTATAATTTTTATTAATTGTGATGTTTTTTTCGTTACAAATTTGTCTAATTTTGGTGAATTTTGTGCAACTGTAACCATTTCACTTAAATTTCCATTGCAATGTAAGGCTAAATTGCATCCTGCTAAAAAAGATTTTTTTACTCTAATATCAAGTTTATCTTTTAAAGCTTTCATTGAAAGATCGTCTGTTAAAATTAGATTTTTAAATTTTATTTTATTTCTTATTAAACTAATAATTTTTTTTGAATGGGTAACATTATTTTGTGGATCAATTTTATGAAAAAGTAAATGTCCTGTCATTGCGATCAATGCTTTCTTGTTTTTAAAAGTATAAAAATCATTTTTTAGTAAATAATCCTCATTTTTGGTTATTTTGGGAAGATTTTTATGACTGTCGACTTTAGCTAAACCATGCCCTGGTATGTGTTTCATCACTGTTGCAACACCATTTTTATGAAAATGATTGATACAAATATCTCCCATTGCTGATACTATTTTTTTGTTACTTGAAAATGATCTGTCATCAACAATCCTATGAAAATTTTTTCTTTTAAGGTCTAGAACAGGAACTGTATTGATGTTTATGCCTAATAATTTTAATAGGTATGAAATTTGTTTTACATAGACATTATAATATATATTAAATTTTTTTTTATCTTTATTAAATAGCTTACCAAAGTATTCTGCTGAAAAAATTGAATTATCAATAAATTTCCTTAATCTACTAACTCTACCGCCTTCTTCATCTATCATAATAGGATAATTTTTATTTTTAAATATTTTTTTAATAGAATTTGTTAATTCTTGTGTTTGATTAATAGAATTTATATTTCTAGAAAATAAAATAATTCCCCATGGTTTATATTTTTTTAAAAAACTTATTTCCTTTTGGGTAAGATATTTACCTTTTATACCGCATATAAAAGATCTATGAGATTTATTTGTCATTATAAAGGAGTTCCCAAAAAGAATATTTATTTTTTTTCTTATTATTTTTAAATTCTACATATTCAATAATATTTTCTGTATCATTTTCTAATAATATAAGATCTTTTTCTATATTATTAATTTTTTCATCAATTGAAGAAAGTGATCTATAAGATTTCTTAATATTTTCATCAGAGAAATAGTATCTGGCAGTAAAAAAAATAAAGAAGAAAATCATAATAAGAAAAAAAAGATACTTTAGTTCTTTAATCATTACATTTTTTCAGGGGTTTCTACACCCAAAATATTCATACCTGTTTTTAAAGTATTGGCTATACATTTAAGGAAAACTAGTTTTTCCATTTGAATTGTATTATCTTGATCTATAAATCTTTTAGAAGCATCATCCTTACCCATATTCCAATAAGAATGAAACTCAGAAGCTAATTCGTATAGATAAACTGAAATTCTGTGTGGTTCTAATTTTTCTGAAGAAACTTCAACACATTTAGGCCATTCACTAATTTTTTTGAATAGCTTTATTTCCTCATTGCCAAAATTAAAATCTGAATTCTTTATCTCAAGATTGCTATTTATATCAGTTTGGGTATTTCTAAACACAGACGAAATTCTAGCATATGCATACTGAACATAATAAATAGGGTTTTCTTTAGATTTTTCTTTTACTTTATCAAAATCAAAATCAATTTCAGCATCACTACTTCTACTTAACATAATAAACCTTGTTGCATCTTTACCAACTTCATTAATAAGATCCTCAATAGTTATATAATCGCCTTTTCTTTTAGACATTTTAAAAGGTTTTTTGTCTTTAATCAGTTTTACTAACTGACTTACTTTGCAAATTAACTTATTTTTTTCACCTGATAATGCTTCAACTACTGAAGTTATTCTTTTTATATAGCCAGCATGATCAGCACCAAGAATATTTATAAGAATATTAAAATTTCTTTTTAATTTTGTATTGTGATAAGCAACATCACTTGCAAAGTATGTCCATGATTTGTCTTCTTTTTGTAAGGCTCTGTCTTTATCATCACCAAAGTCTGTAGATTTAAACAATAATTGCTCTCTTTCTACCCAGTTTTCTTTGCTTTCTCCTTCGGGTGCTTTAATTTTTCCCTCATAGATATATTTTTTTTCTTTTAGATTTTTAATTACTTCATCAACTTCATTATTATTTATCACATCAGTTTCACTTGCAAAATTATCGTGCTTTATGCCAAGATTTTCCAAATTGATTTTTATTAATTTTAAAGATTCTTGTATAGAAAGTTTTTTTAGTTTTTCAGAAACTGATTCAAAATTTTTAAAATCTAAATCTTTATTTTTTGAAATTATTTTTTTTGCTATATCTATAAGATAGTCTCCAGGATATAATTCAGTATCTTCTATCGGGAAAGTTTCATCGTAAAGAATTTCTTTTATTCTTAAATAAACAGATCTTGTAAAATGAGAAATTTGATTTCCATAATCATTGACATAATATTCTTTAGTAACTTTATGACCATTAAAGGATAAAAGATTAGATATTACATCTCCAAGTATAGCGCCTCTTGAGTGGCCTACGTGTAAAGGTCCAGTTGGATTTGCAGATACAAATTCTACTAAAAAACTATTTTTTCTTCCACTCGTGCTACTTCCATATGATGAATTATTTAAGACATCTAATATAAAGCCATTCCAAAATTCATTTTTTAATTTTAGATTGATAAAACCTGGTTTTTCAATGCTAATTTCATCGATATTTTTATCACTATCTTTCATCAAGTCAGCTATCTGTTTAGCAAGTTCAAGTGGAGGTTTTTTATTAATTTTTGATAATACCATTGCAACATTTGTGGAAATATCTCCAGTAAACTTTGCAGGTGGTATATCAACATTTATGCCTGATAAATTATCTGGCAGCTCTAACAAATTATCTTTGTGAGCAGACTTAATAATTTTTTCTATCTTTAATAAATAATTTTCAAATATATTCATTTGTTTGACTTGTATAATTGTATTGCGTATCTATCAGTCATTCCTGATATATAATCAGAAATTGCTCTATATTTATTATTGTCGATAAATTTATTGACAATAAACTTTTTTGGTTTCTTTTCTATTATTTTAAATAAATTTTCTACTATTTTTTTTCCATGATTATTTTTCAATTGCACAATCTTATTTTTATACATATTTAATTTTAAAAAATTTTTGACTTCTTTTTCTGTAGATAAAAATTTATTAGAAAAATTGATTACTTTATCTTTATACATTTGAACATCTTTTTTAGTATTAATCTTATTTTTCTTTAAATTTTTAATACTATTTTTAATTACATCTTGCACCATTAAATTTATCGAGTCTCTTATAATTTGATAAACTATTATATCTTTATTTGAGCGATTAATTTTTGTTTTATAAGATTTATAGATTTCTTTAAAAAAATTAATTTCACATAATTGATTTAGAGAAAACAATTTAGCCTTAATTCCATCTTGTATGTCATGATTATTATAGGCTATATCATCAGATATGGATGCAATCTGTGCCTCAAGAGAAGAATTTTTTTTAAAATTAATTTTTTGTTTAAATTTTTTAGCTCCAATTATTCTATTTATTTTATCAATATTATGTATTGGTCCGTTATGTTTTAAAAGGCCATCCAGTGTTTCAATTGTTAAATTTAAACCTTTAAATTTTAAATATTTATTTTCTATGAACATCACTATTCTTAAGGTTTGAAGATTATGATCAAAACCACCATGCATTGCCATTGATTCATTCAAAGCTTCTTCACCAGCATGCCCAAATGGTGTATGCCCCATATCATGGGCTAGACTTAGTGTTTCAACTAAATCATCATTTAAATTCAAATACCTAGATATTGATCTTGCAATTTGAGCAACCTCTAATGAATGAGTTATTCTCGTTCTATAATGGTCACCTTCTGTATTAACAAAAACTTGGGTTTTGTGCTTTAATCTTCTAAACGATGCAGAATGGATTATTCTATCCCTATCTCTCTGAAAAGGCGTTCTAAAGGAGCTATTTGGCTCTAAAGTTAAGCGACCTTTTGATGTAAAAAAACCTAATTTTGAGTAATTATTCATTCTTTAAAAATGGTAATTATTAATTATATTAGTAATAACAGCGATAAATAATGATTAAAGAAATTAAATTTACAGATAATGCGTTAAAACAAATAAATAACCTTCTATCATCTAAAGAAGAAGGTTCTTTTTTTAGAATCGCTATTAAAGGTGGTGGATGCTCAGGGTTTCAGTATGATTTCTCGTTTGATAAGACACCTCAAGACGACGATTTAAGACAAGATAATATTTTAATAGATAAAACTTCAGCTGATCTTTTGAAAGGATCAGAGGTTGATTTCGTAAAAGAATTAATCGGAGACCAATTTAAAATTAGTAACCCACAAAGCAAATCATCTTGCGGTTGTGGTGTTTCGTTTTCTCTTTAATGATCATTAGCTCATGGAATGTAAATTCTATTAGAGCAAGAATATTAAATGTTCAGGAATACTTAAAAAAATTTAATCCTGATATTTTGTTAACTCAAGAAATAAAAACACAAGAAGAAACTTATCCATTTGATGATATAAAAAAATTAAAATA
>CACPQM010000017.1 GCA_902636075.1 uncultured Pelagibacteraceae bacterium | reverse complement strand
GGCGGCACGCCTTATACATGCAAGTCGAACGAAGTAGCAATACTTAGTGGCAGACGGGTGAGTAACATGTGGGTATCTTCCCTTTGGTGAGGAATAACACGAGGAAACTTGTGCTAATACCTCATAAGTCTTTACAGAGAAAGCTTTATGCGCCGAAGGATGAGCCCGCACTTGATTAGTTTGTTGGTGGGGTAATGGCCTACCAAGACTTTGATCTATAGCTGATCTGAGAGGATGATCAGCCACATTGGGACTGAGACACGGCCCAAACTCCTACGGGAGGCAGCAGTAGGGAATATTGCACAATGGAGGAAACTCTGATGCAGCGATGCCGCGTGAGTGAAGAAGGCCTTTGGGTTGTAAAGCTCTTTCGTCGGGGAAGAAAATGACTGTACCCGAATAAGAAGGTCCGGCTAACTTCGTGCCAGCAGCCGCGGTAATACGAAGGGACCTAGCGTAGTTCGGAATTACTGGGCTTAAAGAGTTCGTAGGTGGTTAAAAAAGTTGGTGGTGAAATCCCAGAGCTTAACTCTGGAACTGCCATCAAAACTTTTTAGCTAGAGTATGATAGAGGAAAGCAGAATTTCTAGTGTAGAGGTGAAATTCGTAGATATTAGAAAGAATACCAATTGCGAAGGCAGCTTTCTGGATCATTACTGACGCTGAGGAACGAAAGCATGGGTAGCGAAGAGGATTAGATACCCTCGTAGTCCATGCCGTAAACGATGTGTGTTAGACGTTGGAAATTTATTTTCAGTGTCGCAGCGAAAGCATTAAACACACCGCCTGGGGAGTACGACCGCAAGGTTAAAACTCAAATGAATTGACGGGGACCCGCACAAGTAGTGGAGCATGTGGTTTAATTCGAAGATACGCGCAGAACCTTACCAACACTTGACATGTTCGTCGCGACTCTAAGAGATTAGAGTTTTCGGTTCGGCCGGACGAAACACAGGTGCTGCATGGCTGTCGTCAGCTCGTGTCGTGAGATGTTGGGTTAAGTCCCGCAACGAGCGCAACCCTCACTTTTAGTTGCCATCATTAAGTTGGGCACTCTGAAAGAACTGCCAGTGATAAGCTGGAGGAAGGTGGGGATGACGTCAAGTCCTCATGGCCCTTACGTGTTGGGCTACACACGTGCTACAATGGCATTTACAATAGGAAGCAAGATGGCGACATCAAGCAAATCCTAAAAAGATGCCTCAGTTCGGATTGTACTCTGCAACTCGAGTACATGAAGCTGGAATTACTAGTAATCGCGGATCAGCGCGCCGCGGTGAATACGTTCCCGGGTCTTGTACACACCGCCCGTCACACCATGGGAGTTGGTTCTACCTTAAGGCAAGGTTTAAAACCCTTGACTACGGTATAGTCAGCGACTGGGGTGAAGTCGTAACAAGGTAGCCGTAGGGGAACCTGCGGCTGGATTACCTCCTTTCTAAGGATGATTAAGGATTATTTCTTAATCTAAATAATATAACAGGTTAATGTTGACCGTCCTCATTTCTCTTTTTAAAATTGTGTTTCTCCTTTTTGCATAAAGGGGCCGGTAGCTCAGTTGGTTAGAGCACACCCTTGATAAGGGTGGGGTCGAAAGTTCGAGTCTTTCTCGGCCCACCAAAAACTGGGGGATTAGCTCAGCTGGGAGAGCGCCTGATTTGCATTCAGGAGGTCAGCGGTTCGATCCCGCTATCCTCCACCAAGAAGCACTTAGCTATTTTATTCGTAAATATTTTATAATTATTATCAATATCTATATCCGATTGTTCTAAAGTTTGAACAATCAAATAATATTCGAATAGATGAATATTATAAAAAATTTGATTCAACACAGAATTTTTTTCTGTGCATAAATCAAGCGTTTAAGGGCGTGTGGCGGATGCCTTGGCACTGAAAGCCGATGAAGGACGTGGTATACTGCGATAAGTTGCGGGGAGCTGTATGCAAGTTTTGATCCGTAAATTTCCGAATGGGGAAACCCACCACTTTATGTGGTACTTTAAACTAAATACATAGGTTTAAAGAGACAACCCGGAGAACTGAAACATCTAAGTAACCGGAGGAAAAGAAATCAATTGAGATTCCGTTAGTAGTGGCGAGCGAAAGCGGACTAGGCCAGTAGATTTGTTAAAAAAATTTGAATAGTTTGGAAAAGCTAACCACAGAGGGTGATAGTCCCGTACGAGTAATGTTTAACAAATTTCTTGAGTAAAGCGGGACACGTGAAATCCTGCTCGAATATAGGGGGACCACCCTCTAAGCCTAAATACTCTTCAGTGACCGATAGTGAACTAGTACCGTGAGGGAAAGGTGAAAAGAACCCCTATTAGGGGAGTGAAATAGAACCTGAAACCGCATGCCTACAATCAGTCGAAGCTCTTTTTAGAGTGACGGCGTACCTTTTGTATAATGGGTCAGTGACTTAATTTATAAAGCAAGCTTAAGCCATCTAGGTGTAGGCGTAGCGAAAGCAAGTCTTAATAGGGCGATTAGTTTTATGAATTAGACCCGAAAACGAATGAGCTTACCATGAGCAGGTTGAATGCAAGGTAACACTTGCTGGAGGACCGAACCAGTTGACGTTGAAAAGTCTTTGGATGACTTGTGGTAAGGGGTGAAAGGCCAACCAAATTCGTAGATAGCTGGTTTTCCGCGAAAACTATTTAGGTAGTGCGTTGAATAAATATGCGTTTAGAGGTAGAGCACTAAATGGGCTAGGGGGAAGAGATTCTTACCAAACCTAATAAAACTCCGAATGCTAAACGTAGTTCTTCAACAGACAGACTGTGGGTGCTAAGGTCCATGGTCGAGAGGGAAAGAGCCCAGACCACCAGATAAGGTCCCAAAATTGTGATTAAGTGTGAAAGGATGTGGAAATTCCTTAACAGCCGGGAGGTTGGCTTAGAAGCAGCCATCCTTTAAAGATAGCGTAACAGCTCACCGGTCTAATAGAGTTTCTGCGCCGAAGATGTAACGGGGCTAAAATCACATACCGAATCTGTGGGTTTATAAAGTTTTCGAACTTTATAAGCGGTAGCGGAACGTTCTGTAAGCCTGTGAAGGGATACCCGTGAGGGATCCTGGAGGTATCAGAAGTGCGAATGCTGACATGAGTAACGATTAAAGAAGTGAAAAACTTCTTCGCCGAAAATCCAAGGGTTTCTGCGCAAGGTTAATCCGCGCAGAGTTAGTCGGCCCCTAAGACGAGGGCGAAAGCCGTAGTCGATGGAAATAAGGTTAATATTCCTTAACCTGATGGTAGTGACGGATTTTGTAAGTTGTGTATTCTTAATGGATTGAATATGCTGCGAAAAAGTCCCAGGAAATAGCTCCATCATTAAGACCGTACCCTAAACCGACACAGGTGGATTAATAGAGTATATTTAGGCGCTTGAGAGAATGATGTTGAAGGAACTCGGCAAAATGCTTCTGTAACTTCGGGATAAAGAAGACCTTTTTTTGGGCAACCATTAAAGGGTGGCACAAGCCAGGGAGAAGCGACTGTTTATCAAAAACACAGGGCTCTGCTAACACGTAAGTGGATGTATAGGGTCTGACGCCTGCCCGGTGCTGGAAGGTTAATGCGGTTGGTGCAAGCTAACTTCTGAAGCCCCAGTAAACGGCGGCCGTAACTATAACGGTCCTAAGGTAGCGAAATTCCTTGTCGGGTAAGTTCCGACCTGCATGAATGGCGTAACGATTTCTCCGCTGTCTCCAACATCAACTCAGTGAAATTGAATTCTCCGTGAAGATGCGGAGTTCGCGTAGTTAGACGGAAAGACCCCGTGCACCTTTACTGCAACTTTACATTGGTGTTAGGAAAAACATATTTAGCATAGGAGGGAGACATTGAAGCGATGGCGTCAGTTGTCGTGGAGTCACCAGTGAAATACCTCTTTTGTTTTTCTTGGCATCTAACTGATAGCCGTTATCCGGCATCAAGACATTGTATGGTGGGTAGTTTGACTGGGGCGGTCGCCTCCCAAATAGTAACGGAGGCGTGCGAAGGTAGGCTCAGAACGGTCAGAAATCGTTCGTAGAGTGCAATGGCATAAGCCTGCCTGACTGTGAGACTGACAAGTCGAGCAGAGACGAAAGTCGGTCATAGTGATCCGGTGGTTCTGAGTGGAAGGGCCATCGCTCAACGGATAAAAGGTACGCCGGGGATAACAGGCTGATACTGCCCAAGAGCTCATATCGACGGCAGTGTTTGGCACCTCGATGTCGGCTCATCACATCCTGGGGCTGGAGCAGGTCCCAAGGGTTTGGCTGTTCGCCAATTAAAGTGGTACGTGAGCTGGGTTCAGAACGTCGTGAGACAGTTCGGTCCCTATCTGCTATGCGTGTAGAAGAATTGAGAGGAGTTGACCCTAGTACGAGAGGACCGGGTTGAACATACCACTGGTGGACCGGTTGTAGCGCCAGCTGCAGTGCCGGGTAGCTAAGTATGGACGAGATAACTGCTGAAAGCATCTAAGCGGGAAACTCACCTCAAAACTAGTTCTTCCTATAGAGCCGTGGTAGACCACCACGTTGATAGGCTGGGTGTGGAAGCACAGTAATGTGTGTAGCTGACCAGTACTAATAGCTCAATTGGCTTGATTTATGCACTGAAAAAAATATTTTTTACCAGTAGATTTGATATAACTTTTTATGTTTAAAAAAATAATAGGAAAAATTTTATATAGCAAATATATTCTGAAATTTTTTTATAACGATAATTTTATTTCTAATTATTTGTTATCTCTGGTACCGTTGTTTCAAAGAAAATTTATTAAAATATCAACATCAAACAAAAATGATGGTGATAATAAATTTGAAAAAACCTCAATTAAAGCTTTAAACAACTCAGGAGAAAAATTTAAATTCATAAATGGAATTGATGAAACTATAAATCTAAAAGAAATGAATAGTGTAGCAGGGTATGTTCCATATCAAAAAAATTGCACTCAGATATTATTATATAATTTCTTTAGTAAAAATTATTCTATAAGAAAACAACTGCTAGGCACATTTTACCTTTTGAAAGATAGTAAAAAAGTTTACCAAAAATGGTTCTTGTTACCTGTTGATTGTGTAAAATTTCTAGATCTAAAAGACTTAGAAGACTTAAATGAGGATGCTGACAATATAGTTGTAGAATTATTTCACCAAAAACTGCCAAATAACCATGGTTTTCACGATGGCCATCTAAGGTTTCATGGTATTTATGATAATTTATCAACTGCACACTCATCACCTATTAAAAATATTTATTTTAAAAAAAATAATGTTGTTTCAACTAGAAGATATTTTCCCAAATGGATAAAAAAAAATGAAAAAGAATATTATATAAAAATTAATAATATATTTGAGTCATCAAAAATTTATAATGTAAATAAAAATAAAATGCATGGAGACTACTCTCAAAA
>CACPQM010000016.1 GCA_902636075.1 uncultured Pelagibacteraceae bacterium | reverse complement strand
GTTTAGATTTGATTGGTTGGGAGACAAAAGACATATACCAAAATCTAATACAGACTTTTTTAAGTGATATTAATATTAATGTAAATGTTGAAGAAAAAGTATTTTCTTTACAAAAATATATTAATTAACCTCAACATTTATTTTTTCAGATTTAAATATCTGCATTCCTCTGGCTAAATAGTTTTTAATTGCATTTTCATGGTCAAGTGAGCAAGTATGTAGCCAAACTCTTGATATTCCCTCCTCAAATAACTTCTTGATAGCCTCTGATAGAAGATATCCTCCACATTTTTTTCCAAAATATTCCTCTAAAATTCCAAAATATGCAATCTCTGAATGATTATTTTCGAGATCACGAATAGTTTCATAATATCCAGCCAAGTTGCTATTTTCCTTTAAAACATAGGTTTTTATTCTAGGATTTTCAACATAATCCATCCATTTTTGATCTCCCCAGGTTAATCTATCTATCCACCTATGCTTTCTTCCAATTTGCTTATAGAAAAATTTGTTTAAATGGAAATCTGGGGGGTCTACTTCACTTATTTTGAAGTTTGAGCCTGGACTTTTTGAACGATTGAGATCTTTTATTGAATTTATTTCTAAAAAACTTCTATCTACATTAATTTTCACGTGACCATTTTACCGATTTTCTCTCCACCAAACAAATGAAAATGCAGATGTGGAACTTCTTGTCCACCATCTTCGCTTACATTTGCTAGCGCTCTATATCCTTTGCCAGTATCAACAGATATATTTAATTTCTTTGCTACAATATTTATACCTTTAATTAATCCAACCATTTCTTCGCTAGATGCGTTTTGACTAAAATCATCTAAGTCAACATATTTTCCTTTTGGAATTACTAAAGCATGAATTTTTTTTTGAGGATTTATATCATGAAAGGATAAAACAAATTCATCTTCATAAATTTTTTTACAAGGTATCTCATTTCTTAATATTTTTGCAAATATATTATTATTATCGTAACTCATGATTACATTTTTTCTAAAACTGATTTTACTGTATCACCCATAACAGACGGATTTTTAGAAATTGTGATTCCACACTCTTTTAAAATTTCAACTTTTTCAATTGCACTTTCTCCGTAAGCTGAAACTATTGCCCCTGCATGACCCATCACTCTTCCCTTTGGTGCAGTTAATCCTGCTATATAAGCAATAACTGGCTTCTTCATATTTTCTTTTGCAAATTCTCCTGCAGCCACTTCTTGTGGACCACCAATTTCACCAATCATTAATATTGCATCTGTCTCATCATCAGTTTCAAACTTTTCAATTATGTCTCTAAATGAGCTACCATTAATTGGGTCACCTCCAATTCCTACACTTGTTGAAATACCAATGTTCAAATTTTTTAGTTGTTGGGCAGCTTCATAGCCTAATGTTCCTGATCTACTTATTATTCCAACTCTTCCTTCTTTATAAATATGTCCTGGCATTATTCCTAGCATTGATTTACCAGGACTTATTATGCCGGCACAGTTTGGTCCAACTAATGTCATTTTTGAACTTTTAGTATATCTTCTCATATACCTCTTTATTCTAATCATGTCGTGAGATGGAATTCCGTCAACAATTGCTACACATATTTTTATTCCTGCGTCTGCCGCTTCCATTGCAGAGTCTGCTGCAAATGCCGGAGGTACAAATAAAATAGAAGCGTCGGCTCCTGTTTCATTCACAGCATCTTTAACAGTATTAAATACTGGTAAATCTAAATGCTTTGAACCTCCTTTTCCTGGTGTTACTCCACCCACTACGTTTGAACCATATTTTATCATCTCATCTGCATGAAAAGAGCCCATTTTACCAGTAAAACCTTGAATAATTATCTTACTATTTTTGTCTACTAGCACAGTCATGATTTATTTATTTAGTGCTGCAACTGCCTTATTAGCTGCATCCTCTAATGTGTTTGCCTCTATATAATTTATTTTACTCTCTTTTAAAATTTGATTTCCTTTTTCAACGTTAGTTCCTGCTAAACGAATAACTAATGGAACTTTAATTTCAATTTTTTTTAATGCATCTACAATTCCCTCTGCAACCCAATCACATCTATTGATACCAGCAAAAATATTTACAAGAATTACTTTAACTTTTTCATCCATTGTAACTAATTTAAAGGCTTTAACTATTTTTTCTGGTGTTGCACCACCTCCTACATCTAAAAAATTTGCAGGAGCTCCTCCAGCTAATTTAATCATGTCCATGGATGCCATCGCAAGACCAGCACCATTAATAATGTTACCTATGTTTCCATCTAAACTGACATAATTTAAGCCTCTGTCTGATGCAAAAATTTCTTTTGAGTCTTCTTGAGTTTTATCTCTTAGCTCAGAAACTTGACTTCTTCTAAACATTGCGTTGTTATCAAAACTCATTTTACAGTCTAATGCTAATATTTGTTTTTGTTTTGAAATAACCAATGGATTAACTTCAACCATTGTTGCATCTAATTCACTAAAAGCTTTATAACATCCAATAATTGTGTCTGATGCTCTTCTAATTAAGTCTGGCTCTACACCAAGACCAAATGCTAATTCTCTAGCTTGGAAATTTTGCATTCCAACGGCTACCTCAATTTTTGATCTAATTATTGTTTCTGGTCTTTCCTTTGAAATTTCTTCAACACTCATTCCACCTTCTGTTGAGGCAACAACCATTATGCTCTCTGAACTTCTATCAAAAACTAATCCTAAATATAATTCCTTTTCAATATCTGTAGCTTCTTCAATATAAATTCTGTTTACAATCTTTCCCTCAGGTCCTGTTTGATTTGTAACTAATTTTTTTCCTAATAATTTATCTGTTGCTTGAGCAACTTCTAATGGGGTATTGCAAACAATTATCCCTCCAGCTTTTCCTCTAGCACCAGAATGTATTTGCGCTTTGACAACCCATTTTGATCCACCAATTTCTCTAGCTTTATTCTCAGCATTTTCTGGACTGTAAACAATTCCACCTCTAGGAATTGTTACTCCAAAGTTTGAAAGTATTTTCTTTGCTTGATATTCGTGAATGTCCATAATTTTATTTATTTATTATGGATTAACTTATCTATATTTACAATGTTTTCAGCCATTCTAGCTGATGCAGCATCTATCATTCTGCCATCAAGTTGAGCAGCTCCTTTGCCCTCTTTGGCAGCTTTTTCTAGCTCTTCTAAGATCCTTTTAGCTTTAGTAACTTCTTCCTCTGGTGGAGAGAATACATCGTTTGCTAATTCAATTTGTGAAGGATGTATTGCCCATTTACCCTCAATACCAATTGCAGCAGCTCTTTTTGCGGCTGCTGTATAAGCATCTGGATCATTAAAATCTCCAAACGGTCCATCAATTGCTCTTATTCCATATGCTCTACAAGTCATAACTAGTTCAGATAAACCATGATGCCACTGGTCTCCTGGATAGTTTTCATTAAGACCGCCTATCACAGTGGTTCTCGCTCTTAAACTAGCAGCATAGTCTGCGACACCAAAATGTAATGCCTCTAACCTTTCACTTGAAGTTGCAATTTCTTTAATATTTGACATTCCTAATGCAGTTTCAATTAAACACTCAATTCCAATTTTATTTTTTAATTTCTTATTTGTTTCAATTTGAGTTAATAAACAATCGACCATATAAACATCACTTGCTGTTCCTGCTTTTGGAACTAAAATTGTATCTATATTTTCTCCAGCTTGTTCAACAATCTCGATTAAATCTGAATACATGTAATGAGTATCTAAACTATTTATTCGTACTGAAATAGTTTTACCACTACCTCTCCAATCCATTTCATTTAAAGATTTAATAACATTTGCTCTAGCAGTAATTTTATCATTAGGAGAAACTGCATCTTCTAAATCTAAAAAAACATAATCTGCTGCAGAACTAAGACCTTTCTCAAACATTTTAGGTGATGAACCTGGAACTGCTAATTCACTTCTTTGTAATCTTGATCTTGCAGGTTTATAAAATTTATGGCTCATTTTTTTCTTTTTTCCAATTCATTCATTACATCTTCAATCTTAATATTATTTGCTTCAAGGTACATGGCTAGATGATAAAACACATCTGCAGCTTCATGAATTTTATTTGTATCTTCCTCTACTGCCTCTATCAATTCATTTATTTCCTCAAGCACTTTAGCTTTGCTCAAAGATTTATCACTTAGAAGCTTATTAGTATACGACCCATCAATTGGTGAAGATTTTCTTTCTCTTGCAAGTTTAAATAGGCTTTCGAGGGTATTTAGCATCTCAAATCCTAACAGGTATTCCTTTTGAGTCCAAATATTCTTTGGCTTCTTTGACAGAATATTTACCGTAGTGAAATATAGAAGCTGCTAAAACCGCACTAGCATTGCCTAATTTGATGCCATCAACTAAATGATCAAGATCACCAACTCCTCCCGACGCTATTGTAGGTATATTTACCATTGAAGAAATTTTAGACATTAAATCAATGTCATAGCCTACCTGAGTACCGTCTCTATCCATTGAAGTGACCAACAACTCACCTGCTCCACTCTCTTCCATCTTTTTTGCAAACTCTAAAGCATCAATTCCAGTATTATTTCTACCTCCGTGGGTAAAAACTTCCCATTTCTCTCCACTCTTCTTAGCATCTATAGCAACAACTATGCATTGAGATCCAAATTTTTTTGAACTTTGAACTACAACATCAGCATTTTGTACTGCAGCTGTATTTATTGAAACTTTATCTGCCCCGCAGTTTAAAAGTTTACTAATATCATCTACACTTCTAACTCCACCACCAACTGTTAAAGGTACAAAACATTTTTTAGAAGTATCTTTAACTACATCATAAATAGTATCTCTATTTTCATTTGAGGCTGTAATATCTAAAAAACAAATTTCATCTGCACCACCATCACTATAAATTTTAGCTTGCTCCACTGGGTCTCCTGCATCTTGTAAATCAACAAAGTTTATACCTTTTACAACTCTTCCATTTTTAACATCTAAGCAAGGTATAATTCTATTTTTAAGCATCTATTTCTTTTACAAGTTCATCCAATTTAATATCACCATCATATATGGCTTTACCAACAATAATTCCCTCAATATTTTTATTTCCTAATTCTTTGGCCTTTTTAATATCATCAATTGAAGAAACACCTCCAGAGATAATGACTGGACAATTTGAATTATTAGCTACATTTTCTGTTTCGTCAAAATTTGGGCTCATTTTCATTCCATCTCTATTAATATCTGTATAAATTAATCTACTAGCTCCAAAATCATTTACTTCTTTTAAATAATCTAAAATTTTTAAATTAGAATTTTCTTTCCATCCAGATACAGATAAGAAACTATCTTTAGCATCTAAACCTAAAGCAATTTTATCTGGAAATTTTTGACAAGCTTCTTTTAGAAAGCTTTTATCTTTTATTGCAGCACTTCCTAAAATTACTTTCTCAACTCCAGCATCAGTATATTTTTTAATACTTTCAAAGTTTCTTACACCTCCACCAATTTCAATTTTAAGATCAAATTTACCTACAATCTCCTCAATAATATCAATGTTAACAGTCTCTCCTGTTAATGCTCCATCCAAATCAACTATGTGTAAATTTTTAAACCCATAATCATTATATTTACCAGCTTGTTCAACTGGAGACATTTCATATTCAGTTTTATTATCAAAGTCACCTTTAATTAACCTCACGCATTTTTTATCTTTAATGTCTATTGCTGGAAGAATTTTCATTAATTTAAGATTTTCTTTTTAGCTTTTTCAAATTCTTCTTTTGTCAGTGCTCCAGATTTGTATAATTCATTGAGTGATTTAAGTTGCTCTACAAAGTTACTATCTGGGGAAATTTTTATGTCATTTGTTTTTTTTTCAACTCTTGAAAAAATTGGTTTAATCATTTTGTTAAACTTACTATTAAACTTTGAACAATCAACATAACATGCTGAAATAAGTAAATACATTTTATCATTATGAGAGCCTAAAAGGATATTAGTTTTTGCATCTAATGTTAAAGTATCAGTAACTGCATAGGTTACTTTGCTTGGACCCTTTAAAATAAGTTCGCCATGATTATTTTTTTTAATTTTTAATTTATTGTACTCAATAGATGCAGGACCAACAAAATAAGTTTTACTATTAGCACCGTCTAATAAAGACATCATTTGCTTTAGTTCTTTTGTTTTATTGAGTAATTCTGAATTATTCATTGAATAAAGTTCTAGAATTACATCGTCTACTTCATTTCCTAACACTAATAGATCTTTAAGATTTTTATTTATAACAATAACATATGTAATAAAATCAATTTTTTCTTTTCTCATTATTTTTTTAGCTTCCGAAATCATCCAATTCGCAGCTTTGATTTCGTCTTTAAAATTTTTTTTCTCCATTTTTTTAACAATTGATAAGACATACTTGTTATTCATTGGATCTTCTCCATTCAAAATTGATCTTTCAAGTTCTATATATTTTAATGGACCCACTAGAAAAGCATCGATTTTAATATCTTTATCAGAGTCAAGAAAATCATTAAATGCATCTGCAACTAAATCTTCGTCGTATTTAATAAAGTTATGGCTTGATGGAACATCTAAGAATACTTTATTTTCGATGTTAAGAATTTTTGCAGATGTATTATTTGTTATAAGTATGCCAATTATCAAAAATGACAAAAAAAATTTCATAAATTAATAAAGTTATCAATTATTTTTAGACCAATTGTATCACTTTTTTCTGGGTGAAATTGGGTACCAAATATATTCTCTTTTTCAGCAGCACAAACTACATTGGATGAGTAATCAGTTGTTGCTGAAATCACTGATTTGTCCTCTGGCACAAACTCGTAACTATGAACAAAGTACATGTGGGATTTATTTTCTATTCCTTTGAAAATCTTACTTTCTTTCGTTATGTTAATTTCATTCCAACCAATATGTGGCAGTTTAAATTTACCATCTTGGTTATCAATTTTAGACACTTTACCTGAAATCCATCCTAGGCCTTTTGTTTCAGATTCTTCATAACCAACATCTGCAAACATTTGAAGACCAACACAAATTCCAAGAAGTGGTTTTTTACTTTCTAATACAAATTCATTGAGAGTATCTATCAAACCATTAATACTATTGAGACCATCAATACAGCTT
>CACPQM010000015.1 GCA_902636075.1 uncultured Pelagibacteraceae bacterium | reverse complement strand
TTGCGCTTACGCGCCTGATGTTAATAAGATTGATAATAAAAATTTTAAGTATCTTAAAAAGCTAAATTTTCTTATTATTGATTGCCTAAGATATAATTATCATCCAACACATTTCAATTTAGATGATGTTTTGAAATTAATTAACAAAATAAAGCCCAAAAAAACAATTTTAACAAATTTAAGTAACGAAATTGACTATAATGAAATAAAAAAATTGTTACCTAAAAATGTAATTCCTGCACATGATGGCTTGTCTATATTAATTTAAGAGGCTTTCTATCTTTTTTGTAATTTTATTAGACGTTGGCTTTGTTAAAGACGCATATGTTTCTTCAATTTTACCTTCTTTATTAACTAATATTTTATAAAAATTCCATTTGGGAACAGCAGATTTCCCATGGTTAGCTTTAGCCCATTTGTAAATTTCATGAGCATTTTCTCCTTTTACGTCAGTTATTTCTGTAAGTGGAAAATTAATATTAAAGTTAACTTCACAAAACTCTTTAACATCATTATTATTTTTCTTTTCCTGATTAAATGAATTTGATGGTACACCTAGTACAATTAACCCTTTATCTCTATATTTATCCCATAATTCTTGCATGTCATCATATTGTTTTGTAAATCCACAATAACTTGCTGTATTTACAATCAGAACAGGTTTTCCTTTAAAATCTTTAAAATCTATTACATCACCTGCTATACTGTTAATTTTAAAATCAAAAAAGATTTTTTCATACTCGGCATGTAATGAACTTTTAAAAAAAAACATAATTATTGTAAGCCCAATTATTAATAGGTTTTTCATTATTTAAATTATCTATTTGGTGTAAGTAGTATTAAAAAGTATCCAAATAAAGTGGATAATAATGACCCAGTCAAAACTCCAATCTTTACACCATCCATATATTGCAAATTGTCTGCAAATGCTAAATTTCCAACAAATAAACTCATTGTAAAACCAATTCCTGTTAAAACTCCAACTCCATAAAAATTATACCAACTTGTATTACTTGGCATTTGAGCAACTTTTAATTTAATAGATACATATGAAAATACAAAAACACCCAATTGTTTTCCAACAAATAATCCCAAAACTATGCCCAAAGGAACTTTATCTAATAGCGATGAAAAGGATAATCCTTCTAAAGATACTCCTGCATTTGCAAAAGCAAAAATTGGCATTATTCCAAATGCAACATATGGACTTATTGAGTGCTCCACTTTTATTAGGAGTGAGAAATCTTTATCCTTTTTTCTGTGAGGTATTGTTATTGCAAGTAGTACACCTGCAATTGTTGCGTGGATTCCTGAATTATGTGTAAAATCCCATAAGAAAATTCCAACTATCAAATAGGGTAGAAATCTTTTCACATTAAATTTATTTATAACTAACAAAACTATAAATGCTAAAAGCATCAAAGATAAATATTTAATGCTTAAATCTCCAGAGTAAAACAAAGCAATTATAACAATTGCTCCAAGATCATCAATAATTGCTAGGGCCGTTAAAAATACCTTCAAAGAAAGAGGTACTCTACTTCCTAATAATGATAATACACCTAAAGAGAAAGCAATATCTGTAGCTGATGGTATTGCCCAACCTTTTAATGTTTCTCCATCTCCTAGGTTAATAAAAACATATATTAGTGCAGGAACTACCATTCCGCCTACGGCTGCAATTATCGGAAGTAGGGCTTGTTTAATATTAGACAATTCACCTTGTAAAAATTCTCGTTTAATTTCAAGAGTTACAAAAAAGAAAAATATTGCCATTAAAGCATCATTTATCCAATGTAAAACTGAAAGCTTAAGACCAAAATTATTTATTCCAATAAATAAATACTTTTCTAATGTTGAGAAATATAATGTCGACAATTCAGAATTACTAATAATCAAGGCAATTATAGCTGCAAAAAGAAGAACTATTCCACTTGCGGCTTCAAGTTTAAAGAATGATATAAAACCTTTTGTAATTTTTTGAATCATATTTAATTAGCAAGATCTTTAAAAAAAAGTTTAAAATCCAGCAGAGTTTCATAAAGACTATCAAATAAAGGAACCATACCAGGAAATACACTGGATAAATAATACTTAAATGTATCTAATAAAAAAATTAGACCCAATAAAGATATTATAAAAATTACAAAATATACAAATATCATTTTAAGTTTGATACCTGTTTTATAATCTGCTCTTTCATCTTTTTTTTCAGTTTCCAATTCATCAGTTTTTATTTTTGGTATGATCTCTTTATTTTTATCTGAAATGCCTTCAATATTAATTTTTTCTTTTATATCGTAATCTTTTTTAGCAGTATTAATATCTATTTCAGAGTTTTTGTCTTCAGATATTTTTTGATCATCAGTTTTTTTATTTGGAGTAATTTTAAAGTGCCAGACATGGTCACAATTACCACACTTAAGTGTTCTACCATTTTCAGGTATTAATTTTCCATCAAGATTGAATTTTTTATTACAATTGGGACATTCTATGATCATATGATCTCTTATAGCATTAAATATCAAATTTATTATAAATTTGTAACTAATATAACCTTTGAATTTTGTTTTATCTGCTGTATTAGTACTGCAATCGGGGCGTAGCGCAGCCTGGTAGCGCATCTGGTTTGGGACCAGAGGGTCGCAGGTTCAAATCCTGCCGCCCCGACCATGAATTATGAAAAAAGCAAAAATCTACAAACCATCTAAAACTGCTATGCAGTCAGGTATGAAAAAGTTTGATAAATGGATTATAGAATTTATTACAAAAGATCCTGGCAAAAACCCACTAATGGGTTGGGAAAGTTCATCGGATACATACTCAGAATTAAATTTAGAATTTAAATCTAAAGATTTAGCTATTGAGTATGCTAAAAAAAATAATATTGATTTTGAAGTTATTGAGCCACAAAAAAGAAAATTAACTAAAAAATCCTATGCAGATAATTTTATAAAATAATGTTCAGATTTTTTACAATAAAAAAATGGTATTTATGGTCATGGGTGGGTTCATTTATAATTTTGTCCTCTTTATGGATACAAGTAAAAATAGATGTCAAAATAAATGAGTGGTTTGGTGAATTTTATGACATGATCCAAAAGGCTCTAGGTGCACCTAACGCTATTACAATTGAAGAATATTGGGCTAGTTTATTTTCATTTATTGTACTTGCGGCTATGTATGTGGGAGTTGCTGTTATAGTTAGTTATTTTACTTCACATTATTTGTTTAGATGGAGAACAGCGATGGTTGAATATTATCATAGCGTTTATGAAAAGGCTCGAAAAATTGAAGGGGCCTCACAGAGAGTTCAAGAGGACACTATTAAATTTTCAAGAATAATGGAGTCTTTAGGTACAAGTTTAATAGAAGCAATAATGATATTAGTTGAATTCATGCCAATTTTATTTGGTTTAAGTATTGGGATACCAATATTCTTTTTTGGAGATTGGGAGTATGGTTTAATTGTAGGAGCTCTTCTATGGTCTATAGGTGGTACAATTTTTTTAATTATTTTAGGATTAATATTAAGATTAGTCGGTGTTGAATATGATCTTCAAAAAAAAGAGGCTGCTTATAGAAAAATCTTAGTTATAGCTGAGGATGATGGCACCGTGAGACCAAAGACAATAGAGGAGTTATTCGACGATGTTAGAAGCATTCATTTTTTAAGTTATATTAGATATTTATATTTTAATATTGGAAGAATAGCATACTTGCAGGCTAATGTACTGTCTGCATATGTCTTTCTTGCACCTGCAATAGTTGCTGGTGCTGTTACTCTTGGAGTAATGCAACAAATTATAAGAGCATTTGGACGTGTAGAAGGATCTATGCAGTATATTTTAAAAGCTTGGCCAACTATTATTGAGCTAGCAAGTGTATACAAAAGATTAAGAGAATTTGAACATAGAATAAATATTGTGGACAGCGAGAGCGAAAGTCAATTTAAAACATAATTAATGAAATTATCACAAAATTTATTAAATAGTCTTGTAGAAATTACTTCAAGCTCAGCTATAGCGTGTTATCCATTTATTGGTAAGAATGAAAAAATATTAGCAGATAAAGCTGCAACTGATACAATGAGACATCAACTTAATAGATTAAACATAAAGGGGAAAGTTGTAATTGGTGAGGGTGAACTAGACGAGGCGCCAATGCTTTATATTGGTGAAGAACTAGGTAATGGAAAAGGGCCAGAAATAGATATTGCTGTTGATCCGGTGGAGGGTACAAATTTTGTTGCAAAAAATCTTCCAGGTTCAATGTCTGTACTAGCTATAGCTGAGAAAGGTAACTTATTAAATGCTCCAGAAACTTATATGGATAAAATTGCTACAGGTAGCCATATTCCAAAAGGGTCTCTCGATATAGATTTTACTGTTGAACAAAATATTAAAAATTATTGTGAAATAACAAAAAAAAAAAATTCTGAAGTTACAGTTTGTATACTCAATAGACCAAGACACAAAAAGATTATTAATGAATTGAACAGATTAAAAGTAAATATAAAATTTATAACTGATGGTGACGTTTCTGGAGCTATACTCGTCGCAGATGAAAAATTCAATGTAGATATTTTTATGGGTATTGGTGGGGGACCAGAAGGTGTAATAGCGGCTGCAGCCTTAGATGTTTTAAACTGTAACTTTCAAGGTAGATTTTTATTTAGTACTAAAGAAGATATAAATAGAGCAAAAAAAATGGGTATTGAAGATTTGAACAAAAAATATGAAATTAACGAAATTGTTAAAGGAGAAAGTATTTTTTGTGCGACAGGAATAACATCTTGTGAATTAATGAATGGTATTTTAAAAAAAAATGATAAATTTGTAACTGAGACTATAGTTACTCATAATAAACCTATTCTACAATTAGTTAAAAAAGAGACTTACATTACTTGATTAATTTAAAAAATTACAATAAAAGATCGAGCACTGGTCCCTTCGTCTATCGGTTAGGACACATGGTTTTCATCCATGAAAGAGGGGTTCGATTCCCCTAGGGACCGCCACATTATTTTTTTCTTCTTGTAGGAGCATTAATTTTTTCTCTTAACGTTGATAATATATTATAAACTGCATTGTTTTGGCTAAATTTCTTGTTGGTGATTTTTTCAGCTATTTGTATTTCATTCATGTTATTAAGATCTAAAATATTTTTATTATTAACTAAACCCATATTATTAAATTCTATAATTAAAATATTATTTGTGGCAATTTTTTTTTTCCCCAATTTAAATAATGATTGATTTGTTTTTTTTCTTTCAATATAGAACCAAATATCATCAAATTTACTTACAGATGAAGGTGGTCCAATAATTTCTCTTATATCATTCTTATTAGTTTGATTTATTATAATTTTATCAAATTTTTTGTCAATAAGTCTAGCTCCGTGGGTATTAGAAACTTTATTTATTGAGCAATTAAGTGTAAGAAAAAATATAAATAAAAATAGAATATATTTCATATGGAAATCAATTATTTAAATATTTACAATAATTTAATTAAATTAACTAGAAATAAAAGTTTATATTTAAACTTAAAGAATAAAGATACATTTTCTGATAGATTAATCATATTTTTGTTTCATTTTGCTTTTTTTTTAAAATTTTATAAAAATGATATATCTAAAAAAGAAGCACAAAAAATATTCGACTTTATAATTAGACAAATTGAACTCTCTATAAGAGAAATAGGTTATGGAGACGTATCTATTAATAAAAAGATGAAGGATTACATAAACTTATTTTATACAATATTAAATAAAATTGAGACTTGGGAAGAAATAAAAAAAGATGAGAAAATTAAAATACTAGCTGATTTTATGAATATTAAAGAAGATAATGAATTATTTGTTAATTATTTTGATAAATATAGTAATTATTTGATAAATAATACTTTAAAAATCTTTACAAAAGATATAATAGAAATAAAATTTTAATTATGGCTGTACCAAAACGTAAAACTACTAAATCAAGAGCTGGCAAGAGACGTTCTCATTTAAAAATTTCTACAAAAAATATTATTGAAGATAAAAAATCAGGCGAATATAGATTGTCTCATCATCTTGATTTAAAAACAGGCTTCTACAAAGGAAGACAAGTTTTAGATCCTAAAGAATAGTCTTTTATGAACAACCCAATAATTATTGCCATTGATGCAATGGGCGGTGACGACTCTCCTAATAAAGTAATTGAGGGTATATCCATACATTCAAAATCATCGTCTAATGTAAATTATAAGGTATTTGGAAATTTAAATTTAGTTAAACCACTTATTAATAAATATAAATTACCAAGAGAAAGAGTTAATTTGATTCACGCAGATAAAGTTGTTGAGGGAAAAGATTCTGCTTTATCTGCTGCTAAAAAGGGAAAGCAGACCAGCTTATGGCTTGCCGTCGAGTCACTAAAAAATGATGAAGCTCATGCAATTGTATCAGCTGGGAATACAGGAGCCCTTTTTTTAATTTCAAAATTAAATTTAAAAATGATTGAAAATATTGATAAACCAGCTCTTTCTGCATTATGGCCAAGTAAAAAAGGTATGAATGTTGTTTTAGATTTAGGTGCCAACATTGAATGTAATAAAAAAAATTTAATTGATTTTTCTATAATGGGATCTGCATTGCATAAAGCTCTGTTTCCACTTGAAAGACCTAAGGTAGCTTTGCTTAACATAGGATCTGAGGAGCTTAAGGGAAATACTATGATTAAAGAAACATACCAATTACTCATTGATAAAAAATATTCGTTGTTTGATTTTAATGGTTACATAGAAGGAAACGATATTATGGAGGGAAATGTTAATGTAATAATCGCAGATGGATTTACAGGCAATATAGCTCTTAAGACTGCAGAGGGGACTTCTAATTTTATTATTAGTGAGCTTAAAAAAGCATTATCGGTTTCTATAATTGGAAAATTTTCATCTATGTTAAATTATTATAATTTAAAAAAATTTAAAAATAAACTTGATCCAAGACTTTACAATGGAGCAATTTTACTTGGACTAAACAAACCTGTTATTAAAAGTCATGGTTCAACAGATTCAATTGGGTTTGCTAATTCACTTAAAGTTTGTGAAAAAACAATTAAAGGTAAATTGATTAATCAGATACAAGAAAATATAAATTAAGTGACAAGAATAAATCTAACAAAAAAAGAAATAATAAATTCTATTTACATGCAGATAGGTTTTTCAAAAAAAATTAGTGAAACTTTATTAGAAGATATATTTCAGATTATTCTAAAAAATATTATTGAGAATAAAAAGGTAAAGATTGCTAAATTTGGCACTTTTTCTCTAAGAAATAAAAAACAACGTTTTGGGAGGAATCCAAAAACTAAAGAAATTAAAATAATATCTCAAAGAAATGTTATTCTTTTTAAACCTTCTAAAGAATTTAAAGAATATATCAATAAAAATGGATAAATCCAAAAAAAATAGTAAATATAAAACTATTGGTGAGGTCGCAAAAATATTAAATCTCATTAATAAAAAAAAAGGATCTTATTCAACACACACAATTCGTTTTTGGGAAAAAGAGTTTAAACAAATAAAACCAAAAATTTTTTTTGGTAATAGAAGATATTATGATGAAAATTCAATAAATATTTTAAAAAAAATTAAATATTTACTAAAAATTAGAGGTATGACCTTGATAGGAGTTAAAAAAGTTCTTAATACTAAAGATTCTGATGTTGACGAATTATACAATACATCTATAAAGCAAAGAAATATTATTAAATCTAAAGTAAAAAAAATAAAAAGTTTATTAGAAATTATTAAAGATAAAAATGGCTAAAAAAACACATGTGAAAGTTAGATTAGTGCCTGAGGCTAAGCCAGATAGTCCTTTTTTTTATTACGTAAAGAAACCAGCTGGTGGAGAAAAAGCTAAAGTTAAGTTAAAGGCAAAAAAATATAATCCAGCTACAAGAAAACATGAAGTTTTTATAGAAAAAAAACTTCCACCTCACAGCAAATAATTTATTTCTTTTTTTTAAAATTCCTTCGTTCAAAATCTATATATGCGTAAATCATATTTTTCCAAATTTTGTTGGTGATTTTTGGATCAATATTGTTCTTAATTGATTTTTTTTTTATGTTTTTTAAAATTAAATCAATCCTTTTTTGATCAACTATTTGATTTTTTCTTTCTTTAATTGCTAGAACTCTTTTAACAAGGTTAGTTCTTTTCTTAATTATTTTAATTAAATAATCATCTAATTTATCCAATTCTTTTCTTATTTTGCTGAGTTTTTCTTTTTTTAATGGCGACATTTATATATTTGGATAATTAAAAAATTATTATATTTATCCTTCTATGTATAGTGAAAATCTTAAGGTTAATAATCAAATATCAATATGGCTTATAAGTATGTTTTGGATAATTTCTTGCATGATTGTTGTTGGAGGTTTGACAAGGTTAACCGATTCTGGATTATCAATTACTCAATGGCAATTATTCTCTGGTTTTTTACCACCACTCAATGAGCCTGAATGGATTATGTATTTTGATTTATACAAAGAGATACCCGAATTTAAATTACAAAACTATGATATGACCATGCAAGAATTTAAAGTAATCTTTTGGTGGGAATGGGTTCATAGATTTATGGGTAGGTTAATCGGCATATCTTTTTTGATACCATTATTATATTTCACTATTAAAATTAAATTTAAAAAATTAATAAGTCTTTATTTTATCTTTACCTTAATATGCTTTCAAGGATTTATAGGATGGTATATGGTAAGTAGTGGGCTTATTGATAGGGTAGATGTTAGTCATTTTAGATTATCAGTTCATTTATTAGTAGCTTTTATTATCTTGTCCTTAATCTTTTGGAATTATTTAAAAATTAAAATTAAAAACAACATTCAAAATACTATCAATATAATATATCCGTTGAGTTTTCTTTTTTTGGTCTTTCTGCAGATTTCAATTGGAGCTTTTGTTTCAGGGATGGATGCAGGAAAAATTTATAATTCTTGGCCATTAATGGGTAATTCAATTTTTCCAAATGACAACTCTGTTTCTAATCTTTTTAAATTATCTGCTTTTAGCGATCCTTCTTTAGTACAATTTATTCACAGAAAATTAGCCTATATAATAGGATTTTTTTATCTATATTTATTATTTAATGTTTATAAAAATAAAAAAAGCGATTTATATAAATCAATAAATATCTTGGGTTTTTTTATAATTTTACAAATTATTTTAGGAGTATTCACTTTATTATATGGTGCACAGATAATAATTGCATCTATGCACCAAATAAGTTCTATTTTTTTAGTTACTTCTTGTATCTATTTTTTATTTATAAACACAAAATCTAACTTACAGCTTTCAAGTTAGGCTTTCCAGAAGCTCCTAAAGCTTGATCTAGATCAGCTATAATATCATCCGGGTGTTCAATACCGATAGACAATCTTACATATCCTGGTGTTACACCAGCAGCTAAAAGTTCCTCTTCAGTTAATTGGCTATGAGTTGTAGTTGCGGGATGTATAGCTAGACTTCTTGCATCACCAATGTTTGCAACATGGTAGAACATTTTTAATGATTCAATAAATTTTTTACCTGCATCAACCCCTCCTTTAACCTCAATACCTACTAATGCTCCATTTCCTCCTTTAAGGTATTTTTTTGATCTTTCACCAACTTCTCCCTCATGAAGACTAGGGTAGATAACTCTTTCAACATTTTTATGTTTTTTCAAAAAATCAACTGCTTTTTGAGCATTAGAACAATGTTGTTTCATTCTTAACGGAACAGTTTCAAGACCTTGTATTATTCCCCATGCGTTATCAGGCGCTAATGGAGCACCCAGATCTCTTAATAGACACACACGAGCTCTAACTACAAACGAAACATTTGCTCCAGTTAATTGTGGAACAACCTGACCCCACACAGCTCCACCATAACTAGCATCTGGCTCATTAAATAAAGGTTGCCTTTTTGGATCTTTAGTCCAATCAAAATTACCTCCATCTACAACGCAACCTCCAATAACTGTACCATGTCCTCCAATAAATTTAGTCAGCGAGTGAACAACTACTGCTGCACCATGTTCAAGTGGTTTGCAGATTACTGGAGAAGCAGTATTATCCATTATTAGTGGTATGCTATACTTTCTACCTATATCTGAAACTTCTTTTATCGGAAATACTCTTAAATAAGGATTCGGCAAAGTTTCAGCATAAAAACATCTTGTTTTATCATCTATTAGTTTTTCAAAATTGCTTGGGTCAGACGGATCTGCATATCTGCACTCAATACCTAGCTTTTTTAAAGTATGAGTAAATAAGTTTACTGTACCACCATACAAATCAGTTGAACTAATAAAGTTATCTCCTGATTGACAACAGTTTAAAATTGCAAATGTAGATGCAGCTTGTCCTGATCCTACACTAACACATGCTAAACCACCCTCTAATGCTGCTACTCTTTTTTCTAGTACATCATTAGTTGGATTCATCATTCTTGTATAAATGTTACCAAATTCTTTTAGTGCAAATAAATTTGCTGCATGATCTGTGTCATTAAATTGAAATGAAGTTGTTCTATAAACAGGAACAGCTACTGCTGTAGTTGCAGGATCACTTCTATAATCTCCTCCGTGTAACGCTATTGTTTCTGGATTTTTATTTTTACTCATTTTTCCCCTATATTGTTATTTATTCATATTAAACTAAAAGGGAAAAATACAATCAAGCTTTTTTTTAACTTGATAATGGGGGGTAATTAGTTGTTATAAATTTTTTTAGAACTGTTAAAACTCTATCTGCTTCTTCTAACAACATCATATGTCCGCAATTATCTATAATATCAATTTGACTTCCATCTATTAAAGAAGCTAGTTTTTTCCCCTCTTTTACTGGACACATTTTATCGTCTGTTGCTAAAATTGATAGAGTGGGGCATTTAATTTTTTTAGCAGCTTCAAATCCATTCTTGTAATTATCACATGCTCTAAAATCAACACCTAATGTATTTTGTATTGTTCTTGATTTTGCCAGCATTGTTCCCGTATTGATGTGGTACAGTCCAGGTACTGGATGACCACCAAAATGACCAGCTGGACCATGTGCCCAATCCATCATTAAATCGACTGCTTTTGGATCATTATTTTCAGCTAGTGAAAGAAGCTCAGGATTCATCGGTATCGCACCAGCTCCACCCATTAGGCTTAAAGTTTTAATTTTATCTGGATATCTTGATGTACATTCTACTGTAACTAAACATCCTTGTGAGTGTCCTACCAAGGAAGCTTCTTTATGACCAACCGCATCAACAACATCGCTTACCCAATCTGCCATTTCCTCAATTGATTTAAGACTTTCCCCACCAGATAAACCATGTCCAGGAAGATCAACTGCTAAAGCATTGTAACCATGAAATGCAAAATATCTAGTTTGAAGAACCCATGTCATATGGGTTAAACCGCTTCCATGAACAAAGATTATCAAAGGTTTTTTTTTATCAAAAGGTCTTCCGCCTGTAGAGGCAAAAACTTCATGGCCATTTACTTTAAATTTCATTGATTAGAAACAAGTCTTGGTTTTCTTGCTGCTCTAAAACCAATCTCGAAATCATTTTTTATATCATCAATGTCTTCAATACCTACTGACAGTCTAATCATGTCGTGAGACAACCCAGCAAATTTCAAAGTTGCCTCATCCATTTGCGAGTGGGTTCCAGATGCAGGATGAATAACTAAAGTCCTTGTATCGCCCACATTTGCTAAATGTGATGCTAATTTTACGTTATTAATAAATGCAACACCAGCATCTTTTCCACCTTTAATGCCAAACGCGATCATTGAGCCTCTGCCATTAGGTAAAAGTTTTTTTGCTAGTTGATGATCTGGATGATCTGGGACACTTGGATGTGACACCCAAGCAACACTATCATGGTTTGATAAATATTTAACCATTTCTTCTGCATTAGAACAATGTTTTTTCATTCTTACTGACAAAGTTTCTATACCTTGTAAAACATTCCACGCATTCTGAGGACTTAAACAAGGTCCAAAGTCTCTCATACCTTCAGCTCTAGCTTTCATTGTGAAAGCTGTTGGGCCAAATTCTTCTGCAAAAGATAAACCATGATATCCCTCATATGGTTTTGTCATTGAAGGAAACTTATCATTTTGCATCCAATCAAATTTACCACCTTCAACTAATATTCCTGCCATAGAAGATCCGTGTCCTGCCATCCATTTTGTTAGTGAATGAATTACTATATCAGCTCCATGGTCAAACGGTTTACATAGATAAGGAGTTTGATAAGTTGCATCAACCATCAATGGAATTCCAGCATCATGTGCGATTTTAGCGATTTCAGGCATGTTCATAATTTCATTACCTGGATTTCCAACAAGTTCTCCAAAAATACCTTTTGTATTCTTTTGAATTGCTTTTTTAAACCCTTCTGTATCTCTCGGTTTGACAAATGTACATTTAATTCCAAATTTTGGTAAGGTTAATCTAAATAAATTTACAGTGCCCCCATATAGTTGAGATGATACAACTAAATGGTCACCCGCTTCACATAATGTCATTACTGTTAAAAATATTGCGCTCATTCCCGAAGATGTAGCTAATGCTGCTGTACCACCCTCAAGTGAAGCAACTCTTTCTTCTAATACACCAACAGTTGGGTTTGAAATTCTACTATAAATATGTCCACCTCTTTCTAAATTAAAAAGAGCAGCTGCGTGATCAACATCATCAAAAAGGTACGATGTGGTTTGATATATTGGTACTTGTCTTGAGCCAGCATTTTTGTGAGGCTGATAACCTGCATGTAAACTAAGGGTATCAAATTTATAAGTATTTGGTTTTAATTCTTTTTTTTTATCACTCATTAAGCTCCTTTAATTTATAATTTTGTGAATTTGTTTTTAACAATGTTATTATTACTAATAAATGGTCATAATTCAATCAACCATTCAGTCCAAATAAAATATAATAATTTGACAATATATGTAATTATAAGTATTAATCCCGCATTCATGACAAAATTTGTTAAAAAAGATGAGATAAATAGCGAGTGGTTTGAGATCGATGCTAAAGGAGCAGTTGTCGGCAGACTAGCGACAGTTATATCAAAAATTATAAGAGGGAAGAATAAAACAACATATACCCCTCACATGGACCATGGAGATTTCGTTGTTATCAAAAATGTTGACCAAATTAAATTTACGGGAAATAAATTTCAAAATAAAAAATATTACAGACACACTGGATACCCTGGTGGTATCAAAGAAATAACACCTGAAAAACTTAGTGAAAAAAAACCAGGTGAAGTATTAAAGTTAGCAGTTAAAAGAATGTTACCTTCAGGTGCACTAGGGAAAAAACAACTAACAAAACTAAAAATTTATTCAGGGGAAGAACACCCTCACTCTGCACAAAATCCAAAAATAATTGAAATCAGTAAACTTAATCAAAAAAATATTGTAAGAAATTAATATGGAAACTTCCCAAACATCTTCACCAAAAATAAAATTAGATTTTAAAGATAGTAAATACGCAACAGGAAGAAGAAAAAAATCTGTAGCTAAAGTCTGGTTAAAAAAAGGTTCAGGTAAATTTTATGTAAATGGTAAATCTTTAAACGACTATTTTCCAAGAGCTAATCATGTAATGCAAATTTTAAGACCTTTTGAAATAATTAATCAATCAACTGATTATGATGTTAAATCTAAAGTTGTAGGTGGAGGACAAACTGGCCAAGCTGGTGCGTTAGTACATGGTATTTCAAGAGCTTTACTAAAATTTGATGAAACTTTGAAATCAACCTTACGTAAAGAAAAACTCACAACAAGAGATTCAAGATCTGTAGAGAGAAAAAAACCTGGTAGAGCAAAGGCTAGAAAAAGCTATCAGTTTTCTAAAAGATAATTTCTTTTTAAATTTCAACTGTTATATTAAATTATGGGCAAGAAAAACGTTCTTATATGTGGTGCTACTGGATACATAGGATTACAACTAACCAAACTTTTATGTACGCATAAAAAAATAAATATTAAATTTTTATGTGGAAGTACTTCTGTTGGAAAAAAAATAGATACCTACGAAAAAGAATTAAAAAAATATAAATTACCAAAAATATCAAAATTTAAAAAAGAATATTTATCAGATGTGGATATAATATTTACAGCATTGCCAAATGGTGAGGCACAATTTATTTCAAAATTTTTAAATAAAAATAATTTACTAATAGATCTAGCAGCTGATTTTAGACTTAATAATAAAAAAGATTATGAAAAATGGTATAAAATTAAACACAAAGCATTAAATCAAATCAAAAAAAGTATTTACTCTATACCCGAAATTAGTGGTAAATTAATAAAAAAATTTCCAATAGTATCTTGTCCTGGATGCTATCCAACATCTGTATTAATTCCATTAATCCCATTAATAAAAAAAAACTTAATTAATAATCAAACAATTATTATTGATTCAAAATCTGGTTATTCAGGAGCGGGTAGAGGAGTTCATAATAAATATAAAGATAAAAATTTATATGAATCTTTGAGTGCTTATGGATTAGCAAATCATAGACATAATTCAGAAATTCAACAAGAACTTGATCTCAAAACTGGCAAAAAAAATAAATTTCATTTCACTCCTCATCT
>CACPQM010000014.1 GCA_902636075.1 uncultured Pelagibacteraceae bacterium | reverse complement strand
AAATAAATTCTTATAACCATACACAAGCCCTAATTATGCGGGACAAAAAAGTTATATCTCTAGAAACAAAAAAAGGTACTAAAGATATGATAAAATTAGTTAGTAAAACTAAAAATAAAAAGGGTATTTTGATAAAATTACCTAAATTAAAACAAGATTTAAGAGTTGACCTGCCAACAATAGGCATCGATACATTTAAAGATTGTAATAAAGCTGGTATCAAAGGAATAGTGGTAAGATCAAATCAAAACATTATTCTTAACAAGGAAAATTCAATTAAATATGCTAATCGCAATAAACAGTTTCTTATTGCTATATGAAAAAAATTTTTATTCTAACAGGTGAACCTTCGGGTGATAAATTAGCATCAGAAGTAATTTCAGAAATTTTAAAAAAAAGATCTGATTTAAAATTCTTAAGTGTTGGTGGAACAAACCTAGAAAAATTAGGTATAAAGACAATCTATGACCAAAAAGAGATAACCTTTATAGCTTTTACCGATATAATATTAAACTTTTTTAAAATAAAACGTAAAATAAAAGATACTGTTAACGAAGTCTTGAAATTTAATCCAAATATTTTATTTAGTGTTGATAGTCCAGATTTTACTCTAAGAGTAGCAAAACTAGTAAAAGAAAAAAATCCAAAAATAAAAACGATTCATTTTATTGCTCCTAAGGTATGGGCATGGAGAGAGGGTAGAGTTAAGAAAATGAAAAAATTTTTAGACCATATTTTATTACTTTTTAAGTTTGAAAAAGAATATTTTGAAAAAGAAAAACTAACCAGTACATTTGTGGGCCACCCTTTGTTGGATAAAAAAATTAATGAAAATATTCAAATAGATCAATTTTTAGATAAAAAAAATATTATATCAATTTTTCCTGGTAGCAGAAATTCAGAGATTAACCATCATATGCCAATTTTAATTAATTTTATTAAAAAAATGAATATCAAGGATCCTAATTATAATTTTATACTCCATGCAACTGATAAAAATAAAGAACTTTTATCAAGTTTTCTTTTAAATGAAACTATACAAAATCTAGAAATTATTAATGATGATAAAATCAAATCTGCAGTTTTAAAGAAATCAATTTTCGCTGTAGTAAAATCTGGAACAGTTTCCTTAGAAGTATGTAAAATGAATGTACCATCAATAATTATTTATAAGATGAACTTTATTAATTTTTATTTAGCAAAATTTTTACTAAATATAAAATTTGCTAATATGATTAATATTATAAATAAAAGAGAAGTTATTCCAGAGTTGATACAATCTGAATGTAACCCTGATGAAATATTTAAAAGTGTTTACTATTTTTTAAAAAAACCAGATTTAATAGCAAAACAAAAAAAAGAAATACAAGAAACTCTTGAAACACTAACTTCTCCTAGCTCTTCATCTGTGGAAGCATCAAACATTATCTTATCCTATATTTCCTAATCTTTTTATTACCTCATTTTTCCCAAGAGATAATATTATATCATATATTCCTGGACCAAATTTAGATCCAGTCAACATTATTCGTAATGGCTGTCCAACACCCTTAAAATTTGTATTATTTAATTTTATTAAACCATTTATGATTTGTTCTAAATTTTCTCTATCAAAAACTTCTAATTCTGAAATTTTCTCTTTAAACAAATGTATTATTTTTTTTGCCTCATCGTTTATTAGTTCTTTATCATTATCATTAAAAATTACTTTATCATTTAAAATATATTTAGAATTGTTAAATATATCCTCAAGTGTTTTTGCTTTATTTTTTAAAAATATTAAAGAGCTCTTTATTGTATTTTCCTTTTCTTCTTTGATTTTATCTTTATATATCTCACAGTATTCTTTTAACTTTTTGTACAAAATATTTTCTTCAATATTTTTAATGTAATATTCATTCATAGAAAGAATTCTACTCATATCAAGTTTCGAAGGTGATTTACCTATTCCTTCTAAATTAAAAAGTCTTATGCTTTCATCTAAGTTAAAAATTTCCTTATCTTTATAAGACCATCCTAACCTTAGAAGGTAATTTCTAAGTGACTCAGGTAGAATTCCAATTTTTGAATAATCTTCTAATGTTGAGGCATTGTCTCTTTTTGATAGTTTCTTACCATCTATTGTATGAATAAGAGGTATATGGGCAAATTGTGGAATATCCCATCCTAGTGCTTCATATATCTGTATTTGTTTAAAAGTATTAATTTTATGGTCATCTCCTCTAATAATATGTGTCATTTCCATATTATGATCATCAACTGATGCAGATAAATTGTATGTCGGTGTTTCGTCATTTCTTAAAATAATAAAATCCTCGATAGTATCGTTTTCAATCTCCACATTTCCTTGAACTAAGTCTTTTAGTATAGAAGTGCCCTCTATTTTACTTTTAAATCTTATAACTGGTTTTATATCCTTTGGTGCTTGATCCTCAGAAATATCTCGCCACTTTCGATTATACACATAAGGAATTTTTTTTTGTTTAGCTCTTTTCTTTTGTTCTTCTATTTCCTCTGTGCTACAATAGCATTTATAGGCATTTCCATTTTCTAATAATCTTTTAGCAATAGTTACGTGTTCACCAATCATTTTTGATTGTATATATTCTTCACCATCATGTTCAATTCCCATCCACTTTAAAGAGTTTATTATTTGAATCTTATGCTCTTCTTTAGATCTTTCTTTATCAGTATCTTCTATCCTTAAATAAAATTTACCTGATTTATTTTTTGAATATAACCAATTAAATAGAGCTGTTCTTACCCCACCAATATGAAGATGACCGGTAGGAGAAGGAGCAAATCTAGTTGCTACTTTTTTCATGGAATTTGTTTAGACTATTTTACTGAAAGTTTCTATATAAAGATACAAGAATTCCTTGAACTTTCACTCTATCTAGGCCAAAAATTTTTGTTTCGTAATTTCTATTTGCACTTTCTAATGCAACAGTCTTACCTTTTCTTCTAATTCTTTTCAACATAGCCTCATGATCATCAATTAAAGCTACTACGATTTTTCCATTATCTGCAGTATCTGCTTTTTTAACAATAACAGTATCACCATCATTAATTCCAGCTTCAATCATAGAGTCTCCTTGAACCTTTAATCCAAAAAATTCTCCGTCTTTTTCAATGTTTGCTGGCAGCGGAATTCTTGAAACTTCATTCTGTATAGCTTCAATTGGTGTTCCTGCAGCGATTTTTCCTAGCACAGGAATTTCTGTATCGTTAGAATTATTTAAATTTTCCTCATCTAATCCTCCTTTAATAACGCTTGGAGAAAAACTATTATAAATGTCATTTGCAGAAGCAGTTTCAGGTAACTTAATTACTTCTAATGCTCTCGCTTTATGGGCTAATCTTTTAATAAAACCTCTTTCCTCTAATGCACTAATAAGTCTGTGAATTCCAGATTTTGATTTTAAACTTAATGATTCTTTCATTTCCTCATATGAAGGTGACACACCTGTAGATCTCAACTTTTTGTTGATAAATAGAAGCAGGTTTTTTTGTTTTTTAGTTAACATAGAACAAATTAAGTACATCAATGTTCTATAAAAGTTCCTTAATTTATACAACAGCTAAAAAGCTAGAAAAATTGAGGAAAATTTCTATAAAAGTGAAAAAATATTATTATTTTCCAAATCTTTTAAAAGTGATTCACCAATTAAAAAATTGCTGATTGAGGTCTTGTATTTTATATTAAGCAATTCATCTTTTGTTTTTAGACCACTCTCAGAAATTAGAGGGGAAGAGTGATTAGAAACAACATTATATATATCGTAAGTTGTATTTATTTCAGTTTTAAGAGTTTTTAGGTTTCGGTTATTTATTCCAATTAAAGCATCAGGATATTTTAATGATTTTTCTGCCTCTTCAACTGTATGAACTTCAACAATCACACTCATATTATGCTTTAAAGCCTCCTCGTAAATTTCATCAGCAGTTTTTTCAAAAATACCGGCTAATATAATCAGGACTGCATCAGCACCATAACTTTTAGCCAAAGGCACTTGAAATTTATCAACAAAAAAGTCTTTGCAAAGAATGGGTAATTTAATTTTTTTTTTAATTTCAGAAATATGAGATAAATTTCCTAAAAAAAAATCTTCCTCAGTTAATACAGATAAACAAGTAACGTTCTTAGAGTTATATATATTTGCAATTTTTACTGGATCGTAATCATCTATCAAAATACCTGCAGATGGACTAGCTTTTTTTATTTCAGCAATTATGGATATTTTATTTTCTGAGTTATTGTTTTGTATTTTTTTCTTGAAATCATAAAAAACGTCTTTTTCATAAATTGTGTGCAACAAACTATTAATATCAATTTCATGTTTTAATTTTTCAATTTTAATCTTTTTTCGATCAATTATTTTTCGAAGAATATTTTCAGACATTTTGTATACTTTTTAAATATTTGAATGAAGCTCCAGATTTAATAAATTCTGTTGTATGATTATAAGCAATTTTAAAATCATCATATTTTTCAGAAACTATTAATCCCGCTGCAGCATTTAGACATACTGCTTTCGCAAAATCATTATCTTCTCCTTGAAAAATATTTAAAATTTTATCAGAATTGAATTTAGCATCATCTCCCACTAAATTTTCAAATTTATCAGCATTAACATTTAACTCATTTGGATCAATTATTAATTCAGATATTTCATTATTTTTTAATTGCACAACATTAGTTTTAGCGTATGGAGATATTTCATCTAGACCATCCTCACTATTTACAATCCATGCAAATTTTAAATTTAAATTTTTTAGTGCATTTGCAAATACTTTTAGAAGTTTATTATCAAAAACACCAATTACCTGCCTTTCAACAAGCGCTGGGCTACTTAATGGACCTATCATATTAAAAATAGTCCTTTTTCCTATTTTTTTTCTTGTTGGACCAACATATTTCATTGCTGAGTGGTAATTTGGAGCGAACATGAAGCCAAAATTGTTATTCTTAATTTGCTCCTCTATTTGATTTGGTTCTAAGTTGATATTTATATTTAAAGCTTCAAGAACGTCAGCTGAACCACATTTTGACGAAACTGCTTTATTTCCATGCTTTGCTACTTTGACACCCATGCTTGCTAACAACAGTGCTGAAGCTGTTGAAATATTTAGAGTATCTTTTCCATCTCCACCAGTACCACAAGTGTCAATGCAATTTTCAGCTTTCACTCTTTTTGACTTATCTCTCAATATATATACACCTCCAGCTATTTCTTCTGAAACCTCACCTTTATCTGACAATAAAGTTAAAAATTCATAAATTTGTTGATCACTTGCCTCACCATTCATTAAAATCTTAAATGCATTTTTACTCTCATCAAAATTTAAATTTATTTTGTTTCTGAGCTTTTCTAAAAAATGATCCATTTTTACTCTTTTACAAAGTTCTCTAAAATTTTTAAACCATATTTTGTTTTGATACTTTCAGGATGAAACTGAACTCCATGGATTTTGTATTCTTTATGCATAACACCCATTATTGTCCCATCAGATGTACTAGATGTAATTTTTAAATCTTTAGGTAAGGATTTTCTATCAATTACTAAACTATGATATCTGGTAGCTAAGAAGTTTTTTGGTAAATTTTTTAAAATACCAATTTTTTTATTTATAATATTACTTGTTTTTCCGTGCACAAGTTCTTTAGCTTGAATTATCTTAGAGCCAAATATTTGACCAATAATTTGATGACCTAAGCAAACACCAAGAACTGGAATTTTTTTATATAATTTCTTTACGATCTTTAAACAATTTCCTGATTGATTGGGATTTCCAGGACCTGGGGATATTACAATTTTATTATATCTTTTTCTTAGAATGTAATTATGATCAACCTTATCGTTTCTTAAAACATCTACTTTAGCAAATGACGAAAGATAGTGATATAAATTGAATGTAAAACTGTCGTAATTATCAATTAGAATTATTTTCATCTTTTACTCCAAAGCCTTAATTAAAGCTTTTGCTTTGTTAACAGTTTCTTTAAATTCATTAATTGGTTTACTATCAGCAACAATCCCTGCTCCAGACTGTACATAAAATTTTTTATCTTTTGAAATTGCTGTTCTAAGTGCGATGCAAGTATCAAAATCACCATTTGCAGAAAAATAACCAATACCTCCTGCATAAACTTTTCTTCTTGTTGTCTCTAATTCATCAATAATTTCCATAGCTCTGATTTTAGGTGCACCTGATACCGTTCCAGCAGGAAAACCAGCTAATAATGTATCAAATTTTCCAAATTTTTTATTAAATATACCTTCAACATTGGAGACTATGTGCATCACATGTGAATATCGCTCTATCTTAAAACTTTCGGTTACTTTAACAGAGTTAATTTTAGAAACTTTTCCAGTATCATTTCTTCCAAGGTCAAGAAGCATTAAGTGTTCAGAAAGCTCTTTTTTATCTTTTAAAAGATCTTTTTCATAAAATTCATCTTCCTTTTTATTTTTACCTCTAGGCCTTGTACCAGCTATAGGTCTAATAGTTATCTTATTATCTCTAAGTCTCACAAGTATCTCAGGACTTGCGCCTATAATTTGGAAATCTTCAAAGTTAAAAAAGTACATGAAAGGAGAAGGGTTAGTAATTCGTAATTTTTTATAAATATCTATTGGTTCCTTATTAAGATTAGTTTCGAATCTTTGACTTAGAACAACTTGAAAAATATCTCCTATTTTAATGTAATTTTTAGCTTTTGAAACATTGCTAAGGAATTTCTTTTTTGAGATATTTGATTTAACTTTTGGTTTGAAAATCTTGGTTTTTGACTGATTTATTTTATAACTATGGTTTGCTAAAAAAATCATTTCTTCAATTTCTTTTTGTATTTGATCATACTTTATTTGATAATTTTTGATTTTTTCATCTAAAAAACAGTTAACTATAAAAAATAATTTTTTTTCAGCATTATCGTAAATAATTAGATTTTTTGGTCTTAAAATTCTTGCATCAGGAATTTTAAGATCATTTTTTGTACTATTAGGAATTTTTTCAATATATCTTATTATATCATAAGAAAAATACCCTGATATAATTGAGCTAATTGGTGGTAATTCACTTGGTATTTTAAAATTAAAATTTTCGATTATTTTCTCAATATTATCTTTTGGAGTTCCTCTTAATTTCTTTCTTTTATTTTCATAATTCAAAAAACAATTATTATTATTAAATTCCCAAATTTTATCAGGATTTTTACCAAAAATTGTATATCTACCTTTTATAAATCCTTTTTCTACAGACTCGAATACGAAGCTATTTCTTACATTAAAAAAGTTATTAATTAAATTTTCTATTTCTTTTAGACCATTTGATTTTATCGAATGGTAAAGAACTTGATTTTTACTCTTTTTGTGATTTCTCTTAAATAACTTTAGATCAATATTCAACATTATCTAAAATAATTTTTTACTCTATCAATTGTTTGATTGAAAATTTTTACCTTATATTTTGAATTTAAAGATAGATCATATGATGTATAAATATTATTAATAATATCGTTATTTGCCTTAGTAGAATATTCTTTAACGTTATCACTATTTTTTTCCATATCTGAATAATAAATATTCTTAATTTTTGTAAGAAAAACTTTGTCTGTTTTCCCAGTTACTAATGAGAAACTTTCTTTTGGTAATGTGTATAATAGTTTTAAAGAGTCTGTGTCAAAAATTTCGTAATCATTACTGTTTTTAATGGTTATAGTTTTAATATTATTTGTATCTTTTGATAATTTCACAAACTCATCATCATTAAATTTCTTTTCGTCAATTTTTTCAAAAAGACTTTTATTAAATTCAAATTTTTTTTTTAAGATTACATTATTTTGAACATTTTTTAAAAATTTTGGATCTTCTTTGTTTGGAATCTTTTTGTTAATATTTGATATTTCAAAAATTAGATAATAATCATTTTTGTCAATTAGTTGTATTTTATCCTGGTTTCTTTTTGAGTAAATTTCTTCAAGTATTTCATCTGAGTTATCATTCAACACTAAATTATTAATTTCATTAAGTTTTAAATTATAAATTTCATTAATTTCTCTAATATTTGCTCCGTTTAAAATATTATTTTCTATTTCATCAATTTTCTTAAAAAATTCATCATTAAACTCATCTATTTCTATTAGATTTTTAGGAGTAATTTTTGCATAAGTAACATCAATAAAATCAATTTTCAAAATTTCTTGATTATTTTTAATGAAATCCTCAACTTCCAATTTAGTTGCAGTTTTATCATGAACTAAATCTAAATCTAAAAATTCAATCTCAATTTTTTTATTTTCATTGATATATATTTTGTTTTTTAAAAAATAAGGTGACTTAATACCTCCGCTAATATAATTAAATAAATTTTCTTTTAGTTCTTGTTTCTTTAATGAATTTTCAAATGTTGAAGCACTTAAGTTATTTTCTAACAGAAATTTTTCATACTTAACTCTTGAAAATTTATTATTATCATCAAGTAGAATTGCATTAGATCTTATTTTATTTGCCAACGCCTCTTCTGACATTGATACATTTAATTCTTTAATTTCCATCTCAATTAATTTTTCTGATACCAATTCTGATAATATTTGTTCAATAATATTTTTATCTATGTTTGCTTTAATAATGTCATTTGTGAGTCTTGACTCGTTTATAAAATTTACAAAATCTTTTGATGAGATTGCTTCATTATTAATCTTAGCAACGTTGTTAGTATTACCTCCACTAAAAATACTGCCCATGCCCCAAAATACAAATGGAATTATTATAATTCCGACAAGTACTCCAGCTAATTTTGAATTTGAGAAACCTCTTAATTTACTTATCATATTCTATAGTCTTTATTTATTGATCTAAAAAAAAATAAACATATAAATTATATTAATCTTTATGACAAATAATAAAATGTATTTCATTGCTAATTGGAAGATGTTTGGGTCAGTTAAGTCAGTTAATTCATTAAATAAAGTAATAAGTTATTCAAAAATAAAGAAACTTAAAGCCAATATTATTTATTGTCCACCTTATACACTAATTAAATCCTTTGTAGATAAAACTAAAAATTCAAATATTGATATTGGTGCTCAAGATTGTCATATACATCCAAACTATGGACCTTTTACAGGAGCTATTAGTTCAAAGATGATTAAAGATTTGGGAGCTAAATTTGTTATCATTGGTCATTCAGAAACAAGAGCAGAAAATGATAATAAAAAAATTAATTTAAAGATTAAGTCAGCACTTAATGAAAAATTAAATATCATTTTATGCATAGGCGAAAACTTGATTGATAAAAGAAAAAATAAAACAAAATTTGTTTTAAAAAAACAATTACTTGAAGGTTTAACAAATTTAAAGAATTTAAAAAAAATTATAATTGCTTATGAACCTGTTTGGTCAATTGGTACAGGTATTATTCCTAGTCAAAATGATTTAAAAAAAAATATTAGATTTATAAGAAACACCTTAAAGATTTCAAAAAAATTTACAAAATCAAAGATTTTATATGGGGGCTCTGTAAACCCAAAAAATATAAAAAATTTAATGAGAATCGATAATATTGATGGTTTTTTGATTGGTGGAGCATCAACTAATGAAAAAATATTTATTGATATAATGAAAAAATCAATTAATTAGTCGTCGTGGAAAATATACTATTAATTATAAATATAATACTGGCAGCTATTTTAGTATTGCTGGTTTTGTTTCAAAAATCCGAAGGTGGAGCCTTGGGTATTGGTGTTTCTCAAGATAACTTTATGTTTTCAAGGTCTGCTGGAAATTTCATGACAAAAGCAACGGCAATAGTTGCAACATTATTTATAATTTGCAGTCTATGTTTAACTATTATTTCACGAGGAGAACTTCCGTCAAATACGTCTGTAATCGATAAAATCGAGGAAAATGCAGACGATGCTCCAAAATTACCAGAAAATAATAATTAATACTTTTATTTTTATAATTCATTGGCTATAACATAATTCCATGGCGCGATATATATTTGTCACTGGCGGCGTGGTTTCATCACTTGGCAAAGGTTTATCATCTGCATCGCTTGGATACTTGCTTAGATCTCAAGGATATAAAGTTAGAATAAGAAAAATGGATCCATATTTAAATGTAGATCCAGGAACAATGAGTCCATTTCAACATGGTGAAGTTTTTGTAACAGATGATGGCGCTGAAACAGATTTAGATTTAGGACATTATGAGAGATTTACAGATATATCTGCCAAACAATCTGACAACATTACTACAGGAAGAATTTATAGCGATATTATAAAAAAAGAAAGAAGAGGAGGATATCTGGGAAAAACTGTTCAAGTCATTCCACATGTAACAGATAGGATTAAAGAATTTATAAAAAAAGATATTACAAATGAAGATTTTGTAATTTGTGAAATTGGTGGAACTGTCGGTGATATTGAAAGTCTTCCTTTTTTAGAAGCTATAAGACAATTTTCAAATGATAATGGAAGATCAAAATCATTATTTATTCATTTAACTTTTGTTCCTTTTTTAAAATCTTCAGATGAAATTAAAACAAAACCTACTCAACATTCTGTTAAAGAACTGAGAAGTATAGGAATTCAACCTGATATAGTTATCTGTAGATCACAACAATCTATTTCTTTAGATCAAAGAAGAAAAATATCATTATTCTGTAATGTTGATATTGATAATGTTATAGAAACAGTTGATGTTAAAACTATTTATGAAGCACCAATTAGTTTCTTTAATCAAAAATTAGACAAACAAGTCTTAAAATTCTTTAAAATAAAATCAAAAAAAAGACCAAATTTGTTACCTTGGAAAAAAATAACAAATATTGTTTTAAATACAAAAAAAAAAGTTAACATTGCTATTATAGGTAAATATGTAAACTTAAAAGATGCTTATAAATCACTCGATGAAGCACTTACACATGGAGGGATTTCAAATAAAGTTAAAGTCAACTTAGTAAGACTTGAGTCAGATAAGATTAAATCAAAAGAAATTAAATCTAAATTAAAGAATGTATCTGGAATACTTATACCTGGAGGATTTGGGAAAAGAGGAACGGAGGGAAAAATTGAGGCAATTAGATACGCTAGGGAAAAAAAAATACCTTTTCTTGGGATTTGTTTTGGAATGCAAATGGCAATGATCGAGTTTGCAAGAAATATATTAAAAATTAAAAATGCTGGCTCAAGAGAACTAGATAATAATTGTTATCCAGTAATAGGATTAATTGATGAATGGAACAAAGATGGAAAAATTATAAAAGGAACAAATAAAAATCTGGGAGGAACAATGAGACTTGGTATTTATGAGGCTAAATTAAGAAATAATTCTGCCATAAAAAAAATTTATAGATCTAGTATGATCAAAGAGAGGCACAGACACAGATACGAGCTTAATATGAACTTAATGCAAAAATTTGAAAAAAAAGGGTTAATCTTTTCAGGCATTTCTCCAGACAAGAAATTACCTGAAATTATTGAACTTAAAAATCATCCTTGGTTTATAGGAGTCCAATTTCATCCAGAATTTAAATCTAGACCTTTGAATCCTCATCCTCTATTCTCATCATTTATTAAGGCAGCAAAATCTTTTAATGGAAAATAAAATAGTTAATTGTAACGGTATAGAAATTTCAAACAAAAATAAAATTTGTTTAATAGCTGGTCCTTGTCAACTTGAAACTGAGCAACATGCTTTGGACATGGCAGGTAAAATTAAAGATATTACAAAAAAGTATAATATTGGATTTATTTATAAAACTTCATTTGATAAGGCTAATAGAACAAGCTTGAAAGGCAAAAGAGGAGCTGGTTTAGAAAATTCCCTGCCTGTTTTTGATAAAATTAAAAAAGATATTAATGTACCCGTTCTTACTGATATACATAATGAAGAACAATGTTCCATAGTTTCTCATCACGTAGATATACTTCAGATACCAGCATTTCTTTGTAGACAAACAGATTTATTAATTGCTGCTGGTAAAACCAATAAAATCATTAATGTGAAAAAGGGTCAATTCTTAGCACCATGGGATATGGTGAATGTAACCAAAAAAATTTCTGATAGTGGTAATGAAAATATTTTAGTCACAGAAAGAGGAGCTAGCTTTGGCTATAATACATTGGTCTCAGATATGAGATCTATTCCCATTATGGCAAAAAATGGTTACCCGGTAGTATTTGATGGAACTCATTCAGTGCAACAACCAGGAGGTCTAGGAGAAGAAAGTGGTGGTCAAAGAGAATTTGTTGAGTATTTATCAAGAGCAGCAGTTGCAGTAGGGATTGCAGCTATTTTTTTGGAAACACATCAGGACCCTGATAATGCTCCATCAGATGGTCCAAACATGGTACCTTTAGACAAATTAGACGAGTTAATTAATCAAATTGTAGAAATAGATAATTTAGTTAAAAAGTAAAAATGGAACTAATAATAGATTTAATAAATTTAATTTCTTTATTCATTAATGAGTAAAATACAACGAGTCGTTGCTAGACAAGTATATGATAGCAGAGGAAACCCTACTATTGAAGCTGAAGTATTTGTCAATAATTTAAGTGCGTCGGCAATTTGTCCTTCAGGAGCTTCAACAGGAACTTTTGAGGCCTATGAAAAAAGAGATAAAAGTAATAAAAAATACTTAGGAAAAAGTGTTTTGATACCTGTTGTAACTGTTAATAAATTAATTTCAAAAAAATTAAAAAATCAAAATATCCATGACCAAGAGAGAATAGATAGTATTCTTATAAAATTAGATGGTACAAAACAAAAAACAAAGTTAGGCGCAAATACAATATTAGCCGTATCCATGGCTGTAAAAAAACTATCAGCTAAAGTTAAAAAAATACCTTTATATAAAAATTTTATTGTTAAAAAAAATTTTAAACTCCCTTTTCCATTAATGAATATTATTAATGGGGGTGCACATGCTGATAATGGCCTTAGGATACAAGAGTTTATGATTAGACCTGATAAAGCAAAATCATTTAATGATGCTGTCAGAATGTGTTTTTTAGTAATAAACAATTTAAAAGTATTATTAAAAAAAGCAGGTCACTCAATTAATGTAGGTGATGAAGGCGGTTTTGCACCAATGATAAGCGATAATGAGAGTGCTTTAAAGCTTATAGTTCAAGCAATCAAAAAATCAGGTTTTAAAAATGGCAAAGATTTATCTATTTGTTTAGATGTTGCAGCAAATGAATTAATTAAAAAAGGTAAATATTCAATTCATTCTAAAAATTACATAAGTGTTGATCAATCAATTAAAAAATACTTACAACTTATTAAAAAATATCAAATTAAATCAATTGAAGATCCATTTGGTGAAGATGATTGGAAGGCATGGTCTAAATTTGTAAATAAAACAAAAAACAAAACACAAATAATAGGCGATGATCTTTTTGTAACTAATCTTGAAAGATTAAAAATGGGCTTTCTAAACTTATCCGCAAATAGTATTTTAATAAAATTGAACCAAATAGGAACTGTCACTGAAACCTTGGAAGTAATAAAGTTTTCTCAACTTATCGGTTTTAAAACAATCATCTCACATAGATCAGGTGATACTGAAGATACATTTATTGCTGATTTAGCCGTAGGCACCGATTCAAATCAAATCAAAACCGGATCTCTTGCAAGATCTGAGAGAATAGCAAAATATAACCAGCTAATACGTATTGAAGAGGATCTTGGTAGATCGGCTAAAATGAATAAAATTTACTAATGTTAGAAAAATTAAAAAAGAACTATTTTATTCTTATCATCACATTCCTGTTTATCTATTTTTTCTTTAATTTATTAGATGGTGATAGAGGTCTCATTTCTTATATGGAAAAGAAAGATATATACGAGCAACTAAAAAATGATCAAATTATTCTAAATAGCAAAATAGAAGATTTAGAGCACAAAAATTCACTTTTAACAGAAAATATAGATCTAGATTTCATAGAAATTTTAATAAGAGAAAAGTTTTTATTTGGAAAAGAAGGTGAGACTACCTATATAATAAAAGGCAATGGAAATAAAAAATAGACCAAGACATCCTGAAAAAGTTAATAAGCCGATTAATCCTATCAAAAAGAAACCTGAGTGGATTAGATCTAAGCTACTAAATAGTAAAGAATTTTTTTTAACTAAAACAGTTGTTAATAAAGATAATCTTGTAACAGTTTGCCAAGAAGCAAACTGCCCTAATATCACTGAATGCTGGAGCAAAAGGCATGCAACATTCATGATAATGGGTGATACATGTACAAGAGCATGTGCATTTTGTGATGTTAAAACTGGAAAACCTGAAAAATTAGATCAATTTGAGCCAATTAAAATAGCGTATGCAGTTAAAAAATTAAGTTTAAGACATGTTGTTATTACATCTGTTGATAGAGACGATCTTTCTGATGGTGGATCAAACCATTTTCATGATGTTATTGTTGTAACAAGAAAAAAAAATCCAAATACAACAATTGAAGTTTTAACACCTGACTTTTTACGAAAAGGTGATGCTTATAAAAGAGTATTGGAAGCAAGCCCAGATGTTTTTAATCACAATATTGAAACTGTTCCAAGTCTTTATGTAAAAGTTAGACCAGGATCAAGATATTTTGGATCATTAGAACTTCTAAAAAATTCAAAAAAATTCAATAAAAATGTTTTTACAAAATCAGGAATTATGGTTGGATTTGGAGAAACAAAAGATGAGATAATTCAAGTTATGGACGATCTAAGAACTGCAGAAGTTGATTTCTTAACTATAGGTCAATATCTTCAACCTTCGGCAAAGCACTTTCCATTAAATAGGTATTACCATCCAGATGAATTTAAAGAGCTAGGAAAAATAGCAAAATCTAAAGGATTTTTATTAGTATCCTCATCACCTTTAACAAGATCTTCTTATCACGCTGATGAAGATTTTAATAAACTTAAAAATAATAGAAAAAATATTCATTAATGCCAAAAGCATCAGTTAAGAGATTAATTGATAATAGAAAAGACAAACTCATAGAGTTCGTTTTAGATATTGAAAAATACCCTGAATTTGTTCCATTCTGTCAGGGTTCAAAAGTTTACGAAAAAAAACAAGATGGAGATCTAACACTTATTGTTGCTGATTTGACAATTGGAAAAGGACCCTTTGTTGATACCTATAAAAGCGATGTGAAATTTAATAAAAAAGATGACACAATATTTGTAACAAATATAGATGGTCCTTTAAATTATCTAGAAAATAACTGGAAATTTGTTGAGCAAGGAGATTTAACGGAGGTAACTTTTGATGTTGATTTTGAAATTAAAAATAAATTTTTGAATATTTTAATGACTAAATCTTTTCAATTTGGTCTTGAAAAAATAGCTGATGCATTTCAGAAAAGAGCTGAAAGTTTATAATATATTCAAAATCATTTTAAGAGCTTGCTTGGCAGTAGCTTTTTGAATTGAAATTCTTTTCTTACTTTTAAATAATTTTTTCTTTACTACTGTTTTACTTCCTTTTTTAAGGCCTATGTAAACGAGTCCGACTGGTTTTTCTTTTGTGCCACCATTAGGTCCTGCGACTCCCGTGATGGAGATTGATATGTTTGCTTTACTAATTTTACTTAAATTTTTGACCATCGATAGACAGGTTTCATAGCTTACTGCTCCATACTTGGTAATAGTTTTTTTTGGAACTTGAAGCAATTTTACTTTTGCATTATTAGAATAAGTCACTAGTCCCATATTAAACATTTTAGATGACCCACTAATAGATGTAATTGAACTTGCTAAAAGCCCTCCAGTGCAGGACTCTGCAAATGATACTGTTAGTTTTTTTTTAGTTAATAGCTTTACAATTTTTAAGTATAAATTACTCATGTTGTAATAATCATATAAAAGACGAGAATTGCTACTACATATAATCCAGCACAAACATCATCCATTATAACACCAAAGCTATTCTTAAAGTTTTTATCGTAATAACTTACAGGATAGGGTTTTGCGATATCAAAAATTCTAAAAAGAATAAACATTATAAAATAAAAGCTTAGCACCCTTACTGGATCCGTTGGTTCTTTATGGGCAATTTCATAAAGGCAAATTGGTATTGATTGACCAATAAACTCGTCAATAACAACCTCTTTTGGATCTTTATTGGTTAAATCTTTAATGAATAAGTTTACTGAAAAAAGTGAAATTATAAAAATACCTACTAATAAAAATAAAAAAGCATCCGCTGGTACTGAAAAAATTTGAAATATTATATATAAGAAAATAACAGTAACCAAAGAAGCATAGCTTCCAGGTATTCTTGGTAATTTTCCAATTCCAAACAATGTAACAAATAATGAATTTATTCTTTTAAGCATAATAATTTAAAGCAACTATTGCTTCACATGCAATAGCTTTTTCTTTTCCAATCAAACCTATTTTTTCGACTGTTTTACCTTTTAGATTAATTTGATCTTTATTTATACTGAGCAAATTGGACAGTGAAGTGATAATTTTTTTTCTAATTATTGAAACCTTAGGTTTTTCACAGATTAAATTAATATCAACATTATTTATAAAATATCCCTCTTTATTTAAAGTTTTCATAATTGGAGATAGCATATTTGGCGATCTTATATTTTTTAATTTTACTTTATTACTTGGGTATAGTGTACCTATATCTTTTTTTCTCATTGCACCAAGCAATCCATCGATTATTGCATGCAATATAACATCACCATCAGAGTGACCTTGCAGACCCGAATGGAAAGGAATTTTTATTCCACCAAGATATAATTTTTTTCCTTTAATTAATTTGTGAATATCAAAACCAATACCATAAAAGTTTTTAACGTTTAGTTTTCTTAAATCAGACTTTGTCGTTATTTTAAAATTATTTTCCTCACCTTTAATGAATTTAATTTTTTTGTTATTATTTAAAAATAATGATGCTTCATCAGTTACTATATTTTTATTTGAGTTTGATAGTTTATATAAAGATTTTAAATCAAAACATTGAGGTGTTTGAGTAAATAATAAATTATCTCTATTTAAATTATGTATCTTATTATTCTTTACATATTTTGTTGAATCGTCAGTTTTGATAAATGGAACAACAGCATTATTTTTTTTTAGATTAGCATTTAGTTTTTTTAGTAATTTAATAGAAAAATTTGGACGAGCAGCATCATGAATAAAAACATTTTTAAATTTCCTATTTTTAATAAAATTTAGAGCCTTTTGTGTTGATTGATATCTTTCTTTACCACCTTTAATCACTTTAACAGATTTATTTCTAATATTTTTAATTGGAATATTTGATACAATTATTATTGATTTAAATAATCTAGATTCTAAAGCTTTATCAACTGAGTGCATAAATAAGGGTTTATTTATATAGTTTGTAAATTGTTTTGGATTATTTGATTTAAATCTCTTACCTTTGCCTGCTGCTAGTAGTATAAAGCAATTAGTCATGATTATTATAAAATTTTTTGTAATATATTTTTAAATTATGTTTGCTCTGTTAAAAAGAAATTTGTTTATCATATTCATATTTATACTAACTATTTCGTTAGGTTTTCTTACATTTCTAACATTTATTAATAAAAGTTTTATAGAACTAAATGATGATAACCTCGAAATTCTTCTTGTATCCAATATCGCGCTAGTACTTTTATTTTTTGTATTAATATTTATCGATATAAAAAATTCCATTAAAAACAATATTAATGTAAGGGGTTCAGTTGCTAATAGAAAATATATAGTATCATTCGCCCTATTTACTCTCATTCCATCATTACTAATTGCAATATTTTCATTATTTATCTTCTCTTTTGCATTAGAGAAGTATTTTGACAAAAAAATTACTACAGCGGTAAATAATTCATATGAGATAGCTAAAAACTATGTAGATGAGAAAAGAAATAAAATTGAATCAGAGATTGTACTAATCGCTTTTGATTTAAATAAGTATTCAGAATTGTATATATCAAATCCAGATAGGTTCCAACTTATACTGAATACCCAGAGGTATTTGAGAGACATAGACCAACTATATTTAATAGATGATACTGGAAAATTAATTCTTTCAGCAGCAGACTCCCCTTATAAACAAATTGAGGATCGAGCTATTCATATGGTAAAAAATGACGACAGACCTCTCAAAATTATAAATACATTTGAGAATAAATCTGCAGCAGTAGTCAGACTTTCAAGTTTTAATAATATTTTTTTATATGTAGTGAAATATTTTGACAAAAATATTTCTAATTATTTAATTAAGTCTGAAGAAGCCGTAAATTTTTATTACACAGTGGAAAACCAAAACTTGGGTATAAGAATTTCATTTGCAATAATTTATATTACATTGGTAACTTTATTATTATTTTTATCAATCACAATTGCTTTAAGATTTTCATCTCGCTTTTTTATTTCAATAAACAATCTAATATCTGCATCAGAGAGTATAGGAAAAGGAAATCTTGATACAAAAGTACCTGACTTAAAAGCAGATATAGAAATGGAAAGGCTTAATAAAAATTTTAATTCAATGATTGACAGATTAAAAAATCAACAAGAAAAATTATTAACAAATGAAAGACATGAAGCATGGGAAAATGTTGCAAGGAAACTAGCACATGAAATTAAAAATCCATTAACACCAATTCAATTAACTATTGATAACCTTAAAACAAAATACCTACCCAAAATTGAATATGAAAAAAAAGAAAAATATTTAAATAATCTTAAAACTATACTTAAACAAATTAAACAAATTGAAAATTTAGTTAATGAATTTTCTGATTTTGCGAGAATGCCTAAACCATTGTTAAAATTAAATAACTTAAATTTAGTGATTAAAGAAAATATTAATTTAGTTAACAAATTTGATATCTCAATTAAAATTAGACTAATTAATTATTTATCAAATGAAGTGTTGTTAAAGTTTGATAATGAACAATTTAATAGATTATTTTTTAATTTAATTAAAAATTCTGTGGAAAGTATTCAAGAAAAAGCATTAAAAGACAGCAAAACAGTCAAAAATATAGATATAGAAATTAGACAAAGAAGAGATTATATAAACATCAATATTGTTGATACTGGAACAGGATTTAAAAATAAAAAAACTAAAGATATAATAAAACCTTATTTTACAACTAAAGAAAAGGGAACAGGATTAGGATTATCAATTGTAGATAAAATAATTAGTGATCATGAAGGATCAATTAAATTTTTAAATCATAAAAACGGTGCAAAAATCCAAATTATAATACCCTATAGAAAATAATGTCAGCTGAAATTTTAATCGTAGATGATAATGCAGATATAAGATTAATTCTTAATGAGTTAATAATAGATGCTGGATACAAAACAAGACTTGCTGCAAATTTTAATCAAGCATTGACTGAAATAGATAAAAAACTTCCAGATGTTGCAATTATTGATGTAAAATTAGATAAAGGTGATAATGATGGTATTTTATTATTAGATCACATTAAAAAAAAAAATAAAGATTTACCAGTAATAATGATATCTGGTCACGCAAATATAGAGATGGCTGTAAGTTCACTAAAATCTGGCGCTTTTGAATTTATTCAAAAACCATTTGATAAAGAACGACTTTTAAACTTTGTTAATAGAGCTGTAGAAAATTTTAATTTAAAAAATGAAAATAAAACCTTAAATACAAAACTCTTTCATACATTTGAATTAGTTGGTAAAAGCGCTAATATACTTTCAATCAAAGATCAAATAAACAAACTATCAAAATCTGAAAGTAGAATTTTTATTAGTGGACCTACTGGATCAGGAAAAGAGTTAATTTCAAGAAAAATTCATAAAAATTCTAAAAGAAAAGATTCTCCATTTATTGTAATTAACGGTGCCCTTTTAGACGCAAAAAAGTATGAGTTAGAACTCTTTGGCGAAGAAAAAAGAGATGGTTCTATTTTTTATGGAGCTCTTGAAAAAGCCTCAGGTGGAATTCTGCTGATTGACGAGGTTACAGAAATACCGCTGGAAACACAATCTAAGATTTTAAGAGTTGTAATAGATCAAAAATTTAAAAGAATAAATAGCAATCATGATATAAAGGTTGATGTAAGAATTATCTGTACAAATAGTAAAGATGTTCAACAAGAGATAAAATCTGGAAATTTTAGAGAAGATTTATTTCACCGATTAAATGTATTTAATATTAAAATAGACCCTTTAAATAAAAGAATTGATGACATTCCAATACTAACTGATTATTTTATAGAAAATATATGTGAAGCTAACAATTTTAAAAAATTTAACATTATTGATAACAATTACTTGCTTAATTACGACTGGCCTGGAAACGTTAGAGAATTGAGAAATTTGATAGAAAGAATTGCCATATTATCACCTGGTGATGACAATGAGAGGTTAATGAATATAATTAAAGAATCCTTGTCTAAGTCAATTGAAGATGAGTTTTCTGTAACAGAAACTCTTACTATTCCATTAAAAGAAGCTAGAGAAAGTTTCGAAAAACAATATCTAATTTCTCAATTAAAAAAATTTAGTGGGAACATTTCAAAGACAGCAAGATTTATAGGCATGGAAAGATCAGCATTACACAGAAAGCTAAAATTGCTTGGAGTGAAAGATCTAAACTAATGAATATAATTATTTGTGGAGCTGGTAGAGTAGGATCAACAATAGCAAAAATGTTGATTGATCAAAATCATTCTATTACAATGATTGATCAATCAAGCGAAGATATTCAAAGAATTAACGAAACTTTAGATGTAAAAGCTATTGTTGGAAAAGCAACATCTCCAGAAATATTAGAAAAGGCAAATACTAAAGATGCAGACATGATCATAGCTGTTACGCGGAATGATGAAATAAATATGTTAATATGTCAAATAGCCTTTTCTTTATTTCAAGTTCCAAAGAAAATTGCTAGAATTAGATTTCAAGAATATCTAGATCCGAAATATTCAGGATTATTTAATAAAGAAAATTTACCAATCGATAACATTATTTCACCTGAAATTGAAATTGCAAAATCTATTCAACGAAAACTTGAGGCACCAGGTACTTTAGATAATGTGCCGTTTGCAGAAAATAAAATTAGATTGCTTGAAATTTTAGTTGATGAAAAATGTCCAATTCATGGAATTAATTTAAACGAACTTACAAAAAAAATTTCCCAAACTCAATGCTTACATCCTTGGTGTTATTAGAAACCAGAAATTTGTAGTTTTGAAAAAAATAGATCAATTACAGCTTAATGATAAAGCATATGTAGTTGTAAATAGTAGTCAAATGCAAGAAACTCTAATTGCTTTTGGTCATAATGAAAAAATTTCAAATAAAATATTAATTATAGGTGGTGGTAATATTGGTTTTAACCTTGCGAAAAATATTGAGCAATCATTTGACTCTGCAAGAGTTAAAATAATCGAAAAAGATAAGTCTAGAGCTGAATTTATTGCCAATGAACTTAATGATACAATTGTTATTAATGGCAATGGATTAGATGAAGATGTTTTAAATGAAGCTAATATAGATGAAGTTGAAACAGTTTTAGCTTTAACAAATGATGATGAAGATAATTTAATGGTAAGTGTAATTGTAGAAAAATTTTCAAAGGATAAAAGAACCATGGCTTTAATAAATAAACCTAACTATTCTTTATTACAGTCTTCCTTAAAAATAGATGATTTAATTGATCCAAGAATGAATACAGTTTCAAGTATATTAAAACATGTTCATAAAGGAACTATAGAAAATGCTTATACTATCTTAAATGGTGAATATGAAGTTATAGAGGCGGATATTATTGAAACTTCAGAATTAATAAACAAACAATTAAAAGACTCAAATTTACCAGATGAAATTAGAATTGGAGCAATATTAAGAGGTGATACTGTAATTATACCAAGTTCAAGTTATGTCTTTCAGAAGGATGATACGGTTGTCCTTTTATCTAAAAGAGACCAATTACCCATTGTTGAAAATATGTTTAGAATTAGTTCAATCTAATTTTAATATGACAAAATTTAGTTCTATTTACC
>CACPQM010000013.1 GCA_902636075.1 uncultured Pelagibacteraceae bacterium | reverse complement strand
TTGACAAACTTACTATTGAGTATAATAGAAGTCGTCAAGCAGCAATTACTAAAGAGTTAATAGAAATAATTTCAGGAGCAGAAAGTTTATAATTATGAGAAAAGGACAAATAACACAGATCATTGGGGCGGTAGTAGACGTAAAATTTGATGGAGAACTACCAGAAATTTTAACTGCACTAGAGTGCGATAACGGTGGAAATAGATTAGTTTTAGAAGTTGCACAACACTTAGGGGAGTCAAGTGTTAGAACAATTGCAATGGATGCAACAGAAGGTCTTAAAAGAGGAGACGAGGTAACAGACACAGCTGCTCCAATTAAAGTCCCAGTAGGACCAGAGACTCTTGGAAGAATTATAAATGTGATTGGTGAGCCTATTGATGAAAGAGGAGAAGTTAAAAGTTCAGATAATTGGCCAATTCACAGAGCTGCACCAGAATTTAATGATCAATCAACAGAAACTGAAATACTTGTCACAGGAATAAAGGTTATTGATCTTTTAGCACCCTACGCAAAAGGTGGTAAAATTGGTTTATTTGGTGGAGCTGGAGTTGGTAAAACTGTTTTAATTATGGAATTGATTAACAACGTCGCAAAAGCTCATGGTGGATTTTCAGTTTTTGCAGGAGTTGGAGAAAGAACTAGAGAGGGAAATGACCTTTACCATGAAATGATAGATTCAGGTGTAATTAAAACTGATGGGGAAGGTTCTAAAGCAGCATTAGTTTATGGACAAATGAACGAGCCTCCAGGTGCAAGAGCGCGAGTAGCTTTAACTGGATTAACTGTTGCTGAGTATTTTAGAGATCAAGAAGGTCAAGATGTACTATTCTTCGTTGATAATATATTTAGGTTTACACAAGCAGGATCTGAGGTCTCTGCATTGCTTGGTAGAATACCTTCAGCTGTTGGATATCAACCAACATTAGCAACTGATATGGGTAACTTACAGGAAAGAATTACAACAACGAATAAAGGTTCAATTACATCTGTTCAGGCAATTTATGTTCCTGCAGACGACTTAACTGACCCTGCACCTGCAACCTCATTTGCTCACTTAGATGCAACAACGGTACTATCTAGACAGATTGCTGAAATTGGAATTTATCCAGCAGTAGACCCATTAGACTCAACGTCTAGAATTTTAGATCCTAGAATAGTTGGTGACGAACATTATAGAGTTGCTAGAGAGGTACAAAAAGTTCTGCAAACTTATAAATCTTTACAAGATATTATTGCAATTTTAGGTATGGATGAATTGTCAGAAGAGGATAAATTAGTTGTTGCTAGAGCTAGAAAAATACAAAGATTTCTTTCTCAACCTTTCTTTGTAGCTGAAGTATTTACTGGCTCGCCAGGTAAGCTTGTAGATTTAGAGTCAACGATCAAAGGCTTTGATGCTATTTGCAAAGGTGAATATGATCACTTACCAGAAGCTGCATTTTATATGGTTGGCACTATTGAAGAAGCTATTCAAAAAGCTGAGAGTTTAGCTAACGAAGCTGCTGCATAATGAGCGAAGAATATTCTGTAGAAATAGTAAACCCTGAAAAATCGTTTTTATCAAAAAATGATGTTACCGAGGTAGTTGTTCCTGCATTTGAAGGTGAGATAGGGATTTTAAAAGACCATATTTCTATTATTTCTTTTTTAAAACCAGGAATAATTAAAATATTTTCAAAGTCTGGTGAGGAAAGTTTTTATGTAAATGATGGAATAATTGAATTTAAAGATAATAATCTTTCTATACTTACAAGTCTTATTTTAAATTTAAAAGACATTGATAAAGAAAAAATTTCAGAAATTCAGAAATCTGCTGAGGAAGAACTTAATAAGTCTGATATAAATGATCAGGAAAAATATTTGCTTGATCAAAAACTTGAAGTATTAAAATCAATTAACTAAAATTTTTTTTACTTCTTCTTGAATTTTTTCGTATACATGTAGTTTAAATTCTACCACAAGTTCAGTAATTTTATCTGGATCTACCCATTTCCATTCAAGAAATTCTGGATGTTTTGTATTAATATTAATTTCTTTTTCATCACCATTAAATCTCATTATATACCATTGTTGTGTTTGACCTTTAAATTTACCTTTCCAAATAATTCCTAATAATTCATTTGGTAAATGGTAGGTAAGTAAGCCATCAATTTTTTTAATTAAACTTACTGATTTAATACTAGTTTCTTCATTTAATTCTCTAATTGCAGCCTCATAAAAGTCTTCACCCTTATCAACCCCACCTTGTGGCATTTGCCAAAAGTTTTTTTTATTATCTATTCTTTTTGCCACAAAAATTTTGTTTTCTTTATTTAAAACAACTATCCCAACACCACTTCTAAGTGGTAAATTTTTATATTTTTCGTTCATTTTAGCCGTTTAAAAGCTCTAAAGCGAATTGAAGTTGATTGTCTGTATCAGTATTAAACCTAAAGTCATCAGACCCTTCAGCTATCTCAATATCAGGCGAGACACCTATTTCTGATATAGATTTTCCTGATGGAAGATAATATTTAGATACAGTCAATCTTATTGCACCTTTATTTTTGAGAGGAATGATTGATTGTACAGAGCCTTTACCGTAGCTATTTTCTCCAATTATTATTGCTCTTTTGTGATCTTTTAGCGCCCCTGCTACAATTTCAGATGCAGAAGCTGAACCATAATTTATTAAGACAACAATTGTATTGCCATCTATTATATCACCTTTTCTAGCAAAGAATTTCCTACTTTCGTATTTTCTTTTACTTTTCGTTGATACAATTTCTCCACTATCTATAAAAAAATCTGTAATTTTAATTGCCTGAGAAAGTAGTCCACCAGGATTATTTCTCAAATCTAAAATATAATTTTTAATATTTTCATTATTTTTAAACTCTTTAATTTTATCTTTAATTTGACCACTACTGTTTTCATTAAAAGAGGTAAGTCTTAAATAACCAGTTTGATTATCTAATATCTCAGATTTTACTGATGAAACTTTAATTTTTTCTCTAGTAATATTAAAAACTAATGCCTTTCGTTCACCCCTTCTTCTAACTGTTATTTCAATATCTGATCCAACAGGACCCCTCATGATATCAACTGCTTCACTTAAAGATTTACCTTGAACCTGAATATCATTAATTCTTACAATATAATCACCAGCTTTAACTCCTGCTTCAGCCGCAGGTGAATCGTCCATAGGCGTTATTACCTTTATTACCCCAGCTTCCATGCTCACTTCAATTCCCAGTCCTCCAAATTCTCCACTCGTTTCTGTTTGCATACTTTGATAAGATTCTGGTGACATATAAGCAGAATATGGATCTAAGGATTGAAGAACACCATTGATTGCAGCATCCATTGCATCACTTTGGTTCACATCATCAACAAATTCTTTATTAATTTTATCTAAGACTTCTGAAAAAATATCTATTTTTTTATAAATATCATCCTCTTCTGATGCGATAACAATATTAGTTACGAAAAAAAAAATAAATAATGATAAAAAATATGTTTTAAATTTTTTCATCATATAATTACTTTTTCTTTAGGAATTAATTCAGACCATATTTTTTCTAGCTCATAAAATTTTCTTTTTTCAGGATTGAAAATATGAATAATAAGATCTATTCCATCTACAAGTTTCCAATCACTACTTTCTCTTCCCTCAATTTTACAATTGCTTACACCGTTTTTTTTCAAATATTCATATACTTGCTCTGATAAAGCTTGGATATGTCTTGAAGACGTTCCGCTAGCGATTATCATTTGATCCGCTATTGATGATTTTCCATCTAAATCTATTGAAACAATATTTTGGGCTTTATTTGCATCTAAGAGATTTACCACATCTTTGTGAAGAGTAGAGATTTTGTCCATTAATTATTAAAAGAGTATCAAATTTTTCTTAATTTAGAAGATGAAATATTGACCTTGTTAAATTTAATAAATTTTAAGCTTTTCTTACTATACTTTTTAAAGCTTATAGAACTTAATGATTTGGCCTTATATCTGTCCCTATCAAATACTAGAATGTTACAAAGAGATGAAATTAAATCAGAATTTTTCCATTTATGAAAATTAATCAAACTATCTGCTCCCATTATGAAATAAATATCAGTCTTTTTATTATTTTTTTTAATATACTTTATCAGGTCAATTGTTCTATTTGATTTAATTTTATCCTCAAAATATTTTACTTTTATAAACGGATTTTTTTGAGAAATTTTTTTTGCAAAATTTATTCTTTTATCTAAACTTAAACTACTTTTTTTTTTATATGGATTTTTTTTGGTAACCGCCCAAATAATCTTATCAATATCGTACCTTTTTTTTGCCTCTTTAGAGATACTTAAATGTCCTTTATGTGCTGGATCAAAGGTGCCTCCAAGAATACCAATTTTTTTTTTATTTCCTTGTTTGTCCAGATCCATATATCTCATATTTGTAACTAACTAACTGGTTTAGTCCAACAGGACCTCTTGGAGGAAGTTTATTTGTTGAAATTCCAACTTCACCTCCAAAACCAAATTCTCCTCCATCAGCATACTGTGTTGATGAATTGTGAATAGCGATCGAACTTTTAATATTTTTTATAAAAAATTTTGCAGAAATTTTACTATCTGTAATTATCGCATCAGTATGCATTGTTCCATATTTATTAATATGATTTACTGCATCATTAATATTATTTACTAGTTTTACAGAGATTTTTGCAGATAAATGTTCCTTCGACCATGTTTTATTATTTGCTAATCTTGAATTTCCATTAAACAATTTAGAAATTTTTCTATCAGCATAAATATAACAACCTCTCTTAGTGAGTTCATTTAATATCTCATCTACATTTTTAGATTTATTTTTATGTATTAAAAGTGTCTCAGTAGCTCCACAAATACTAGTATTACGCAATTTAGCATTGATTAATATTTTTTTTGCCATTGAAAGATTAGCATCTTTATCAATATAAGTATGACACATACCTTCAAGGTGTCCAATGACAGGAACAGAGGATAAATCTTGAACTTTTTTTACAAGACTTTTTCCACCTCTTGGAATAATAACATCTATATATTTTGACATTTTTGACAGCATGTAGTCGACCAATTTTCTATTTTTATTCTCTATAAACTGAACAAAATTTTTATTTATTTTGTATTTTTCTAATGATTTTCTAAAAAGGTTAGCTAAAATTTTATTACTAAAGTAAGCCTCTGATCCTCCTCTTAATATTACGCAGTTGCCAGATTTAAAACAAAGTGTAGATACATCTGAAGTAACATTTGGTCTACTTTCATAAATTACACCAATAATACCAATCGGAATTGATACTTTCTTTAGTTTTAAACCGTTTGGCCTTTTCCAGGTTTCTATATCAACATCTACTGGATCCTTAAATTTTGCAATAGTTTCAATTGATTTAATAATTGACCTTATTTTGTCATTATTAAGAGCAAGTCTTTTAATTAAATTTTCTTTAAGTTTTTTAGATTTGGCTATTTTTATATCTTTTGTGTTTTCGACTAAAATTTTATTTTGGTTTCTTTTGATAAGTTGAATGTAATAATTTAATACTTTATTTTTTTTTTTATTACTTATTTTGTTTTGAAAAGCAATTTTCGCATTTGTACCAATTTTTTCTAAGTTTTTACTCATTTGATTAATACCATATCATCTTTATGAATAACTTCTGATTTTGAAATATAACCTAAAATATCATTTATTTTATTAGAGTGCTTCCCTTTAATTTTTAAGATTTCATCCGAAGAGAAACTGCTTAATCCTCTAGCAAATTCTGTCATATTGTTGTTTAGGATTTTGATGTGATCACCTTTGCTAAAACTGCCTTGAACATCCTTAATCCCCGCAGCTAGTAAACTTTTCCCATTATTCAAAGCTAATAATGCACCTTCATCAATAATTATTTTTCCCTTTGGAGAAATTGAGCTTATTATCCACTTTTTTCTCGCATCTAATTTTGAAATTTTAGGCAAAAACCAAGTACATATATTTTTAGTTAAAATTTTTTGAATTGGTCTATTTATTAAGCCATTAGCAATCGCCATATGGCATCCTGAGAATTGACAAATTTTAGCAGCATCAATCTTCGTTTTCATTCCACCAGATCCAAATTCTCCAGATTTATTTGTTGCTAACTTTTCTATATTTTGGTCGATATTTTTAATTTCACGAATTAATTTAGCTTTTTTGTCTAATTTTGGATCTTGAGAGTAAAGACCATTTACGTCAGATAATAAAATTAAACAATCTGCACTTGATATTTGTGCAACCCTCGAAGCTAGTCTGTCATTATCACCATACTTAATCTCAGAAGTGGCTATACTATCATTTTCATTTACTATTGGAATAAAACCAAGACTAAATAAATTCTCAAAAGTCCTTTTTGCATTAATAGCCCTTCTTCTTTTTTCTGTATCTTCAAGTGTTAACAAAATTTGAGAAAGATCGATTTTTGACTTATTAAAGGTTCTTTTAAAAAGATTCATTAACTCAATTTGACCTATCGACGCTACTGCCTGACTTTTATCAAGTTTCAATTTTTTTTTACTTAATTTTAATTTTTTACATCCTAAAGCAATCGCTCCTGAACTAACCAAAATTATATTTTTTTTTAATTTTTGTAGATGTAGAATATCTTTTGCAAATTCTGACAACCATTTTTCTCTGACAATTTTTTTGTCATTAATCAACAAAGATGATCCAATTTTTATAACGACAGTCTTTGAGTCTTTAAGATACATAATTAAGCAATGTTGATTTAATATCAGATACTGATTTTTTATCGAGTGTTGATGTTGTAAAAGTGGATTTCTTGATAATTTTTTCAAAATCTTTTACTTTTTCTTTTATTTTATTCTCATCAATTAGGTCTATTTTGTTAAACACTACTATTTCCTGCTTTTTTAATAGCTCTGAACTATATTTACCCATTTCATCCCTCACTTGAAGATATGAGTTAATTAAATCATTTTCTGATATATCAATTAGATGCAAAAGCGCTTTGCACCTTTCAATATGTTTTAAAAATTTAATCCCTAATCCTGTTCCTTGATGTGCTCCTTCAATTAATCCTGGAATATCTGCTAAAGTTATTTCTTTATCATCATACATTGCTACACCTAGATTTGGATTTAAAGTTGTAAATTTATAATTTGCAATTTTAGGATTGGCACTTGTTAATGATGCTAATAAGCTAGATTTTCCTGCATTAGGTAATCCAATTATACCAATATCAGCAATTGTCTTAAGTTGTAAATAAATCCAGAATTCTTCTCCAACTGTACCTTTGGTAAATTTCTTTGGAGCTCTATTAGTTGATGATTTAAACCTTGAGTTACCAAAACCTCCTTTACCACCTATAGCTCCAACAAATTTTTCATTTTCCTCCTTAAAATCAAATATCAGGGTTTTATTGTCTTCCTCAAATACTTGTGTTCCAACCGGTACTTTTAAATATAAATCTTCTCCTCCTCTTCCTGTTTTATTTTTCCCACTTCCATCTCTACCTCTCTCAGCTTTAAAATGCTGTTGATATCTAAAATCAATTAATGTGTTTAAATTTCTCTCTGAAACAAGAATAATAGAACCACCTTTTCCTCCATCACCTCCGTCAGGTCCTCCAAATTCTATAAATTTTTCTCTTCTAAAACTAGGAGAACCAGACCCACCGTCACCAGCTTTTATAAATATCTTAACTTGATCTAAAAATTTCATGATTTTACAGAATTAATTAGCTGTCTACTAATTAGGCTTTACTGATACGTAAGTTCTGTCTGATTTGCTTTTTTTAAAAACAACTTTTCCTTTAACAACAGAAAAAATTGAATGGTCTTTGCCCATTCCAACATTTTCTCCAGGAAAAATTTTAGTGCCTCTTTGTCTTACAATTATATTTCCAGGTATTACTAATTCACCACCATATTTTTTTACACCCAGTCTACGGCCTGCACTATCTCTTCCGTTTCTCGACGATCCACCTGCTTTTTTTGTTGCCATATATTACCTATTTATTTTGAAGCCTCAGTTTTTTCTTCCTTAGCCTCTTTAACTACAACTTCGCTTTTTTTCATTTTTTCAGCCTCTGACAAAACTTTACCATCTTTTGAAAAAATTTTGTTAATTCTTATTAGTGAATATTGTTGTCTGTGTCCGTTTTTACGTCTTGAATTTTTTCTTCTTCTTTTTTTAAAAATTAGAACAGTTCTTTCTTTGCTATTTTTTAATAATTCAGCTTCAACTTTAGCACCATCTAAAGTTGGCGCTCCTAATTCAATGCTCTTATCATCTCCATAGGCTAAAATTTCATTAAATTCTACTTTAGTTTTTGGATTTGAATCAGCTAATTTTTCAACTTTAATAATTTCACCAGCAGAGACTTTGTACTGTTTTCCACCTGTTTGTATAACTGCGTATGACATTAATAATCCTAGTTTTTAATTATCAGCAATATAGTCAGGGGCTTATTTTAGTCAAGCTGAATAAGCTAGAAATTATCCTTTAAATCTCTCAATTTTGAAAAATTTTTAACGTTTTTTGATCTTAAAAAAATATTGGTTTGTAGCTCTTCTTCAAGTGTCGATGGAATAGTTGGCTGACCTTTGGCCAGTCGATTTTTTATAAGCTCAATTTTCGAAATTAAAGCTTTATTTTCTGGATCGTGTTTTAGGCAAAAATCTGAATTTTTTAATGTATATTCATGTCCACAATAAATTTCTGTCTTAATTGGCAAATTCTTTAACAACTGCAAAGAATTAAACATCTGTTCATGAGTGCCCTCAAACACTCTTCCGCAACCTAATGAAAATAACGTATCTCCAGAAAATAATGCATTTTCATTAAAAAAATAGAAACATATATGGCCTAAAGTATGACCTGGAATATGAAAAACTTTTGCTTCGAATATCCCGTCTTTCCAAGTTTCATCATTTTTTAAAGATATATCTATTTCAGGTATTCTATGTTTATCCTCATTAAAACCTATAACCTTAGCATTATATAATTTCTTGAGTTCCTTATTGCCTCCAACGTGATCATAATGATGGTGAGTATTCATTATGAATCTTAATTTTAGATTAAGACTTTCAATTTTATTTATAATAGGCTCTGCTTCACTAGGATCAATTACAATAGTAGACTTTGTTAACTCATCAATTAACAAATATGAAAAATTATCTTCTAAACATTTTACAATTTCTATTTTCATTTTACTTTTCTAATAAAAAAATTCCTAATTCAGATATTAGGTTTTTATATTTTAAATTTGAATTTGTAATATTTGAAATTTTCTCTCCATTTAAAGAAATTGATTTATAAATATTAACTCTTTTGTTGTTACAAAAATTATAAAAGTCTTGAATTGTACACATATGTAGGTTGGGAGTATTATACCATTGATAAGGTAAATTCTTTGTAACTGGCATTTCTCCTTTTAATAGCAAATCTAATCTAACTTTCCAATGTCCAAAATTTGGAATTGTAACAATTACCTTTTTTCCAACTCTTAATAAATTTTCAATAACATTTTCTGGGCTCATAAATGCTTGAAGAGTTTGACTTAATATTACGTAATCAAATGATAAATCTGGAAATTGCTTTAAATCATTCTCTGCGTCACCTTCAATAACAGCTAAACCTTTAGATAAGCATTTTTTTACTTTTTCTTTAGAAATTTCAAGTCCTCTAACATCTACCACTTTATTTTTTAATAGATATTCCATTAAAATTCCATCACCACATCCAACGTCCAAGACTCTTGATTTTTTCTCAATAAACTTAGAAATAACTTTAAATTCTTCTTTCATTGATATTAGAATAAGTTGTATTTAAATAATTTTTAATAGTGCTTAAAAAATCTGGTACGTCTAATAGAAATGAATCGTGGCCTTTATCAGTTTTAATTTCTACAAAACCAACATCAGCACCAATTGCATTAAGTGCTATTACAATATCTTTATTCTCAGATGTTGGGTATAACCAATCAGAAGTAAAGGAAATGATGAAAAATTTTGTTTTGGTATCTTTAAATGCTTTGGAAAGGTTTCCTCCATATTGTTTAGTTAAATCAAAATAATCCATCGCTCTAGTGATATACAAATAACTATTTGCATCGAATCTGTCTACAAATACTGAACCTTGATATCTTAAATAACTTTCAATTTGAAAGTCAGCATCAAATCCAAATTTTAAATCAGATCTTTCTTGAAGATTCCTTCCAAACTTTTCTTGTAAACCTTGTTTTGATAAATACGTGATATGAGCAGCCATCCTAGCAACAGCCAAACCTTTATCTGGATTTGTTGATTTTTCATCATACAATCCTTCTTTCCAATTGCTATCAGACATTATTGCTTGTCTTCCAAGTTCATTAAAAGCAATATTTTGAGCTGAATGACTAGCCGTACAAGCAATTGGTAAAGCTACTTTAGCCTTATTCGGAAAGTTTGATACGAATTGTAAAACTTGCATTCCACCCATAGAGCCGCCAGCAACTGCAAATAATTTTTCTATTTTTAAGTAATCTAATAGATTGTATTGAGCGTTAACCATATCGTTAATTGTAATGACAGGAAAATTTGTACCTATAGGTTTATTGGTCAAAGGATCAATAGTTCCTGGTCCGTAGGATCCCATACATCCACCAATAACATTTGCACAGATAACAAAAAATTTATCAGTATCGAATGACTTACCTGGACCAACTGCATAGTTCCACCAACCCTCTTTTTTTGTAATTGGATTGATGCCTGAAGCATACTGGTCACCAGTTAGCGCATGAAAAATTAATATAGCATTATCTTTTTTCTCATTAAGATTTCCGTAGGTCTCATAAGCTAATGGAAAGCTCGATATTTCTTTGCCACAATCAAGCTTAAGAGTTTTTTCAATAATTATATTTTTCGTTTTATTTAAATTGCTCATAAAAAATTTGCTGAAATGAATTGTGAGAAAAAAAACTTATTTAGCAGGTTTTTTAAAGCGCTCGCAATTCAGTTAAATCAGCGCAAAAAGCTTTTATAAGATAGCTTTTTAGATGTCAATTTTTTTAGAATTATTGATTGTATTATCTAATTATCTGACTATTTATTAATAAAACTAAGCATCATGAATACTCCATTATTTAGAAAATTAAACCTAGAGGCCTACAAGCCTGGAAGATCCTTCTTAAATAAAAAAAAAAGTATTATAAAACTATCAGCTAATGAATCAGCCTTGGGCATGAGTAAAAATGCTAATAAAGCAATAATAAAATCCAAAAATAATATATCAAAGTATCCAGATGGAAAATTTAAGGAATTAAGATCCACAATTTCAAAAAAGTATAATTGCAAGCAAAATCAGATTATCTGTGGATCTGGATCTGACGAAATTATTCAAATGCTATGTCAATTATTTTTAAACAAAGGAGATGAAGTAGTCGTGCCAGAGTACAGTTTTTTAATGTACAGAATTTATGCAAAAATAGTAGGAGCAAAAGTTATATTTTCTAAAGAAAAAAATTTTAAAGTATCAAATGATGAAATAATAAAAAAAATAACTAAAAGAACTAAGATTGTATTTATAGCCAATCCAAATAATCCTACAGGTACATATATTTCTAAAAATCAACTATTAGATCTTAGGAAGCGATTAAATAAAAAAATTTTATTGGTAGTCGATGATGCATATTTTGAATATATGTTAAATAAAGATTATAGATCAGGCCTGGAACTTTTTAAAAATCAAAACAATGTATTTATATTAAGAACTTTTTCAAAAATTTATGGTCTTGCATCTCTAAGAGTTGGATGGGGTTATGGAAGTAAAAAAATTGTAGATGCTTTATATAAAATTAAACCACCATTTAATGTAAATAAAATAGCACAGAAATGTGCAGTTGAATCTCTTAAAGATAAAAGTTTTATAAAAAAATCTGTAAAACATAATTTAGATTGGGCTAAAAAAATAAAAAAAATAATGAATTCTTATAGTATACAAACAAATGAAATTGGACCAAATTTTTTTCTTTTAGATTTTAAACGTTGTAAATTAAATGCAAGCTTTGTTGAGAGAAATCTTGAAAAATCAGGAATTATTCTTAGAGAGATGAATTCGTATGGTATTAAAAATTGTTTAAGGCTCACAATTGGAAATGTGAAAGAAAATATACTTTTAATCAAACACATAAAAAAAATTTTTAAAAATGTTTAAAAATATATTAATCGTTGGTTGTGGATTAATTGGATCTTCAATTTTAAGAGCATCTATAAATAAAAAAACTTCTAAAAACTTTTTTGTTTTCGAAAAATCAGAAAAAAATATTAGAGAAATCAAAAAAATAAATAAAAAAATAATTATTTTAAAGAAATTAGATAATAAAATTTCAGATATTGATCTTGTTATACTTGCTACTCCAATGAGTCAGTATGAAAGAGTTATCCCTTATTTAAATAAGTATTTAAGTAAAAAATCCTTAATTACCGATGTAGGCTCTACAAAGGAAAATATTAAAAAATTAAAAAATAAGAGCATTCCAAAGTCACTTGACTGGATTATGAGTCATCCGATATCTGGATCAGAGGTAAGTGGACCAAAGTATGGAAGTAAAAGTCTATTTATTAATAAATGGTGTATAGTTTTTAGTGACAAAAACAAAGTTAAACAGAAAAAATTGGTTAATTTTTGGAAAAAGATTGGTTCTAAAGTAATAATTATGGATGAGAAAGTTCACGATAAGATATTTTCAATTACAAGTCATTTACCTCACTTAATAGCTTACAATTTAATAAAGACCGCCCAAGATTTTCAAAAAACTCAAAAAAAAGATATAATTAAATTTAGTGCAGGAGGGTTAAGAGATTTTTCAAGGATAGCTGCATCAAACGAAATAATGTGGAGAGATATTTTTTTTAATAACAAAAAAAATGTTGTTAGTGCAATAAACTTATTTATCAAAAATTTAAAATCTTTTAAAAAAAATATTGAAAATTTGGATGACAATACATTGAGAAAAAAATTAGTTAATTCAAAAAAAGTAAGACAGCAAATATTGAATTTAAAACAAGATATAGCGAAGCCAGATTTTGGAAGAGATCAAAACTAAATCGATATAATTTTAATCACTTTTAAATTTGTAGTTTTTTCAATTAATTTAATGGTTTTTATTATTGGCATTATTATTACTTTTTTTCTTGGACCATATGCATGAATTAATTCTTTTGTATTTAAACAAACTGCAACATGTCCTTTCCAAAAAATAATATCTCCTTTCTTAAAAACTTTTTTATTCCTAACACCTTTTTTGATTTTAACTTGATCTTTTGTATCTCTAGGAAAGAACTTATGGTTATATTTATAAAAAATTTGGAGTAATGCCGAACAATCAATACCATCAAAAGTTTTGCCACCCCATTTATATTTAATATTCAAAAAAAGTTTTAATATTTTACTAAAATTATAATTTCTTATATTTAATTTTTGTAATTCATTAAATTTAATCCATTTATTATTTTCAAACATTACAAAGTTATTTTTTTTATTTATAATCTGAATTTCAGATGAAAATGGAAGGTATTTGTTTGTTAAAAATTTAATATTGTTTGTTGGTTTATTATAAATCTTTGATTTTAATATACTGACTTTGTGAGTTTTGTTTAAAACTTTATTAAATTTTTTGATTTTTATAAAACCTAAGTAATTGTCAAAATCAGTTCTGATCTTAAAAAAATCTTTCTTTTTTCCAATTATCCTAAATTTTTCACCATAAATTAATTGTGTACTTATATTTGATTTCTTTGAGGCCAGCTCATAAACATTTAAATAGGAATTCTTACAGAAATATCTATTTTGCACCAATTTTAACTTTATTCCTTATAAACCAAAGACAAATTAGTGATGGTATCACCATTACAGTTGTTATTATAAAAAATGTACCCCAGTCTCCATTTAGCCAATCTACTAGTGCACCTGATGAAGAGGCAAGGGTAGTTCTTCCAGCAGTTCCAATGGATGCTAATAATGCGTATTGGGTTGCCGTGTAAGTCCTATCTACTAATAAAGAAATAAAAGCAACAAATGCAACTGTTGCAAATGCAGCTGTTATATCATCAGCTACCACAGCTATTGCAAATAATAATTCTGATTTACCTGTCCAGGCCAATAATGCAAAAAGTAAATTAGTTACAGCCATCAAACCTCCAGCAAAAAACATAGTTTTGACTGTTCCAGCTCTCATCGCCATTACACCGCCTATTAAAGTAAAAACTACGGTTGTTATCCATCCTAATCCTTTAGAATAAATTGCTATTTGTCCTTTTGAAAACCCAATTTCTTTATAAAAAACAATAGACATACGTCCTAAAAATGCTTCACCTATTTTAAATAAAAACACAAATCCTAATATCCCAACTGCAATTGCAAAACCATTTTTCTTGAAAAAACTTATTATTGGTCCACCAATAGTTCCTGAAATGTAAGCAATAAAATTTGTTAAAACATTATTTGATCCAAGCTTGTTTATAATCATTTGATCTGTTTCTTTTTGATTATTTTGTCTGTTATTATCAATTGGTTCATGAACAAACATCAAACAAATATTCATTAAAATAATTAAAACACCTAAAACCAAAAAGGTAGCTTGCCAATAAACTGCTACTCCCATATTTTGAAAAAATTCAGCAGTAAATAATGCTACAACGCCTCCTAGTTTATAACCAGTCCACCAACCAACTACTGCCATAGCTGCACCTGCTGCCATAGATTTCCCCTCGTTTGCATCAATTTGTTCAATTCTCAACGCATCAACTGTTATATCTTGGGTTGCAGAAGCTATTGCAATTATTAATCCAACACTAATCAAAAGTGCTAAATTTTGTGTAGGATTTATAAAACTCCAAACTATCAAGCTGAGTAAAATAATTATTTGCATTAAGACGATCCAACCTCGTCTATGTCCTAATTTTTTTGTCAAAAGTGGAATTTGTATTCTATCAATTATTGGAGCCCATAAATAATTAAAAGCATAAACTCCAAATATTAATCCTGCCCAACCAATTGTTGATCTACTTAATCCCTCTTCTTTGAGCCAAAGACTTAAACTACTTGCAATTAATACCCATGGAAACCCACTTATTGCCCCTAGAAGCAATATTCTTAACATCCTTATATCTTTATAAACTAATATTGAGTCAACCCAGCTTTGTTTTGTTTCAGACATTAATATTTTCTCCAAAATGATGGAATAAACAATACTAATACAGCAAACAACTCTAATCTACCTAAAATCATCGCTAAGCTTAAAATCCATTTTGAGAAATCAGATAAATTAGAAAAATTACCATTTGGACCAATAATATCACCTAAACCAGGTCCTACATTTGATATTGATGTTGCGGCGGCAGATATTGAAGTTGTTAAATCTAAACCACTTGTTGATAAAAGAGCAGTTATAATAAAAAAAGTTACGATATATAAAAATATGAAGGAAATAATTGATGCTAAAAACTTTTCATCAATATTATTATTTTCATATTTTATTTTAAATATACCTCTTGGATAAATTATTTTCTTAAGTTGAACAGAGATAAACTGAAATAAAATTTGCACCCTAAATATTTTAATCCCACAAGCTGTTGAGCCTGCACATCCACCGATAAACATAAGAATAAGAAAATAAATTAATGGGAATTGACCCCAATCACTAAAGTTTTGAGTTACATAACCGGTTCCAGTTAAAATCGATATTACATTAAATGCAACTGACCTAATACTGGTATCAAAAAAACTTTGATTTTTAGTAAGTAGATACAGATACATTAAAATAATTGAAAAAAGAACAATTTTTATAAAAGTTTTAATTTGTGTATCGTTAAAAAATATTTTTTTGTCTCCATTTAAATATTTGATATAGGCAATAAATGGAATACTTCCTAAAATTATAAACACAATTGATGTAAATTCAATTAGTGAACTATCAAAATAGCCAATAGATTCATTATAATTTGAGAAACCCCCTGTTGCAATTGTTGTCATTGAGTGAACAACACTGTCAAAAAAGTTCATACCAAATATTTTATAAAATAATGCACATATAAAAGTTAATACGGAGTATACTAAGATTAATCTCAATGCTATTTCTTTTGATCTAGGTAAAATTTTTTCTGGAGTATCACTCGTGGATATAATAAACAATTGCATTCCACCAATATTCATAAGTGGCATTAAAGTAATTGCCATTACAATGATACCAATTCCACCTAACCATTGAAGCATTCCCCTCCAAAGTAAGATACTTTTTGGTGTTTCATTTAAATTGGTAATTATGGTTGATCCAGTTGTAGTAATACCTGACATGCTCTCAAAAAAAGCGTCTGTAGCACCTAAATTTATCTCAGAAAATATAAATGGAAGTGAACCAAAAATCGCAATACTCAACCATGATAAAGCTGTTAACAGAAAGGCCTGAGGTAAGCTAATTTTTTTATCATGATCTAAATTTGATAGTAAAAAGAGGATTCCAAATATAACAGTTACAATTCCAGAACTTATAAAACCAGAGTCAAATTCATCATAAAAAAACTGCGTTAAAATTGGCGCAATCATCGATAAACCTAAAATAATTTGTAAAATTCCTAGGGTAAAAAAAACTGTTTTATAATTGGACATTTTGATTGGACATTATTTTATGGTAAATAAATTTCAACTCTATAAGAATTATTAAAAACGTTATTTTATAGGCTGTTTAATTAAAAGTGATAGATAAAACTAACATTGATAAAACAAACGCTTGGCCCTTTGTTGAAGCTAAAAAGCTTCTTAGAGATAGAAAAAAAAATATTGAAAACAAAGGAAAAATTATTCTGCAAACAGGATATGGTCCCAGTGGTTTACCACACATTGGTACTTTTGGTGAAGTAGCAAGAACCTCAATGATAGTTAATGCCTTAAATCATTTAACTGATCTCCCTAAAGAAATAATTACTTTTTCTGACGATATGGATGGACTAAGGAAAGTGCCCGAAAATATTCCTAATTCTGAAAAACTAACACAAAATCTTCATAAACCTTTAACTCAAGTTCCAGATCCTTTTGGAAAATTTAATAGTTTTGGGGAGCACAACAATGAAATGTTAAAAAACTTTCTAAATAAATTTAATTTTAAATATAATTTTAAAAGTTCAACTCTTTTATATAAATCTGGTTCTTTTAATGACTCATTAAAATTAATTTTAGAAAATTATGAAGGAATAATGAATATAGTTATTCCCACGCTTGGTAAAGAAAGACAAAAAACATATTCTCCATTTTTACCAATATGTCCAGATACAGGGGTTGTTTTAGAGATACCAGTCTTGGAACTAGATACCAAAAATTCAAAAATAATTTTTGACAATAAAGGTAAAAAATTAGAACAAAGTATTTTAGATGGCAATTGCAAATTACAATGGAAAGTAGATTGGGCAATGAGATGGTATGCTCTCGATGTAGATTTTGAAATGTATGGGAAAGATTTGATTGAGAGTGCAATTTTATCTACAAAAATCATAAAATTATTAGGTAAGTCAAATCCATCTGGCTTTGCATATGAGTTATTTCTAGATGAAAAGGGTGAAAAAATATCTAAATCAAAAGGAAATGGTATTACCATTGATCAATGGTTAGAGTATGCTTCACCTGAAAGTCTCTCTTTGTATATGTACCAAAATCCAAAAAGAGCAAAAAAACTTTATAGAGAAGTAGTACCAAAGGCTGTCGATGAATATCTTGATTTTATTGAAAAAGGTAAAACGCAAAATGAACTTCAAAAACTAATGAACCCTGTTTGGCATGTTCATAATTCAGAGATACCAGAGGAAAATTCAATTATGTCTTTCTCAATGCTATTAAATTTAGTTGAGACCAGCAATGCTGATAATAAAGAATTACTTTGGAAGTTTGTTAAGAAATATAAGAAAGATATTAATGAGGATATGCATCCAATTTTTGACAATTTAATATCTTATGCAATTAAATATTTTAATGACGCTATAAAATCTAAAAAGATCTATAAAAAACCAAATGAAAGTGAAAAAATTGCCTTAGATGCTTTAGTAAACTCTTTAGATAATTGCGATGACGCAATGAAACCAGAGGACATTCAGACTACAATTTATACAGTCGGCAAAGAAAATGGATATAAAGAAAATTTGCGTGATTGGTTTAAGTTAATATATGAGGTAGTTTTTGGGGTAGAAAATGGACCGCGATTTGGTTTTTTTATAAGCTTTTTTGGAGTTCAAGAAACAAAAGAATTAATAAAAAGTAAATTAGAAAATGTTTAATATTTTAAGACCATTAATTTTTAAATTTAGCCCTGAAGTAGCTCACTCTTTAGCAATAAAAGCACTAAAGTTAAATAATATTCCTTACACAAAACCTAAAGATAATCATATTTTAGAAACAACTTTTTGTGAAAAAAAATTATCTTCACCAATTGGTGTTGCTGCTGGGTTTGATAAAAATGCTGAAGTATACAATCCATTGTTTAATCTTGGATTTGGTTTTGTTGAAGTAGGGACAATTACTCCAAAGCCTCAATTTGGTAACCCTAAACCAAGAGTTTTTAGACTTGAAGAAGATGAAGCTCTTATAAATAGATTAGGTTTTAACAACTCTGGGTCAGAACAAATTAGTCAAACAATTAAGGAAAATAATAAAAAGGGTTTTTTAGGAATAAATATTGGACCAAATAAAGACTCTACTAATAGAATCGATGATTATTTAATTTGTTTTCGTAAATTTTATAATTTAGCTGATTATATAACTATAAACATTTCTTCACCAAATACAGAAAATTTAAGAGACTTTCATAAACAGGATGAATTAAATTCATTGATTGACAAACTAAAAAATGAAAAAAAAGAATTGAATTCAAACATTCCATTAGCAATAAAAGTTTCACCTGATCTTAATGACGATCAAATTAATGAAGTATCTAAGACCATTTTGGAACAAGAAATAGGAATTATTATTGTTTCCAATACTACTGACAAGAATAGAGAAAATTTAAAAAATATAAATAAATTAGAAAAGGGTGGACTGTCAGGCAAACCAATTAAAAAGATTTCAAACGAGGCAATTTCTAAATTTTATAAAATTCTAAACAATAAAACAAAAATAATAGGAGTAGGAGGTATTAGTAATGGACAAGATGCTTTTGAAAAAATTATTTCTGGCGCAACACTCGTTCAATTATATACTGGAATGGTTTATAGAGGTCCTCGTATAGCCTCAAAAATAAGTAAAGAATTAATTGATTTATTAAAAAATAAGGGTTTTAAAAATGTTTCAGAGGCTATTGGAACTAAAAATTAATCTTGACGCGATAAGATTCAGATCCTATACAGGCTCATAATTTATGTCAAAAAAATGCGAACTTACTGGAAAAATCCCACTCAAGGGTCATAACGTTAGTCATGCTAACAATAAGACTAAAAGAAGATTTCTTCCAAATCTAAAAAAAGTTAAGTTTAAAAGTGAGTTACTTAAGAGAAGTTTAAGATTAACCGTCTCAAATGCCGGTGTTAGATCAGTAGATAAAAAAGGCAGTTTTGACCAATTTCTTATTTCAGCTAAGTCTAGAGATTTATCATTAAGACTAAAAAAATTAAAAAAATCCTTAGTTAGTAAATCAGCATAATGAATAAAGTATTTTTAACACTCTCATTTTTAATGGGATTGGTGGTCTTAGCATCTAATTACTTAGTCCAATTTCCAGTTCAATATTATGGTCTTCAAGAAATTCTTACATATGGGGCATTCAGTTATCCAGTAGCTTTTTTAATAACTGATCTAGCAAATAGATCTTTTGGTAAATTAGTTGCTAGAAAAATTGTATATATAGGATTTACAATAGGTATTTTGTTTACACTAATTTTCTCAACAAATTTTGCAGATTTAATCTCAGTAAGAATAGCAATTGGTTCGGGAACAGCATTTATTATTGCTCAATTACTGGATGTACAAATATTTGATCAATTAAGACAAAAAAAATGGTTTATTGCGCCACTTGCCTCTTCATTAATTGGTTCTACCGTTGATACATTTTTATTCTTTTCGATTTCATTTTATGGAACAGGAATACCTTGGGTGACACTTTCTCTAGGAGATTTAACGGTGAAGATTTTTGTAGCTTTGGTAATGTTGATACCTTTTAGATTATTATTAGGCACTTTAAAAGCTGCTTAATTCAAATTTTTGGCTCTTGTTGTGTCATGCAATGAATTGCGCCAAAACCCCAAATTAAATCACTACAATCAATAGCAATAATTTTTCTATTTTTAAAAAATTTTCTAAAAATTTTTAAAACTTTTTTGTCTTCTTTCACTTTGAATACTGGAACCAAAACTGTTTTGTTACTTATGAAAAAATTTAAATAGCTCGCTGGAACACGAGTTTTGTCTATGATAACTGGACTTGGCATAGGGATTTTTATAATTTTAAATTTTTTCCCGTTTTCATTTGAACTTTTACTTAATATTTTTAAATTTTCTTTAAGAGCTTTATAATTTTTATCTGATTTATTCTTTTCAACAGCTATCATAATTGTATTTTTTGAAACAAATCTTGCAATATCATCGATATGACCATGCGTATCATCTCCAGCAATTCCTTTATTAAGCCAAATAAAATTTTTCGTATTCAAATATTTTGAAAATAGATTTTCATAGTCAATTTTTTTGAAGCCTTTATTTCTCTCTTGTTTTGTACTTAATAAGCACTCTCTTGTTAGCAATATGGAGCCCGATCCATTATTATCAAATGCTCCTCCCTCCATTACTACTCTTTCAAATTTATTTGAATTCACTTTTTTAGGTAAAATACTTTCAATGTTTAAGTAACTACTAATATGTTTATTGATTTTGTTATCATTTCTGAAATTTTTATATTTTGACCAGGCATTAAATTTAAAATCAAGCATGGTCTTTTTTCTATTTTTATTGTTGACCAAAAATATTGGTCCAGAGTCTCTTAGCCAAAGTCTGTCTGTCTTAAGTTTATGAAATTTAATGTTAGACATATTACAACCTATTTTTTTTAAATATATTCTTGTGGTACCAATACTTTTGCTATTATTGACTAATAAATCTATTCTTTGATCTTTTGTTAAATATTTTATTATTTTTCCAACTACATTTGGAATTTTTTCAAATAATCCGGGCCAATCATTTTTATTATGAGGCCACGCAATCCAAACTGATTTTTGCGGCTCCCATTCTGCTGGCATTCTAAATTCATTTATTTTTTTACTCATCTTGAGGATTTTTGAGAATATTTTTATAAAATTCAGTTCTCCTATCTCTTAAAAATGGCCAGTGCTGTCTAGCAGTATCTATTTTTTTATAATCTATTTCACAAACTAAAATATCCTCTTTGTTATTCCCTGCTTTTGCAATTACTTTACCACTAGGATCTATCACCATTGAGTTACCCCAAAATTCAATTTTTTTCTTACCTTTTGTTTCCATCCCAACTCTATTTATAGCTGCCACATAAGTTCCATTAGCAATAGCATGAGATTTTTGCATTGTGATCCAGGAGTCTAGTTGAGATTTTCCAAACTTTCTTTTTTCTTTTGGATGCCATCCAATAGCAGTAGGGTAAAAAATAATTTGAGCCCCTTTTAAAGCCGTTAATCTAGCTGCTTCTGGGAACCATTGATCCCAACATATAAGAGGACCTATCTTTCCAAATTTTGTCTTAACACTTTTAAATCCAAGGTCCCCAGGACTGAAATAAAATTTTTCATAATAGCCTGGGTCATCAGGAATATGCATCTTACGATATTTAGACAAAATATTTCCATTTTCATTAATAATGATACTAGTGTTATGATAAAACCCAGATGTTTTTTTTTCAAACATCGTTATATTTAATACAACACCAAGCTCCTTTGCTAAATCACAAAATATTCTAGAGGTTGTTCCTGGAATTTTTTCTGCTAATTTAAAATTTGAATGACTTTCTGTTTGGCAAAAGTAATTAGTCAAAAATAGTTCAGGTAGACATATAATCTTTGCCTTTTTTTTTGCAGCTTTTTTAATATTTTTTATAGCTAAATCGATATTAGACTGAATTGTACCTAAGGATCTACTTTGTATTAAACCGATTTTGATTTTTTTGATCATTAATCAAAATATCTTGGAGAAATTTTTTCTTTCTCTATTTTTCCATTCACCTTTATGATAGGCGTCACTTGCTATTAAGGGTAACACACTTGTTGCTTCTGCAAAAACCATTTGCTCTTTTGTAGTATCTACTTTACCCCATGAGCTTGCTTCTTTTAATGTTGAGCTACTGCATGCTCCATCTCTAGAATCAGCAACTGTTATTTGAATAGCATATTTATGCATATCCACATCTTTACCTAAAAGTTCAGCACATATGACTGTGTCTTGAATAAAATTTTTTGGCACACCTCCTCCAATCATAAAAAGACCTGATCCTTTAGATTGAATTTTTATTTCAGTTAATTCTCTAAACTCACGGACTGAATCAATCGTGATATGATTTTTTGGATTTCTCTCTTGATGCATTACAAGCCCAAATCCTGCACTTGAGTCAGTAAACGCTGGACAGAAAATTGGAACGCCATTGTCATAGGCAACCTCTATCAATGAATCTTTCTTCTTCGCATTAGTTTTAAGATATTTGCCAATCTCTTTTATAAATTCTCTTGATGTATAACTTTTGGGTTCTAATTGATCTGCAATTTCTCCAATAGTTTTATCGCACATCTGTAGCTCTTCTTCATCAATGTAAGTATCATATATTCTATCAATGTAGTTATTTCTTAACTCTGTGTCATCTTGATGTTGGGATCCCTGATAATGTTTAAAACCAAGTGCCTCAAAGAAATCCATATCAATAATTGAAGCTCCAGTAGCTACTATTGCATCTACCATATTATATTTAACTAAATCTCTATAAATATGCATACATCCAGCAGCAGAAGTTGATCCTGCGAGTGTTAAAAAGATTGTGCAATCTTTATCTTTTATCATTTCATTATAAATATTTGCTGCATTTGCAGTCTCTCTTGAAACGAAAGACATTTTTTCCATTGAAGAGACAATTTTTCTAGCGTCAAAAGAAGTTATATCAATATGTTCTACTTCTTTACTAAGTAAATCACTTTTTCTATTACTTGATTGGTTTTTATTATCTGACATTAAGCAACAAGAAAATCTTTATTTGCTTCTTTGTCATACATCGTCATGATTGGATTATCTTCAACTTCATAAATGTCATCAGAATAAAATCCGTTAAAATTAGTTCTAAAAGTTAATCCATACGCTCCAAGCTGTCCTAATTCTATATAATCATTTTCTTTTATATTATTTGGTAAAACAAAAGGACCTTTCATATAATCCATGCTATCACAAGTTGGTCCATAGAAATCAAAAGATGTTAATTTCTTGGAGATTACTCTTCCATCAGTTATCATTTTTGATGGATAAACTATGTTAGGAACTCCAGCATCAAACAAAGTTCCGTACGTTCCATCATTTATATAAAGTTTCTGTTTTTTTCTTAAATCAACTCTTACAATTGTTGATCCACTTTCTGCAACAATTGCTCTTCCAGGTTCACAAATAATTTCTGGAAGCTTATCCAATTTTAAATTACTTAAACCTTTTTTAATTTCGTTAAAATAAGCATCTAAAGATTGAGGAATAAGATCAGGGTAAATAGTAGGAAAGCCTCCTCCAACATTAATCACATCAGGTATAATTTTAGTTTTTTTAATTATATTATTGATTTCAAATATTCCTTTTGAATAAGATATTGGGTGCATACATTGTGATCCAACATGAAAACTAAGTCCAATTTTTTTAGAATATTGTTTTGTTAACCTGAGAAGTCCAGCCGCTTCGTTATTAATTGCTCCAAATTTTTTTGATAAATCAATTTCTGCATGTTCATTAGATACAGAAACTCTAACAAATAACTCTAAGTCTTTAGCATAATTTGTACTTTCTAAAATTTTTATTAATTCATCTTTAGTATCCAAAGAAAAGGCCTTAACAGTATATTTAAAATATGCCTCTTTAATGCTTTCTCTACTTTTAACTGTATGCATATAAGAACAATTTGCATTTGGACTTATTTTTCTTATAGCCTCTATTTCTTTTATAGATGCTACATCAAAATGATTAATCTCGCTTTCAACAATAGTTTTAAGAACTACTGGATGAGGGTTGGTTTTTAACGCATAGAGTATTTTTCCAGGGAAATTTTTTTGAAAGTATTTAGAAGCCAATTTAATTGACTCTTTTCTAATACAATAAACAGGTCCTGTCGGTCTCAGTTGATTAACTAATTCTTCAACTGACTTAAATTTTTGCATATCTGCACCTCTAAAAAAAAATTTACAAAAAAAACCAGCATATCACGTATGCAAGTTTCATAAATGCAGCATTTAGGGGAAATAATTAATAATGTAAAGTAAATAATGCTATTGAAATATTAAAATTTATTTCCATATAAGAGCTATGATTAGCCAACCAATACTGCAAAAACTAAGTGATTTTGAGGATAAATCGCTTTTGATAGTAGACGATGACAATCCATTTAGACAAAGATTGGCTAGAGCTATGGAAAAAAAAGGTTTTATCGTTACACAAGCTGAAAGTGTAAAAATTGGTATTGATACCGTAAAATCAAAAAGCCCTGCATTTGCTGTTGTTGATCTTAGATTGAATGACGGGAATGGACTAGAGGTGGTAAAAGAAATCCAAAAGGTAAACCTCAAAAGTAGAATTATTATGTTAACTGGATATGGTAATATTCCAACAGCAGTTGCTGCAATTAAAGAGGGAGCAATTGATTATATTGCTAAGCCTGCTGATGCAGATGATGTTGAAAAAGCACTTTTAGCTGATCCAAATAAAAAACCGGCCCCACCTGAAAATCCAATGTCAGCGGACAGAGTAAAATGGGAGCACATACACAGAGTTTTTGAGTTATGTAACAGAAATGTCTCTGAAACTGCAAGAAGACTAAAAATGCATAGAAGAACTCTTCAAAGAATACTTTCTAAAAGATCTCCTAGATAATTTAATTTTTTGTAAGTCTTAAAAATACATCTTCAAGATCTCCATCATCAGTTGAAATATCTTGTATTTTTATATCTTGTTTTTTAATTTCTGAGATTATTGAATCTATGCTTAGTTTACTCTTCTCATATGATAAAACTAACCTGTTTTCGTTATTTGATATAACTTTTAATGACTCAAAAGTGTTTTCGTTAATATTAATTTTTTTATCTGTAGTGACGTACACAATTTTTGTTTGAATTCTTTCTAAGAGATTTTTAGTTGTATCTAAAGCAACTAATTTTCCTCCACTTAGGATTCCAATCCTATCACACATTTTTTCTGCTTCCTCAAGGTAATGAGTTGTTAGTATTGTTGTTACCCCTTGTTTGTTCAAAGATTTCACATTTTCCCACAATGTATTTCTCAGTTCCACATCAACTCCAGCGGTAGGCTCGTCTAAAATTATAATTGGAGGCTGATGCACCATAGCTTTTGCTACAAGCAATCTTCTCTTCATACCACCAGATAAGGCTCTAGCATAACTGTCAGCTTGATCCTCTAATGATACCAACTTCAATATAGTATCTGTAATTCTATCCTTTTCTGTAATTCCATATAGTCCTGCTTGAAGCTCTAAGAGTTTTCTTGGACTAAAAAATGGATCGAAGTTTACCTCTTGTGGAACAATTCCAATAGAGGCCCTAACTTGTCTAGGGTTCTTATCTAAGTTAAACCCCCAAACATTTACCTCACCGCCAGTTTTTATAACTGATCCACCTAATATGTTTATAAATGTGCTCTTTCCGGCGCCATTTGGCCCTAATAGACCAAAAATTTCACCTTCTTTCACTTCTAAGTTTAAATTATTAAGCGCATGCGTTTTTTTAGAACCGTTTTTTGAATAAACTTTATTCAAGTTTTTAACAGTTAATACGTTTTTTTTATTCATATGAGGGCATACATTTATTACATTTATAAAAATTAAGATATCATTACATTATGGAGAAAATTAAAAAAAGTGACCATTTTTACTTAATAGATGGTTCGGGATACATTTTTAGAGCATATTATGCTCTTCCTCCTTTAACTAGAAAAAGTGATGGATTACCAGTTGGTGCTGTCAGCGGTTTTTGCAACATGCTTTTTAAATTATTAGAGGACTCTAAATCAGATGATAATTTAGAAAAACCAACACACTTTGCAGTGATATTCGATTCAGCAAGAAAAAATTTTAGAAATGAAATATATACAGAGTATAAAGGAAATAGATCTGATGCACCTGACGATCTTATTCCTCAATTTGAATACATAAGGAAATCTGTAAAAGCCTTTAATTTACCTTCAATTGAGTTAATCAATTATGAGGCAGATGATTTAATTGCAACATATGTAGAGAAAATTTTAGACTTAGGCGCAAAGGTAACAATTGTTTCTTCAGACAAAGATTTAATGCAGCTTTATAAAAAAGGGGTGAGAATTTATGACCCAATGAAAAACAAATTTATAAATCAAGACGATGTCCACAATAAATTTGGAGTTACTCCAGAAAAAGTAATAGATGTACAATCTTTAGCTGGTGATAGCACAGATAACGTGCCTGGTGTACCTGGAATAGGAGTTAAAACTGCTGCTGAATTGATAAATCAATATGGAACTTTAGAAAATTTATTAAAAAATGCATCAAAAATAAAACAAAATAAAAGAAGAGAAACTTTAATAAATAACAAGGACGATGCAATTATTAGCAAACAATTAGTTACATTAAAAAAAAATGTACCTGTAAAAAATAAAATTGAAGAATTCATACTGAAAAGTGTTGATAAAGATAAGCTTTATTCTTTTCTAAGGGAAATGGAATTTAATAGGCTATTAAGTTCTGCTATATCAAAGTATGGAGACACAAATAACAATGTAATTAAAGATTTTGATAAAAATTCAGAAAAAACAAGTCAAATTACGAAAAAAAATTATCAATTAATTAAAAATGAGAAGGAGATTGAAGATTGGATGAAACAATCTGAGGAAATAGGTGAATTTGCAATAGATACTGAAACAACTTCATTAGACCCTCATACAGCAAAGTTAGTAGGTATTTCAATCTCTAACAGAATTGGAAATGCATGTTACATTCCATTAAATCACGTTAGTGGAAACAATCTTGACGAAAAAAAAGTCTTAAGTATTTTAAAGAATTATTTAGAGGATGAGAGCATTAAAAAAGTAGGACAAAATATTAAGTTTGATTTTATTGTCTTTTATCACCGTGGAATTACTTTGAATTCCATGGAAGATACTATGCTTATGTCTTACACACTAGATGCTGGTAAAAATAGGCATAATATGGACACTCTTTCAGAGATCCATCTAGGTCATAAAACTATTAAATTTAAAGATTTAGTTGGGACGGGTAAAAAACAACTTAATTTTTCTGAAGTTAATGTATCTGAAGCTAAAGATTATGCGGCTGAAGATGCAGATATTACATTTAGATTGTACAAAATTTTTTTAAAATCATTAAAAGCAGAAAAATTATTGAATATTTATGAGTTATTTGAAAAACCATTAATTAAAATACTAGCAGAGATGGAGATAAAAGGTATTAAACTTGACAAATCTTCACTTAACAAACTATCTTCAAAATTTTCAACTAAAATTGAAAAATTAGAAAAATCTATTTTTAAGATTTCAAAGAAAACATTTAACATTGGATCAACGAAGCAACTTGGTGAAATAATGTATAATGATTTAAAAATAGCAGCTTTAAAAAAAACAAAGAAAGGAAGTTTTGCTACTAGTGCCTCAGTTTTAGAGGACCTAGCTTTTAAAGGTTATGAATTTCCAAAACTCATCTTGGAATGGAGGCAAATTAGTAAACTTAAAAATACTTACTCAGATGCATTGCCAGAACATATAAATCAAAATACTAAAAGAGTTCATACATCTTTTTTGTTAGCAGCTACTACAACAGGTAGACTTGCATCTAGTGATCCAAATTTACAAAATATTCCAATAAAATCAGATGATGGTAAGGATATAAGGAAAGCATTTGTTTCTGAAAAAAATAATAAATTGATTTCAGCAGACTACAATCAAGTTGAAATGAGAATTTTGGCAGATCTAGCAGATGTAAAACAGTTGAAAAAGGCGTTTTTAAATAACGAGGATATTCATACTTTGACAGCTAGTCAGGTTTTTGGAAAAGAAATTAATAAAATTGACTCTGAAACAAGAAGAAAAGCAAAAGCAATCAACTTTGGGATTATTTATGGCATATCACAATATGGTTTAGCTAAACAAATCAATGTTTCAAACAATGAAGCAGAAGAATTTTTAAATTCTTATTTTAAAAAATTTCCAGAAATTAAAGATTACATGAAAACAACTGTAAATTTTTGTAGAAAAAGTGGCTATGTAAGTAACATATTTGGAAGAAAAACACATCTAACTGGAATTAACGATAAGAATTTTAATGTAAGAAATTTTCAAGAGAGGGCAGCGATAAATGCTCCAATTCAAGGGTCAGCATCAGAGATAATGAGATTGGCAATGATCAGGATAGATAAAGAAATCTCCAATAATAAAAATAATAGTCTTAAAATGTTGTTACAAATACACGATGAACTAATTTTTGAAGAAAGCTTAAAAGATACAAAAAAAAGTACTAAATTAATAAAGGATTTGATGTTGAGTGTGAAGGATAGTGAACTTCACTCATTTTCAATACCTCTTTTAGTTGATGTGAATATTGGAGAAAATTGGGGTGAACTTCATTGAAAACAAACAATTGCCCTAATCTGAACAATTTAGTATTTTTATTCTAATTTATGTCTCAAACAATTGCGTTAGTAGATGATGATAGAAATTTATTAACATCTGTCCAGATGGCCTTAGAAAAGGAGGGTTTTAAAGTTCAAACTTATATCGATGGTGAAAATGCTCTTGTTGGATTATCAAGAACACCACCTGATCTTGCTGTTATTGATATTAAAATGCCAAGAATGGATGGTGAAGAACTTCTAAGAAAACTTAGAAAAAAAACATCTATGCCAGTTATATTTTTAACTTCTAAAGATGAGGTAACCGATGAAGTTAGTGGTTTAAAACTCGGTGCAGATGACTTCGTTGGTAAAACTGGTGGGTTCTCAACTAAAGTTTTAGTTGAAAGAATTAAAGTACAATTAAGAAAAAAAGATAAGGATATCAATATTGAAGAAAATAAAAATGTAATTTCTCATGGTAAGTTAAAACTAGATCCTTCCCAACTCGAATGTGAATGGGATGGGAAACAATTGCCTGATAAACTGACTACAACAGAATTTAAAATTGTTGAGGAGCTAGCAAAAAGACCAGGAATGATTAAAGAAAGAGCTTTGCTGATGGATGTAGCTTATCGAGAAGACACAGATATAGAAGATAGGACTATTGATAGTCATGTTAAAAGAATAAGAAAAAAATTTAAAAAGGTAGATAGTGATTTTTCAGCAATTGAAACAAGATATGGAAGTGGATATAGATGGAATGTTAAATAACAATTATGGGAAAAATACTAAAAAATCTTTCTATATTACAGAAATTCTTATTTATTAATCTAGTAGTCTTTATATTTATAGTAATTATAACGTTTTTTTACTTAGGCGCTATTCAAAAAAATTTAATCAGTGAAAAACAAAAAAATCATAAAAATATAATTACTCAAACAATATTAA
>CACPQM010000012.1 GCA_902636075.1 uncultured Pelagibacteraceae bacterium | reverse complement strand
AGCATTTAAGTCAAAACGATAGAGAAAATTTAATTAAATTAAATAATTTTAAAGTAGATCCTGAGGTTTTTGTTGAATTAAATGAGTCAATTCAATCTGAGATGATTACTTATTTATCATCTGAATCAATAGTAAATATTTTAAAAAACTTAGAGTCAGATGACGCAATCAAAATTTTAGAAAATGTAGATGAAAAAGATAAAAATGCTATTCTTAGTTCATTACCTCCCAAAGACAGATTTGCTTTACTTGAAAGTTTAAGTTATCCAGAAGACTCAGCAGCAAGAATTATGCAGCGTGAGTTTACAGCAATACCGAGCAACTGGTCTGTTGGTCAAACAATTGATTATCTAAGAGAAAATAAAGAACTTCCAGAGGAATTCCTTGAAATATTTATTGTTGATCAAGAATTTAAACCTATAGGCACTGTTCCATCATCAAGAGTTTTAAGAACATCAAGAGATACAAAAATGATGTCTATAATGTCCGAGTCTCAAACATTAATACCAGTAGATATGGACAAGGAAGAAGTAGGTAATTTGTTTGAAAATTATAATTTGAGTTCTGCCGCGGTTGTAGATAAATCTGACAAGCTAGTTGGAATGATTGCTTATGATGATGTGTTGACTGTATTAAAAGAAGAGGCTGAAGAAGATGCTCTTAGATTAGCAGGTGTAGGTGACGAAGAAATTACTGATGGCGTAATTACAAAAACAAAAAGAAGATTTAATTGGTTACTATTAAATTTATTTACTGCTTTTCTTGCAACTTATTGTATCAGTTTATTCGGAGCCACTATTGAACAGATGGTAGTTCTAGCTTTTTTAATGCCAATTGTTGCATCAATGGGAGGTAATGCAGGTATGCAAACGTTGGCAGTTACAGTAAGATCATTAGCAACACAAGATTTAACAAAAAATAATTTTACCAATAATATTATAAAAGAATTTAATATAGGAGTGTTAAATGGAATTATATTTGCAATAATAAGCTCTATAATAGTTTACTTTTGGTTCAATGATTCTCAACTTGCTTTTATAATTTCTATTTCTATGATTTTAACAATGATAGTTGCAGGATTGTTTGGAATATTAATACCTGTAACGTTAAAAAAAATGAATATCGACCCAGCTATTTCTTCCAGTGTTTTTGTAACCACTATTACAGATGTAATAGGTTTTGTTTCTTTTTTAGGTGTAGGTGCTTATTTTTTATAACTAAAAGTTATCAATTAACCTTATTTTATTAATATTGTAAGCTACGAAAAGTCTAAATTTATTTTTAAGGTTGTTAAGTTGAAGACTTTTTTCATCTCTAAACTCTAAATAGTCTATTTTTATATTAAATTTTTTCTCAAGTTCGACTCTATAATCAGATAAATCTAATTTGAATTTTGATGAGTGTAGTTTAGATTTTTTTTTTATTTTAATTAATAATTTTGCGACATGTGAGGCTTTTTCTAATGATTTTTTATTTAGCAATTTATTCCTTGTAGATAATGCAATTTTGTCAGCTGTTCTTATTGTAGGACATGCGTTTATTCGTACATCAAATTTTTTTGATAAAAGCTTTCTAATTAAGTATAACTGTTGATAATCTTTTTCACCCATAAACAAATCTTTTGATTTGACAACAGACATCAATCTATTCATCACATTAAGAACCCCTTCAAAATGACCTTTTCTAAATTTTGCACATAATATTTTATCTTTTTTACTTAAAACAAACTTTCTAGCCTTAAATTTATAAATATCTTTTGTTGTCGGCAAGAATAAGTAGTTTACGTTTAATTTTTTTAGAGAAATAATATCTTTTTTTATATCCCTAGGATATTTTTTAAAGTCAATTGTCTTGTTAAATTGAGTTGGATTAACAAAAATACTTACAATAGTCTTTCTTTTTTTCTTTTGTGAAGCTTTTATTAAAGATATATGACCCTTATGTATTCCACCCATAGTGGGTACAAATCCAATATTTTTGTAGTTTTTAATCTCTTTATTTAAATCAAAAATACTTGTAATTATTTTCATTTTATAAATATATGTTTATAAATAAATTATCTAAATGATTAAACAAGCTATTATTCCACTAGCAGGTTTGGGCACAAGACTCTTACCTTTAACAAGTGTCTTTGCTAAAGAACTACTACCAATAAATGGTAAACCCGGAATTGAATATATCCTTGATGAATGTATAGAAGCTGGCATTACTGAAATAGTTTTTATTATTTCAAAAAAAAAAGAAATGATAAAAAGGTATTTTTATAATGACAATTTTTATAAATCTCTAATAAAAAAGAAAAGAGACCCAAGAATTATTCAAGAATATAAAAAAATTTTAAAATATAAAAAAAAAATCAAATTTTTATATCAAAACAAACCTTTAGGAACAGGTGATGCTGTCCTTAAGACAAGAAAATTCATAAAAAATAATTTTTTTTTAATGCTTCTTCCAGATGATTTAATTATGAAAAAGAATTGTTCAAAAGAAATGATTAGATTGCATAAAAAACATAAAGCATCAGTTATGGCGAGTATGACAGTTAAAAAAAACACTGTTAATCGATGGGGAATATTTTCTGTTGCTTCAAAACTAGATAAGAAAAATTTTATAATATCCGATGTAATAGAAAAACCTACAGTTAAAGAAGCGCCCTCTAAAAATGCAGTAATCGGTAGATATATATTAAGTAGAGATATATTCAAAATTCTTAAAAAACAAAAAAAAGGAAAAGGAGGGGAAATTCATATTACAGACTCGATTAAAACTATGATTGATAATAAATCATTATTTATTGGTCATAAATTTTCAGGAAAATATTTAGACTGTGGTTCTATGGATGGGTATATAAAATCAACTTTAGAGATCGCCAAATTATGAAAATTTGCATTATAGGATCCGGCTACGTTGGTTTAGTCAGTGGAACATGTTTCTCAGAATTAGGAAATAAGGTTATTTGCCTTGATAATAATAAACAAAAGATTGAAAATCTTAAAAAAGGAATAATTCCAATATATGAACCCGGATTAGAGGAGCTAATAATAAGAAATGTCAAACAAAAGAGACTTAGTTTCAGTACAGATGTAAATAATTCAATAAGAAATTCAGACATTATATTTATTTGTGTAGGCACTCCAACTAGCAAAAACTCTAATAAGGCTAACTTAAAATATGTTTATAAAGTTGTCACTTATATAAAAAAAAATTTAAATAAATATAAAATTATAGTCACAAAATCTACTGTTCCCGTAACAACTGGTGATCAAATAGAAAAAATATTAGCTTCAAAAAAAAGTAAAATTAAATTTGATGTTGTTTCAAATCCTGAATTTTTAAGAGAAGGTGAAGCAATTAGAGATTTTATGTATCCTGATAGAGTGGTAATTGGAACTAACAGCAAAAAAGCAAATAATATAATGAAAAACCTTTATTTGCCTTTAATCAAAAAAACAAATAGATATTTTCATACTACTAGAAGAGCAGCTGAATTAATAAAATATGCTTCAAACGCATTTTTAGCTACAAAAATTTCATTTATAAATGAAATTGCAAATTTATGTGAAAATACAAATATAGATGTAAAAGAAATATCCACTGGAATTGGATTGGATAATAGAATTGGTGATAGGTTTTTAAGAGCGGGACCTGGATATGGTGGATCTTGTTTTCCAAAAGATACTAGAGCTTTAGTTTCAACTTCTAAGCAATTTAAAACTAAGCTTTCAATTGTTAAAAGTGTAATAAACTCAAATGAATCAAGATATAAAATTTTACTAAATAAGATAAATAAAATTATGAAAAATAAACTTAAAAGTAAAAATATTACTTTTTTAGGAGTTACTTTCAAACCAGGCACGGATGATATGAGAGACGCTGCTTCTTTAAAATTAATACCATACTTAATAAATAAGGGTTCTAATATTTCTTATTATGAACCTACGGGCATAAAAGGTCATTTTAATAATAACAAAGTAAAATATATAAATAATATAAAAGAAGCCTGTAAAAAAGCTGATTTGATTATAATACACACAGAATGGAATGAGTTTAAACAACTAAATCTTAAAAAAATTAGTAATAAGAAAAATTATAAAATTTATGATTTAAGAAATTTATATTCTCCAATAAAAATGAAAAAAAATAAAATTAATTATTTTAGTATAGGCAGATAGTTATTTAATCTCAAATATAGCATCAACCTCAACTGCAACACCTAACGGCAGACTATTTGTGCTAACTGCAGCTCTAGTATGGGTGCCATTATCACCAAAAATATTCTTGATTAAATCTGAAGCACCATTAATTACTTTTGGTTGTTCAATAAAGTCCTCTGTAGAGTTAACAAATCCTGTTAATTTTATACATGATTTTATTTTTGATAAATCGTTACCACAAGCTTTTTTAGCTTGAGAAATAATACTTAATGCACATCTCTTAGCAGCTTTGTAAGCTTGATCTGTGTTAAAATCTTTTCCGACTTTTCCCTTTATTAATTTGCCTTCAGCATCAATAGGTATTTGTCCCGAAATAAAAAGCAAATTACCAGAGATTTTAGTTGCTACATATGAACCAACTGGGTCAGTAGCTTTTGGCAAAGTAATTCCCATTTCACTCAATTTTTTATCAATATTCATTAGTTACCCTTTTTTTTCTTTTTACTTTTATCGTACTCTTTTCTTTTCTCAATTAAAATAAGCGCTTCTTCCATTGTTAATTCAATTGGGTCTTTTTCCTCAGGTATAGTAGCGTTTAATGATTTGTATTTAATATAAGGCCCATATTGACCTTTCATAATTCTTACTGGTTTTTTATCCTCTGGATGTTCACCGAGATCTTTAATTAAAGATGATGAAATTCTTCCAGGTTTTGCCTCAGCTATTAGAGTTACAGCTCTATTAAGACCAATGCTAAATATTTCTTCAACATTTTCTAAACGTGCAGATTTATTTTCACACTTTAAATAAGGCCCAAAACGACCAACATTTACAGTAATATCTTTATCATTTTCTGGATTTTTACCTAAACTAATTGGAAGAGAACATAAATACTTAGCTCTATCTAAATCTATACTTTTAATATCAATTCCCTTAGGGATAGATACATTTTTAAAATTATTTTCTTCTTTTTTTAATCTTTTCTTTTTCTTTTTTTCTTCCTCAACATCATCAATTTCTTTTTCATATTGTAGATAGGGACCAAATCTTCCATTTTTTAAATATATGTCTTTACCTATATCATTTTGACCAATTAATTTTGGCTCTGCTAAAGTTAATTGTTGAGCAGCTTTAGACTTTGAAAGAGGTCGTGTAAATTTACAATCTGGATAATTTGAACATCCAATAAAAGCACCACCACGAAAACTATTTTTTAAACTTAATTGACCACTATCACATAATTTACATTTTCTGTTAATTTTTCCGTCTTTATCGACTTCAAATATTAATGAGCCTAAACTCTCATTAAGCATATCTAAGACTTCTCTAGTACGTTTTTCTTTAACTTCTGATACATTCAAATTAAAATCTCTCCAAAATTCCTCCAAGACTTTAATCCAATTTTCTTTGCCAGCTGTAATATCGTCTAATTGATCTTCCAATTTTGCAGTAAAATCATAATCAACATATTTTGAAAATAATTTTTCAAGAAAAGCAGAGAGTAGCTTACCTCTATCAGTTGGAAAAAATCTTTTGTTTTCTATATCCGCATAACCTCTATTTGAGATTACTGATATGATACTAGCATATGTTGAAGGTCGTCCAATTCCTAATTCTTCTAACTTTTTAACAAGACTTGCTTCTGAATATCTTGGTGGTGGCTGAGTGAAATGTTGTTCATCCGTAAAGTCATTAAACTCTACTTCACCTTTACCAACTTCTGGTAATATATTTTCATCATCTTTATTTTCATCTAATCTTGAAACCTTTAAAAAACCATCAAATTTTAAAGTTGAACCACTAGCTTTACATATATTTTTATTATCTTCAGATGCTATTGTTATAGTTTTTCTATCAAATTTTGCTGATTCCATTTGTGAGGATAATGATCGTGACCATATTAAGTTGTAAAGTTTGTATTGATCTGTGCTTAAATATTTTTTCATATCTTCAGGGACTCTACCAATTTCTGTTGGTCTGATAGCTTCATGAGCTTCTTGCGCATTTTTGGCTTTTTTGCCTGAATAATTTAATGGGGCAGGTGGTAAATATGTTTCTCCATAATTTTGAGTAATGAAATCTCTAAAAGTAGCTACAGCATCTTTTGATATATTAGTTCCATCTGTACGCATATAAGTAATTAATCCAACAGTTTCTCCATCAATATCAATACCTTGATAAAGTCTTTGGGCGATTTGCATTGTTCTAGAGGCTCCAAAACCCAGTTTACTTGATGAGGTTTGCTGTAAAGTAGAAGTGGTAAAAGGACCAGATGGGTTTCGTGTATAAATTTTAGATATTATATCTGTAATATTATATTTTTTATTTTTAATTAAATCTAAAGCATTATTAATATCTTCTTTATTTTTAAATGAGAATTTTTCAATTTTTTTATCATCTAGTTGAGTAATAGATGTATTTATATTTAGATTTTCCTTTGTTAAGAAATTTAAATTTAGAGTCCAAAACTCATCTGGTTTAAAAACTTCAATTTCATGTTCTCTTTCTGTTAATAATCTAAGAGCAACAGACTGAACTCTTCCAGCTGACTTAGATCCTGGTAATTTTGTCCATAAAATCGGTGATATATTAAAACCTACCAGATAGTCTAGCGCTCTTCTTGCCATATAGGCATCAACAAGTTCATTTTCTATATTCCTTGGATTATCTATACCATTTGTTACAGCTGTTTTAGTTATTTCATTAAAAACTACACGTTCTACTTTTTTATCTTTAAGAAGTTTTTTTTCATTTAAAAACTCTTTAACATGCCAAGCTATTGCTTCACCTTCTCGATCAGGGTCAGTAGCAAGGATAATTTTTTCTGAGTTTCTAGCAGTATCTGTGATTTCTTTTAAATATTTTTTTGAGAAACTGTCTATTTCCCAAATCATTTTAAAAGAATTTTCTGGATCAACTGAACCATTTTTTGAAGGCAGGTCTCTGATATGACCATAACTTGCCAAAACCGTGTAATCTGAACCTAGATATTTATTTATAGTTTTAGCTTTTGCGGGACTTTCAACAATTACAAGATTCATAATAAGTCAAACTACTTATAACTATTAATCTGTCAAATTAATAAATTTTACTCTTAGTTTCTTCTTTGTTTATTAATCTTTTTATATTTTCTCTATGTGTATAAAAAATTAAAACAAACATAATGATGAAAAAAATTATGTTACTTTGATTAATGATTAGTAGATAGATTGGAATTGAAATTGAAGCAAATAATGATGATAGAGATGAATATCTTGATATTAAAAAAGTTAAAGTCCAAACAATGCCAAAAACTAGTGCATAATAAATATTTATAGAAATCAAAATCCCAACAAAAGTTGCTACGCCTTTGCCACCTTTAAATTTTAGCCAAATTGGGAATAAATGTCCTAAAAATGCACAAAGTGCTGATATATAAACTAGTTCAGGATAATTGAACTTTATATAGATAACAGGCACAACAGCTTTTGCTATATCTAAAATAAGAGTTAAATAACCCAATGACTTATTGCCAGTTCTTAAAACATTTGTAGCGCCAATATTTCCCGATCCTACATTTCTAATATCTTTTTTAAGTAAAATTTTTGTGAATAAATATCCGAAAGGAATAGAGCCAAATAGATAAGATATTAAAGCTGTTACTATATAATCCATTATTCAGATTTAAATAATTCTTCACCATTAACAAATGTATTTAATACTTTGCCTTGAAGTTTTTTATCCTCAATAGGGGTATTTTTTGATTTTGATATCAATTTATCTTTTCTAATAACCCAAGGTTTATTTATATCTACAATACAAAAATCAGCGTCGTTTCCTATTGATAAGTTGCCTTTATCTATTTTAAGTATTTCAGCTGGTTTTGATGTTAAAGCTTTTATTATAGTTTCCAACTCAACTGATCCATTATGATATAGTTCTAAGCTTAATGGTAATAAAGTTTCTATCCCTGATGCACCTGTTTCTGCTTGAGCAAAAGTTAATCTTTTATTTTCTTCATCTTCTGGTTTGTGATCAGAAACAATAACGTCAATTGTTTTATCATTTAACCCTTGAACTAAAGCGTTTCTATCAGTTTCTGTTCTCAAGGGGGGTGATAATTTTAAAAAAGTTTTAAAATCACCAATGTCATTTTCATTTAAGGATAAATTATTTATAGAAACACCGCAACTGAAGTTTACTTTATTTTTTCTTTCTCTGATTATATCTACAGAATTTGCAGATGAAATCTGGGCAATATGATACCTACAATTATTATATTCTAACAATGTTAGGTCTCTCTCTATAATTAATAATTCAGCACTTATTGGAATTCCTTGAAGACCAAGTTTTGTAGCTATGATACCATCATTAATCATTCCGTCTTTTGATAACTCTGCATCTTCAGCATGTTGTATTATTAAAGATTTTAAATCTGAAGCTGAATTCATAATCCTATTCATAATTCTGGGATTTTGAATTGTTTTTACTCCATCAGTAAAACCAATTATTCCTTTGCTCTGTAATAATCCAAATTCAGTCATATTTTCTCCTTCTGCTTTTACTGTTAATGCAGCTGTTGGATAAATATTAATTTTTGATTTGTCTCTTCCTCTTCTTTTAAGAAAATCAACTATTGAAACATTATCTATTACTGGATTTGTATTTGGCATTGTAACTACTGATGTTACACCACCAGACAAAGCAGCTTCACTAAGCGTTCTAAAATTTTCTTTATATTCATATCCTGGTTCACCAACAAAAACTCGCATATCTACAATACCTGGAAATATGTATTTTCCTTTTAGATCTATTATTTTTTCTCTAGATGGAATGTTGTTGGTATTTACTTTTTTTCCGACGGCTTCAATTTTTCCATTTTCTCCAATCATTATTCCTCCAATTTCATTTAAGGAATTATGAGGGTCAATTATATTTGCATTTATAAAGTATTTTTTTTTCATTTATTCACAAAAAATCTTTAAGCAGGCCATCCTTACTGCTACGCCTAATTCAACTTGTTCTTTTATTACACTTTTGTTTATATCGTCTGCTAAGTTTGTATCAATTTCAATTCCTCTATTCATTGGTCCTGGATGCATTATTAAAGCATCCTCTTTAGCATATTGAATTTTATCAGGTGTCAAGCCATAATACTCATAGTATTCTCTGTTAGATGATAGAAACGAGCTTGTCATTCTTTCATTCTGTAATCTCAACATCATTACTATGTCACAATCTTTAACTCCTTTTTTCATATCAGAAAAAATATTTACTCCAAATTTTTCAATTTCATTTGGCATTAAATTTGAAGGAGCCACAATATTCACTTCTGCACCCAACATGTTTAGAAGATAAATATTTGATCTTGCTACTCTTGAATGTAATATATCTCCACATATTGCAATTTTAAGCCCTTCTATTTTTTTTCTTCTATTTATAATTGTTAAAGCATCCAATAATGCTTGAGTTGGATGTTCTCTTCTACCATCACCAGCGTTTAACACTGCACAATTAACTTTTTGAGATAGAAGGTTACAAGCCCCTGAGTCTTGATGTCTTATTACAATAATGTCTGGATGCATTGCATTTAACGTCATAGCAGTATCTATTAATGTTTCACCTTTTTTGATAGCAGAATTTGTAATATTCATTGACATTACATCTGCACCTAATCTTTTTCCTGCTAATTCGAACGAGCTCTGTGTCCTTGTTGATGGTTCAAAAAATAAGTTTATTTGAGTTTTCCCTTTTAAAATATCAATTTTTTTATTTTTGCTTTTATTTAATTCTATGAATTTAGAGGCTTCATTCAGGATAGTTGTAACATCGCTAACAGATAAATCCTGGATACCTAATAAATGTTTTTGAGATATTTTAATAGCTTTTTTGGATTTAGTTGCCATTAAAATTAACTCTATAACTATATAGTATTAACTATGCAACCATTAATTTTGAATAAAATCTAAAGCACCTTGTAAAATAAAAGCTGCTGCAAACTTATCAATATCTTTCTCTCTTTTACTTACATTTATATCTAATTCACTTGATAAATTGAAAGCACCAACAGTAGATAATCTTTCATCCCACAAAGACACAGGAATATCAATTTTATTCGAAATATTGATTGCTATATCTTTTGCTGATTGTGAAGATTTCCCGTAAGTACCATCCATATTTATTGGATTGCCTATAATAATTCCTCTGATGTCATATTCTGCAATAATACTCTCTAGTGCATCAATTAATTTACCTTGTTTAGAATTATCTAAGGTTTGAAGAGGAGTGGCAACTTTTTGATTGTAATCACTTATTGCAATCCCAATCCTTTTTGTGCCTAAATCTATACCCAATAATCTTGAACCACTTGATAATTTGTTTTTGAATTCATTAATTGTGATCATATTGTATATTTTTAACTTAAGTGGTAGTTTGCGACATTATTTTTTACCATATGACGATAGATCTTAAAACTGTAAAACACATATCAAAATTAGCAAGGATATCACTTGAAGAGAAAAAAGCTGAAAAATTGGCAGATGATATGAATTCTATATTTGAATTTATTGAAAAATTAAACGAGCTAAAAACTGAGAATGTTGAACCATTAACCTCTATAGCTGAAACAACTTTGAGATTCAGAGAAGATAAAATAACCAGCGATAATATAAGAGAAAAAATTCTTAAAAATTCTCCTGAAAAAAAATGATGATTTTTTTGTTGTTCCGAAGGTAGTTGAGTAATGACAGATATAACCTCTTTAAGCCTTTTTGAATTAATTAAAAATATAAAAGAAAAGAAAATATCATCAAATGAAGCCGCAAAATCTTTTGTTGATAGATCTCAAAAGTCAAAAAAACTAAATGCATATGTAACCGAAAATTTTGAAAATTGTCTTAAACTTTCAAAAGAGTTTGATAACAAACCAAATTATGATTTAAAACTTCCAGGAATTCCAATTGCTGTAAAAGATCTATTTTGTACTAATGAAGTAAGAACAACAGCTGGAAGCAATATCTTAAATAATTTTGTTCCCAGCTATGAATCTACTGTAACACAAAATATATGGAATGAAGGTGGTATTTTGCTCGGCAAACTTAATTGTGATGAATTTGCAATGGGCTCATCTAATGAAACAAGTTTTTTTGGCAATGTTCAAAACCCAATTGCAAAAGATTTAGTTCCAGGTGGATCATCAGGTGGTTCCTCATCGGCTTTAGCAGCTAATTTAACACCTGTAACAATAGGAACTGACACTGGTGGATCTATTAGGCAGCCAGCTTCCTTTACTGGAACTGTTGGACTAAAACCCACTTATGGAAGCTGTTCAAGATATGGAATTGTTGCCTTTGCATCATCTCTAGATCAAGCAGGTCCGATGAGCAAAGACGTCAAAGATAGTTCTATTCTTTTAGAGGTGATCTCATCATTTGATAAAAAAGATTCAACTTCAATAGATTTTAAAAGAAATAATTATTCATCAGAACTAACAAGAAATATCAAAGGTATAAAAATTGGAATCCCAAAAGAATACAGAGTTGATAAGATGCCAGACGAAATTGAGAATCTTTGGAAAAAGGGGATTGAATATGCAAAAGATTGTGGTGCTGAAATAATTGATATTTCTTTACCTCACACAAGTTATGCTTTGCCTACTTATTATATTGTAGCGCCAGCTGAAGCATCATCTAATTTAGCAAGATATGATGGTGTTAAATATGGTTTAAGATCCTCTGGGGAAAGTTTAATTGATATGTATGAAAAAACTAGATCAGAAGGTTTTGGAGAAGAAGTAAAAAGAAGGATAATGATAGGCACATATGTTTTGTCTTCTGGATATTATGATGCTTACTATCTCAAAGCCCAAAAAGTAAGGCAGTTAATTAAAAAAGATTTTGATGAAGCTTATAATAAAGTTGATGCTATTTTAACACCTTCAACGCCTAGTTCTGCATTTAAAATAGGAGAAAAATCTAATGATCCAGTTTCAATGTATTTAAATGATATATTTACTGTTCCAGTGAACCTTGCAGGATTACCTGGAATTTCAATACCAGCAGGTAGGGATAAAAATAATTATCCATTAGGTTTACAAATAATTGGTAAACCTTTTGATGAACAAACAGTTTTAAATATTGCTTATTCAATGGAGGAAAAAATCAATTATAAAAACAATATAACTGATTGGTGGATGGAATAATGTCTAAAAAATAATTCGGAATATTTAATAGAAAGAAATGATAATATTTATGAAGTTGTTATAGGACTTGAAGTTCATGCTCAAGTAACATCAAATTCAAAACTTTTTTCATCTTCTTCTACAAAATTTGGTGCTGAACCTAACACTCAAGTAAGTTTAGTTGATGCAGCATTTCCAGGAATGCTTCCAGTAATTAATGAATATTGTGTTAAACAAGCTATAAAAACTGGTATTGGATTAAAAGCTAAGATCAACAATAAATCTGTTTTCGATAGAAAGAATTATTTTTATGCTGATTTACCTCAGGGGTATCAAATTTCACAATATAAATACCCAATTGTGGGTGAGGGCAATGTTATTTTGGATATGCCAGAAGGTCAAAAACAAGTTGGAATAGAAAGATTACATTTAGAGCAGGATGCAGGAAAAAGTATTCATGATATTGATCCGAGTAACACACTAGTTGATCTAAATAGATCGGGTGTAGCTTTAATGGAGATTGTTAGCAAGCCTGATCTAAGATCACCAGATGAAGTAAATGCTTATATAAAAAAACTTAGATCTATTATGAGATATTTAGGAACTTGCGATGGTAACATGCAAGAGGGATCATTGAGAGCAGATGTTAATGTTTCAGTAAGAATAAAAGGCTCAACAGAATTGGGAACAAGATGTGAAATAAAAAATGTTAATTCTATAAAGTTCATGCAAATGGCAATTATTTATGAAGCAAATAGACAAGTTGACTTAATAGAGGAAGGTGAAGAAATAGATCAAGAAACAAGACTTTTTGATACAAAAAAAAATGAAACAAGGTCAATGAGATCAAAAGAAGATGCTCATGATTATAGATACTTTCCAGATCCAGATTTACTTCCACTAGAAATTACGGATGAGTTTATTGATCAATTAAAATCTGAAATCCCTGAATTACCAGATGACAAAAAGAAAAGGTTTATTGATGAGTTTAAAATTTCCCCTTATGAAGCGACTATATTAGTCTCTGATATTGATACAGCTAAATATTTTGAAGAAGTTGTTTCTAAAATGGGCAAAAACCGTGATATGAAATTAGCTGTAAATTGGATTACAGTAGAATTATTTGCTGTTTTAAATAATAAAAATATTGAAATTGCTCATAGTCCAATAAGTGCAAAAAATTTAGCAAAATTGATTAATTTAATTAAAAACGGAACTATTTCAGGCAAAATTGCTAAGACAATATTTGAATTAATGATGGATGGTGACATAGACCCTCAAATAATTGTTGTGGAAAAAGGGTTAAAGCAACAAAGTGATCCAAAAGCACTTGAGTCATTAATTGATAAAATAATCAACGATAACAGAGAAAAAGCCATTGAATATAAACAAGGAAAAGAAAAGCTATTCGGTTTTTTTGTGGGGCAAGCAATGAAAGCTTCGGGTGGAAAAGCTAACCCTCAATTAATCAATGAAATATTAAAGAAGAAACTTTAATTTTAACGAAACCTATAGTCATTATATAGTTAAAATAGATGGGTAAGAACATTGAAATTTCTGAAAAAATTGAAAAATATATTAATAATTTTAGTTTTAAACTAAGCCCAGTTCAAAAAGAAATCATAGATTATAATAATACACTTGGAAATGAAAAGAGAATGCAAGTAGCGATATCTCAATGTCATTTTCTCCATTTAATAATAAAAATATCTAATATAAAAAATGTGCTTGAGATTGGAACTTTTACTGGTTTAAGTGCACTTTCTATTGCTCTTGCACTTCCAGAGTATGGAAAACTTACTGCACTTGATAAAGACAAAGAGACAAGCAAGATTGCAGTAAGTTTTTTTAAGAAAGCTAAACAAGATAAAAAAATTCAAACGATTGTAAAACCTGCGCTAGATAGTTTAGATGAATTAAAAAACCAAAAATATGATATGGTTTTTATTGATGCAGATAAGCTCAACTATAAAGAATATTATGAAAAATCAATTAAGATGATTAATAAAGGTGGTTTAATTATCATTGATAATGTTTTATGGCATGGTGAAGTCGTAGATGAGGATAAAATGGATAAATTTACATTAAATATAAGAGAATTAAATGAGCATGTTTCAAGTGATAAAAGGGTAGAACAAATAATTATCCCATTGGGAGATGGAATGACTGTTTGTAGAGTTTTATAATGTTTAATATTTTTGGTTTTTATAAATTTAAAAAAATTAATAATCTAAAAAAATTAAAAAAAAAGTTAGAGAATAACCTTAAAGATTATGGAATTAGTGGTACAATAATTATTTCATCAGAGGGTGTAAATGGAACAATTTCAGCCAAAAATAATAACCTTTTAAAATTTAATAAATTTTTAAAAAAAATATTGTCTATTAAAAAATATAATTCAGAAAATAATTCTAATAGTAAATTTAATCCATTTCATAAACCAAAAGTTAAAATTAAAAAGGAAGTTGTTCCAATGGGTTTTAAAGTTAGAAACTACAAATATCCCAAGAACAACCTTAATCCAAGAGAATGGAATAAAATAATTAAAAAAAATAATACGGTTTTGATAGATGCACGGAAATCTTTTGAGTATGACGTGGGAACTTTTAAAAAATCTTTAAATCCAAATGTAGAAAACTTTCGTCAATTTCCTAAATATTTAAATCAATTTAAAAAAAGTGAAAATATAGCAATGTTTTGCACTGGCGGTATCAGATGCGAAAAAGCAAATATTTATTTGAAAAAAAAAGGTTTTAAAAATGTATATGTTTTAAAAGGTGGAATTATTAATTATCTGAATAATATTGATAAAAAAAATAGTCAATGGAGTGGTGAATGTTTTGTTTTTGACAATAGAGTTTCAATAAAACACGGTTTAAAGCAGGGCAGTTATTCAGTTTGTAGTGGATGCAGAAAACCTCTTTCTGTTAAAGAAAAAAAATCTTCTAAATATTTGGAAGGTATTCATTGTCCAAAATGTCACGATCACTTAACAGATGATCAAAAATCAAGATTTGCAATGAGACAAAAACAAATAATACTTGCAAAAAAAACTAGCAAGAGACATATCTTTAAAAAAGAATATTAATTAAATTATAACTTTATGGATTTATTAAAAGAAAATATACCTTTACTTGTTAGAAAACTCGCAATACCAGCAAGTGTAGGTACACTTTTTCAAACCTTATACAATATTGTTGATACTTTTTATTCAGGATTAATCTCGCCTGAAGCACTTTCGGCTCTCAGTAAATCATTTCCAATCTATTTTATAATTGTAGCAACATCTATTGGGGTAACAGTTGGGGGAACCTCATTAATAGGTAATAGTATTGGAGAAAAAAATGAAAAAAATGTCTCTTATTATTTTACCCACATTATTATCTATGGACTGATCATATCAGTTTTTATTACAGGGGTAGGTTTATATTTTGCTGAAAGAGTTTTTAACATAATGGGTTCAACTGAAGAAATTACAAATTTAGGGCTACAATATACAAATATTATGTTTTATGGATCATTTCTTTTTTTCCTTGTTGTATCACTTAACTCTTTATTACATGCAGAAGGAGATACTAAAACATATAGAAATGTTTTGGTTTTAAGTTTTCTTCTAAATATAATTTTAAATCCATTACTAATATTTGGTTTTCTATTTATTCCTGCTTTTGGTATGATGGGGATAGGTCTATCAACAATTATAGCCCAATTTATAGCATTCGCGATTATTCTATATAAAGTCTTGCAAAATCCAAGAGTAAAAAAAATTACCAAGGAATTTTTTATAATTAAATTAACATTCTTAAAAAATATATTTTTTCAATCAATGCCAATATCAATTGCCATATGTGGTTATGCAGTTGCTGCCACATTTATATTTACTTATGTTGGTCAAACTAGTGAATTGGCAGTAGCTGGTTATGGTGCTGCTACGAGAATAGAGCAAGTTGTTTTACTTCCTATATTAGGAATTAATACTGCAATTATCTCAATTATAGCTCAAAATTATGGTGCTAATTACTTTGAGAGAGTGAAAGAGACTTATTTTGTATCTGTTAAATATGGCCTTTTATTAATGATTTTTTCTGGAATATTAGTTTATTTCACAGCAGATATAATACCAAGGCTTTTCTCTAATGATGAAACTGTTTTAGAATATGGACGTAGATACTTAAAAATTGCAGCATTTATTTTACCTGCATATCCAATTTTCTTTTTATCAAATGGTTTTTTTATGGGATTAAAAAAATCTAATTATGCAATGATAAATAATATGTTACGAAATGTTCTTGTTCCAATATGTGTTTTTTATTTAGCCAAATATTTATCCGCAGATTTTGATAGTTTCTTTTGGTTGTGGTTTATTTTTCAATGGACACTTTCGATACTATTATTTAGTTATGTAAGTTATTATATTAAAAAAAAATTAGATAAACCTAGCGCTATCCTTAATCCACAACCATAAATCTTCTGAGAATGATCTTCTCACAAAAAGATTTATTTCATTTATTTCTGTATGGTGAATAATTACATCTGTATGATTCAGTAATGTTTGTGTTACAGAATTTTTAGTATTTTTAAAAGTATTGAAGTTAAAAGGAGACCCTGATGAAAGTAAATCAAAAGTCTTTTTGCCTTTTATATTAATACATATCCATTGATTAGAAACATCAACTATTGAGCCAAAATTTAATTTAGAAATTTCGTTAAAAAGATTATTGTAAACATTGTTATTCTCTTCATTAAAACATACTAACCATTCATCTGGACTTAGCCAAAGAGCATTAAATTGCTGATTTGATGAACTAGTATTTGGTTCAATTGGTAAGATAATTGATAAAATCTTTCCAACTTTTGTAAAAAATTCCTTTTTTTTTCCTCTAATATTTATTTTTTTAATTGGCTCAGATAATGTTAATTCAATATCATCTAATGATTTTTTTTCAAAGTTAGGATATTCTGGATTAAGCATTGATCCTCTTGTTTTCTTTATCTAAAAAAATAAAATCTGAAACTGTTACATTGATATTTTTGTTTTCCATAGGAACAAAAAGTTTTTGACCTTTCATTTTTTTTCCACCTTTAACAACTGCTAGTGCAATCGATTTATTTAAATTAGGGCTAAAATAGCTTGAAGTTACATGTCCAATCATTTCGACAGGTTTCTTATCTAATTCAGAAACTATCTGAGCACCTTCTTCTAATATTTCATTGGGGTCATCTGTGAGCAATCCAACAAGCTGTTTTCTATCCTCTCTTATTGTATCACTTCTATAAAGTGATCTTTTACCTATAAAGTCATATTTTTTTTTACTAACTATCCAATCCATCTGAAGATCAATTGGTGTCATAGTTCCATCTGTGTCTTGACCAACAATAATAAATCCCTTTTCAGCCCTTAATAAATGCATTGTTTCTGTTCCATAAGGAGTAATTTTGTATTCTTCTCCTGCCTTGATACAGTTTTCCCATAATGATTTACCATATTTTGACTCTATATTAATTTCATAACTAAGCTCTCCTGTGAAACTTATTCTCATTATTCTACATTCAATTTTGTCAATTATTGCATCTTGGTAAGACATGTGAGGAAAGGCTTCATCACTAAAATCTTTATTAGGAAATAATTTTTTCAATATTTTTTTTGAATTTGGACCACAAATACTCGCTGTAGAATAGTGATCAGTAACAGACGTTAAGTAAACATCTAATTCTGGCCATTCTGTTTGTAAATAGTCTTCAAGCTTAGAAAGTACATTTGCTGCGCCACCAGTAGTTGTGGTCATTAAATAATGATTTTCACCCAATCTTGTTGTTACACCATCATCATAAACCATACCATCTTCATTTAACATTAAACCATATCTGCATTTCCCAATTCCTAATTTTGACCAAGCATTTGTATAAACTCTATTTAAAAATTCAGAAGCATCAGATCCCTGAATATCTATTTTTCCTAATGTAGAAGCATCTAAAATTCCAGCACCATCTCTTGCAGTTTTACTTTCTCTTTGAACTGCTTCATGAAGATTTTCATTATTAATAGGGTAGTACCATGGTCTTTTCCATTGCCCAACGTTTTCAAACTTTGCATTATTTTGAACATGCCATTCATGAATTGAGGTTTTTCTCACAACATCAAAAAATTTTCCAACACTTCTTCCTACAATTGCTCCAAAAGTTAAGGGTGTAAATGGTGGTCTAAAAGTAGTTGTGCCTAAAGTACCCATTTTTACTCCAGCAGTGTCAGCAATAATTCCCAGAGCATGCATATTCGATAATTTACCTTGATCTGTAGCCATTCCAGTTGTTGTATATCTCTTTACATGTTCTATTGATTTAAAACCTTCTCTAAGTGCTAACTTTATATCTTTCGCTGTCGAATCATTTTGAAAATCTATAAAAGATTTAGTTTTACCCTCTGATATAGTATTTGGTAACAGCCATATGTTTTTCTTCTCTAACTCTTTGGAACATAAAACTGAAATTTTATCAAAACCACTTTCATTAATGTTTAAAAATTTTTTAACTTTATTATTTGTATTTTTAACTATTTCTTCTAATTCAAAATCACCGTTACATGACCCAACATTTATATGATTTTCACTTTTTTCACTTGGAACAAATACTTGATCTATTTCTCTAAAATCTAATTTTCCTCCTGATTGTGTATGCATATGCACCATTGGTGTCCAACCTCCACTTATTGATAAACAATCACACTGAATTTTATGTTTATTTCCAGTAACATTTGATCCATCTTCTGATAAATTCATAATTTCTATTGATTTTATCTTTTTGTAGCCAAAAGTATTTACCACTGTAGAGTTCCAATATATTTTAATTCCTAAGTCTTCAGCATTTTTAACAATATTTGATGAAGATTTTTTTCTAATATCAATAATCTTTACTGATATTCCTTTTTCAAATAATGACACTGCAGTTTCGTAAGCACTATCATTGTTAGTAAAAATAATATTATTTAATCCACTGGATACACCATAAAAATCTAAATATTTTTTAACAGAATTAGCAAGTAAGATTCCAGGTCTATCATTGTTGTTGAATATAAGAGGTCTTTCTATTGCACCAGCAGCAACAATCACTTTATCTGCTCTTATTTTCCATAATCTCTGTCTTATACCGCAATTTTTTTTATCTAATGGTAAATGATCTGATATATTTTCTTTGGCCAAAAGGTAGTTATAACTATGAAAAGCGGCCAAACTTGTTCTAGTTTTTATTATTAAATTATCTAATTTTTCTAATTCTGATATTTCATTCATTAACCATTTGTTTGATTTTTGATTATCTATTATAAAATTTTTATTATTTTGATAAATTGTGGATCCACCAAGTATATTTTTATCTTCAATTAATATTGTCTTTAAATTATTTTTTGCTGCTATTTTAGCTGATATAATACCTGAAATCCCACCTCCAATAACTAATACATCACAATGCTCATGTTTATGGTCATATATGTCTGGATCTGGTTGTGTTGGTGATTTGCCAAGGCCTGCAGACAATCTTATTAATGGTTCATAAATTTTTTTCCAGAAACTTTTAGGCCACATAAAAGTCTTATAATAAAAACCTGCCGGTATAAATGGTGATATTAAGTTATTAATTCCACCTATGTCAAAGTTAAGACTTGGCCAACAATTTTGACTAGATGCTTTCAATCCTTCATAAAGTTCTATTTCTGTAACTCTTACATTAGGCTCCGTTAAATCAGTATTATCATTTATTTGGCATATTGCGTTTGGCTCTTCAGACCCACATGACATAATACCTCTTGGACGATGATACTTAAAACTTCTGCCTACTAAATGAATGCCATTTGAAAGAAGTGCTGAGGCTAGGGTATCACCCTCAAAACCATGATATTCTTTACCGTCAAAAGTAAATGAAACAGTTTTTGTTTGATCAACAAATCTTGTTTTATTAATTCTATATTTGGTCATTTAAATTACTGGTGGTTTTTCACCCATTTTATAAACTGCATGTATTTTGTCATTTGATGTATCCCTAACCATATTAAACCATTTCCTACATCCATGAGCATGGTTCCATCTTTCAAACTGAACACCTTTAATATTCTTTCTCATAAATAAATATTCTGCCCATTCATCATCACTTAGCTCTGTAGGTTGTTTTGGTCTTACAATGTGCGCTTCGCCACCACATGAAAACTCAATCTGGTCTCTTTCTCCACAATATGGGCAATTTATAATAAACATTAGTGTGCTACAGCAGCTGCACCATGTTCATCTACAAGATCTCCACTTACAAATCTGTTAAGATTAAATGCTGCATTTAATTTATGTGGCTCATCATTAGCAATTGTGTGAGCAAATAAATCACCAGATCCAGGTGTTGCTTTAAAACCTCCTGTACCCCATCCACAATTAAAATAAAGACCTTTTATATTTGTTTTGCTAATGATCGGACTAGCATCCGGGCAAATATCAACAATACCACCCCATTGTCTTAGCATCTTCATTCTACTAAAAATAGGGTACAGCTCTAATATAGCTTTTAAGGTACCTTCTACGACATCATGACTTCCTCTTTGTGTATAAGATATATAAGCATCTGTTCCAGCTCCAATTACTAATTCACCTTTATCAGATTGACTAACATAAGCATGTACAGCATTAGACATTACAACTGTATCTATTATTGGTTTAACTGGTTCGGATACTAATGCTTGTAATGGTTTGCTTTCAAGTGGTAATTTTAAACCTGCCATGTTTGCAATTACACTTGAGTGACCTGCTGCTACAACACCAATTTTTTTTGTTTTAATAAATCCTTTTGTAGTTTCAAGACCTTCAACTTGATATCCATTTCTTTTAATTCCTTTCACTTCACAATTTTGAATTATATCTACTCCCATTGCATCTGCACCTCTTGCATAACCCCATGCAACAGCATCATGTCTTGCTGTACCAGCTCTTCTTTGTAAAGTTCCACCAAGTACAGGATATCTTATATCTTGAGAAATATTTATTATTGGACAAAATTCCTTAACTTGTTTTGTGTCTAACCAAACAGCATCAATTCCATTTAACCTATTTGCATGAGTTCTTCTTTTTAAATCTCTAACGTCTTGAAGGTTATGAGCTAAATTCATAACTCCACGTTGACTAAACATTATATTGTAATTTAATTCTTGAGATAAATTTTCCCAAATTTTTAAAGCATGGTCATATAATCCAGCACTAGCATCCCATAAATAATTTGATCTTATGATTGTTGTATTTCTCCCAGTATTACCTCCACCAATCCAACCCTTTTCTAAAACTGCAATATTTTTCATGTTATGTTTTTTTGCAAGATAGTATGCAGTTGCTAATCCATGCCCACCACCTCCAACAATTACTGCTTCATATTCTTTTTTAGGCTCAGGATTTCCCCAAGCTTGTTTCCAGTTTTCATGCTGCGAAAAAGCATTTTTTATTAGTGAAAAAATAGAGTATTTGTTTTTCATATTTGCAAGAAATTACTTGATTAATATTGAATATTCAATGATTTCAAGTTACACATGTATCAACGGAAGAGTGGGTGAGTTGGCTTAAACCAGCAGTTTGCTAAATTGCCGAAGGAGCAATCCTTCCAAGGGTTCGAATCCCTTCTCTTCCGCCATTTAATACATGCTCTGATTTTTAAAGAAATCTTTTAGATAAATTGGCTTTTGAGACAAAATGTACCTGTAAACGTTGTAATTTTCTAAAACTCTTTGTACGTAATTTCTAGTCTCTTTAAATTTAATAAGTTCAATCCAATCAACATAATCAATCTGTTTTTTTTGAGGATCCTTATTAATTTTTTTCCAATACTTTACTCTCTTAGGGCCAGCATTGTATGCAGCAGTTGCAAAAGGGTAGGATCCTTTATACTGGTTAATTAAACCTGCAATATAATGAGAACCTAAATTAATATTATATTCAGGATCAGTTGTTAATTTAGACTTCGAGTATCCTAACTTTGCTTGTTTTGATACAGTCTTAGCAGTGTAAGGCATAAGTTGCATTAATCCTTGAGCACCAACTCTACTCCTAGCAGAGGTATCAAATTCACTTTCCTGTCTAATGATAGATAATATTAAAGCTGGATCAGGAATTTTTCTTCCACCAACAAATTTCGGTACACTCATTATTGGATAATTATATTGGTTGTGAAATCTTTTTTGATATGAGGCAATTTTAGAAACTTGTATAGCAAAATCATAACGTGATATATCAGATGCTAATTTAGCTGCTAAAGCTTCACTACCTTTTTCTACATTATCATTTGCTAGAAATCTTAGTATATGTTTTGTGTATTTATCTTTATTTAAATAATCAAGCAAATCCACAATTGCTACAAGTTTTTTTGAGTAAAACTCTTGTTCATAATCGTCTTCTACAAATATTAATTTGTCTAGTTCAAATTTCACTTCAGGTTTCACTTTCATGTGTGAGAGTTGACCATAATATGTTGTTAAATATTTCGATCCTTCAAAGAACCACTTGTTTGAATTTTCTATATCACCAAATTTTTCATAAGTTTTACCCAACCAATACGCACCTCTGGATAAGCTTATTGGATAACTAACATTTTTATAAAAATTTAAAAAATGATTTTCCGCAAGTTTTGCATCATTTAAAAAACTTAGTGCTATCCATCCACTCATCCACTCAGCTTCTGTATATTCTGCACCTTCTGTCATAGCGTGATTTGAAACAACTCTGTATGCAGTTTTATATTTTTTTTTATAAATTAAAGATCTTCCAATTATTGATCTTTCTTTCCACCATTTGTCTGGTCTTACTAAATATTCTTCAGTGTTTTTTACATTATTAAGAATTTCTAGTGCGCTATCTACACGACCTTTTTTTCTTCTCCATTTTAACCTGTCATAATTTAACCCAGCATCATTCTTAAAGTTTTTTGGTACTTTTTTAATAGCTTCATCAACTCCATATCCTCTGCTTATTAATATTTGCCTCGCTGTATAAAGCAATTGATAATCACTAGGGAGATATTTAATAACTCTTTTAAGATCCCAATATTTACCCTCCCAAGCATAATAATCTGCTCTATTTATATAATCAGAGGTATCTAAAATATTTTTGAATTTTTTTCTAAAATATTTTAAATTATTTGTATTTAGATCTGCATTTATAAACCCCTCTTTTATTAATTTTATCCCATCACTAGACTTTCCAGTTTTAATAAAACTCTCTCCTAACATTATTTTACCATATCCACTTAATGGCTCATTATCTTGAAACCAACTAATTATTTCTGTAGGAGAATGGTTTTGTAAATTTATTTTATGTTCAGCAAGATATTTAATTCTATTAAATCTTGGATAATCTTTAACTCTTTCGATAAACCTTTTATATTCAGAAAAAGTAGCTTTGTTTCCTGATGTGAGAAGATGTCTCCACTCTATAAAATCAAATATTGATTGAGCTCTTGCTTTTTTTGCAGTATTTTTTGCGTCTTTCCAATTAGACTTTTCCATAAATCTAATTGCTTGTTTTGCAAATTCAAAATCTCTCTCACTATAATATCTAGTTTTTTTAACATTTCTTAATGATTGTTTTTTTACAATAAGTGGTTTTTTGGGAGGTAATAAAATTCCAAAGATCTCTTTAGGTAAATCTTTATCACCTTTTAAACTTTCTTTTTCATAAAATGTTCCAGGTTTAAGCGGAGGAACCAATATCTGACTTTTAAACATAGGTTTTTTCTTAGGTATAATTATTTCATTCGAATATGATGATTGAAAAAAGGTTAAAAAAAATATAGTTGTTAGAAGTAATTTAGATTTTCTAAAAATCATTTATAATAACTTATGATATAAATATTTATGTTTAAAGGTTCAAATGTAGCTTTAGTAACACCATTTAAAGGCAATAGTCTTGACGAGGAAACTTATATTAAAATTATTAATTTTCACTTAGAAAATGGAACAAATGGACTCGTGCCAGCAGGTACAACAGGCGAGTCTCCAACTCTTTCACATAAAGAACATGAAAAAGTTATAGAGTTGTGCATACAAGAAGCTAAAGGAAAAATTCCAGTAATCGCAGGTACGGGATCAAATTCTACTACAGAAGCCATATCACTCACAGAACACGCAGAAAAGGCTGGTGCAGACGGTGCCTTGATAGTGACGCCTTATTATAACAAACCCACTCAGGAGGGCTTATATCAGCATTACAAGGCTATAAATGACAAGTGTGGCATACCAATTATAATTTACAATATTCCTGGTAGATCAGTCATTGATATGACAGTAGATACTATGGCAAGATTGTTTGAACTGAAGAACATAGTTGGAGTAAAAGATGCAACTGGTGATTTGAATAGAGTAGATGAGACTTTCAAAAAAATTGGAAATGAATTTATCCAACTAACAGGTGAGGACGGTCTTGCTTATGAATATAATAAAAGAGGTGGCGTAGGGTGTATTTCTGTTACAGCCAACATAGCTCCTAAAATGTGTTCTGATATGCAAAAATTTTCAAAATCAGAAGATAAAGATGAGCAGAAAAAGGCTGGAGAGATAGATAAAAAACTTCAACCTGTTCATAAATCTTTGTTTATTGAGAGCAATCCATCACCAGTTAAATACGCAGCTAAATTAATCGGCCTTTGTGATGATAATGTGAGATTACCTTTGGTAACAGTTTTAGATGAAACAAAAGCTGAGGTTAAAAAAGCTCTTATATCTGCCGAATTAATTAATGAATAAAAAAACCACTCCTGGTTTAAAAATTATTACAATTAATAGAAAAGCATCTTTTAATTATTTTTTTAAAGAGATGTTTGAAGCAGGTATAGTTTTAAAGGGCTCTGAAATAAAATCTGTAAGATCAGGTAAAATTAACATAGCAGACTCTTATGCTGTAGAAAAAGATGGAGAAATTTTTTTGATTAATTCTCATATACCTATCTATAAACAAGCCAGTTATTCAAATCATAATCCTTACTCTGAAAGAAAACTTTTATTGAATAAAAGAGAAATTAATAAAATTATTGGTAGAATTCATGAAGATGGTTTAACTATTGTGCCAACGAAAATGTATTTTAGAAAAGGAAAGGCAAAATTAGAAATTGCAGTAGCTAAAGGTAAAAAACAATTTGATAAAAGACTGACAAAGAAGACAAGAGATTGGAACCGTGAAAAGGCAAGATATATTAGAAAATCAAGTTAATTTTGCATATCTAGCATTAGGTTCTAATCTTGGAGACAAGAAAAATAATCTAAATAAAAGTATAGATTTAATCCAAGAGGAGGGAATTTTTATAAAAAAAAGATCAAAATTTTACAGTACAAAATCTTGGCCAAATGAAAATTTTCCAAACTTTATTAATTCTATCCTACTAGTTGAGACAAAATTAAATATAGCTGAATTATTTTTAAAAATAAAAAAAATTGAAAAAAAACTAGGTCGAACTAATTCTAAAAGAAATCATCCAAGAATATGTGATATTGATATAATTGATTTTAATGGTGAAATAATCCATAGAAAACTTAGAAATCATAAACTCAATACTCCTCATAAAAGAATGCATAATAGAAATTTTGTTCTGTTTCCTTTATATGAATTAGATAAAGATTGGGTTCACCCTAAACTTAATAAAAATATAGTCATTTTAATGTCAAATTTAACCTCAGATCAGTTATTGGGTATTAAAATTGCTCAATAAAATGATATAAATAGTAATGCTTAAATCTGAAGAATTAATTAATAAGGTAAAAAATTATAATAAGTTTCTTAATCCAGAAACGTTATCAAAAGCCTATGATTTTGCTTTAAAGGCCCATGAAAAACAAAAAAGAGATGAGGGCTCACCTTATATTATTCACCCGATAGCAGTTGCAAATATTTTAACCGAGTTAAAGTTAGACAGTGCAACTATAGCTACTGGTTTACTTCATGATACAATAGAAGATACACATGCAACTTATAATACAATAGAAGCAGAATTTGGAAAAGAGGTTGCTGATTTAGTTGATGGTGTTACAAAAATTTCTGAGTTTGAAAATCAAGCAATATCAAACTCTAAAGCAGAAAATTTTAGAAAATTAATATTAGCAACCTCAAAAGACATCCGAGTTTTACTGGTCAAACTAGCTGATAGACTGCATAATATGCGTACCATAAAAGTTGTTGATAAAGAAAAGCAAATTAGAAAAGCAAAAGAAACAATGGAAATTTATGCGCCACTTGCAGATAGGATGGGCATGCATCGTATAAGAGATGAATTAGAGGACCTTTCTTTTGAAGTTTTAAATGAAGATGCAAGAAAATTGATAAAAGACAGATTAGATAAAATTAAAGAAAATAATCTAATTAACTTTAATAATATTTCTGATGAGTTTTTTGAAATACTTAAAAACAAAAATATCGAACCAAAAATAGTTGGAAGAGAGAAAACTCCTTTTTCAATTTGGAGAAAAATCCAAAAAAAAAGAACTTCTCTTGAACAAATAACAGACATTATTGGATTTAGAATTATTTTAGATAATATTGATGATTGCTATAAAGCTTTAGGAATTTTCCATAGTAAATGGAATTGTATACCAGGCAAATTTAAAGACTATATCTCATCTCCAAAAATCAATAAATATCAATCATTACACACAGCTATTATTGGACCAAATAAAAGACCAATAGAAATCCAATTAAGAACAAAGCAAATGCATGAGTTTGCAGAAAGAGGCATTGCTTCACATTGGAAATATAAATCATCAGAAAAATTTAATTCTTTAACTTGGAAGGAGTATGATTGGTTGGCAGATTTAGTGGAGATTATTGATAAAAACGAGAATCCAGATGACTCGTATGAATATACAAAACTTCAAATGTTTCAAGAAAACGCTTTTTGTTTCACACCAAAAGGATCAATTATAAAATTACCTAAAAATGCTACACCGATAGATTTTGCCTATGCAGTTCATACTCAAATTGGAGATGCGGCCGTCGGTTGCGAAATAAATGGAAATGAAAGCGCTTTGCAATCAATATTAAGAAACGGCGATGTAGTTAAGATTATCACTTCAAAAAAAGCCTCTCCATCATTACATTGGTTAACTAGCACCAAAACAGGGAAAGCTCGTGCTGCAATTAGACGTTATTGGCAATACCGAGAAGATAGCAAACCGATCAAGGAAAAAAGATATAATACTACACTTTGGATCTCTCTTCCTGACGAACCTGGAAAAATGGGTGATGTGACAACCATGATCGGTGAAAACTTTGTTAATATTTCAAGTGTGGAAATGGTAGAAAAACTCAATGGAAGGATTAATTTTAAATTTAATTTAATCATACATGATCTTAAGAACTTTACAAAATTGATAAGTGAACTAAAACAAAAAGAATATAAATTTAAAATTATTAGACATAAAAATAAAAAATATGCTTTCTTTAAAAAACTCTTTAGCAGTTTTAAGAAAAACTAACGCTTTGTTAGATGGACATTTTATATTGTCATCTGGACTACATTCACCTTCTTATGTACAATGTGCAAAATTACTAAGTTTTCCAAATAAATCTGAAAAATTTACCAAATCTTTAGCAAGTAAAATAAAAAAAAAATTTAAAAATATTGATTTAATTCTTTCACCAGCGATGGGTGGTATTGTAATTGGTTATGAGATTGGAAGAGTTTTAAAAAAAGAAACAATTTTTTGTGAGCGTGTTGAGGGAAATTTTAAGTTAAGAAGAGGTTTTTATATAAAAAAAAAATCAAGAGTTATAATTATTGAAGATGTTATAACTACAGGAAAATCAAGTTTAGAGTGTGCTAAATTAATAAAAAAATCTGGTGCAATTTTATTAGGATTTGCATGTTTAATTGACAGATCTAATAAGCAAACTTTAAAAATAAAAAGAAAAAAAATTATCTCACAAGTAAAAATAAAAATTCCAACTTTTAAAGAAAAAAATATTCCAGAAAGTCTAAAAAAAATTCCAATTACCAAACCTGGAAGTAGATTTTTAAAATGAAAAAGAGGCTAGGGGTTAATATAGACCACGTTGCAACGTTGAGAAATGCTAGAGGTGAAAAACATCCTGATCCTTATACTGTAGCTTTAGATGTTTTAAAGGCTGGTGCAGACTCCATTACTGTTCATTTAAGAGAAGATAGGAGACATATCAAAGATATAGATTTAAAAATCCTATCATCAAATAAATTAATCCCTCTTAATTTGGAAATAGCTTCAGACCTTAAAATGGTCAAAATAGCACTTAAAAATAAACCTTCTTTCATTTGTCTTGTGCCTGAAAAAAGAAGTGAAATTACCACCGAAGGCGGATTAAATTTAAAAAAAAATAAAAATAAAATCAAAAAAATATTAGAAATTTTTAATATAAATAATATTAGAACTAGCCTGTTTATAAATCCATCTCTTGAAGATATAAAATTATCAAAAACACTAGGAAGTAAATGTATAGAGATACATACAGGCAAGATTTCTAATCAAATAAAACAGAAAAAAAATTACTCTAGAGAATTTTATAAAATTAAAAAATGTGCCATTTATGCAAAAAATATAGGTTTAGAGGTTCATGCTGGTCATGGTATGGACTATAAGACAACAAAAATACTGAATAAGATAAAACAAATTGAGGAATTTAATATAGGTCATTTTATAATTGGTGAATCTGTCTCTCATAGCATTTCAAAAGTAGTTAAACAATTTATTAAAATATTAAGATAATGAATATAATAGGAAATGGTGTTGATATTATCAAAAACAGTAGAATAAATAATTCATTAAAAATTAAGGGTTTTTTAAATAGAATTTTTACTAAAAAAGAAATTCAACAAGGAAAGAAATTAAAAAATAAAATTAATTTTTATGCAAAAAGATTTGCTGCAAAAGAGGCATTTGTTAAAGCAATTGGGACTGGGTTTAGATCAGATATAAATTTTATAGATATTGAAATTAAAAATTACAGGAATGGGAAGCCATACATTTCACTATCAAAAAAATTAAACAATTTTTTACAAAAAAAATTTAAAATACAGAAATATAAAGTCTTTTTATCGCTTTCTGACGAGAAAGATTATTCAATAGCTTTTGTCGTTATACATAGAAAAATATGAAAAAAATAATTATCGAAAATCTTAAAACTATAATTTATGCACTAATCATTGCAGTTTTAATTAGGTCAATTTTGTTACAACCTTTTTATATTCCTTCATCGTCAATGGAACCAAATTTATTAGTTGGTGATAGACTTTTTGTGACTAAATTCACATATGGTTATAGTAAGCATTCCTTCCCATTCAGTCCACCAATTTTTGAAAATCGCATATTTACTGCTAATCCTGAAAGAGGCGATGTTGCTGTGTTTAAAACACCAGCAGATAATAGAACAGACTACATCAAGCGTGTTATTGGTCTACCTGGTGATACAATTCAGTTCATTAATGGTGACCTTTACCTTAATGGAAATCAAATATTAAAAACAATTAAATCAAAAAATATCACAAATTATTGTGGCAAATCAAAAATAAAAGTTAATACATTTGAAGAAAAACTTCCAAACGGTAAAGTTTATTTGGCATCTTACAGAACAGATATTACCTTTGCTAACTCAGATAAATACCTAGTTCCAAAAAACCATTTATTTTTCTTAGGAGATAATAGAGATTGCTCAAAAGATAGTAGATTTTTATCTGAAGTTGGATATGTCCATAAAAATAATCTTGTTGGTAAAGCTCAAATCTTATTTTTTTCATCAGACCCATTTGTAGGAAGTATTGTTAAATTTTGGAGTTGGAATGAAATATTAAGGTTAAATAGATTTTTTAAATTTATAGATTAATTATGAGCACTCTTCAAAAGCTTCAAAAAAAGATTAAAATATACTTCAAAAATGAAAAAATCCTTTTGCAAGCTATTACTCATAAAAGTTTTGACCCAAATAATAATTATGAAAATCTTGAATTTTTAGGTGATAGAGTTCTAGGGCTTGTTGTTTCAAAAAAATTATATGAACTTTATCCAAATGAAAAAGTAGGGTCTTTAGATAAAAAATTAGCTTCATTGGTTAACAAAAATAAATGTCTAGATGTGGGAAATTCGTTAAACCTTAAAGAATTCGTAATTACAGGAAATTCTAAATCAAGTAAAAACATCGTTGAGAACAAAATTATCTCGGATTGTTGTGAGGCATTAATTGGAGCAATTTATTTAGATAAAGGATTTGAAGCTTCTAAAAACTTTATTCTTAAACTTTGGAAAAATTTAATTAACGATGCGGAAACTACATTTGTAGATGCTAAAACACAACTTCAGGAATACTCTTTAAAAAATTTTAAATTATTACCTATTTATAAATTAGTTTCTAACACAGGTCCAAGACATAAACCAAATTTTAAAGTTGGGGTTAAACTTAAAAATAGTACATATATTTACGCGATAGGATCCTCAAAGAAAAATGCGGAGCAATCTGCAGCTTCTGAACTTCTAAAAAAAATCAATAAAAAATGAATTGGCAAGATAAAGGATATTTATTGTCTTTAAACAAATACAATGAAAATTCGTCTATCGCTGAATTTTATACTGAAAATAATGGAAAAATAGTTGGTGTTATTTTTGGTTCCACATCAAAAAAAATTAAGAGCTATTTATTAATAGGTAATAAATTTCATATAAATTCAAAA
>CACPQM010000011.1 GCA_902636075.1 uncultured Pelagibacteraceae bacterium | reverse complement strand
ATTATCTGTCGATCTAACTGGAAAAAATATTAATGTAAACACTATTTGTCCAGGCTTAATTTCTACCTCATTTAATCAAAAATATGCTGAAGATCCAACACATGGCGAAGCCTGGGGAAAAGAAACTGTGGTAGGTAGATGGGGAGAACCAAAAGATATAGTTGGAGCAGCAGTATTTTTATCAAGTGATGATTCTGATTTTATAAATGGATCTGAAATTAAAATTGATGGTGGGTGGCTCTCTTCAAAAGTTAGAAGAGGTGAATTAGATAATGAGTAACTTTCAAAAAAATTTTGAACAAGCGCTTATTAATGCAAAACGATTAACGGATAAAATTTTAATTGATGGCAAATTAGTATCTGCTCAATCAAAAAATAAAATACCAGTATTAAATCCAAGCACAGGTGAAAGTATTGGTTCTGCTCCTCAATGTGATAAAAATGATGTTAATATTGCAGTTGAGTCGGCGCACAAAGCTTTTCAAGAATGGAAAAAAATACCAGCAAGGGAAAGAGGAAAAATGGTTGCTGCTGGAGCAAAAAGATTAGAGGAAAGAAAGACTGAAATAGAAACTTTATTATCATTAGATACAGGTAATGCTTTAAGAACACAGGCCATACCAGAAACAGGTGCCTCCATTGAACTTACAAATATGTTTGCTGGTTTGTCTGGAGAGTTAAAAGGAGAAAATTATCCAACCAATATTCCAAATAGTATTCATTATACCACTAGAGATCCAATTGGGGTTGTTTGTGCAATCGTCCCTTGGAATGCGCCATTATTTTTAACAGTAGCAAAAATCGCTCCAGCTATTGTAGCAGGAAATAGTGTTGTTTTAAAAACAGCTGAACAAGCTCCATTTTGTGCTCTTCTTCTATCAGAGATATTTCAACAAGAACTTCCCCCAGGTGTTTTAAATGTAATTTCAGGATATGGAGAAGAGTGTGGCGAACCTCTGGTAACTCATGAAAAAGTAAGAAAAGTAACGTTTACTGGATCTTTTACAGTAGGAAAGATTATAGCACAAAAAGCAGCCCCTAAATTATGTCCAGTTACTTTAGAGCTTGGAGGAAAAAATCCAAATATAATAATGAGTGATGCAGATTTAGATATTGCAATTCAAGGGGTTATTGACGGAATGAGATATACTCGACAAGGACAGGCATGTACTGCAGGTTCAAGAGTTTATATTCAGGAAAAAATTTACGATAAAGTACTGGGAGGAGCTGTTGAAAAATTAAGTAAATTAAAAATGGGTAATGCCCTAGATGAAAGTTCTGACATTGGAGCAATTATTTCTGAAGAACAACTGAAACGAACTTTACATTATATGGATATTGCCAAAAAAAACTCTACAACTAATGTTGTACATGGTGGCAATCAAATAACAGGTGGTGATTATAAAAATGGTTTCTTCTATGAACCTACATTGATGTCAGGTGTGCCAGTAAGCTCTCCAGTTTGTCAAGAAGAAATATTTGGTCCAGTTGCTTGTGCGATACCATTTAAAACATTTGATGAAGTAATGCATAGTGCAAATGACACGCCATTTGGATTGTCAGCAGTATTGTGGACACAAAATTTATCTAGAGCTTTACAATTTGTTGAGGAAATTGAGGCAGGTTTTGTTCAAGTGAATCAATGTGTGGCGCCTAGAGCAAATGTTTCTTATGGCGGTTTAAAAATGAGTGGCTTAGGAAAAGAGTATGCATTTGATAGTATGATTAATCATTTTACACAAAGTAAAACGGTTTTGATTAATCGAGGAAAATCAAATATAGATAGTTAAATATGACAGATCAAATAGCTTTTATTGGTGTAGGAAATATGGGTAATCCCATGGCAGATCAATTAGTTAAGGCTGGTAAAAAAGTTAAAGCCTTTGATGTTTCACCAGAAATGATTCAAAAAGCAAAAGAAGCTAATTTAGATGTGGTTGACACATTAGATGAGGTACTTGAAGGTGCAAATTTTGTAATTTCAATGTTACCTGAAGGCAAACATGTAAAATCATTATTTTTAGGAGATAAGGGCATAATTGATAAAATTTCAAAAGATGCATTAATAATAGACTGTTCAACCATTGATATTGAGACTTCATTACTGCTTGGCAAAGAAGCAAAAAATAGAGGAATAAAAATGATAGATGCACCTGTTACTGGGGGTGTAATGGGAGCAAGGATAGGTAAATTAAATTTTTTAGTTGGTGGAGATGATGAAGCTGTAAATTTAGCGAAACCATTAATGGACATTATGGGGCAAAAAATTTTACATGCTGGACCACAAGGAAGTGGAGTTGGAGTAAAGATTTGTAATAATATGTCTTTAGGAATTTCAATGATAGCAGCATCAGAAGCATTGATGTTAGCAAAAAGACTAAAGATGGATTTAAAAAAAGTTCATGAAATTATGAAAAATGCCTCTGGAAATAATTGGGCATTGTCAACTTATACACCGCTGCCAAATTTAACAGATGGCGTTCCTTCTAATAATAAATATAGACCTGGTTTTTCTGCAGCTATGATGACTAAAGATTTAAAATTAGCAAATGACGCTGCAAAGTCAGTAAACGCATCAACACCTCTAGGAAAACATGCCTTAGACATATTTAATGAATTTTGTGAAGGGGGTGATAGCGAGACAGATTATTCAGGTATATCCAAAAAAATTGGCGGAGATGCTTGGGATTATCCCTTTGATCCAAAAGGTAATAAATAGACCTAATTAAACTTTAGGTTGTATTTATAAAGGCTGGAACAATTAATCGTTTTACATTTGTCACCCAATGAGTTTTACTTATACCATTATTAAGACTTAATAACAATAAAGAGAGGGATAAATAATGAAAAAAATCACTTCAATGATTTTAGCTTTAGTATTTGCAGTTTCAGTAATTGGATCTGCTTCTGCTAAAACATTAAAAATCCAACTTACTTTTCCTAAAACATCATACGATGGACAAATCGTAAAAATGTGGACTGACAGAGTAACAAAATTAACTCGAGGAGAGTTAAAATTTGAGCTTCTTTCAAAAGGTGAAGTTGTTGGTATGAAAGAAACACTAGAAGCTGTTGATAAAGGTCTAGTAGATGGTGGTGCAGCGTGGACTCACTATTGGTCAAATTATCACCCAGCTGCGATGCTATTTGGATCGCCAGTTGCTGGTGGAGGAATTGGCTTAAGTACTAAATCTTGGTTAGCATGGTACTTCGACAATGGTGGTAAAGAATTATACGACCAATTGTGGAGCGAAATGGGAATGAATGTCAAAGGTTTCGTGATGGCATCATCTGGACCAGAAGCATTAGGTTGGTTTAAAGAGCCGATCAAGAACATGGATGATTTCAGAAAATACAGATTCAGAACTCCTCCAGGAATTCCAGGACAAACATACAAAGATATCGGAATTGCATCAGTATCTTTATCAGGTGGTGATATTTTACCAGCACTTGAAAAAGGAACAATTGATGCTGCAGAGTGGTGTTGTCCAAAACCAGACTCAGTATTTGGTTTCCAAAAAGTTCTTAAAAACTATTATCTACAAGGTCTTCACCAAAACGTTGTAAATGGAGACATTTACATAAATGGTGATGTTTATAATTCTTTAACTGATCATCAAAAATATGCAATGGAAGTTGCATCTGAAGCTATGATCACAAGAAATATTACAAACAGAGCTGTAGAAAATGGAAAAGCGTTAATTGATCTTACTCAAAATCATGGTGTAAAACTATGGGATACACCAGCTGATTATTTCACTGAGTACATGAACGCTGCTCAAGCTACTCTTAAAAAGAATGCAGCAGAAAATGCTTTCTTTAAACAAGTTTACGAGCACATGACAGAGCACGCAAAAGTTGTAGTACCTTTTATTGCACAAATGGAAACATCTGATGCATCAATTGGATCTGCATTTGCAGCACAACAATAAGTAACTTTATAAAAAACGGGGATTTAACTAATCCCCGTTTTTTTAACAATTTAATTTTAAATAATATACTTGTTAAATGGTTGATAAAGATAAAGAACCTAAAATTAAAGAAAATCTAGATATTACTGACGAATTAATTGCTGAAAGAAGAACAAGTACAAAAATGCCTGAGGACATGATTCCTTGGATGGCAAAAACAATCGAATTTATTGACTCAAAAATGCTTTTATCAGGCAAAATTATAATGTGGATCACAATTCCACTTATTTATGCAATGATACATGAAGTAATTGGAAGACATTTTTTTAATAGACCTACACTTTGGTCTTTTGATATTAGCAGAATGCTAGCAGGAGCTTTGTTCATGCTTGGTGCAGCATATACGTTATCAAAAGGTATACATATAAGAGCTGACTTTCTCTATAGAAATTGGGCAGTTAAAAATCAAGCTAGAGTAGATTTATTTTTATATCTTTTGTTTTTTATACCAGGTTTCTTAGTATTTTTTTATGTAAGTTTTGATTATGCTTACACATCAATTTGTGGAAGATCAAATCTTGAAGAATGTTTAGGTGGAAAAGTAAGAATTCAAAGAGCGATGGATACCACGTGGATGCCAATTATGTGGCCATTAAAAAGTTGTATGCCAATTGGAGCCTTTTTACTTTTAGTTCAAGGTTTTTCTGAAATACTTAAAACATATTATGCTTTTGTGAAAGGAAGATGGCCTTAATGGAATTCTTTTCACCAGAAATAATCGGCGCAATAATGATTGGTTGCATGTTGTTTGCAATTTTCGTTGGATTTCCTATTTCATTTACGTTGATTTTTTTAGGTCTTGTTTTTGGTTATTGGGGATTTGGAAAGTTAGTTTTCTATTTAATGACCTTGCAATTTAATATGATAATGACCGAGAATACCCTGGCCGCCGTTCCACTCTTTATATTTATGGGAATTTTGATGGAGCAAGCTGGATTGATGGAAAGATTATTTAACGCGGTGCAATTAATGCTCTCAAAAACTAGAGGTGCATTATTTTATGCTGTTATGTTTGTATCAACTATTTTTGCAGCAGCAACTGGGATTGTTGGAGCATCTGTAACAATTTTGGGAATTATGGCTGGAAAAACTATGATCAGGACAGGATATGACACCAGACTTTCAGCGGGTCTAATATGTGCTGGAGGTACTTTAGGAATTTTAATTCCTCCAAGCATTATGTTAGTTGTTATGGGTCCTGTATTAGAAATACCAGTTACAGATTTATTCGCAGCCGCAATCATCCCAGGAATTCTTTTAGCATTTTTGTATGCCGCTTACACAACGTTAAGATGTTTTTTAAATCCTAAACTTGGTCCTGTATTACCAGCTTCAGAACGACCAAAAAATATGGCTAAGGTTTGGTATGAGTTTTTAATGGGTTTAATCCCTCCTGCAGGTTTAGTTTTCTTTGCCTTAGGAAGTATTTTATTTGGTCTTGCAACTCCAACTGAAGGTGCCGGCATGGGAGCTTTTGGAGCAATACTTTTAGCATTGGCATATAAAAAACTTACTTATCATGGTCTGAAAGAGGCTCTATTGAAAACATTAGAGATAACAGCATTAATTATGTTTTTAGTTGCGGCCTCAAATTTCTTTGGTGCGGTATTTTCAAAATTAGGAACTCCATCTCTATTAACAGACTTCTTATTAAATCTTGATGTAAATAAATATGTTATTTTAGCGATTATAATGGCTGCAATATTTCTACTAGGTTGGCCTTTAGAATGGGTTCCAATAGTATTAATAGTTTTACCAATAGTTCTTCCTTTAATTTTAGAATTAGGTTTTAACTTAACTTGGTTTGCTATTCTTGTAGCTGTCAATTTACAAACCGCCTGGCTATCTCCACCTGTAGCTTTATCAGCTTATTTCTTAAAAGGTGTCGTGCCTCAATGGGATTTAAAAGATATATATTTAGGTATGATGCAATTTATGGTTATTCAATTAATTGGCTTAATATTAATTATTATGTTTCCCCAAATAGCATTATGGTTGCCAAGTATAATGTATCCTAGCCCTTAGCTTTTTTATTAATTTGAGGAATAATTGTTCCTACTAAAATAATTATTAAGGATATAAATATATAAATGGATATTGTAGACCCCAAAACTATCCATGACATTGTAGCACCAATAGGACCAGTTAAAGGATACATTAAACTAATTCTACCGATAGGCGCTCTTCTTAAAGCAAAATTATAAAATAAATAAGCTCCAAAAGTTATAAAAGATAATGTTATGGCTGCAAGAACTGGAGGACTTAAATTTAAATAATTATTATATTTAAAACTACTATCAGGCCACAATATAAAAAGTATTAGAACAGATAAAATTGCTCCAATCATGTATTGAAAAGTATTAACACCTAATTGGTTTACTTTCGTTTGCATAAAACGTCTTCCAAGTACTTCATTAATAGAAACACACATCATCCCTAAAAATATAATAAAATCCCCTAAATAATTTCCGCCTCCAATTTTCTTTTGGGTTGATAATAAAATTAAAGTTCCAATAATTGTAATAAATGCTCCAATTATTACTTTAATTTCAATTTTTTCTCTTAAAAAAATTCTTGCTACAAAAGGTTGCCAAATAGGAAGTGTACTTATTAAAGCAACACCACTTACCGGAGAAGTTAGCAACAGCCCTATATGAAAACTAAGAGTTACCAAAAAAGGATTTAGTAGACCCATTAAAAAAGGAGTTAATCCAATTTTTTTAATAGATAAATCTACTCTCATTAAAAGTGCAAATATTAACATGAAAATAAATGCTAAAGAGAATCGAACTACCATTAAATCCATTACATAAAACTCTTGCAGTGCTAATTTTACAAATGGAGGACCAGAGCCAAAGCCTATAACAGCAATGAACATTGAAATGTATCCAATATTACTTTTTAGAAAACTCATGTATTAATATAACTGTTATCACTTTTATAGACATATAAAAATATTAGTTTAGAATCTTTAAAGTGAGTCAAAATATAGAATTAAAAAATTTTGAATTAGCTACAGTTAATCCGAGTAACAAAACATGGACTTCGGCAGATTTATTCTGTTATTGGGCAAATAATATTCAAACTATTGCTGGATTTGCTCTTATATCTTCTTTGTATTTAATCTATAATTTATCTTCTTATTTAGTTTTATCTTCCTCAATAGCTGCATCAATTCTTGTATATTTTTTTATTTCTTTAATTGGTCACCCATCCCAAAAACACGGATTACCTTTTCCAGTTTTGATGAGAATGTCCATGGGTCTAAATGGTGCTAGATATTTAAGTTTATTAAGATCAATTGTTGGAATTTTTATGTTTGGAATTCAAACATACTTTATATCCAAATCTATAACATACCTCACAAGAATTATTATTTATTACATATTCGACCCTCAAATTTTAGAAAGTGAATTTGTTTTAGAGTTTTTTCTAGGCTTAAATGTTATAGATTGGTTTTCATTAATAGTAACATTTTTCATTCAATTTTTTTTATTTACGAATGGTCAAAGATATAATCAAGGATTTTTAAAATTCTCAGCAATATTTGTTTACTTCGGTTTAATTTTCTTTTTTGTTATGCTTATTGCTGAAAATAGCACTCAAATATTTCAATCTCTAAAATCTAATACAACTAGTACAAATTTGATTTCTAAATCAAATGTAATGCCCTTTTTTATTCTTACAGGGACAATTTTTTCATATTTTTCCATTGTGCTTTTGAATTATGGAGATTTTTCAAGATATGTAAAAACTAGCAGAGATTTTAAAATAGGAAATTTATTTTTATTTTTGAATATGATTATCTTTTCCTTTCTTGCGACTACTATTGTAATAGGTGTTGATGTTTTATTGAATCAAAAGCTAATCGTGGTTGATCAAATAATGACAAGGCCGATGGATATAATAGGAAAGATTAATAATGTATATCTAACAGTTTACGCATTAATTTTTATAATATTCTCGTCACTTTCGACAAATTTAATAACTAATTATGTTCCAACACAAAATAGTATAATTAATTTTTTACCCAAAAACTTAGACCTTAAAAGTGCAGGAATACTAATTTTAATATTTGGACTAATAACAGGCAGTTTGTGGCCATCAATACTAAGCCAAATAGAAATAATAAAATTAATTGATAGTTTAGCAGCAATTTTTGGACCAATTTTTGGAGTTGTCATTGCAGACTATTATCTTGTTAAGAAAGAAAAAGTTAATCACAAAGATCTTTTTTTTATCAGACCAGAAAACGAGTACATTTATTCAGATGGATGGAATTATAAAGCTCTATACGCTGTATTAATAGGTTTTATTTTTTCATTTTCAATTATTTGGAATATAAATTTCGAAGATTTTAAAACATATTCATGGATTATAGGATTTGTCGTTTCATATATTATGTATTATCTTCTAAATGAAAAATAATTATGAAAGCTTTAGTTTATACTGGTGTAGAAGAACTTACTTATAGAGATGAAAAAGACCCAACAGAGGTAAGTGGAGAAAGTATACTTAAAGTTCACGCTTCAGGAATTTGTGGATCTGATATGCATGCTTACCATGGTAAAGACGAAAGAAGAATCCCACCCTTAATACTAGGTCATGAGGTAAGTGGAAAAATAAAAAATGGTAAATTCAAAGATAAAAATGTTGTATTAAACCCATTAATAACTTGTGGAAAATGTGAATACTGCATGAATGGACGCGAGCATTTATGTCCTAACAGAGTCTTACTAGGTATGAACAGACCTTATGAAAGAAGTGGAGTTTTTGCTGAATATGTTTCTACTCCAAATCAAAATATTTATGAAATACCTGATCGTCTAGATTTAAGTGAAGCAACAATTGCTGAACCTACAGCTGTATCTTTACATGCTGTGTTGATGGGTGAGACATCATTAAAAAAACCGCTTAAAGAGTGTCGAACTTTGGTACAAGGTGCTGGAGCTATTGGATTATTGTGTTCATTAATTTTATCTAAAATAAAGGGAAATAAAAATATTATAATGTCTGATCCAAACAAACTAAGGCTAGATGTTTGTTCAAAATACTTCGATGGTAAATTTGTTAGTCCAAATGACAAAGAAGTAAAAGAAAACAGTTTCGATATTGTTTTCGATACAGTTGGATTAGAGGTATCTAGGCAACAAGCTATTTCTGTGATTAAGCCTGGTGGTAGCATTATTCATATTGGTTTAACACAACCTTCTGGTCAATTTAATTTTAGAAAAGCTACACTTCAAGAAGTAACATTTATAGGCACTTATTGTTATACTAATAAAGATTTTGAAAAAACAATTAAAATTTTGGCTGATAAAGAAATAGGAGATCTATCTTGGATTGAATATCGGGAATTAAAAAAAGGAGCAGAGGCTTTTAAGCAAATTCATGATGGTAGTTGTTCTGCTCCAAAAATAGTCTTATTGCCAGAGTAAATACGTAATATTGAAAAAATAATAAAATTGTCTATAGAAGTTTTAGTGAAAAATATTTTATTATCCATAATATTCTCAATTTTTCTTTTTTCATTATCTAATGCTAATGAAAAAGTAATATTTGATTTTACTGAAAATGAACTTTCTACTTTAGAAGTGAGGAAAGTAAGAGGCGCTGATGCAAAAACTATTTATACAATTGGAAAAAACGAGAATGGAAATTATCTAAAAGCAGTAGCAGATAATGCAGCCTCCGGTCTTGGTAAAGAAATAAAAATAGATTTAGACGCAACCCCTTATATTAACATTACATGGAAAGTTGAAAAAGACTTAAAAGGAATTAAAGAAAATACAAAAAAAGGACATGATTTTGCTGCAAGAGTTTTTGTTATTAAAAAAACTGGTGCTACGCCACTATCAAATAGAGCTATTAATTATGTTTATTCTAGCAACTTAAATATTGATGATTATAAACGAAGCCCTTATACAAAAAAGTCGATAGATTATGTTTTATCCACCACAAAAAATAATTTTGATGAGTGGATTACAGTTAAAGCAAATGTAAAAGAAGATTTTAAAAAACTACATAAACTAGACGTTAAAGAGTTGGATGGAGTTGCTATTATGGCTGACACTGATAATTCAAAGATGAAAGCTATAAGTTATTATCAAAATATTTATTTTTCATCTGAGTAATTTATTTCATATGTTTTTTGAGCACTAAACTTAAAAACGAGAGCAGAATTGCAGCAATTACATCAAGAAGTGGTGTTGCTTGAGGATATCCAAAGTTCCACAATACAACCCCTATAAGCCAAATTATATATATTTTCATAAACAAATAATCATTAGTATATATATTCCTTGTCTTTGATAATATATTTTTAACATGGAATTTAAATCAAACTTTAAAGTTTACTATGAAGACACTGATAGTGGAGGAGTAGTTTATTATGCTAATTATTTGAAATTTTTGGAACGAGCTAGAACAGATGCGATCACATCTTTAAATTTTAGTAATAAAAATCTTATAGAAAGATTTGGGATTTATATAATAGTTAAATCTTGCAAATTAAATTTTCATAAACCTGCAAAACTTGAAGACAATTTAAATATTATTTCTAAAGTGTTACAAGTTAAAAATGTATCAATAAGAATGAATCAGAATATTTTTGTCAATGATAGTATGATTGTTGAGGCTGAAATATTATTAGCTTCAGTAGATGAAAAGGGCAAACCATCAAAACTTCCAGTAGAATTTAAAAGTCAATTGATTTAGTGACTTTTTTAACCTTAAGAAATAAATTAGTCATTTTATTAACATCAATTCTTCCAGTATTAACATTTCTAGGACTTGGGTGATAAGATCCAACTAATAAAATGTTATTTGGGAGCTTAAAAAATTTACTGTGTCCAAATTTAATATTAGATCTTATTTCAAATTGTTTTTTATAAAACTCTATACACGCATCAAAAGCTATTTTTCCAAGAGCAATTATAATCTTTAAATTTTTTAAATTTTCAATCTCATTTTTAAAATATTTAAAACAATTATTAAGTTCATTTCTAGTTGGCTTATCTCCTGGAGGGACACATTTTAATGCGGTAGTTATAAAACTATCATTTAGTATCAAACCATCATTTCTGTGAACTGAATTTGATTTGTTCGATAATTTAGCTTTATGAAGGCATTTGTACAAAAATTCAGATGATCTATCACCTGTAAAAACTCTTCCAGTCCTATTGCCACCATGAGCAGCAGGGGCTAAACCAACTAATAAAATTCTTGCTTTTCGGTCACCAAAACCTGTTATTGGTTTTCCCCAATATTTCTCATTGATATATTGTTTTCTTTTATCTTTCGCTACCTGTGTTCTAAAGTTTACAAGTCTTGGACATTTCTTGCAATTTATTATTGAGTTTTCAAGTTTTTTAAAACTTTTTTTCATAAATATTAATTTTTAATCAATGAGTCTTATACTATAATTACTTATAATTATGAATGTAGGTTTTATTGGTGTTGGCTATATGGGTTATGGAATAGCCAAAAATATTTTAATAAAGGGAAACAATTTATTTGTTATTGCAAACAAAAAAAGGGCACCGATAGATAAGATTGTAAGTGATGGTGCTATTGAGGTAAAATCTTATAATGAATTGTGTGAAAAAAATTTAGATGCATTATTTTTTTGTGTAACAAATACACCAATCGCCCTAAGTATTGCTGAAAAAGTCTCAACTTTACTAAAAGATAATACATTAATTATTGATGTTACAACACATAACCAAAATGGATCTATTCAAATGGAGCAGATTTTTTCAAAACGAAAAATTAGTTATGTTGAATGTCCTGTGATGGGAGGTCCCGTTCAAGCAGAAGAAGGTGTTTGTGGAGGTATTGTTGGAGCATCAGAGGAAAATTTTAAAAAATCTGAAGTTTATTTAAAAACTTTTTGTAAAGATTATTTCCATTTTGGAGAAGTGGGCAAAGGAGCAAAGTCAAAGTTATTAAATAATTTTTTGTCACTCGGTACTGCAACAAATGTTATTGAATTTATCAAGAGCGCAAAAAAATTAGATATTGATTTAGAAAAACTTTTTGCAGTAGCAAAATTAGGATCTGGAAACTCAACAGCATTAAATAGAATTTTTGATAATGTGCTTAAAGATGATTATACAGGATTTAAATTTTCAACTTCCAATACTTTAAAAGATCTTACTTACATCCACGAGATGCTAAAAGATTTAGGTAATGCAGAAAAATTAGCTGATGTAAAAAAATCTTTTTACAAAAAAGCAGTAGAAGATGGCAATGGAGATTTATTCATAAGTGAACTAATACAAAAAGATTAATTATTCCTTTTTTTTATCAGCAAATACAATAGCTATAAGCAACAATGCTGTCCAAAACATTGCTGCTAAACTTTTGATAGCACTCGTTTCAGCACCCCACAAATCAAAAACAAATGCTCCAATAAGAATTCCAATTATATAAATTATAACTACTAATCTAGTTTGAGTCATTTAGTTGCTTCTTTTTAAATAATGACATTCCATTATTTTTTTTATGTTCATAAGATTCTTTAAAACTTTCTAGCTGCCATCCTTGCATTCTCTTCTGAATATCTTCTAAATTTTGTTTTTTCCACTCATCTTTGGTATTCTGGTCTTTCCAAATCTTCTTTTCATTATTGTCTCTTCCACAGCCATAGCAATATCCAGTTACAGGATCCATTTTGCAAATGCTTATACAGGGTGAAACTATCATTTTTTTATATATTTATATCCTTTTACACTATTATTCTGATTGGACAAATTAGATCAATACTATATAAAACAGCATAAATTTGGGCGAGTGGCGGAATTGGTAGACGCGTTGGTCTTAGGAACCAATAGTGCAAGCTGTGAAGGTTCGAGTCCTTTCTCGCCTACCATAAATAGATTATGAAAGTAACAATAGAAAATAAAAAAGGTTTAGAAAAAGATCTTAAAGTATTCATAGACAAAAAAACTATCTCAGGCTTCATGGATGAAAAATATGAAGAAATAAGAAAAGACGTTGTAATAAAAGGTTTCAGACCTGGTAAAGTACCTACCGAAATATTAAAAAGACAATTTGGCAAAGCTGTTTATGGCGAAGTAATTGATAAGTTGCTTAAAGATACAACAACAAAAGCTCTAGAAGAAAATAAAATCAAACCGGCTGGACAGCCTAAAATAGACTTAAAGTCTTTTGGTGAAGGTAAAGATTTAGAATACATTATTTCAGTTACTGAACTACCTGAGGTTTCTGCCAAAGGATTAAGCTCAATTAAAGTAGACGAGTATGTTGTAAAAATTGATCCTAAAGAAACGGACAAAAGAATAAGTGAAATTGCAAAAAATCAAAATAATTTTAAAGATGCGGAGACAAATTACAGCTCAAAAATAAATGACCTTGTAATCTTTGATTATAAAGGAACTATTGACGGCAAAGAATTTAAGGGCAACGAGGGTAAAAATACTCAATTAGTTCTTGGAAAAGATTTATTTATAAAAGGTTTTGATAAACAATTAGAAGGCGTTAAATCAGGTGACACAAAAAATGTAGAAGTAAATCTACCTGAAAATTTTCCTGAAAAAGACCTTATTAATAAAAGTGCTGTGTTTGAATGTAAGATTACAGCAGTAAGAATTCCAGAAGAAGTAAAAATTAATGATGATTTTGCTAAAAATATGGGTGCAAAAGATTTAGCAAATTTAAAAGAACTTATTTCAAAACAAATTAATGATGAATATAAAAATTCATTAGCCATGATTACAAAGAAAAGTATTCTTGAGCAAATAGAGAAAGAAAAACTAGATCAATTACCTGGTAATTTAATTGAACAAGAAGTTAAAATATTATCTCAAGGAATGAAGGAAGATGAAGTTAAAAAGAACCAAAAATCATTAGAGGAACAAGCAAAAAAAAGAATTAAAACTGGATTAATTTTAAATGCTTTTGGAGAAGAAAATAAAATTAATGTGTCTCAGGAAGAAATAAATGTGGAAATACAAAAACAATTTAGAATGATGCCAGGCCAAGAGAAGATTGTTAAAGATTATTATGAACAAAATCCTGCAGCCATAGATAGTTTAAGAGGACAAATTTACGAAGAAAAAATAATTGAAGAAATTAAGAAAAAAGCAAAAATAACTAAAAAAGAAATTACCAAAGAAGAAGCTGAGAAAATTCTAAAACAAGAAAATGAAAATAATATTAAAGAGCAATCTAAACTTGCTAAAAAAGATGGAGATGAAAAAAATAAGAAAAAAACAGATCTTAAAAAAAAAGAAGTAAAAACAAAATCTAAAGAAAATAAAAAAACTAAAACTTCGGCACATAAACCTAAAAAAGCAAAAAAGGTTAGCAAAAAGTAATCACAAGTTGTATAACATTAATCGATTCGATTATGTCTATTAAAATTTCAGAACAATTAAATACTCTAATTCCAATGGTTGTGGAGCAATCTAGCAGAGGGGAGAGAGCTTATGATATTTACTCAAGGTTACTTAAAGAGAGAATTGTTTTTGTTGTCGGCCCAATAAATGATGCTGTAGCATCTTTAGTTACTGCGCAATTATTATTTTTAGAATCAGAAGATCCTAAAAAAGAAATTTCTTTATATATAAATAGCCCTGGTGGACTTGTAACAGCTGGACTTGGCATTTATGATACGATGCAATACATAAAACCAGAGATAAGTACGCTGTGTATTGGTCAAGCAGCAAGCATGGGTTCATTTTTATTATCAGCAGGTGCTAAAGGTAAAAGATTTTCTTTGCCAAATTCGCGAATAATGGTTCATCAACCTTCAGCTGGTTTTCAAGGACAGGCAACAGATATTGAAATTCATGCTAACGAAGTTTTATCTTTAAAGAAAAGATTAAATGAAATCTATTCAAAACATACAGGTAAAACAGTAGATGAAATTAAATCTGCTTTAGAGAGAGATAACTTTATGACTCCAGATAATGCAAAAAGTTTTGGTTTGATAGATAAAGTAGTAGAAAAGAGAGAATAAGTTACTATATGTAGTTTGTCCACAACCTCTACTTGATTACTTTGTATCATATGTATTAAAGTATCCAAATTGATTCGAATTAAAAATTATGAGTAATAATAAAAATATTCTTTACTGTTCTTTTTGTGGAAAAAGCCAACATGAGGTTAGAAAGCTAATTGCAGGTCCAACTGTATTCATTTGTGATGAATGCGTAGAACTTTGCATGGATATAATTAAAGAAGAGGGCAAAGACAATTTTGTTAAACATCAAGATGGTTTACCACTACCAAAAGAAATATGCAAAGTGCTTGATGATTATGTAATTGGACAATCTCACGCTAAAAAAGTTTTATCAGTTGCTGTTCACAATCATTACAAAAGATTAAATTATGAAAACAAAACAAGTAAAACAGTTGAATTATCAAAATCAAACATTCTATTAGTTGGACCTACAGGCTGTGGAAAAACTTTGTTAGCTCAAACTTTAGCAAGAATACTTGATGTGCCTTTCACAATGGCTGATGCCACAACATTAACTGAAGCTGGATATGTAGGAGAAGACGTTGAAAATATAATTTTAAAACTATTGCAAGCTGCAGATTATAATGTTGAAAAAGCGCAAAGAGGAATTGTGTACATAGATGAGGTTGATAAAATTAGCAGAAAGTCTGAAAATCCATCTATTACAAGAGATGTTTCTGGAGAGGGTGTACAGCAAGCATTATTAAAAATCATGGAAGGAACAGTTGCTAGCGTTCCACCCCAAGGAGGAAGAAAACATCCACAACAAGAATTTTTACAAGTAGATACCACTAATATTCTATTTATTTGTGGAGGAGCTTTTGCAGGACTAGATAAGATAATTTCACAAAGAGACAAAGGATCATCAATTGGATTTGGTGCTGAAGTAAAAACATTGGAGGATAAGAAGACTGGTGAATGGATGAAAAACTTGGAGCCTGAAGATTTATTAAGATATGGACTTATTCCAGAATTTATAGGTCGTCTACCAATTACTGCCACATTAGAAGACTTAGATGAGAAATCATTAGTAAAAATTTTGCAAGAGCCAAAAAATTCTTTGATTAAACAGTACCAAGAGTTATTTAGATTAGAAGGCGTAAAATTAACATTTAAAGATCAAGCCGTTAAAGATATTGCTAACAAAGCCATAAGTAAGAAAACTGGGGCTAGAGGATTGAGATCAATTTTAGAAAATTTATTGCTTAAAACTATGTTTGATCTTCCTGGTCAAGATAACATAGAAGAAGTTATTATTGATGGTGGAGCAACTAAGGGCAACACACAGCCAATTATTGTTCATACTAAGAACAAATCAAAAACAGAAAAGACTTCTGCGGCTTAATAAGAGTTAATAAACAAAAGTTTCCTATTGCATTATAAAATATAATATCCATATTTAGGGTATGGAAGTTAAATTAACACAGCCCTTATTACCATTGAGAGACATAGTAGTTTTTCCAAGCATGGTAATTCCATTATTTGTTGGAAGAGATAAATCCATTACTGCTTTAAATGAAGTAATGAAAAGTGATAAAAAAATAATATTAGTTACTCAAAAAAATTCTGAGGTCGACGATCCAAAGAAAAATGATGTGTTCTCTTATGGATGTGAAAGCAATATATTACAACTTTTAAAACTTCCAGACGGTACAGTAAAGGTTTTAGTTGAAGGAATTAAAAGAGTGAAAATTATTGATTTTAAGGATGATGAAAAATTTATTACTTGCACATATGAACATCAAAAAGATGTTCTAAACAAAGAGGAAGATCTATTACCCCTAGCTCTTACAGCTGTAAAAAGATTAGAAAAATTAACGTCCGTAAATAAAAAAATTTCATCAGAAACAATTAACAATATAAAACAATTAAAAGATCCATCTAAAATTGTAGATAATATTGTTTCAAACCTAAATGCATCGATATCTGAAAAGCAACAAATTTTTGAAACATTGGATGTTAAGAAAAGATTAAATGCAGCTATTAAAATGATGGAAAGCGAGACAAGTATCATTGGAGTAGAAAAAAGAATTAGAGGAAGAGTTAAAACTCAAATGGAAAAGACTCAAAGAGAGTATTATCTAAACGAACAATTAAAAGCAATTCAAAAAGAATTAGGTGAAATTGAAGACGGCAAAGACGAAACTACTAACTTAAAAAAATCAATTCAAAAAGCTAAAATGCCAAAAGAAGTTGAGAAGAAGTGCATGTCAGAACTTAAGAAGTTAAAAAATATGAGTCCTATGTCTGCAGAAGCAACTGTTGTTAGAAATTACCTAGATTGGATGATAGACCTTCCGTGGTTTAAAAAAAATGATGTAGATATTGATTTAAACAAAGGTTTGAAAATTTTAGATGAAGACCATTTTGGTCTAGAAAAAGTTAAAGAGAGAATTATTGAGTTTCTAGCTGTCCAAAAAAGAATGGATAAGATAAAAGGACCAATTCTATGTTTAGTTGGTCCCCCTGGCGTTGGAAAAACATCACTTGGAAAATCAATTGCTAAAGCTACTAACAGACAGTTTATTAGAATGTCTTTAGGAGGTGTAAGAGATGAAGCTGAAATAAGAGGTCATAGAAGAACTTACATTGGATCCTTGCCAGGAAAAATTATTCAAATGATGAAAAAGGCTGGTACAAAAAACCCATTATTTTTATTAGATGAAGTTGATAAAATCGGTAATGATTATAGAGGAGATCCATCTTCAGCTTTATTAGAGGCCTTAGACCCTGAGCAGAATACAGCTTTTAATGATCACTATTTAGAAGTTGATTATGATTTGTCTGATGTAATGTTTGTAACAACCGCAAACACTTTAAATATTCTACCACCACTACTTGATAGAATGGAAGTTATAAGAATTCCAGGCTATACAGAAGATGAAAAGATAAACATAGCTAATAAGTACCTATTACCTAAACAGATTAAAGAAAACGGTGTTAAAGATGGAGAACTAAACTTAGAGGATGGGACAATAAAGGAGATAATTAGAAGCTACACAAGAGAATCTGGCGTTAGAAATTTAGAAAGAGAAATTTCTAAAGTTACAAGAAAAGTTGTTAAAAAAGTTGTTAATGGTGAAGTTGAAAAAGTTCAAGTGGATGACAAAAATATACCAGATTTTTTAGGAATTAAAAAATTCAGATATGGAGAAGTAGAGGATAAAGATAAAACTGGAATAGTAATAGGACTAGCGTGGACCGAAGTAGGAGGAGAAATTCTTAAAATCGAAACTGTTAATATGCCAGGTAAAGGTAGAATGCAAATAACAGGAAAACTTGGTGATGTTATGCAAGAATCAGTAAAAGCAGCAAAATCTTTTGTTAGATCTAAAAGTTTAGAATATGGAATTATTCCACCCTTCTTTGAGAAAAAAGATTTTCACATACATGTACCTGAGGGAGCAACACCAAAAGATGGACCCTCAGCTGGTATAGCAATGGTCACATCCATAGTATCATCAATTACAAACATTCCTGTGAATAGAGAGATTGCTATGACTGGTGAAGTAACAATTACAGGACAAGTTTTACAAATTGGTGGTTTAAAAGAAAAATTATTAGCTGCGCATAGAGCAGGGGTTAAAAAAGTATTAATTCCAAAAGAAAATGAAAAAGATTTAGTAGACATTCCAAAAAAGGTAAGAGAAGACATTAAAATTATACCAGTAGAAACAGCAGATGAAGTGCTTAAAATTGCCCTTACAAAAGAACTAAAACCTATAGAATGGACTGAAGTTGAAAAAATATCTGAGGGTAAAAAAGACGATAAATCTCAAGCTAGTATTCAGTAATAAACAATTTACTTTATTAATCCGTTGATGTATTAGTACCAAGATTTTGGGTGGTTAGCTCAGTTGGTAGAGCATCTCGTTTACACCGAGGGGGTCAAAGGTTCGAGTCCTTTACTACCCACCATTTACACCAGTGGGGGTGTAGCTCAGTTGGTTAGAGCACCTGCCTGTCACGCAGGGGGCCGAGGGTTCGAGTCCCTTCACTCCCGCCATTATTTGAGTAAAACGAGGCATAAAAATGTGACATATCTTCACTTTTAGTTGATATAATAGTTGTTACATAGGAATCAAATGCTTACGGAATTTTTAAAAGATTATCTACCGATAATATTATTTTTGATAATAGCTTTGGGCTTGAGTCTTGCTTTTGTTGCAATTAATTACATTGCTGCTCCAAGCAAACCTGATCCTGAGAAACTTTCAGCATATGAATGTGGATTTGAACCTTTCAACGACTCTAGAATGGAATTTGATGTAAGGTTTTATTTGGTTGCAATATTATTTATAATATTTGACTTAGAAATTGCATTTTTATTCCCGTGGGCTATCTCACTCGGTGAAATCGGATTATATGGTTTCTGCTCTATGATGTTATTTTTATTTATTTTAACTGTTGGATTTATTTACGAGTGGAAAAAAGGAGCTTTAGACTGGGAATAAAATGAATTCACAAGATAAAACAAAAGATATTCCCGAAGAGTTTAAACAGTTAGCTCAAGATTTTAGTGATAACGGTTTCATAACAACATCCCTAGATAATCTTGTTAATTGGGCAAGAACTGGTTCATTGCATTGGATGACATTTGGATTAGCATGTTGTGCTGTTGAAATGATGCAAACATCTATGCCGAGATATGATCTTGAAAGATTTGGTGCAGCACCAAGAGCATCACCGCGTCAATCAGATGTGATGATAGTAGCAGGTACACTAACAAATAAAATGGCTCCTGCATTAAGAAAAGTTTATGACCAGATGCCTGAACCTAGGTATGTAATATCAATGGGAAGCTGTGCAAATGGTGGAGGTTACTATCATTATTCATATTCTGTTGTAAGAGGATGCGATAGAGTAGTACCCGTTGATGTATATGTTCCTGGATGCCCTCCATCAGCTGAAGCATTACTTTATGGGATTTTACAATTACAGAAAAAAATAAGAAATAAAGGTTCTTTAGAAAGATAATAATGAAAAATCTAAAGGACTTGGAAAAGTTTTTAAACTCCGAATTAACATCTAAAATAAATAATTCATTTATAAAGCATAATAATATTTATATAAATATTGATCATGATGAATTGGTAGATGTTATTTCTTTTTTGAAGACCAACAAAGAGACTAAATTTAGGCAATTAATCGAAATTACAGCTGTAGATTACCCAGAAAATGAAAATAGATTTAAGATGGTTTATTTATTATTAAGTCATGAATATAATCAAAGAATTATTATTGATTATTCTATAAAAGAAAATGAAGTAATTTCCTCAATAACTTCTATATTTCCCTCAGCAAACTGGATGGAAAGAGAAGTATTTGATATGTATGGGCTAAACTTTAAAAATCATCCTGATTTAAGAAGAATTTTAACTGATTATGGTTTTGAGGGGCATCCTCTAAGAAAAGATTTTCCTCTTACTGGTCATAATGAGGTTCGTTATAGTGAAGAACAAAAAAAAGTGATCTATGAACCTGTAAAATTAGAACAAAATTATAGAAATTTTGATTATGAGAGTCCCTGGGAAGGAACCAAATATATTAAAGAAATTAAAAACAGCTAATGGCAAAAGAAAAAAAAACACTAAATTTAAATTTTGGACCGCAACATCCTGCAGCACATGGAGTTTTACGATTAATACTTCAATTAGATGGAGAAGTTGTTGAAAAAGCTGATCCTCATATAGGTTTATTGCACCGAGGCACTGAGAAGTTAATAGAAAATAAAACTTATATCCAAGCTGTTCCCTACTTTGATCGTCTTGATTATGTAGCACCAATGAACCAGGAACATGCATTTGCTTTAGCTATAGAAAAAATTTTAAAAATCGATGTTCCTTCTAGAGCAAAATATATAAGAGTAATATTCTGTGAAATAGGTCGAATATTAAGTCACATATTAAACGTAACTACTCAAGCAATGGATGTTGGGGCGTTAACACCAACTTTATGGGGATTTGAGGAAAGAGAAAAATTAATGGGATTTTATGAGAGAGTATCTGGATCTAGGTTACATGCTAATTATTTTAGAGCTGGTGGAGTACATAAAGATTTACCTTCAGGACTTGATAGCGATATAGATGAGTTTTGTGAAAAATTTCCAAAAATAATTGATGATTTAGAAACTTTACTTACCGATAACAGAATATTTAAACAGAGAAATGTAGATATAGGTATTGTATCCAAACAAGATGCACTAGACTATTCTTTTTCAGGAGTAATGTTAAGAGGTTCAGGTGTAGCTTGGGATTTAAGAAGAAGTCAACCTTATGATTGCTATGACGATTTAGAATTTAAAATTCCTGTTGGAAAAAATGGAGATTGTTATGACAGATATCTTTGCAGAATTGAAGAAATGAGAGAAAGTGTAAAAATTATTAAACAGTGTTTAACAAATATTCCAAAAGGACCAATTAAAACAGAAGATGGAAAGATTTCTCCTCCACCAAAAAAGGAACTAAAACAGTCTATGGAGGCTTTAATCCATCATTTTAAGTTATTTACAGAAGGATATAGGGTTGAAAAAGATGAAATATATACAGCAGTTGAGGCACCAAAAGGAGAATTTGGTGTCTATCTAATTTCAGATGGCTCAAGCAAACCATACAAATGCAAAATCAGAGCTCCTGGATTTACCCATCTTCAAGCAATGGATTATTTAATAAAAGGACATATGCTTGCTGATGTACCTGCTGTATTAGGTTCAATGGATATTGTTTTTGGAGAGGTTGATAGATGAGTGTTAAAAAAATTCACAAAAAACAGCCTGAAACTTTTAAATTTAATGATAAAAGTATGGAGGCTGCAAATAAAATAGTTTCTAATTATCCTGATGGGAAACAACACAGTGCAGTTATGGCATTGTTGTATATAGCTCAAAGGCAAAATGATAATTGGATACCTTTACAAGCAATGAAATATATAGCTAAATTTTTAGACATGCCATATATAAAAGTTTATGAAGTAGCAACTTTTTATTCAATGTATAATTTATCTCCAGTTGGTAAATATTTTTTTCAAGTTTGTACCACAACACCTTGTATGCTAAGAGGTGCATATGATTTAGTAAAAGTTTGCAAAAACAAAATATCTGAAAAAGAAAATGTGTTATCTGACGATGGGAAAATTTCTTGGATGGAGGTTGAATGTTTAGGTGCATGTGTTAATGCTCCAATGATGCAAGTTAATGAAGACTATTATGAAGATTTGAATGATAAAAAACTCGAAGAAATAATTGAGACGATATATCAAAATAAAACCCCAAAACCAGGATCTTATTCAGGAAGAATAAATGCAGAACCAGTTAATAATCGAAAAACTTTATTAGGTAATAAAAATGCTTAAAGACGAAGATAGAATATTTCAAAATTTATACAATGATAGTGGTGCCGATATTGAGTCTGCTAAATTAAGAAATGATTGGAATGGAACAAAAGAAATTTTAGAAAAAGGAAGAGAGTGGATAATCAACGAAGTTAAATCTTCAGAGCTTAGAGGACGTGGTGGAGCTGGTTTTCCAACTGGTTTAAAATGGTCATTTGCACCTAAAGAAGTAGGGTCTAGACCACATTACTTAGTTATCAATGCTGATGAATCGGAACCTGGAACATGCAAAGATAGAGATATATTAAGATTTGAACCTCACAAATTAATAGAGGGATGTTTAATTGCTTCTTACGCAGTGAACGCTCATAAATGCTATATTTATATTAGAGGTGAATATTTTAATGAAGGACAAAAACTTCAAACTGCAATCGATGAGGCTTATAAAAACAATTTAATTGGTAAAAATGCTTTAAATTCAGGATGGGATTTAGATATTTATATTCATTACGGAGCTGGAGCTTACATTTGTGGTGAAGAGACTGCACTACTTGAGAGTTTAGAAGGAAAAAAGGGTCAACCAAGATTAAAGCCACCATTTCCTGCATTAATTGGATTATATGGATGTCCTACTATAATCAATAATGTTGAGACTGTTGCAGCCGTCCCTACAATTCTAAGAAGAGGTGCAAAATGGTTTAGTTCACTTGGAAGAGCTAAAAACACTGGAACAAAAATTTATTGTATTTCTGGAAATGTAAATAACCCGTGTAACGTTGAGGAAGAAATGGGAGTTCCACTTAAGGAATTAATCGAAACCCACGCTGGAGGTGTAGTTGGCGGATGGGACAATCTCAAAGCAGTAATACCCGGTGGTTCTTCAATGCCAATGTTACCTAAAGAAATTTGTGACAATATAAAAATGGATTTTGATGCATGTGTTGAAAATAAAACAGGACTAGGAACAGCTGGTATTGTTGTGATCAATAATGATCAAGATATTATTAAGTGTATGGCAAGAATAGCTAGATTTTATAAACATGAAAGTTGTGGTCAGTGCACTCCATGTAGAGAAGGATCTGGATGGATGTGGAGAATGTTGGAAAGAATGGCAGCAGGTGAGGCAACCCCAGACGAAGTGGATATGCTTTTTGATGTAACAAAACAAATTGAAGGTCATACTATTTGTGCATTTGGTGAAGGTTCCTCTTGGCCAGTTCAAGGATTAATTAGACATTTTAAAGATGAAATACTCGAAAGAAATAAATTTGACCCTGTTGTGAAAAAAAACAAAAATATTCCATACCTTGTTGATCAACATTTATTAGAAAAGGAAAATGCCTAAATTAAAAGTAAACGATATTGATATTGAAGTTGAAGATGGTTTAACGGTACTCCAAGCTTGTGAACAAGCTGGAGCTGAAATACCAAGATTTTGTTACCATGAAAAACTTTCAATAGCTGGGAATTGTCGTATGTGCTTGGTTGAAATGGAAAAATCTCCAAAACCCATAGCTTCATGTGCAATGCCTGCAGCTGAAGGGATGGTTATTAAAACAAATACAGAAAAAGTCGAAAAAGCAAGAAAAGGTGTGATGGAGTTTTTGCTGGCCAATCATCCTTTAGACTGTCCTGTTTGCGATCAAGGTGGCGAGTGTGATTTACAGGATCAATCTATGTTTTATGGAATTGATAAATCACGATTTAAAGAGAATAAAAGATATGTACCTGAAAAATACATGGGTCCATTAATTAAAACCCAAATGACAAGATGTATTCATTGTACTAGGTGTATCAGATTTGCCACTGAAGTAGCGGGAGTACCAGAATTAGGTGCGATAGGACGTGGAGAAAATATGGAAATTACTACATATTTAGAGAAATCCATGGAGTCTGAAATGTCAGCTAATGTAATTGATTTATGTCCAGTTGGTGCATTAACTTCTAAACCTTATGTGTTCGAGGCAAGACCTTGGGAACTTAAAAAGACTGAAACAATTGATGTTATGGATGCTGTTGGGTCAAATATTAGAGTGGATACTTACGATTGGGAAGTAAAAAGGGTTTTACCAAGAATTAATGAGGAAATTAATGAGGAGTGGATTTCTGATAAAACAAGATATGCATGCGATGGATTAAAAAATCAACGGTTAGATACCCCATTAATAAAAACAAATGGAAATTTTGAAGAAATAAGTTGGCAAGATGCATATAAAAAAATTAAAGAAAAAATTTCAACAACATCACCAGACAAAATAGTTGGTTTAACTGGTGACATGACAAACATGGAAACTATGTTTGCTGTTAAAAACTTATTTCAAAAAACGTTAAATTCTAGATATTTAGATTCTAGAGCTAAACATACTTACATAAATTTTGAAAACAGAAGTAATTATTTGTTTAACTCTAGCATAGAAAGGATTGAAGAAAGTGACTTTATATTACTAATAGGCACAAACCCAAGATTTGAGGCAACTATATTAAACTCAAGAATAAGAAAAACGTATTTAAAAAATAGAACTGAAATATTTTCTTTAGAGGATGTGGGTGATTTAACTTATCCTTATAAAGTTTTAGAAAATAATTCAAAAGTAATTAATAAAATAATTGAAAATAAACACGATCTTTCAAACAAAATTACCAATTCAGAAAAACCTATAATTATCTTAGGTCAATCAATATTAAATAGTAAAAATGGTGCATATATATTTGAAGAACTTAAAAAGTATTTAAATAGTATTAATAAAATTGATGATAATTGGAATGCACTAAATATTTTATCAACTGATGCATCTGCTGTTGGTTCTTATGATTTAGGCATTTTTTCCTCAAATGATGGAAGTAATAAAGCTCTTAAAAAAATTGAGGATGGTGACGTAGAAGTAATTTTTTTATTAGGTCAAGATAACCTCAAAATTAAAAAAAGTAATGAATTTATAATTTATATCGGAAGTCATGGCGATAACGGTGCAGATATGGCAGATCTTATATTGCCTGGTGCTGCATATACTGAACAAGATGGTTATTTCACTAACTTAGAGGGAAAGCTTCAAAAAGCATATAAAGCTTCATATCCTCCTGGAGAAGCTAAAGAAGATTGGCAAATAATTAATGAATTATCTACTATTCTTGGAAATCCTCTATTTAAAAATAAAGATGAACTACAAAATTCTATGCAAAACTATTTAAATAATCGAAATATTAAAAATTTTAAAGTTCCTAAATATAATTTGAATGATGAAAAAATATTAGTTGAAGATATTGATTATTACTATTCTAATACGATTGCACGCGCATCCAAAACAATGTCAGAGTGTAGATACGCAAGAGCTAATTTGCAAAAAACTGGAACTGAGGGTTAATGGACTCTTATTTTTCAATTTTTTTTACTGAAGTTTATAAAATTTTATTTTTATTAGTACCTGTTTTAGTTTCTGTAGCAATGATAGTTTGGCTTGATAGAAGAGTTTGGGCATTTGTACAAAAACGAAGAGGCCCCAATGTTGTTGGTCCATTTGGTTTATTCCAATCATTAGCTGATGCATTAAAATATATCTTTAAAGAAATAATAATACCTGCAAGCTCAAATAAGCTTGTGTTTGTATTAGCTCCAGTAGTGACTATGACATTAGCATTAATATCATGGGCTGTAATACCATTTAGTGAAGATTTTGTACTAGCAGACATCAATGTTGGTATTTTATATCTTTTCGCAGTTTCATCATTAGGTGTATATGGAATAATTATGGGAGGATGGGCCTCCAACTCTAAATACCCATTTTTAGGTGCAATCAGATCTGCTGCACAAATGGTATCATATGAAGTTTCAATAGGAGTTATAATTATCAACGTTCTATTATGCGTTGGATCTTTAAACTTAAGTGACATCGTTATGGCACAACAAAATTTGTGGTTTGTAATTCCTTTGTTTCCTATGTTTGTAATTTTTTTTATTTCTGCACTAGCAGAAACAAATCGTCCTCCATTTGATTTACCAGAAGCAGAAGCAGAATTAGTAGCAGGGTATCAAACTGAATATTCAGGAATGATGTATGCTATGTTTTGGTTAGGAGAGTATGCAAATATTTTGTTAATGTGTGCAATGGGAGCAGTTTTATTTTTGGGTGGTTGGTTATCTCCAATAGATATCTTCCCATTTAATGCTATTCCAGGTCCATTTTGGTTAATCTTTAAAATATTATTTTTATTTATTTTATTTGCGTTAGTTAAAGCAACTGTTCCAAGATACAGATACGACCAATTAATGAAGCTTGGTTGGAAGATATTTCTCCCATTTTCACTGTTTTATGTTGTTTTAACTTCAAGTTTTTTACTATATTTTGATTTACTACCAGGAAAATAAATGAAAATTTCACGGTTATTAAAAACTATATTCATGATTGATTTTGTGACTGGTTTATTAATTGCAATAAAAGAGACTTTTAAGGCAAAAAAGACAATCAATTATCCTTTTGAAAAGGGATCATTAGGAACAAGGTCTAGAGGAGAGCATGCTCTTAGAAGATATCCTAACGGTGAAGAAAGATGCATAGCGTGTAAGCTTTGTGAAGCTGTATGTCCAGCCCAAGCCATTACAATTGAGTCGAAGGAAAGAGATGATGGTAGTAGAAAAACTGTAAGATATGACATTGATATGCTTAAGTGTATATACTGTGGACTTTGTGAGGAGTCTTGTCCTGTGGATGCAATTGTTCAAGGTCCAAATTTCGAATTTGCAACAGAAACTAGAGAAGAGCTTTATTATACAAAAGAAAAACTTTTGGAAAATGGAGACAGGTGGGAGAACATCTTAGCTGCAAATATAAAGGCTGATAGTTATCACAGATAATCTTATGATTGCACACTCAGTTTTTTTTTACATTTTCTCTTTAATAGCTATTGTTTCAGCAGTTATGGTAACGGTTTCAAAAAATACAGTTCACTCTGTTTTTTTTTTAATTCTTGATTTCATTAGCATATCTTGTTTGTTTATTATGATAGGAGCAGAATTTTTAGGTATGATAATGCTCATAGTTTATGTTGGAGCCGTTGCAGTTTTATTTTTATTTGTTGTGATGATGTTAAATGTTGCTGAACAAAAAGGTCAGTGGTTCAGCTCGAGGTGGGATGGTGGAACACATATCCCAGTTGGCTTGTTAGTTAGTTTAATTATTTTTTTTGAACTTATAATTGTAATTGGAGGATGGAAATACAAACCTGATTTATTAGATAGTCTATCTATAAATATATCTACTGAAGTCACTAATACCAGATCTATAGGAAATGTTTTATATACGGATTATATACATCTATTTCAAATTTCAGGAATGATTTTGTTAGTTGCTATGATAGGAGCAATTGTTTTAACTTACAGAGAAAGAGCCGGAGTTAAAAGACAGAGTTATGTTAAGCAAATTTCTAGAGAAAGAGATGAAGGTGTTGATTTAGTTGAGGCTGAGAGAAACAAAGGAGTTAAAATAGATGCTTAGCATAGGTTTAGGACATTATTTAACATTAGCTGCAATTATATTTACTATAGGTGTTGTAGGGATTTTCCTTAATAGAAAAAATGTAATAGTTATTTTAATGAGTATTGAGCTAATTTTACTAGCAGTAAACATAAACCTTGTTGCCTTTTCAATATTTATCAATGATTTAAGTGGACAAATATTTACTCTATTTATTTTAACAGTTGCTGCTGCTGAGGCTGCTATCGGATTAGCCATAATTGTAGTTTATTTTAGAAATTCAGACACAATAAGAGTTGAAGAAATTAAAAATTTAAAAGGATAAAATGGAACACCTAATTTTATTTCTACCTCTAATAGGAGCTGTAATTAGTGGTTTTTTTGGAAAGAAAATAGGAGATAGAAATTCTCAAATTTTGACGAGCTCGTTTGTAAGTATTTCAGCAATACTCTCTTTATTTGTTTTGTATAAAGTTATTAGTTCAGATTATTCAAACAATCTTGTTATAGCTACTTGGATTAACTCTGGAACATTAAATGTTAATTGGTCGATAAAAATTGATGCCTTATCAGCAGTTATGTTTGTTGTGGTAAACTTTGTTTCAGCTTTAGTTCATATTTACTCAATTGGTTACATGTCACACGATCCTCATAAAACAAGATTTATGGCATATTTGTCCTTATTTACTTTTGCAATGTTAACTTTAGTAAGTTCAGACAACTTTATTCAACTATTTTTTGGGTGGGAAGGTGTAGGCTTATGCTCATATTTTTTAATTGGATTTTGGTTTAAAAAAGAGAGTGCAAACAAGGCTGCAATAAAAGCCTTTGTTGTTAATAGAGTTGGTGACTTTGGTTTAGCACTTGGAATTTTTCTGATTTTTTATATTTTTGGCACAGTCAATTATGATGAAGTTTTTCAACAAATCCCGAACGTATTAGATAAAAAAATAAATTTTATTAGTATTAATATAGATATTGTTGATTTGATTAGTTTGCTTCTATTAATTGGAGCAATGGGTAAATCAGCTCAATTTTTATTACATACCTGGTTGCCTGATGCTATGGAGGGCCCAACTCCAGTATCCGCATTAATTCATGCAGCAACAATGGTAACAGCAGGGGTATTTCTAATTGTTAGATGCTCACCTATATATGAATACTCTCCACTAGCTCTCACAGTTATAACCATAATTGGAATGACTACTGCTTTCTTTGCAGCAACAGTCGCACTTGTTCAAAATGATATAAAAAAAATTATTGCTTATTCTACTTGTAGTCAGTTGGGCTATATGTTTTTTGCTGCTGGAGTAGGTGCTTACAATGTTGCAATGTTTCATCTATTTACACATGCCTTTTTTAAAGCTTTACTATTTTTAGGAGCTGGTGCTGTAATTCATTCATTTCATGAAGAACAAGATATAAATAAAATGGGTGGAGTTATTAAGAAACTCCCATACACATATATATTAATGCTCATAGGAACTCTCGCTTTAACAGGTTTTCCTTTTTTATCAGGTTTTTATTCTAAAGATGCAATAATAGAATTTGCGTACCTAAGAGGAAATGGAGTTGGAATACTTGCAGCTTTTGTGGGTATTCTTACAGCTTTATTAACATCAATTTACTCTTGGAGACTTATTTTTAAAACGTTCCATGGTAATTTTAACAATAAAGAACTTAGTGTTGATAAAATACATGAGTCTCCTTTGGTGATGATTGCCCCCTTAGTAATCTTGGCAATAGGAGCTATTTTTACAGGTATGGCCTTTAAAGGTTTGTTTATAGGTCATGAGATAGCATATGAATTTTGGGGTAAATCTATAAAATTTTTAGAACCACTCAGTACAGATCACCCACCAACATGGTTTTTGTTTTTAACACCTATACTTGTTACCTCTGCAATTCCATTTTCTTATTATTTATATCTTAAAAACACAAACATAGTAAATGGATTGAAAGAAATGAATGAACCAATTTATCAATTTTTAGTCAAGAAATGGTACTTTGATGAAATGTACGATTATTTATTTGTTAATCCTTCAAAAAAAATTGGAAAGTTTTTATGGAAAAAAGTTGATGGATCAATAATAGATAAATTTGGTCCTGATGGGATTTCAAGTGTAATTAAAAATTTATCAATTAAAGCAGTCAAATTTCAATCTGGATTTATTTATCAATATGCATTTGTTATGTTGATTGGATTTTCAGTTTTACTAACAATACTGATATTAAACTGATGAACTTTCCAATTTTATCGTCCTTAATTTTGCTACCTACAATAGGTGCTTTATTTATATTATTCACAAAATCATCAAGTGGAAAATATCAAAGTTCCAAATATGTAGCTTTATTTATTTCTTTAGCAAATTTTTTATTATCTTTATATCTTTGGTATGTTTTTGATAAAAATTCAATAGACTTCCAGTTTATTGAAAATAGAGAATGGCTGTCAGGATTTATAAATTATAAAGTTGGAATAGATGGTATTTCAATTTTATTTGTAATATTAACAACTTTCATAACTCCAATTTGCATTATTTCAGTTAATGCTACAATAAAAAAACGACTTAAGGATTTCTTAATTGCCATATTAATAATGGAAACATTTATGATTGGTGTTTTCTGCTCACTTGATCTAGTAGTATTTTATTTATTTTTTGAGGCAGGTCTTATACCAATGTTTTTAATAATTGGTATTTGGGGTGGAGAAAGAAGAGTCTATTCGGCTTTTAAATTTTTTCTGTATACTTTATTAGGATCAGTTCTTATGTTGGTTGCTATTATTTCAATTTATTGGATAACAGGAACCACTGATGTTGAAAAACTTTATGAACTTGGCATAAAGGCTGAATATCAAAATTTATTATGGTTAGCATTTTTCAGTTCTTTTGCAGTTAAAACTCCTATGTGGCCAGTACATACGTGGCTGCCAGATGCTCATGTAGAAGCCCCAACTGTTGGATCTGTATTGCTAGCAGCAATATTGCTTAAAATGGCTGGATATGGATTTATTAGATTTTCGATAGGATTATTTCCTTTAGCTTCTGAAAATTTCACAATGTTAGTTTATATCTTAAGTTTAATTGCAATTATTTATACATCTCTAGTTGCTTTGATGCAGGAAGATATGAAAAAACTCATAGCATACTCCTCTGTTGCTCATATGGGATTTGTAACACTAGGTATCTTCACAATGACTCAACAAGGTATTGAGGGAAGTATTTTCCAAATGATTAGTCATGGACTTGTATCTGCAGCACTCTTCTTAAGTGTTGGGGTTGTTTATGAAAGGCATCATACAAGACTAATAAATAAATATGGCGGTTTAGTCTCCATAATGCCAAGATATGCAATTGTTTTTATGGTATTCACATTAGGAGCTCTAGGACTACCTGGAACAACAGGCTTTATTGGAGAATTTTTAATTTTAATGGGTGCATTTGAGAAAAATATCCTAGTAGCGATGATTGCAAGTTTGGGAGTAATTTTAGGAGCAGCATATATGCTGTGGCTATTTAAAAGAGTTGTTTTCGGCGAAATTAATAATCAAGGGCTTAAAAGTATGAAAGATTTAAAAACTTTTGAAATTATCACTTTATCAGCTTTAGTAATACCAATTTTATTTTTTGGTTTTTATCCAGAGCCTTTAATGAATTCAATTGAAGCATCAGTCGAGAATACTTTAAACATGTACAACTTTGACTTAATTAACAGCCTTGCATCAAAAGACTAATGGAAAATTTTCAATATATATTACCTGAAATCTTCATATCGGTATCTATAATGCTCTTTTTACTAGTTGGAGTTTTCAAAAAAAATAGCGCAAGTTTAATTTATAATTTATCTAATATATCGCTAGTTATTTTATTGGCACTAATAATAAATCTCAGCTCATTAGATACAATTTACTTATTTAATAATTCATATTTAATAGACAATTTATCTAATTATATGAAGATTATACTTGTTGGATCTGGAATTTTTGTAATGCTAACTGGATCCAAATATATTCAAGTTATCAATTTAAATAAAATTGAATACCCGATTCTCATTCTAAGCAGCATTTTGGGAATGATGATAATGATAAGTTCAAATGATTTAATTGTTTTTTACATGGGCCTTGAACTACAATCATTAGCTTTATATGTTCTTTCATCTTTTAATAGAGACAATTTACTTTCTACAGAATCTGGATTAAAATATTTTGTTCTTAGCGCATTATCATCTGGTTTGCTGTTATATGGGTGTTCATTAACTTATGGGTTTTCTGAAAGTACAAATTTTGATCAAATACTTATAAACTCTACTGAATTTAATTATGGTACCACTTTTGGGATAGTCTTTATTTTAGTTGGTCTTGCATTTAAAATATCAGCAGTACCTTTTCATATGTGGGCTCCAGATGTTTATCAAGGCTCCCCAACATCTGTAACATTATTCTTTGCTATACTTCCAAAAATAGCTGCGCTCTCTGTATTCATTAAGTTTTTGTACACACCTTTTGCTAATATGAATGATCAGTGGCAAACTATTATTGTATTTATTTCAATAGCTTCAATGATATTTGGTGCTGTGGCAGCCATAGGTCAAAAAAACTTAAAAAGATTAATTGCTTATAGTTCAATCAGTCATATGGGTTATGCGTTGGCTGGACTAGCAACAGTTAGCAACCAAGGAATACAAAGTTCTATTACTTATATATCTATTTATTTGGTAATGAATTTAGCCTTTTTTAGCTGCTTATTTATGCTTAAGAGAAATGATAAATATTATGAGAATATAGAGGATTTATCTGGGCTCTCTAAAAAACATCCAATTTTATCTTTTTCATTATTAATAGTTTTATTTTCTTTAGCAGGAATACCTCCACTAGCAGGATTTTTTGCAAAATTTTATATTTTTTTAGCTGTTATAGAACAGTCAATGTATTTTTTAGCAATTGTTGGATTATTAGCAACTGTAGTTGCAGCTTTTTATTATTTAAGAATTATAAAAATTATATATTTTGATCCAGAAAAAGAAGAATACGAAACATCTCATAATCTAGGATTAAAAATTACTTTGGCCATTTCAACAATATTTATTTTAGCATACTTTATATATCCGAGCGGCATAACAGAAATAGTATCTAAAATTACCATGATCTAATGAAATTAAAAGAATATTTATACAAAAAAGTTGAAAGCACTAATAATGTAGCCCTAAGATTAATTAAGCAAGGCAATCAAAGAGGAATAATTTTAACTGATCAACAAACAAAAGGTAAAGGACAAAGAAAAAATAAATGGATATCTATAAAAGGTAATTTGTTTTTATCAGTCTTCTTTGAAATTAGTAAAAAAATATCCTTATCAAAAATAATAAATTTAAATTTAAAAATAATTAAAAAAATAATTTATAAAAAAATAAATTCTTTAATCCTAATAAAAAAACCTAATGATATATTAATAAACAAAAAAAAGGTCTGTGGAATTTTACAAGAAACAATTTTTAGAGATGGTAGAAAATACTTGATTGTAGGAATTGGAATTAATGTGTCTAATAGTCCGAAAATTAATAATTATCCAACTACATTTTTGAATAATTATACAAATAAAAAATTAAATAGAGTTGAATTATTTAAAGAAATTAAATTTCTGTATGAAAAAAACTTACACTTATTTGGAGTTTAATATATGTATTTAATTGGAGATATTGGAAATACTGCAATTAAAATTTGTTTATTTAATAACAAATTAAAATTGATCAAAAATATTAAAATTCATAAGAAAAATTTAAACAAAAAATTTATCAATAAAAAATTATTATTTTTAAGAAAATATAATTCCAAACTTAGAAAAGTACTCTTTAGCTCGGTTGTCCCTAACTCTTATAAAATAATTCAAAAAACCATTAAAGAAATTACTAAATTGAACTGTGTTGAATTAAAAACATGTAATTTAAAAAAATTTATAAATATAAAAGTCAATAGAAAACAAATTGGTTCTGATCGTTTAGCTAATGCGATTGCAGTTATTGATAGTAGGTTTAATTATATTATAGTTGATTTTGGAACGGCTACTAATTTTGATATTGTTATTAAAAAAGATTATATTGGTGGTGTTTTAGCGCCGGGCGTGGAACTTTCCTTGAAAAATTTAATAGATAAAGCCTCTTTAATACCTAAAATTAAGCTAGAAAAGACAGCAAATGTCATTGGCAAAAACACTAAAAGTGCTGTAAGAGCTGGCTTTTATCATGGTTATACTGGTTTAATTGAAAATATAATTAAACTTATTTTAAAACAAACTAGAAAGAAGTTTAAAATTATACTTACAGGTGGATTTGCACACTTATTTAAATCATCAATTAAAGGTATTAAAACGGTTGATAAAAATTTAACAATAAAAGGTATCTTAAAAGTAGCATTAAATTAAAAAATATGAAAGATGAATTATTATTTTGTCCTCTAGGAGGATCTGGTGAAATAGGAATGAACATGAACCTATTTGCATATGGTAAGCCAGAGAATCAAAAGTGGATTATTGTTGACGTTGGTGTTACATTTGCAGATGATACAGTACCTGGTGTTGATATAATATATCCAGATCCAGGATTTATAATAGATAAAAAAGATGACTTGCTAGGCATAGTCCTAACACATGCTCACGAAGATCATATTGGAGCTATTGCTCATGTTTGGCCAAAATTAAAATGTAAAATTTATGCTACACCTTTTACATCTGTATTAATTACCGAAAAATTTAAAGAAAAAAAAATTGATATATCTAGCTATTTAAAAATTGTAGAACTTAATAGTACAATTAATTTAGATCCCTTCAAAATTGAGTTTGTTACACTTACTCATTCAATACTTGAACCTAATGGCCTAAGAATACAAACACCAGTTGGAAATATTTTACATACAGGAGATTGGAAGTGTGATCCAGATCCATTAATTGGTGGAAATATAAACTCTGAAAGATTAAAGGAAATAGGTAACGAAGGTGTATTAGCCATGATTTGTGATTCTACAAATGTATTTAGTGCAGGTAGAGCAGGGTCTGAACTTGATGTACGTAAAAATTTACTTAAGGTTTTTGAAAGATTAAAAAAAAGAATAATCGTTACTTCATTTGCATCTAATGTAGCTAGGATGGAAACTGTTTTTTATTGTGCAGAACAAACAGGAAGACATATTTCACTAGTTGGAAGATCGATGCACAGAATATTTAAAGCAGCAAGACAATGTGGTTACCTTAAGAATGTTATTGATCCTATAGACTCAAGAGATGCAAAAAATATATCTAGAGAAAAAATTGTTTATTTGTGCACTGGAAGTCAAGGCGAACCAATGGGAGCTATGAATAGGATAGTTAAATATACTCACCCGGATGTCTACATAGAAAGAAATGATGCTGTAGTTTTTTCTTCGAAAATTATACCAGGAAACGAGAAGAAATTGTATAAGTTACATAATAATTTAGTCAAAGAGGGTATTGAAGTTATATCTGAGGAGAATGAATATATTCACGTTTCTGGACATCCTAATCGTGATGACCTTAGAGATATGTATAATTGGATTAAACCAAAAGCTGTTATCCCAGTTCATGGAGAACATAGACACATGATAGAGCACATTGAATTTGCAAAAGAAATGCAAGTTAAATATCCAGTTCAAGTAGAGAACGGTGATATTGTTAAATTGTATCCTGGAGAAAAACCAGAGGTCTATGACAAAGCACCAAGTGGAAGAGTTTATTTAGATGGAAATGTTCCGGTAGAGGAAGACTCTAGATCAATAAAAGAGAGAAGAAATATTTCATCAAATGGATTTTTAGAAGCTACAATTATGATTACACCAAAAGGAAATATTCACAACAAACCTTTGGTAACTTTTAGAGGTCTACCAGTATATGAGAATGATGATTTTATTTTTGGATTAGAGGAAGAAATAGAAAGAACTATTAAAACATTTTCATTAAACAATACAAAACAACAAGATAATCTCGTAGATGCTCTTAAAATAACTTGTCGTAAATTTTCAAAAGAAAAAACTGGGAAAAAACCACTAACAAATATAAACTTGGTAAGAATTTAAATAATAAAATGTATTTTTCAAAATCATTTGTACCAATTCTTAAAAATAATCCTACAGAAGCCAAAATTAAATCTCATCAGCTTATGTTAAGAGTTGGAATGATAAAACAATCATCAGCTGGAATCTATTCATGGTTACCACTTGGTTTTAAAGTTATGAAAAAAATAGAGCAAATTGTTAGAGAGGAGCAAGACAGAATTGGTGTTCAGGAGATACTAATGCCAACAATTCAATCATCAGAAATTTGGAAAGAAAGTGGAAGATATGATGATTATGGAGATGAGATGTTACGTATTAAAGATCGTCAAAATAGAGAAATGTTATATGGACCAACTAATGAAGAATTAGTGACAGAAATATTTAGATCAAGTATTAAATCTTATAAATCACTTCCACAACTATTATATCATATTCAATGGAAATTTAGAGATGAATTAAGACCAAGGTTTGGAATTATGAGATGTAGAGAGTTTTATATGAAAGATGCTTACTCTTTCGATTTAAACGATGACGAAGCTCTTTTTTCTTATAACAAATTTTTCCTTTCATATTTAAGAACTTTTAAAAGATTAAATTTGTCAGCAATCCCAATGGCAGCAGATACAGGACCTATTGGTGGAAATCTTTCCCATGAATTTATAATTCTTGCTGATACCGGAGAAAGTAAAATTTACACAGATAAACGGATATTTGATGTTAATAGCTCATCTACTTTATTAGAAAAAAATTCGCTTACTGATTTACGACAGCAGTATGAAAAATATTATTCTGTTACAGATGAGAAATTTGACCAGAAAGAGTTTGAAAAAGTAGTTCCAGAGGAATTTAGAGTAAACACAAAAGGAATTGAAGTAGGTCACATATTCTATTTTGGAGATAAATATTCAAAACCAATGAATGCTGCAGTTGATTTTAATGGTAAAAAAGAATTTGTTAAAATGGGGTCTTATGGAATAGGAGTATCAAGATTGGTAGGTGCCATAATTGAGGCTAAATACAACGATAAAGATGAAATAATGAAATGGCCAATATCAGTTGCTCCTTATCATTGTGCAATAATTCCAATGATTAAAAAAAATGATACATCAAATTTAGAAAAATCAAATAAAATATTCGAATTTTTAAAATCTAAAAATATAGACGCTATCATAGATGATACGGAAGAAAATATTTCAGCAAAAATTAGGAAATTTAATTTAATTGGTATCCCGTATCAGTTGATTTTGGGAAACAAAACTGATGGAGATTTATTTGAGTTTAAAGAAATTAATGGGGAAACTCAAAAATTAAATATCGAAGAAGTTGCGTCACAAATTTTAAAAGCTAAATCAAATTGATCTCACAACTAGAAAAAGAAGTTACATTTAGATTTTTAAGAACTAGAAAAAATGATGGTTTTTTAAATATCATCTCAATTTTTTCTTTTATAGGTATTTCATTGGGGGTAGCGGTTTTAATCATTGTTATGTCTGTAATGAATGGTTTTAGAACTGAACTAATAACTAAAATTGTAGGTTTTAATGCTCATGCCGTAGTTCAACCAGACAATAAACCACTGAAATATATTCAAGATTTGGAATTGTCAACAAATATAGTTTCAAATGATGGAGAGGCAGTAATATTGAGTAAAAATGTTACAAAGGGTGTCTTTCTAAAAGGATATTTAGAAAGTGATTTTAGAAAACTTCAAATAGTAAAAAATAAGGAATTTTTTGGATTGCAAAACTTAAATAATAATAATATTTCAATTGGTAAAGAATTGAGCTTTAATTTAAATGCTGATATTGGTGATACTATTACAGTTATGTCTCCTGCAGGAATTCAAACCTTAGTAGGCACTCTTCCCAAACAAGAAAACTTTAAAATAGTATCAATTTTCGATAGTGGTTTATCAGACTATAATGAAAATATTGCATATATTAATTTACAAACGCTTGAGAGTTTTTTTAATAAAAAAAAAGAAGATAGGTTCCTAGAATTTTATTTTAAAGATCCAAAAAATATAGAAATTCATAAAAAAAATTTAATAACTCAATTTCCAGATTCAGTAGTTTACACTTGGTCAGATATGAATAAATCATTATTTTCAGCCTTAAAAGTTGAAAGAAATGTAATGTTTGTAATTCTTTCTTTGATAATTATTGTTGCAGCATTTAATATAATATCTGGACTTACAATTTTAGTTAAAAACAAAACAAGAGATATAGGTATCTTAAAATCAATTGGAGTATCTAGCAAATCGATAAAAAAAATCTTCTTTTTGGTTGGTTTTTTTATAGGAACATCAGCTACATTGTTTGGTGTAGTTGTTGGTTCCCTTTTTTCTATTTATATAGAAAGTATTAGACAATTAATCTCAAATATTTTTGGTATTTCTCTTTTCCCAGAGGATATTTATATTTTAAACTCTATGCCTTCTGAAATAAATATAATTTCAATAATTATAATCTCTTTTTGTTCAATAATTGTAACAATTTTAGTATCTATGTATCCAGCTTCAAAAGCATCTTCTTTAGATACAGTTAAAACTCTAAAATATGAATAATTATATTAAAATAAAAAATATTTCAAAAAAATACGAGAAAAATAAATCTATAAAAGTTTTAAATGATATTTCATTTAATTTTGAACCTGGAAAAACTTATTCTATTATGGGACCATCTGGATCTGGAAAATCGACTTTACTAAATTTACTATCATTAATTGATAATCCCACAACGGGTTCAATTGAAATAAGTAGTAATAAAATAAAATCAAATAATAAAGTTGAAAATGATTTAATAAGAGCAAAGAAAATTGGAATTATTTATCAAGACAAAAACTTATTGTCAGATTTTACAGCTTTAGAAAATGTGTACTTGCCC
>CACPQM010000010.1 GCA_902636075.1 uncultured Pelagibacteraceae bacterium | reverse complement strand
TCATTGATTTATTCCAAAAAATTTTGGAAAGCAATTCACTTAAATTTTTTTCTAATAATTCAGAAACTCTTATTATTTTAGACTCTTTTATAAAAAAAAAGAATTCTCCTTTGTCTGTATTTTTTTTAAAAATTTTTTCTAAACTGGTATTATTAGATTTTATAAATCCTTCCAAAGCCTTTTGGGGGGCATTAGTATTTGGGCCTCTGATTTCGTCAGATTTTAAAGTTATTTCGTTAGGGATTTGATCAACATGTAATACTAGCCTATTTGGTGTAGAAAATACTTTAAAATTTTCATTAAATTTTATTTGATTGTCGATAAGAAAATTACTTATGATTTTTTTTAGTTGTCTTCTTGCACTCACCTGAAGTTTTGCTGGAATTTCTTCACTAAATAATTCTACAAATAATTCTGACATTAACTTTGGCTTTCAATCCAAACTTTACCAATCGATTTTGTTAATTCTCTTATTCTTGCTATGTACTCGGCTCTCTGGGCAACACTGATTACACCCCTAGCATCTAGAATATTGAAAATATGGCTACATTTTAAACATTGATCGTATGCTGGTAGTGAAATTTTTTTTTCAATTAAAGAATTTGTTTCTTTCTCAAGCATTTCAAATATTTTAAATAAATTATCAGTATTTGCATGTTCGAAATTATAAGCTGAAAATTCTTTTTCTGATTGGTAGAAAACATCTTTATATAAGATACCCTCATTATTCCAAATCAAATCAAAAACGTTTTTTTTGTTTTGAATAAACATACACAATCTTTCTAAACCGTAGGTAATTTCTACTGATACAGGTTTACATTCAACACCAGCCATTTGTTGAAAATAAGTAAATTGTGTAACTTCCATTCCATCACACCAAACTTCCCATCCTAAACCTGCAGCTCCTAATGTGGGACTTTCCCAATCATCTTCCACAAATCTTATGTCATGATCATCATAACTAATACCAATTGACATTAAACTATTTAAATACATCTTTTTAATATCTTTTGGAGAAGGTTTTATTAAAACTTGAAATTGATAATAATGTTGTAATCTATTTGGATTATCTCCATAACGTCCATCGGTAGGCCTACGAGATGGTTGCACATACGCAGTTTTCCATGGTTTTGGACCAAGAGACCTTAAGGTGGTTGCAGGATGGAAAGTTCCAGCACCAACTTCGAGATCGTAAGGTTGTAATATTACACATCCTTTTTTTGCCCAATATTTTTGCAAATTAAAAATTATATCTTGAAAAGATAAATTGTTTTTTTTTATTTTAGAGACCATACCTTTGCCAGATTGATCTTTCCTCTAACACGCTTAAAATTTTATCAGCATAATTCTCTGAGGATGATAATTTTTTTGACAACCATCCTTTACTTTTCTCAAACTTTTTAATCTCGATTTGATCTCCATATTTTTCTCTTAATATTTGCTCTGCATTACCAAGTCCATCTATTAAACCCAATTCTTTTGCTTTTTTTCCTGCCCAAAATTCACCTGAAAAAAGTTCGATTCCAGATTTTTTATTAAGTTTATTTTTTCTACTTTCTTCAACTACATCAATAAAGTCCTGATGTATCTCTAATTGGATATTTTTTAAACGATTTATATCTTCTTCTTTTTCATCAAGAAAAGGGTCTAACGTGCTTTTATTCTTACCTGCAGTATATACTCTTCTTTCAACTCCAATTTTTTCTATTAAGTTTTTAAATCCAAATGATGCAGAAATTACACCAATCGATCCAATGATCGAACTTGAATTAGCATAAATCTCATCACCAGCGCATGCAATAAGATAACCTCCAGATGCAGCCACATCCTCAGCAAAGACAATCACTTTTTTTTTTGTTTTTTTTGATTGTTCTTTTATAAGTTTATATATCAGATGTGATTGTACTGGAGACCCTCCTGGTGAGTTTATTGTGATTGCTACCACTGAGGCTTTTTTTAGTGAGAAAGCTTTTCTTATTATTTCTTCTTGGCTTGAGTAATCTATTCCCTGTCTGAATTTTCCTGCATTTCCAATAACACCTGATAGTTTAAGATGACTAATTATCTTTTTTTTTTTTAAAAATGAAAACATTTGAATTTTAATAAATTTTTTAAATATATTATACTCCCTAGTTATAATTGAAGAATAAGGTGCGTCAATTGATAAGTATAATAATAATTTGTATATAATAGTTTTAAAATATGGGAACTGTAATACAGCTTCAAAAAAAAATTAATAATTCTTATGCTGATTTAAAAAACTCAGTTGAAGACAAGTTGATTCTAGTTGAGGAAAAAATTAATTCTAGATTAGCTAGTAAAGTTGACTTAGTTCAAGAGATGACAAAATATCATTTAAGCACTGGAGGAAAAAGACTTAGAGCACTTTTGACATTACAATGCTCAAAAATTTGTGGATATAAAAAAGGATTGAGAGATGTTAATCTAGCCGCATGTGTAGAGTTAATTCATGCAGCAACCTTAATGCATGATGATGTTATTGATAGCTCTGAAATTCGAAGAGGAAAAAAAACCTTAAATAAAATCTGGGGAAATCATTCATCAATCTTAGTAGGAGATTATCTCTTAAGCAAATGTTTTGAAATGATGGTTGAAGATGGAAATTTAGAATTATTAAAACTTTTAGCAAATACATCATCAGAAATTGCACAAGGAGAGGTTTTGCAATTACAACACAATAAAGAAATTGATATCCTAGAGGAAACGTATCTTAATATTATTTCCTCAAAAACTGCATCTCTATTTGCTGCAGCAACTAAAGTTGGCGCAATTATTTCAGAAAAAGATTTAAAATATAAAAATGCTTTAGAATTTTATGGAAAAAACTTAGGCCTTACATTTCAAATTGCGGATGACACCTTAGATTATAATTCTGAATTCAAATTATTTGGAAAAAATATTGGTAATGATTTTTATGAGGGAAAAGTAACTTTGCCTATAATTCTACTTTATCAAAGAGTAGATGATATCGAAAAAGAAAAATTAAAATCCTTATTTGAAAAACAAATTCGTGAAAAGCAAGATTTAGAATATGTTCTAAATTTAATAAAAAAAAATAACGTAATTAAAGAGTGTTATAAAAAAGCAGAGCATTATATAAATTTAGCTTCTAATTCTTTAAGTGTATTTGAGGAAACTGATGAAAAGAATGTGCTTAAAAATTTAACGTCTTTTAGTATAGAGAGAAATTTCTAAGGGCTTAACAATACTTTTTTCCAACTTTTAGTTTTTTTAATGTATTTCAATCTTTCATGAATTCGATTTTGACCATCAAGCCAGAATTCTATTTCTTTGGGTTTTATTCTCCATCCTGACCAGTAATCTGGTCGTGGTACTTTTTTTTCATTTGGGAATTTTTTTTTAAATTCTTTAATAGATTTATATAAATCCTCTCTTTTTTTAAGCACACTACTCTGTTGTGATGCCCAAGCGCCAATTCTACTTCCATATGCTCTTGATTTATAATAATCATCAGCTTCTTTTTTTGAAACTTTAGATGCAATACCAACTACCCTAATTTGCCTTTGTAGACTTTTCCAATGAAAACACATAGAAATTTTTGAAGAATTTTTAATGGCTTTACTTTTATCACTTTTTAAATTGGTATAAAAAACGAAACCATTTTTATCAAAATCTTTAAGAAGTACCATTCTAACTGTTGGAAATCCTTTTTTATTAACAGTGCCTACAGCAAATGCATTTGGGTCATTAATTTCAGTTTTTTTTGCTTTATTGAACCATTCTTCAAAAAGTTTTATTGGGTTATTATGATCTTTAAAGCAAAGATTTAATCCAAGTGAGTTTTTTTCGTTCATAATTTTAAAAAAATAATTTATACAGTAAGATAATGTCATTTAATACATTTGGAAAGTTATTTAGATTTACTACTTGGGGTGAATCTCATGGTCCTGCAATTGGGTGTGTTGTGGACGGATGCCCACCAAATGTTCCAATAAAAGAAAATGATATTCAAAAAGAACTTAACAAAAGAAAACCAGGTCAATCTAAATTCACAACACAAAGAAAAGAGGATGACAAAATTAATATTTTATCTGGTGTTTTTGAGGGTAAAACTACTGGAACTCCAATATCTTTAATAATTTATAACAAAGACATGAGATCTAGAGATTATGAGACAATAAAGAACAAATTTAGACCAGGTCATGCAGATTACACTTATTTTAAAAAGTATGGAATTCGGGATTATAGAGGAGGTGGAAGACAGTCAGCCCGTGAGACTGCAGCAAGAGTTGCGGCAGGGGCAATTGCAAAAGTAGTTTTGAAAAATAAGATTGGTAATAAGTATCAAGCAGTCGGTGCAGTTACACAATTAGGAATTTTAGGGTGTGATAAAAAAAAATGGAAAGACAAAACTATATCCACAAACCCTTTTTTTTGTCCTGACAAATCTGTAATTAAGCTCTGGGAAAAATATTTGCTCAGCATAAGAAAAGCTGGATCATCTTGTGGAGCAATAATTGAGATAAGAGCAAGAGGAGTACCTTTAGGACTTGGTGCACCAATATATTCCAAATTAGATATGGATTTAGCAGCTGCGATGATGAGCATAAATGCTGTAAAGGGAGTAAATATTGGATCGGGAATGGACTCAGCCATGCTAACTGGGGAAGAAAACTCTGATGAGATTTTACAAAGAAAAGGTAAAACTAGTTTTAAATCAAACAATGCTGGTGGAATTTTAGGTGGAATTTCAACAGGTCAAGAAATAAAAATTTCATTTGCTGTTAAACCAACTTCATCGATTTTATCATCTAGAAAAACAATTGATAAGTTTGGTAAGAATACAACCATATCTGTTAAAGGAAGACATGATCCGTGTGTAGGAATTAGAGCAGTCCCAATAGGAGAAGCTATGATGCATTGTGTAATTCTTGACCACTATTTAATGAATACTGCTCAAAATAAAATTTAATTAGATTTTTTTATTAAAACTTTTGAATTTAGTGTATCTAGAATCTTATTTTCTATTCCAATTGAATCTAGATTTGCAAATTTATACATTAACTCTGGTTTATCATGATCTATAAATCTATCGGGCAATATCATTGATCTAAATTTTAAATTACTGTCTAGAAGATTTTTTTCACTAAGAAATTGGCTAACATGAGATCCAAATCCTCCAATAGAGCCTTCCTCTATTGTGATTAAAACTTCATGTTCTGTTGCAATTTGCCAGATTAGATTTTCATCTAAAGGTTTTGCAAATCTTGCATCTATTATAGAAATATTAATTCCTTTTTTAGATAAATTTTCAGATGCTAAAATACACTCATGAAGTCTTGCCCCAAAATTTAAAATTACAACTTTTTTTCCAGTTTTAACAATTTTTCCTTTACCCAATTCAATTTTTTCATTTATGTCTGGTAATTCTATACCTATACCATTTCCTCTTGGATATCTAAACGCTGAGGGTCTATCATTAATATCTATTGAGGTATTGATCATTCTTACAAGTTCGGCTTCATCACTAGCTGCCATTACTACAAAATTTGGCAGTGTTGATAAGTATGTTATATCAAACGAGCCAGCATGCGTTGGTCCATCAGCGCCGACTAGTCCAGCTCTATCAATTGCAAATCTTACTGGCAAAGATTGAATTGCAACATCATGAACAACTTGATCATAAGCTCTTTGAAGAAAAGTTGAGTATATTGCTGCATAAGGTTTAAATCCTTCTGTAGCCATTCCAGCAGCAAAAGTTACTGCGTGCTGTTCTGCTATTCCAACATCAAACATTCTGTTAGGAAATTTTTTTCCAAATAAATTCATACCTGTTCCTGATGGCATCGCTGCTGTTATGCCAATAACTTTACTATCTTTTTCAGCATGCTTGATTAAGGAGTTAGCAAATATTTTAGTATATGATGGTGCATTAGATGATGACTTTATCTGTTCTCCTGTTTTTACATTAAATTTTGAAACTCCATGAAATTTATCTTCTGATTTTTCTGCGAATTTATAACCTTTTCCTTTTTCAGTTTTTACATGGACTAAAATTGGACCATCATAATTAATTTCTTTTGCATTTTTAAATACAGAAACCATAGTATCAATATCATGTCCATCTATTGGCCCAATGTAGTAAAATCCCATGGAGTTAAATAAAGTACCACCAGTAACCGCAGATCTTAAAAAATCCTCTGCTTTTCCTGCTTTGTTTTTAAATCTTTTTGAGAAGGCAGATATGACTAATTTTAATGTCTCTCTAAAACTAAAATAAATCTTACCAGACAGAATTTTTGCAAGATGCTTTCTCATAGCTCCAACAGGTTTTGCAATTGACATATCATTATCATTTAAAACGACTATCATTTTTGCCTTACTTTCTCCTGCGTTGTTCATTGCCTCATATGCCATACCAGCACTTATTGCTCCATCACCTATAACAGCAACTACATTGTCAGATTTATTTGCTAATTTATTAGCCACAGCAATTCCTAATGCAGAAGATATGGAAGTTGAGCTATGCGCAGCACCAAATGGATCATACTCACTCTCTGATCTTTTTGTAAAACCAGACAATCCATTACCTTTTCTTAATGTTCTTATTTTATTTTTTCTACCGGTTAATATTTTGTGAGGATATGTTTGATGACCAACATCCCAAATTAGCTTATCATTAGGAGTATTAAAAATATAATGTAAAACTACAGTCAGTTCTACAACTCCTAGACCAGCTCCTAAATGTCCACCAGTTTCAGAGACTACATCAATTAATTCTTGCCTAACCTCGTCAGCCAAAACTTTTATCTCAGATTGAGATAATTTCCTAATATCACTTGGAAAATTAACATTATTTAAAAATTTGTAATTATTATTCACTTTGTTCTACTTAAAATATAATTTATTGTTTCTTTTAAATCCTTACTTTTTTCTCCAAAAATATTCAAACTTTTAAACATATTTAGTTTCAGATTATCTGCATATTTAATAGTATTATTAGTTCCTAGTAAACTTATTAAAGTAGCCTTTCCCTTTTTCAAATCTTTTCTAGTTTTTTTTCCCACTCTTGACGTTTTTCCTTTTAAATCAATTAAATCATCAGCAATTTGAAATAATAAGCCTATTTCATTACCAATTTTGTTAAATTTTTCTACATATTTTACTTTACCTGAAATAATAATTGGCGCTACACAACAAAAACTAAAAAGCCTACCAGTTTTCTTAATTTGCATATCAATTATTTGTTTTTTATTTTTTTTTATTTTCTCATAACTTAAATCTAGAAATTGACCACCTGCGATACCTGTATGACCAGAACTTTCAGATAATAAATTTATCAATTTTATTTTCTTCTTCTCATTTAAATTTAATTTTTTTTGGCTTAGAATTTGGAATGCTATCGTAAGTAGAGAATTACCAGCAAGTATTGCTGTGGATTCACCAAATTTTTTATGGGTTGTTAATTTTCCTCTCCTTAAATTATCATTATCCATACATGGTAAATCATCATGTATAAGTGAGTAAGCATGGATACATTCTACTGCTGCAGCTACCTGCAAAATAATTTTTTTATCTACACCGAATATTGATCCAACATCAAAAAGTATTTTTGATCTTACTTTTTTCCCTCCAGGAAGAAGTCCATACAACATTGGTTTTATTAGATTTGTATTTTTTTCATCAGAAAAATATCGATAAAGATAATTGTTAGTTTTTTTTACAATTTTATTTAATTTTTTTTGCATCTTTGTTTGATTTTATTTCTTTAATTTTCAAATTTGATTGATCTGATATCTCTTTAAAATTTTTTTTAAATTTTTTTTCTATAAGTTTGTTTATTTTAATCAAATTAACATAGTCCTCTGATTTGTTTTCTAAATTAGTTTCATTTTCTAGATTTTTAATAATTTTATCAGCCAAATCTGTAAGCTCATTTATTGATTTTGACGCAATATCATCTAGCAAATTTTTTTCATTCATATATTAGTTGGTAATATTATATGAAAAATGATGATTCAAATATTAAAAAAACAATAAAATATTTGAATAATGATGAATGTGTAGCAATCCCTACTGAGACTGTGTATGGGTTAGCTGCAAATGCTTACTCAAAAAAGGCTGTATCTAAGATATTTAAATTAAAAAAAAGACCCAGCAACAATCCTTTAATTGTTCACTATCATAATATTAATCAATTAAAAAAAGATTGTGAATTAAACGATGTTTTCAAGCGTCTTTACAAAAAATTTTGTCCAGGAGCAATTTCATTCGTTTTAAAAAAAAAGAAGACAAGTAGAATTTCGAGAAATGTCACAAATGACTCAAATTTGGTAGCAGTAAGATTCCCCAGTCATCATTTAACAAGAAAGTTGTTAAAAAAAATTGATTATCCGCTCGCAGCTCCCAGTGCAAATATTTCATCAAGTATTAGTCCAGTTTCAAAACACGACGTAATTGACGAATTTGGTAATAAAATAAAATTTGTTTTAGAAGGTGGATCTTCAAAGGTAGGTTTGGAATCTACTATAGTAAATCTTGTTGGAAATCCAAATATTCTAAGATTGGGAGGTATAGACAGTAAATTGATTTATAAATTTATTAAATCTTCAAAAAATAAGCAAAAAGGAAAGGTAAATGTGAGAATGCCAGGTAGCAGTAAATTACATTATTCTCCAGATATCCCTATGAGACTAAATGCCAAAAAAAATAATCATGGAGAAGCTTTTATTTTGATAAAAAAAAGAAAAAAAATAAATAAAAATCATTTTTATTTAAGTAAAACTAAAAATTTAAGAGAGGCAGCAAAAAATTTATACAAAATACTTAGAAAAATAAAAAAAAAAGGATATAAAAAAATTGCAGTTGAAAAAATACCAAATATTCAAATTGGTGAAGCAATTAACGATAGACTTTTGAGAGCATCAAAGAAATGAAAAATTTAATTGAAGTAAAAGATATAAAAAAAAATTATGGAAAAAAAGAGGCTGTGAAAGGTATTTCTTTTAATGTTCAGGAAAATGAAATTCTCGGTTTACTTGGACCAAATGGCTCAGGAAAAACTACAACTATTGGAATGTTACTTGGTTTGCTAAAACCCACAAGTGGACAAATATTAATTAATAACCTTAAACTTGAAGATCATAGAATTAAAATACTTGAAATGATTAATTTTATATCTCCATATATTGAATTACCAAAAAAACTTACTGTAAAGCAAAATCTATATGTTTATTCAAAACTTTATAAAGTTCAAAATATCGAGGAGAGAATTGAATATCTCTCAGATAAACTGAGAATAAGAGAATTATTAGATAGTATTACTGGTGAATTATCTTCAGGTCAAAAAAATAGAGTCAGTCTAGCAAAAGCATTAATTAATGAACCAAGAGTACTTTTACTAGATGAGCCAACTGCATCATTAGACCCGGAAGTAGGTGATTTTGTGAGAACTTTTTTAGAGGATTACAAAAAAGAGAAAAAAATCTCAATACTTTTAGCCTCTCATAATATGAGCGAAGTTACACGCTTGTGCAAGTCAGTTCTAATGATGAAGAATGGAGAAATTATAGATAAAGGTAAACCTGATGATTTGATTGCTAAGCACGGAAGATCAAATTTAGAAGAAGTTTTTTTAAAACTTTCAAGGAGTAAAGGTGAGTTTAACTAGAATTTACGGTTTATTTTTAAGACATTTTTATCTCATTACTAGATCATTTCCTAGAATCTTAGACTTAGTATACTGGCCAACTATTCAAATTACTTTGTGGGGATTTATCTCTAATTTTTTTGCTACTCATACAACTTATTATAATAATGCGGTTGGTGTAATTCTTACTTGTGCAATACTTTATGATTTTTTGTTTAGAACAAGTATTGGTTTCAATATGCTTTTTTTAGAAGAAATTTGGAGTAGAAATTTCACTAATCTTTTCATAGCGCCAATGAGAATTGGTGAAATTTTAACTTCACTTGTTATAACAGCCTTAATTAGATCGCTAATTGGCCTAGTTCCAGCAATTTTACTTACATCTCCATTATTTGGAATATCAATTTTAGATTTAGGAATATATTTATTTTTTCTTTTTTTAAGTCTTTATATTTTTGGAATTACACTAGGTATTTTGGTTTCTTCGGGTTTACTTAGATTTGGTCCATCATTTGAAAATATTGCTTGGTCAACAATGTTTTTACTTGCACCTTTTGGATGTATTTATTATCCAATAGAAACTCTTCCTGAAATATTTCAAAAAATAGCATATGTTTTACCCTTAGTTTATATATTTGAAGAGGCTAGAAATATTTTGATTAATCAAACAGTTAATATTGAAAATGTTTATTATGCTTTTATATGGAACGCTTTTTATTTTACTCTCTCAATTATTTTATTTTACTATTCTTTTAATGCTGCAAAAAATAAAGGGACTTTGATAAATATGGGTGAATAATGGTGCGCCCGCAAGGAGTTGAACCCTGAACCTCCAGAGCCGAAATCTGGCGCTCTATCCAGTTGAGCTACAAGCGCATATTGTATATTTATATTAATATGGGAAGTATTATAAATATAAAAGTTAAAAATAAAGAAAAAAATTTAAGAATAGATATTTTATTATCTAATCAGGATAAAAAATTAAGTAGATCAAGAGTAAAAAGTTTGATTTTAGAAGGTAAATTAAAAATAAATAACATTATCGTTACTGACCCTTCTAAAAAAATTAAATTAAATGATGAAATTCATTTTGAAATTTCAGAACTAAAAAAAGAAAATCTCGAACCATTTAAATATCCTCTTGATATTATTTACGAAGATGAAGATTTAATAATTATAGATAAATCTGCAGGAATTTCTATGCATCCTGGTCCAGGAAATTATGACAATACTATTGTAAATGCCTTAATAAATTATGGTAATAATTTATCTAATATTGGAAACGAATTAAGACCAGGAATCGTTCACAGGATAGATAAAGATACATCTGGATTGATTGTTATTGCTAAAAATAACATTTCACATAAATATATATCAAAGCAATTTTCAAATCATTCTATCACAAGAGTTTATTTGGCTTTGGTCTGGGGAAAAATAAGACCTCAAAACGGAAAAATAGAAACATTTATTACTCGAAGCTCAAGAAATAGACAAATGATGGAGGTTTCATTTATGAAAGGTAAAAAAGCCATAACAAATTATAAAACTTTAGAAATATTTGAAAATGAGAAAATTCCAACATTTAGTCTTGTTGAATGCAAACTAGAAACAGGTAGAACTCACCAAATAAGAGTTCATTTGTCTTATAAAGGTAATAATATATTAGGTGACAAAAAATATAAGAAAAAATTTAAAAAAATTGTAAATATTGATAGAGAGATCGATAATAGTTTAACTAAGCTTGATAGACATTTTTTACATGCAAAAACAATTGGTTTTAATCATCCAAAAAATAATTTAAGACTTCAATTTTCGTCAAAATTGCCATCAGATTTACAACAAATTTTAAAAAAACTAAGAAAAATAAAGTAATAAAAACATTGTAAAAATTTATTTATTTATTAAATAAATATCTCGAATGGAAAATAATAGTTACAATTTACCGGCACTTTCAAATGAAGGTGGATTAGCTGCATATCTTGCTCAGATTAAAAAGTTTCCAATGCTTGCAGCTGAAGAAGAATATATGTTAGCTAAAAATTGGCAATCAACTGGAAATGTAAAATCTGCAGAAAAACTTGTAACGAGTCATCTAAGATTAGTTGCAAAAATAGCCATGGGTTACAAAGGTTACGGTTTACCACTTAATGAGATGATATCTGAAGGTAATGTAGGATTGATGCAAGCAGTGAAAAAATTTGAACCAGAAAAAGGTTTTAGGCTTGCTACTTATGCTATGTGGTGGATCAAAGCTTCAATACAGGAATATATATTAAGGTCATGGAGTTTAGTGAAAATAGGAACAACAACGGCTCAGAAAAAACTTTTTTTTAACCTAAAAAAAATTAAAAACCAAATAGCCCCTCGATCAGAAGGTGACTTAAAGAAAGAGCAAGTTGAAGATATTGCTAAAAGATTGTCTGTTAGTGAAAACGAGGTTATTTCAATGAATAGAAGACTTTTAGGAAAAGAACAATCTTTAAATGCTCCTATTGGTGAAGATGGAGATGAATGGCAAGACTGGGTAGTTGATAACCAAATGGATCACGAACTAAAAATTGCTCAGAGTGATGAAATGGAACAAAGAAAAGATCTACTTCAAGACTCAATTAAAATATTAAATGAAAGAGAAAAAAAAATATTATACTCTAGAAGATTAACTGATGAACCTACAACTTTAGATGAATTAAGTAAAAAATATAAAATAAGTAGAGAAAGAGTAAGACAAATAGAAAATAAAGCTTTTGAAAAACTCCAAAAGCATATGCTTAATTCTGCTAAGTCTAAAAACTTGCTGCCGGCAAATTAAAGATTAAAAGGATCCTGAATTAAGATTGTATCATTTCTCTCAGGACTAGTAGAAATACTTGAAATTCTAGTCTCAATAAACATTTCTAATTCTTTAATGTAATTTTTTGCATTTTCCGGCAGTTCCTCAAATTTTTTTATACCTACTGTTGAAGATTTCCAACCTTTGAAGGATTTGTATATTGGTTTAGCTATAAATTGGTCATCAACCGAGGCAGGAAGATAATCAAATTTTTTACCATTTATTTCATATGCAATACACATTTTAATTTCATCTAGTTCGTCTAGTACATCAAGTTTTGTTAGTGCTATTCCATCAATTCCAGAAATTTTAAGAGTTTGTCTTACAAGCACTCCATCAAACCAACCACATCTTCTTTTACGACTAGTTACAGTTCCAAACTCTTTTCCTCGTGTTCCAAGAGATTCACCTATCTTATCAGTTAGTTCTGTTGGAAAAGGACCTTCTCCAACTCTTGTAGTGTATGCTTTTGTAATCCCTAAAACATAATTAATAGAGTTTATACCACAACCTGAGCCAGTAGCTGCTGATGAAGCAACTGTATTAGAAGAGGTTACAAATGGATAAGTCCCATGGTCAACGTCCAAAAGAACCCCTTGCGCACCTTCAAATAATATTTTTTTATTTTGAGATTTAAATTCGTCAATTTTTTTCCATACTGGTTGTGAAAATTTAAGTAATTGTGGCGCAATATTCAATAGATCTTTTTTTAATTTTTCTTTTTTAAATTCAGGTTTTCCCAAACCTTTTCTGATAGCATTGTGATGATTTAATACTATTTCTAGTCTTTTATCCAAATTATTTTCTGATGCAAGATCCATTACTCTTATCGATCTTCTGCCAACCTTGTCTTCATACGCTGGTCCAATTCCTCTTCTTGTAGTTCCTATTTTTGATTTTCCCGCCGTATCCTCTCTGATCTCATCCATTTCTTTATGAAATGGAAGGATAAGAGTTGCTGCTTCAGATAATATTAAATTATTAGAATTAACTTCTACATTTTTAGATTTAATTTCATCAATCTCTTCTAATAGTGCCCATGGATCAACCACTACTCCATTTCCAATTATTGATATTTTATTTTTTCTAACTATTCCTGATGGCAACAGTCTTAATTTATAAACTACACCATCTATCACAAGAGTATGACCAGCATTATGTCCACCTTGAAATCTTACTATTACATCAGCTTCACTTGATAGCCAGTCAACAATTTTACCTTTTCCTTCATCTCCCCATTGCGAACCTACTACAACTACATTTTTCATCTAAAATTTTTTTTAATTTGTATACTGTTTAAATGGTTAACAGGACCATGACCTTTCCCTAAGTTTGGTTGTGTTCTTAATGAATGATTTACATATTTAATTGCCATTTCACAAGATTTCTTTAAAGTTTTTCCACACGAAAAATAAGTAGTTATAGCACTAGAGAGAGTACAACCAGTTCCATGGCTATTTTTTGTATTTATTTTTTTATTTTTAAAGATTGTTATTTCTTTTTTATTTATTAATACATCTTGAATATATTTGGTATTTAGATGGCCTCCTTTAATGAGGACATTTTTTGCACCTAATTCTATTAGATAATTACCTGCTAAAATAACATCACGAATAGTTGATATCTTTAAATTGGTTAAAACTTCAGCTTCAGGTATATTTGGTGTAATTAAGTCTGCTTTAGATAAAAGTTTGTTTTTTAAAATTTTTATATCTTTGTCATTAATTAATTTTTTTCCCCCTTTTGCCACCATAACAGGGTCTAATATTATTTTTTTTGCTTTAATTTTTTTTATTGATTTTATTACTGAATTTATAATATCTTTTGAATGAAGCATTCCTATTTTAATAGCGTCTGGTTTTATATCTTTTGCAGTAAATTCAATTTGTTTTGAAATTTCTCTACCACTTATAGGAATAATTGATTTAACTCCTGTTGTATTTTGAGATGTAATAGCAGTTATGGCTGTCATAGCATATGAACCAAGCGATGTAACAGTTTTAATATCTGCTTGTATTCCTGCACCTCCAGAAGAGTCTGAACCAGCAATAATTAAAATTTTAGATTTAATTTTCAAGTTAAATAATTGATTTTTTTACAATGTTAACGCATTTTGAAAGCATAGTTTGATCTTCTGTTTCACACATTATTCTTATTACAGGTTCTGTTCCAGACTTTCTTACTAACATTCTTCCTTGACCATTTAACAAATTATTTGCTTTTTTTATTGAATTTTTGCACTTTAAACTATTAATTATTGATTTATCTTTTACTGTTATATTTTCTAATAATTGAGGTGTGGGATTAAAATTTTGAAATATTTCACTTGCCTTTTTACCTTTCCGCATAGAAAACAAAATTTCTAAAGCAACCAATAGACCGTCGCCGGTGGTAGCAAATTTACCTAATATTATATGCCCTGACTGCTCACCTCCTAAATTAAATTTATTTTTCTGCATTTCTTCTTTTACATATCTATCACCAACTTTAGATCTTACAAATTTTATCCTTTTTATTGAAAAGTATTTTTGCAATCCATAATTTGACATCAAAGTTCCAACAACTCCTCCTTTTAAAATTTTTTTTCTTTTCCATCTTTCACCAAGCATTGCAATTATTTTGTCTCCATCAATAATATTGCCCTTTTCGTCGCAAATTATAATTCTATCTGCATCACCGTCTAAAGAAATTCCAATATGTGATTTATTTTTTTTCGTGTTATATTTGATTTTGTTTGGATATGTAGATCCACATTTATTATTAATATTAAATCCATTAGGTGAAGTACCTATTTCATGAACAATTGCACCTAACGATCTAAACAATTGTGGTCCCACTTTATAGGCTGCTCCATTAGCACAATCTATTGTAATTCTTAAACCTCTTAAATTAAATTGTTTAGGAAAATTTTTTTTTAATATTTGTATATATTTTTCTGAACCATCTTCTAGTCTTTTAACTCTTCCTAATATTTTAGGATTTGATAATTTTTTTGATATCTTGGAGTCAATTAGTTTTTCTATTTTTTTTTCTATTTTATCTGACAATTTTAATCCATCTGGTCCAAATAATTTTAAACCGTTATCATCATATGGATTGTGAGATGCAGTAATCATAATCCCCATATTAGCTTTCATTTTTTTTGTAAGCATCGCTAAACCATTTGTTGGTAATGGTCCAAAAGTAAATACATGCATTCCTGCTGATGTTAAACCAGATACTAAAGCTGGCTCAAGTGTATATCCAGACAATCTTGTATCTTTTGCAATAATTGCTACCTGTTTAGTTTTTTTTTGATTATTAAAATATGTGCCAGCAGCGAGACCAAACTTAAAAAACATGTCACCATTTATTTTATCTCCATTTACTTTTCCTCTAATTCCATCTGTTCCAAAATATTTTTTTATCATAAGTTTAAATTTAAATTTTTAAAAACTTTTATTCCTTGGTTGACTTCATTGACATCATGGACTCTTAGTACTTGTACTCCCTGTAGCATACTGAAAATACTTGAAGACACAGTCCCGCCTATTCTTTGTTTACTATCATTTTGACCAGATATATCTTTTATAAATTTCTTTCTGGAAATTCCTAACATTACTGGTAATCCCAAAGAATGAAAAATAGAAATATTATTAATCAAAGTAATATTATGTTTCGTATTTTTACCAAATCCTATTCCAGGATCTAAAATGATGTGATTATGTTTAATTCCTTTTTTTCTTATTAATTTTAATTTTTCATCAAAATAGTCGTATATATCTAACAAAACATTATTATAACTCGGATTTTTTTGCATAGTTTCCGTCGTTCCTTTCATATGGTGTAAAACAAATGGTAATTTACTATTTTTTAAAAAATTTATTGTCTCTTTGTCATAACTTAAGCCAGATACATCATTAATTAAGTCCAGTTTATATTTTGAAGCTTTTTTCATTACAAAAGTTTTTCTAGTATCTAATGAAACAAAAATTTTTTTAGATTTTAAATAATCCATTACTTTATTTACTCTCAACCACTCTTCAGTTTGAGGAATTTCTTTAGAACCAGGTCTTGTAGACTCACCACCTAAGTCAATTATTTTTGCCCCGTCATATATTAATTTTTGAATCTGCTTTCTTGCAGAAACTTTTTTATTAAATTTTCCACCATCAGAAAAACTATCTGGGGTAATATTTAAAATCCCCATAATTATTGGTAAATTATTAAATTTTAAATTGGGAATTTTTTTAGCTTTAGATATGTTATCTATATCAATTAAGACTTTTTTTTTAATTTTTAATGGAAGGTTATTAATGTTTTTAATATTTATTTTTTTTTTATTTGTCCTAGTAATTATCTCAATAGTGTCAAATGAAAGCGATTTGTTGCCACCAATTGGAAGTGAAATTCTTTTTTTTACATTTTCTTTAGATGTCTTGTTATAATAAAAATTACACGCCCTTGTGTAATATTTTTTCATTAAATTTTAATGAACAATCTTTGGTTTCAAACCCATTGATCCTAAAGCAGAACTTTGATCATCTTCTTCCACTTTTAAATCCTCTTTATTTTTTGGATATATGTTTTTGTTAACTATGTCCTCAATTTCATCACCCGACAATGTTTCATAAGTAAGTAGGGCTTTGGCTAATTTATGTAAGTCATCGATTTTTTCAGTCAAAACTTTTTTTGCCCTTTCATAGCCTTTATCGACAAATTTCCTTATCTCGCTGTCTACTTTCCTTGCAGTTTCTTCTGACATATTTTGTTGTCTCGCAACCGATCTTCCTAGGAAAACCTCTTCTTCATTTTCTCCATATGCAACTGGACCAAGTTCTTTACTTAATCCTGCTCTCATTACCATTGCCCTTGCTCTTTTTGTGGCCTGTTCAATGTCACTTGCTGCACCAGTTGTTACTTTATCATCTCCAAAAATTATTTCCTCTGCAACCCTTCCACCCATTGCAATAGCCATCTGAGCGTGAAGTTGCTCTCTTGTTTGAGAAACTTCGTCTCTTTCAGGAAGTTGCATAACCATTCCTAGTGCTCTCCCTCTTGGAATGATTGTTGCTTTATGAATAGGATATGCTGCTTTTTCATTTATAGTAACAATTGCATGACCTGCCTCGTGATAGGCAGTTAGTTTTTTCTCCTCCTCACTCATTACCATTGATCTTCTCTCTGATCCCATCATTACTTTATCTTTTGCATCTTCGAATTCTAAATAGGTAACTATTCTCTTGTTTTTACGTGCTGCAAGTAATGCCGCTTCATTTACTAAATTTGCTAAATCTGCACCAGAAAAGCCTGGAGTTCCTCTTGCAATCGTTCTTAAATTAACATCTGGTGCCATAGATATTTTTTTTGCGTGAACTTTAAGTATTTTTTCTCTTCCAATAATATCTGGGTTAGATACCACTACCTGTCTATCAAACCTTCCTGGTCTCAATAAAGCTGGATCAAGTACATCTGGTCTGTTAGTAGCAGCAATTATTATCACACCTTCATTAGTATCAAAACCGTCCATTTCTACTAGCAATTGATTAAGGGTTTGTTCTCTCTCATCGTTTCCACCACCTAAGCCTGCACCTCTACTTCTTCCTACAGCATCAATCTCGTCAATAAATATTATACATGGTGAGTGCTTTTTACCTTGCTCAAACATATCTCGAACTCTTGAAGCTCCAACACCAACAAACATTTCCACAAAATCTGAACCTGATATTGTAAAGAAAGGAACTCCAGCTTCACCTGCAATTGCTCTAGCTAACAAAGTTTTACCTGTACCTGGAGGTCCAACTAAAAGACAGCCACGAGGTATTTTGCCACCTAGTCTACTAAATTTTTTTGGATCCTTTAAAAATTCTACAACTTCCTCGACTTCTTCTTTAGCTTCTTCAACTCCAGCAACATCATTAAACGTAACTTTTCCTTTTACTTCGTTCATCATCTTCGCTTTAGATTTTCCAAAGCCCATTGCTCCACCTTTACCTCCTTGCATCTGCCTCATAAAGAAAATCCATACAGCGATTAAAAGTAACATTGGAAACCAAGATAAAAGTATCCCAAATAAAGAAGGCATTTTTTCTTCTAATGGACTTGCAGAAATACTTACGCCTTTATCACTCAATTTTTGAATTAAATTTGGATCATCAGGAGCATAAGTATTAAATATCTCTCCATTTGACATTACACCCTTTATATTTTTTCCTTGGATTTCAACCTGAACAACTCTTCCATTATCTACTTGTGTTAAAAATTCTGAGAATATTATGTTATTTTTTTGATTGACCGATCCTTGCGGATTCTTAAACATGTTATAAAGGCCAATAGTTAAAATTACTATGACTGCCCACATTGCTAGATTTTTGAAATTCATGAGTATAAATTAAGAATTATTATAAATTTAACAAGTGTCAATTTGTGCCAATTTTATGATATTTTACCTATTTTCTGGTGAAATAATCACTGATTTTTCAATTTTTTGAATTACACATCCTGAAAGTGTTTTTTTTATATCTTTTTTTGAAAATTTTAAATCATTAAGTAAGTTTTCAACTTTTTCACCCCTGGCATAAAAATTTCTTTTCCCAACTCTTTGAATAAGATCTGAAAAGGATCTAAATACAATTTCATCTGGCTGCTTAAAAAAATTTTTTTTTAAAATAAATGTTTTGGTTAATGTCAAATAGTTTGAATTATCATTAATATTTTTTTTAACATAATAATCTATGGCTTTGTTACTTTTACTTAGATTATTTAAAGATAGTTTAAACCCGCCAAATGTTAATCCATCTTCCTCTAATTTTGAAATTAATTTTCTTACTTTTGCTCTCAAAAACTTGTCATCGAAATTTGAAGGATCTTCAACATAAAAATTAAAAGTATTTTTTGTAAGATATATTAAATCTTTTTTAGGCACATCTAATAAAGGTCTTAAAATTAAAATTTTATCTTCAAATTTTATCTTTGATTTAATTCTATCGAATGAAATTAAACCTCTCAAACCTGAACCTCTCAAGAGTCTTATAAAAAAATTTTCTAACAAATCATCACTATGGTGAGCTGTTAAAATAAAATCAATTTTTTTATTTAAGCTATGTTTAGTGATTAATTTATACCTATTATCTCTCGCATATGATTGAAGATTTTTTAATTTTTTTATTTTTTTTAAAGTTAGTATTTGGCTAGAAATTTGAAATGATTTAAGTTTTTTTTTTACTAAATTAGCTTCAGAAGTAGAATTTTTTCTTAGTTTATGGTCTACAATAAAAAAATAAACCTGCTGCTTTTTTTCCAAGGAATAGCACTTTGCTAAAAACGACAACGCTAGGCTATCTACACCACCTGAGACAGCTACACAAAAATTGTTTGGTACATGACTGGATAATTTTTTTTTAAAATTTAAATAAATTTTTTTTATTTTTGGATCACTTAATTTTTTTGAATAAAAATTATGAATTTTCTTTTTTACACTCAAATTCTTTTTCTTCATAATACTTTGCTTTTTGAAGTACAGATTGAGTTGCGTCTGGATATTGTTTTTTTACACCAGCAATCATCAAGCATCCCTGATCCTTTTCTCCCATCTGAACCAAAGAAACTCCAAGTTTTAACAAATTTTCAGGAGCAATTTTACTTTTTGGGTACTTTTGATAACCTTCCAAATATGCAGTAGCAGCATCAGTGTACATTTGTCTAATTCTATATGTTTCTGCATACCAGTATTGAGCATTTCCTGACAATTCATTATCTGGATTCGTCAATACAAATTCTCTAAAAGCTTTTTCAGCACTAGAATAATCACCAACTTTCAAAAAATTTCTTGCAAATTGATATTGCTCTTTTGGACTGACATTAGGTAACATTTTTTCTTCTGAATTAAAAACTTCGGAGATTATTGATTCTGTCTGCTCTACTGACTCTATTACCTGCACATTGTCACTTGTAGTCATATCTTTATAAGATACTTCTCCTAGTGATTGTGGCTCTGAAGATCCAGGAAGTATCTTTTTTTGACTTATCTCCTCATCAATTAATTTTTGTTCTGTTTTAGGCAAAGATGTAAGAGAGTTATTATTTGAATTTAAATTAGATGTTTGTTCAATTTGCTCAAATCTTAATTGATTATCTTGCTGAACTTTAGATAGCCTATTAGAAAGTTTATCTAATTTAAAATTAATTTCCTCAAATTTATTTGTTAATTCTTGAAATTGCATCTCTATTTCACTCAATTTCAATAAATGTTTTGTTAAAGCTTGCTCAGACTCTTTTGTTGAAGCTTTTTGATTTGTACCTATATCAGAGTTTTCTGAAAATGACTGAGAGTATACTGCTCTTTCAAGAGTTCTGAGGTCCTTTTGAATATTTTCTAAAATCTCTCCAACTTCTTGATCTTGAGAAAATGAAATATTTGATGAGAAAAGAAAAAATGAAATGAAGTTAACTAAAATCAACTTAAATAATGATCTCATAAAAAACATTTGTAATTATAATAATGGCAAAAAGAAGACCCTTACTTTTTAAAGTAAGGGTCTTTTTAAATTTAGTTTTAATTAGCTTTTACAGTTACAGAACGTCTGTTTTTTGACCATGAAAGTGGATTAGAGCCAGAGTCAACTGGTCTCTCTTTACCATAGCTTAAAACTTTAATTCGATCAGATGATACACCATACGTCATCAAATAGTCTTTTGCGGCATTTGCTCTTCTTTCACCTAAAGCTAAATTATATTCTCTAGTACCTCTCTCATCGGCGTGACCTTCTACTACAACAGTTACATCTGAATTTTGTCTTAACCAAGCAGCTTGCTTTCTTAGAGTTTCTCTAGAAGCTGTTGTTAATATTGTTTCATTTGTTGCAAAGAATACTCTGTCAGGAACTCCGCTTGCTAGCTCTCCTACAGTATCAGAGCCTATATAAACATCACCCTGCATTAACGCATCTAGTTTTTCAATTGGGTCTGCTTTTTGGGTCTCAGCTGCTTTAGTATCAGCTGCTTTAGTAGTAGTACTAGACGTCTCTGTTGTTGTTTTTACAGATTTCTTAGTAGCACAAGCTGTGACTATTAAACCAAATATAATAACAAGAAATGCATTTTTTAAAATTTTGCTTAGATTCATTTTTGCTCCTTCATAGAATATTATGAACTTAACCATGTAATTAGATGTTTTGTCCAGAAAAATCAACCTAATTTAGCAAAATCTTAGATTTTCTTTAATTTCCTAACAAAGAAGACCATGATGGGTCTGAGGCATCAGTCTCAGTTTTTACCAACCTCTCGTTGTATCCGGTTAGATCAATTGACCATAATTTTGCTGAGAATCCTTGACCTTTATCATCGGTTTTGGTTTCTCTATAGAATATGATTATTCTTCCATTTGGAGACCAAGAGGGTGCCTCTTGATAAAAATTTTCTGTAAGCAATCTTTCTCCAGTACCATCAGTTCTCATAACCCCAATAAAAAATTTACCTTTATGTAACTTTGTAAATGCTATTAAATCTCCTCTTGGTGACCATACGGGTGTACCGTAAATACCTTTTCCAAATGATATTCTCTTTACTTTTGACCCATCACTTCTCATTACGTAAATTTGCTGATAACCACTTCTATCAGAATTAAATGTAATATATTTACCATCAGGTGAGTATGATGGTGAGGTGTCTATAGATGGATGATCAGTTAATTTTTCCTGGATATTTGTCTCTAAATTTCTAACCCAAATTTCTGAATTACCATCTTTTGCTAAACTCATTATAATTTTTTTTCCATCAGGAGAAAATCTTGGAGCAAATGTCATTCCAGGAAAATCTCCAACAACCTCTTGTTTTCCTGTCTCAATATTTAAAAGATAAACTCTAGGCATATTTCTAAAGTATGAAAGATAGGTAACCATTTGATTTGTTGGATTAAATCTAGGTGTTAATACCAACTCATTGCCTAATGTTAAATACTTTGTATTAAATCCATCTTGATCCATTATAGCTAATTTTTTTACTCTTTGGGTTTTTGGTCCTTCCTCTGCAACATAAATTATTCTGGTATCAAAATAACCACTTTCTCCAGTTAAACGTTCATATATCTTATCTGAGATTTTATGACCAACTCTTCTCCAATTAGTTGGGACTGTTGTCAAAGAAAAACCATCAACCATTTTTGCTCCCAAAACATCCCAAAGTTTAAATTCGATTTTTATATAATCTTTATTATTAATTATTTTTGATGATACTTTACCTGTAACTAAAACTTGAGATTTAATTAAAGCCCAATCTTCAAATCTTGGTTTTAAATGTGCGATATCTGGCTTTTGCAAAAAAGACTCTTTATCCAAAGTATCAAATAATCCAGTTTTTCTTAAATTATTCTCTATCACTTTTGAAATTTCTAAACCTAAATTATCTATTTCTAAATTTTTTTTTATTTTTTCTTTTGAAATTTCGTCAGAAAAAAAAGGAGAAACTGAAATCGGCAAAGGATCAAGATTTCCTCTTGTTATATCAATTTCAACAAGGGAATAAGATATTCCAGGCTTTAAAAAAAAATAAAAAATAACTATTAATAAAAGTTTATTTTTCATCCACCCATCATTTCTACAGGATTAAATCTTAATATCATAGTCTTCCATTTTTCATAGCTCTTTGTTGGTAGATTTTTTATAGGATTGCATAGTCTAATTGCTCTTATTACACTTTGAGCTATTTGATTAAAAGTACCTTGGCCTGGCGTATTCATCCTGGCATGATCCAACATTTCAAAATTTTTTACAATTCCATTTTTTTCTAAATTTAATTTTACTGTAACCAATAAGTCCTCACTATAAGGTAATCCAACTGGTACAGACCAACAAGTATATATTTGATGTCTTACAGCATATTCTGTAGTTACACTCAGCTTTGATAACTTCATAGATTTATCTTCAGATTGGCTTATTCCATCCTTTTTTTCCTTTACCTCACCCAGGTTCTCAACCTGTTGAGCAATCAATCCTTTAATTATATTTATTTCATCTTCAATGTCTCTTTTTTCATATTCTGAAACTTGTTTTACCTTTTCATCTTTCATAGGTTTTTTAATTTTAGCAAATTCTTTTATCACTTTGTCATTTTCAATTTTCTTTTCAATTTTCTTTCTCTTTTCTTTTTCAACAATTATCTTTTTATTTTCTTTTGAAGGTTGTTGATCAGTTTCCTTTTTAGTTTCTATATTTTCTAACTTTTTATCAGGTAATGGAACGGCTTCGGATTTTTCTAGTTTAACTTTTTCTTGTTTTTTTTCAGGAACAGGTACTTTTTTCGATTTTGATAAATCAATTTCATTTTTTTGATTATCAAATTTCACTTGTTTATTTTCCTCTTTTTTAACTTCTTTTGGAGGTGCTTGTTCGGATAGCAGTTTTTTATTATCTTTTTTTACTTCTTCAATAATTTTTGCAGCTTTTGGAGCATATGGAATATTAGTTTTCTCGGATATTTGTATTAATTCGACCGATAAAATTGGCATTAATTCTAAAGGTTTTTTTGCAACAAATGGAAGTGCAAATATTGTGGCAATAAATATTGTCCCATGAAAAATCACAGAAAAAAACAATCCAAAAGAAAAATTATTAAATCCACTTGGAAAAACACTAAATGAAATTTTTTTAAACAATGCTATCTCTCTTTATAAGGCTCAGATATTAAAGCAACTTTAGTAAAGCCTGAGCCTGAAAGTTTACCCATTACTTCTAACACTCTCCCATAATTAATGGTTTTGTCACCTCTTACATAAATTCTTGTATCTGTTCTGTTGTTAGACACAGCTAAAATTTTTTTAATTAAGTTATCAAATTCAATTTTTGTTTCTTGAATAAAAACCTCGCCTTTTGAATTTATAGTTAATGTAAGTGGTTCACTTTCTTCGGGCAATGTATCAGCTGAAGTTTCGGGTAAATCAACCTGCACTCCTACTGTTAACAAAGGTGCTGTAACCATAAAAATAATTAACAGAACAAGCATTACATCAACAAAAGGAGTTACATTTATTTCACTCATTGGTTCTCTTTCTGAACGCTTTAAGTTAAATGACATATTAAATTATTGAAATAAATCTTTTTGAAAAATTTTCTAATTTTTGTGAATATTTTTTGGAATCATTACCAAATTTATTGTAAGCAATTACCGCCGGTATTGCCGCTAACAACCCTAAAGCAGTTGCAAATAGGGCTTCTGCAATTCCAGGAGCAACTATAGCTAAACTTGTATTTCTTGATATTGCAATTGATTGAAAAGAATTCATTATTCCCCAGACTGTTCCAAATAATCCAATAAATGGAGCTGTTGAACCTACAGTTGCAAGAAAAGTAAACTTGTTGTTAACAAGATTCATTTGCTTTTCAATATTTACTTCTAATATATTTTCAAGTCTTTGGCTTATATTTGATTTAGATCTGGATTTCATTACGGCTTGCATTGAGTCTTTAAATAATTGAGCCATAGGATTATTCAATGCTGCTGGTAGACTGTTATAAAATGTTTCTGCAGACTTAGACTTCCAAAACCTTTCCTCAAAATCCTCGGAAGCTTTGTTAATTTTTCTAAACATTACAATTTTGTCAAAAATTATTGCCCAGGAATAAACTGAGCTAGCAATGAGAATAATTATAACTGATTTAACTACAAAATCAGCTCTCAAAAATAAACTTAAGATTGAAAAATCTGTATTGCTAGCTAATCCAACCGCTTGAGAAGTTATATCTGCATCCATGCTATTGATTTCACACTAAAATGTGTCATGAATTTGGCTAGAAAATTTTACTTTATTTTACTTTTCTTGGATATTTAGATGATAATTGGCAATTAATATAGCATCTGCTTTGTTTGAATCTTTTTTACGAGATAACATTGATGAAAACTTTGGAAACATTTCAATGGCTTTGACTCTACTCGAATCTTTTTGAGAATTTATCAAATCAAAATGTTTCTTCCATTTTGCAGGCCTTACAAAATAAATTGGCAGTTGCATTGCTGCACAAACACCCTTTATAACTCCAAATGATTGGCCAAAGTTAAACATACTTGTAACTCCTTGGCCAGGCATGGCTGAAACTTGTTCTACAACTACATTTATTTTTCCAGATTTATGATTTTTAATTCTTAAAGAAATTTCATTAAAAATTTGGCTGCCATTAATCTGCTTTTTGTTTTTGTTACCTGATGCCATAGTGGGCATATCAATAACATCCTTTATTTCTCCATCCTCAAAAAAACAAATTGCTCCTGTTATCCCAGGATCTATTCCAATTATTAACATAAAAATAAGTTATATCACATTTGTAAAAACATTTTGAACATCATCATCATCTTCTAAAATTTCTAGAAACTTGATCATTTTTTCTTTATCCTCTTTATTCTTTAAATTAATTTTGTTTATTGGGACCCATTCGATTTCTGTACTTATAAAATTAGAAATTTTTTTTTCTAAAATATTTTTTACATCATATATTTCATCTTTATTTGTATGAATTTCATAATAATCATCATGAAAAATACAATCATTTGCTCTAGCGTCGGTTGCTAGGTTGAAAATCTTTTCTTCATCCATTTCATCTTTATTAATCTTTATAATTCCTTGTTGAATAAAATTATGTGACGCAGATCCTTGTGTACCAAGTGCTCCTCCATATTTTTGAAATATTGTTCTAATATTTGAGGCAGTTCTATTTTTATTATCTGTTAAAGTAATAATTATTATTGCTGCTTTTGCAGGTCCAAAACCCTCATACCTTATATTTTCAAAATTTGAGTCTGCAGCTATTGAAGATTTATAAATGGCTCTTTCAATATTATCTTTTGGCATGTTCGCAGATCTTGCTGCTTGAATTGCTGACCTTAATCTAGAATTCATGTCAGGATTTTTATCACCAAGTTTTGCAGCAACAGTAATTTCTCGAGACAATTTTGAAAAAATAGCTGACCTTTGTTTATCAGCTTTACCTTTTTTATGTTTAATTCCTGCCCAATGAGAGTGACCTGCCATGATTTAAATATCTTTTTGAAGTTGACCACCAAATATAAACTGACTAATATTTAAAGCCAAACCATTTTTTGGATTAGCTTCAATAATTGCTCCACAAAGTGAAGCTTCACCTTCAGCAGGAAATAGTTTAATTGAATTTTTTTTATAAAATCTGTTTATAGAATTTTTTGAATCCATGCCAATAACAGAGTTATAATCTCCACACATTCCTGCATCTGTTAAATACGCAGTTCCATTATTAAGGACTCTTCCATCATTCGTGGGCACATGAGTGTGGGTGCCTACTACACAAGTAGCCTTACCATCAAATATATGGCCTATGGCCATTTTTTCACTTGTTGTTTCTCCATGAAAATCAACAACTAGAAAGTCATAGCTTTCTCTCAGACTGTTCTGTTCTAAAAATTGTTTGGTTTTTAAGAATACATCATCACATTTTTTCATAAAAATATTTCCCATTAAATTCAATACACCAACTTTGTATCCTCCAATAGAATCATAAATTCCAAAACCATAGCCTGGAACATTGCCTGACAAATTTAATGGTCTTAATAATCTTTGTTGTTTTTTGATAAATTCGAATGTCTCTTTTTGATCCCAAACATGGTTACCAGTTGTAATAACATCAATACCGCAACTAATTAATTCATTTACAATATTCTCTGTTATCCCAACACCTTCCTTTGCAGCATTCTCACCATTTACAACAACAAAATTTATTTTTTTTGATTTAATAATATCAGGCAAAAATTTTTTTATTGTAAAACATCCACTATTTCCAACTACATCCCCTAAAAATAAAATGTTCATTTTACTATTCTCTCGTTTGTCAAAATAATATCTAATTTTTTATCAAATTTATTTATAGGTATTTTTTTAATTTCTTGAAATGAAAAAGCAAAACCAACTGTTAAAACTTTCTTAAACTTTAAAATTTTACCAATATATCTGTCGTAAAATCCACCTCCATAACCTAGTCTAAACTTATTCTTGTCAAAACCAACAAGAGGCACAATTAAAATGTCAGGAAAAACTTTTTTCTTAGTTTTGGGCTCAGGAATACCTATCTGACTTACTTTAAGCGAGTCTGAAAATGACCATTCATAAAAATCCATAATATTATTTTTCCTTGTAATAGGTAAAGATATTTTAAAGTTATTTTTTTCCAATTTTTTTAATATATCTAAACATCCAATCTCACTATTTATAGGATAATATCCACCAATATTTATCTTTTTATTTAAATTTAATTTTTTTAATATTTTTTTGAACTGAAAAAAATTTATACGCTGGTCTTTAAATTTAGTTTTTCTTGAATTAATTAATTTTTTTCTTAATATTTCCTTAGACACTTTAATAATTATTGGGTTTTAGTATCTGGATTATTTCTTTTAATAAAATTTTCTATTTCAAGAGTTGTCTTATCAACCAAAGTTTCATAGTCATTTCTATTGGCATCAATCTCATTTTTTAGATTATGCTGGCTTTCACTTAATTTATAAATCTCTTTTTCTTTTAAATCTCTATAATTATAGACTAATGATTTAAGTTCTTTAAATTTATCAGTAATATTTTTAATATCTTCTTTTTGAGTGTTTATTTTATTTTTAGTTTCATAATACTCATCCAGAACAGAAATTGATGTTATTAGCAGAAGTTTGCTTTCTCCTATATTTCCCAAAGAGTTTTTTAGATCACTAAATTTTTCATTCAAATATAAAGCTAATTCTTCCAAATGTTCCTCTTGTCCATCATCACAAGATAGCAAAAATTCTTTTCCGTTAAATTTTATATTCACATTTGCCATTTATCAATTTCCTCCATCAAATTATCGGTTTCTTGATTTAATTCATCAATTTTTTGAGAAATTTTATCTTCTTTTTCTTTTTCCTCTATATCCTTTTTCCTGAAATCATCAAATTTTTGTTTTAGGCTCTCATTTTCTTGTTTGAGTAAATTATATCTTTCCTCAATTTCTTTTTTTTCAATTTCTAATTGATTTTTTTGGTTTGCGAGATTTTTTAACTCTAATATTTTATCTGGTTTTATATTTTCCAGATTTTTTAATTTATCTAAAGTTTCTAATAGTTTTTTTTCTTTTTCACTAATTGATTTCATATATATATCTATAATAATAAATTGATTCATCTAAGTCTACAAAGGATAAATTTTTGAGAGCATTAAATAAAACCTTATCTAACTCTATACGCACTCTTTCAATGGATGCCGTGCAAAAAGCTAATTCTGGACACCCAGGCATGCCAATGGGTATGGCGGATGTATCAACTATATTATTTAAATATTTTTTAAAGTTTAATCCAAAAAACCCTAGTTGGATAAATAGAGATAGATTCGTTTTATCTGCAGGACACGGTTCGATGTTATTATACTCTTTGCTATATTTAACTGGCTACAAAAGTATTAAATTAAAGGACATAAAAAATTTTAGACAACTTGATTCAATATGTGCTGGACATCCTGAATATATAGAAAATTCAGGTATTGAAACAACAACAGGTCCATTGGGACAAGGAATTTCTAATGCTGTGGGATTTGCTTTAGCAGAAGAAATTTTAAAAAAAAAACTCGGCAAAGACATCATAAATCACAAAACTTACGTAATTGCAGGTGATGGTTGCTTAATGGAAGGTATAAGTCACGAGGCTATGAGCTTAGCAGGACATTTAAAACTTAAAAACTTAGTAATGTTATTTGATAACAATTCTATATCTATCGATGGACCAACTAATTTGGCAGTATCTGATAATTTTAAGAAAAGATTTGAAAGTTATGGTTGGGATTATCTTAATATTAATGGTCATAGTGAAAAAGAAATATTCAAAGCTTTAAAAAAAGTTCAAATTGCAAAAAAACCAACAGTAATTTCTTGTAAAACTAAAATTGGTTATGGATCACCAAATAAATCTGGAAAGGCTTCTTCACATGGAAGTCCACTTGGGACTGAGGAAATTAAATTAGTGCGAAAGAAGTTAGGATGGAAATATAAATCATTTGAAATACCAAAAAATATATTAGATGTTTGGAGAGATATTGGAAATAAGGGAGAAAAACATGAAAATTTATGGAATAAAACTTATAGAAAGAAAAAAAATAAGATAAATAAATTAATTAAAAATAATTTTACTAAATCCATAACAGATGAAAAAATATTGGCAATAAATGAGAATAAAATACTTGCTTCTAGAAAAGCATCTGAATCTGTTATTAGTTCAATTATTAAAAAAAGTAATACACTAATTGGTGGATCAGCAGATCTTGCGGGATCAAATAATACTAAAACAAAATACCACAGAATCTTAAAACCAGGAATTTTCGATGGAAATTATATTCATTATGGAGTTAGAGAACATGCCATGTGTGGAATTATGAATGGTTTGGCATTGCACAGTAAATTTATTCCTTATGGAGGAACTTTTTTAATTTTTTCTGATTATTGTAAACCATCAATAAGGCTAGCTGCAATGATGAAACAACAGGTCATATATGTAATGACGCATGACTCAATTGGACTTGGTGAGGATGGACCAACGCACCAACCTATAGAACAATTAACTGGGTTAAGAGCCATACCCAACCTCAATGTTTTTAGACCTGCAGATAGATATGAAACCATCGAATGTTGGGAGCATGCTTTAAAGAGCTCAAAAACACCAAGCGTCCTGTCTTTAACAAGACAAAATATTAAACCTATCAGAAATAAATACTCAAATGTTAACAAATGTTCTTTTGGAGCATATGAAGTTTTGAGAACAAATAAAAAAGTTAATTTAACTATTTTAGCAAGCGGATCTGAGGTAAACTTAGCTATAGAGACTAGTCATAAATTAGCCAAATATAAAGTATACTCAAAAGTTATATCTGTACCTTGTATGAACCTTTTCGACTTACAATCAAAAAAATATAAAAATAAAATTCTAAATGAAACTAAATTCAAAATATCTATAGAGGCTGGGTCAAGAGACTGTTGGCAAAAATATGTTGGTGACTTTGGAATGGCTTTTGGAGTTGATGTATTTGGCAAAAGTGCTCCTTATAAAGAAATATTTAAATATTTTGGATTAGTATCTTCAAATATTGCAAATAAGTCTAAAAAGTTAATTAAAATAAAGAAATGATGATTAAAGTTGGAATTAATGGAATGGGCAGAATAGGTCGAATGGTTGTTAGATCAATCTTTGAAACTAAAAATAAAAACTTAAAGATTGTTCATATAAATAATAGATCAAACTCAGAGATAACTTGTAAATTAATAAAGCACGATTCAATTCATGGAAAATTTAATGCAGACCTTAAATTTGATCAAAATCACTTAATAATTAATAAAAATAAAATTACATTCTCTAAAGAAGCTAAGATTGAGGATATTAATTGGAAAAAGCACAATGTGGACTATGTTTTTGAGTGTACTGGCAAATTTAATTCAAGACAAAAAATAGTAGCACATATTAAAAATGGAGCAAAAAAGGTTATTGTTTCGGCACCATGTAAAAATGCAGACAAAACCATAGTATTTGGAGTTAATGAAAATATTTTATCAAAAAAAGATAAAATAATCTCTGCAGCCTCATGCACAACAAATTGTTTGGCGCCAGTTGTAAATGTGCTTAATAATAATTTTAAAATTGAAAAAGGTTTTATGACTACTATCCATGCATTTACTAGTGATCAAAGAATTTTAGATAATTCTCATAAAGATCTAAGAAGAGCGAGAGCTGCAGGTCAATCAATAGTTCCAACATCAACAGGTGCATCAAAAGCAATAGGTGAAATAATTCCAAATCTTAGAGGAAAATTAGAGGGAGTGGCCATGAGAGTGCCAACACCTAATGTATCTTTGATAGAGTTGGTCTTCTGTACACAAAAAAAAATTAATATTAATAAAATTAATAACGCATTTGAAAAAGCTTCCAAAAATGAACTAAAAAAAATTTTAGAAATTTCAAATGAAAAATTAGTTTCAATTGATTTTAATCACCATCCTGCATCTGCAATAGTTGATACCTCTTTGACAAGTGCAGTGGGAACCAACATGGGTAAAATCTCAGCCTGGTATGATAATGAATGGGGTTTTTCCAATAGAATGTGTGACATTGCAGTGTATTTGAATAAAATCTCTTAATGAGAAGTATCAAAAACGAAAAAAATCTAAATAGTAAAAAAATATTATTAAGATTGGATTTAAATGTCCCTGTGGAAAATAAAATTATAAGTGATGCGACAAGAATTGATAAAATTACTCCGACTTTAAAATTTTTAGTTCAACAAAAAGCTAAAATCATAATTTTGTCTCATATAGGCAGGCCTAATGGAAAAATTGTTAAAGAATTATCTTTAAGACCAGTTAAAGATTATCTGCAAAAAAAATTAAATTTAGATATTAAATTAATTAAAGAAAATATTAAGGAAATAAAAGATAAACATTATTTTAATAAATTTGATGAAAAAATTCTAATTTTAGAAAATATAAGATTTTATTCTGAAGAAGGTAAAAATGATCTTGAATTTGCAAGACATCTAGCAAGCCTCGGTGATATTTATGTAAATGATGCTTTTTCTTGTTCACATCGATTACACGCTTCAATTCATCAAATATCTAAATTTTTACCATCTTTTTCTGGATTGCAATTTGACTTAGAAGTTAATGCTCTTAACATGATTACCACAGAAATTACAAAACCAATATCTTGCATTATTGGAGGATCTAAAATTTCAACTAAAATAAATATTATAAAAAATTTAATAACTAAATTTGATAATATTATTATCGTTGGTGGAATGGCAAATAATTTTATAGAATATTTTGGTAATAACATAGGTAAATCAATTAAGGAAAAAAATTGTAAACATATAGTTGAAGAAATTATTGAGCTTTCAAAAACGGAGAAATGTAAAATAATTTATCCTGAAGATGTGCTTGTATCTAACGAGTTAAATGGAACATCTCAAAATAAAGAATTAAGTCAAATATTGTCTCATGAAATGATTTTGGATATTGGCCCAAAAACTATTAATAAAATAAAAAATATTATTGATAGAAGCAAAACGATATTATGGAACGGACCAGCTGGATATTTTGAAAATCCAAATTTTGCTAATGGGAGTATTGAAATTGCAAAAAAAATAATTGAAAATAATAAAGCAAACAAAATTTTTTCAGTTGTAGGTGGTGGGGACACTGTTTCATTATTAAACAGCTTAAAAGTTATTGATAATTTTAATTTTGTTTCAACTGCAGGTGGAGCCTTTTTGGAATATCTTGAAGGAAAAAAGCTTCCTGGTATAACCGCTTTAAATTGATATGTCAGAACTTAATAAAATTGCACTAAATATAATTTCAAAAGGTAGGGGTATCCTTGCGGCAGACGAAAGTAATGGAACTATGACAAAAAGACTTATGGCAGTAAATGTTAATTCAACTCCAGAAAATAGACTTTTATTTAGAGAAACCTTATTTTCTTCAATGGGCATGAAAGAATGTATAGGTGGCGTCATTCTATTTGATGAAACAATAAAACAAACAACTAGTTTAGGCAAATCAATCCCTGATTTAATTTCATCTTCAGGTGCAATACCAGGGATTAAAGTTGATACAGGTGCTAAGGATTTAGCAAATTCCTTCGAAGAAAAAGTTACCGAAGGTTTAGATGGACTGAGAGAAAGATTAAAAAAATACTATGAACTAGGTGCAAGATTTACAAAATGGAGAGCGGTTTATACTATAAGTGATAAATATCCAAGTAAGTTAGCAATTCATAGTAATGCTCATGTATTAGCTAGGTATGCTGCATTGGTTCAAGAAAGTAGAATGGTTCCAATTGTAGAACCTGAAGTATTAATGGATGGAGACCATTCTGCTGACCTTTGTTTAAGCAAGACATCAGAAGTGATTAAAAAATGTTTTGATGAATTGATATTACATAAAGTTGATCTTTCAGGAATTATTTTAAAACCAAATATGATATTGGCTGGTAATCAGTCAAAAGATAAAATCTCTAAAGAGGAGATTTCAGAAAAAACACTTGAATGTCTTAAAAATTCGGTACCAAGTGAAGTGCCAGGGGTTGCTTTCTTATCTGGAGGTCAATCAGAAATAGAAGCAACAGAAAATTTAAATTTAATTAGCAAAAATAATAATACGAACTTTATAATGACTTATTCATATGGAAGGGCTCTTCAGCAAAGTGCTCTAAAAATATGGTCAAAAAATATTAAAGATTTAGAGAAAACCCAAAATATTTTTAATCATAGAGCTAAAATGTGTTCTCTAGCTGCTAAGGGAGAATGGTCTAACGAACTTGAAAATAAATAAAAAAAAATTTATTTATCTTATTTCCCCAAATAAAATAGATAATGACTTCTATAAAAATCTCCAATTAGTTTTGAAAACTAATAAGGTTACTTTTTTTCAGATGCGATTTAAAAGTTACTCTTTGAGAGAAAAAATTATGATCGGTAAAAAAATAAAAAAAATATGTAAAAATAATAGAGTAAAATTTATTATTAATGACGATCCAATACTTACAAAAAAACTTGATGCTGATGGTTGTCATTTAGGTCAAAATGATATGAAAATTGAAAAAGCTAGGAAAATAATTGGAAATAAGATAATTGGAGTTACTTGTCACAATTCAATTAGACTTGCCAAAACTGCTATTAAATCAAAAGCAAACTACATAGCTTTTGGAGCTTTTTATTCAACAAAAACCAAAAAAATTAGATATCAAGCCACTACTAAAATTTTAAATGAAATAAGTAAGATTACTGATATTCCATTAGTTGCAATTGGAGGAATTAATTCTAGTAATTATAAAAATCTGTTATTGAATAAAGCTGATTTTTTAGCTATTTCAAGTTACATCTGGAATAATAAAAAAATTAAACCAAAAAAAGCAATAGAAATATTAAGATGAAAATTAATGCTGGGGAAATCAGAGTTGGGATGCTTTTAGAATATAAAAATGACTTATGGCAAGTTTTAAAAACTCAACATGTCAAACCAGGTAAAGGTGGAGCGTTTGCTCAAGTAGAAATGAAAAGTGTTGGTAAAAACACAAAGTTAAATGAACGGTTTAGATCAAGTGAATCTGTTGAAAAGGCATCATTAGAAGAAACAAATTTTAATTTTCTTTATTATGATGAAAATAATTATTTTTTTATGAATCCTAAAACATTTGAGCAAATCGAAATTAAAAAAAATACTATTGGTGAAAAAGGTAAATTATTGACTGAAAATCTTGAGGTTTCAATTAGTTTTTATAATGAAAATGCAATTTCAGTTGAACTTCCTAACCAAGTAAATTGTAAAATTGCCTCAACTGATGCAGCTTTAAAGGGCCAGACAGTCTCATCATCTTATAAACCAGCAATTCTTGATAGTGGTATTAAAATTCAAGTTCCTCCATTTATAGAGGCTAACGATGAAATAGTTCTTGATACAAGAACGCTTGAATATGTAAAAAAAATTTAATAAATGAACTCTATTTCTCCAAATTTAAATATTATGATCAAGGCTTGTGAAAAAGCATCTAAAATAATTATTAGAGACTTCGGAGAGATTGAAAATTTACAAGTTGCAAAAAAAGGTCCAAGAGATTTTGTAACTAAAACTGATAAAAGAGTAGAGGAAATCTTAATTGAAGAGTTAAAGAGATCAAAGAAGAATTATTCCATTTTGACAGAGGAAAGTGGTAAAATTGAAAATAATGATAGAGATAAAGTTTGGATTATTGACCCAATTGATGGAACAACTAATTTTTTACATGGCATACCTCATTTTGCAATTTCGTTAGCCCTTAAAATAGATAATGAATTAATATCAGCTTTAATTTATGATCCAATAAAAAGTGAAATATTTTTTGCAGAAAAAAATAATGGAGCTTTTTTTAATAACCACAGAATAAGAGTATCTAATAAAAATGATATAGAGGAATGTTTATTTTCATCTAACCAAGGTGGGTTGAAGGTAATTTATCCAAGTTTAAATATGAGATGTTCTGGATGTACAGCGCTAGATTTAGCTTATGTTGGAGCAGGAAGATTAGATGGTTTTTTTCACAACAAAATTAATTTATGGGATATAGCTGCTGGTATACTTATTGTTAAGGAGGCAGGAGGAACTACGAATAATATTTCGAAATTTAAATATGATAGTATAGATATTAGAGCAGCAAGTAGCACTATTTATCCAAAAATGATGCAAAAACTTGATAACTTTTAATTGTTTTTAATAAACTTTTTGCTATAAGACCGGCTATGAAAAAAAATATTCATCCTAATTATCACAATATAAAAGTTGAAATGACTGATGGTACACAGTTTGAGACCAAATCAACTTGGGGAACTGAAGGAGAAATATTGAAACTTGAAATTGACCCTAAATCTCATTCTGCATGGACAGGTGGTAAACAAAGAATTCTTGATAAAGGTCGTGTAAGTAAATTTAACAAAAAATTCCAAAATTTTAGATCAGAAAACAAGTAATGAATGAAGGACCATTAATGCCAATGGCTACTGCAGTTTGGCTAGTTGAAAATACCTCGTTAACGTTTAAACAAATATCAGAATTTTGCAAATTACATGAGGTTGAAATTCAGGGAATTGCTGATGGAGAGGTTGCAAAAGGTATTGTTGGTTATAACCCAATTATTGCAGGTCAATTAACTAGAGAGGAAATAGAGTTATCTTCAAAAGATCAGGATAGACCCTTATCTATGAGAGAGAATAAGGTAGAGATCAGAAATAATGAAGAAAAAAAGACTAAGAAATATATTCCATTATCAAAACGTCAAGATAAACCCGACTCTGCACTTTGGTTAATTAAACAACACTCTATCTTAAAAGACTCTCAAATTGCTAAATTAGTTGGTATTACAAAAAACTCTGTAACAGCAATAAGAAATAAAAGTTATTGGAATTTCAATAATCTAAATGCTAAAGATCCCGTTGCAATGGGTTTATTTAATCAAAAAGATTTAATTGATGCTATTGAAAAATCTGAAAGAAGATTAAAAAGAGAGAAAAAAGAGAGAGAAAAATCAAAATAATTTAAAAAATAATGAATTGTAATAGACAAATAATTTATAAAGTGCTACGAAGTTGCCTTTTTGGAGGTAGTTATTAAAATAGAAGTTAAAGATAATAATATTGAGCAAGCATTAAGAGTTTTAAAAAGAAAACTCCAAAGAGATGGTTTTTTTAAAATAGTTAAGTTAAAAAATACTTATGAAAAACCATCAGAAAAGAAAAAAAGAATTCTTCAAGAAAATATAAAAAGAGTTAAGAAGCTAAATAAATTAAAAAACAGGATTTAACATCGCGGGGTGGAGCAGCCTGGTAGCTCGCAAGGCTCATAACCTTGAGGTCGGCGGTTCAAATCCGTCCCCCGCAACCAAATTTATAAAATAAAATTAGATTTATTTGTATCTAGAAGAAAACCTTTGACTGTATCTAAAGTAAGTTGTTTAAAACTCTTGCCAAATTTTTCAATTTTTTCAATTATGCTTGGAGGAACAGTAATTATTTGACATCCTAATTTTTTGGCTTGAACATAATTATAGGGTTCTCTTGTGCTTGCCCATAGTATTTTAACATTTTTGAATTTTTTTGAAATTCTTAAACTTTCTTTAAATTGAGGAATAGGATCTTTTCCAGTATCGGCCATTCTTCCAGCAAAAATTGAAATAATAACGCTGGTATTATTATTGATATTTTTTAAAATCTGCTCGGTTTGTTTGGAAGTATAAACAGCAGTAACATTTAATTTTATTTTTTTATCATTTAGTGCTTTTATTACCTTCCCCATAAACTTTCCCTTTGAGTTTGTTACAGGAACTTTAACATATACATTTTTAGCCCATTTACTTATTTTATCTCCTTGCAAAATCATATTTTTAACATCATCAGCAAAAACTTCACAGGAGACAGGTTTCTTTGTAATTTTTAATATTTTTTTTGAGTATTTTTCGTAATCTTTTGCACCAGCCTGTCTCATTAGGCTTGGATTAGTAGTAAAACCTTTCACAATTTTTTTTTTATTAAACTTTTTAATTAGTTTAATATCAGCAATATCACAAAAAATTTCAGTCAATTATAAGCTCTTAACTATTTCTTCGGTCATTTTTTTTGCATCTGCAAATAACATTAGTGTATTATCTCGATAAAAAAGATCATTGTCAATTCCGGCATATCCAGGTGATAAGCTTCTTTTAACAAACAATACTGATTTACTTTTTTCAACATCCAAAACAGGCATTCCATAAATCGGACTTTGAGGATCTGATTTTGCTACAGGGTTTGTGACATCATTTGCTCCGATTACATAAGCTACGTCACAATTTGCAAAATCATTATTTATTTCTTCTAATTCAAAAACTTCATCATATGGTACATTAGCTTCAGCCAATAAAACATTCATGTGTCCTGGCATTCTTCCTGCTACGGGATGAATAGCATATGAAACCTTAACTCCATTTTTTTTTAGAGCGTCCACCATTTCTCTTAATGCATGTTGAGCTTGTGCTACAGCCATTCCATATCCTGGAACAATAATAACAGACGAAGCATTTTTCATTAAAAAAGCTGCATCATCTGCATTTCCATTTTTTACTGGTTTTTGCTCTTTACTTTCTAAAGTTGTAGATTGTTCGTTTGCACCCCACCCTCCAAGAATAACATTAAAGAATGATCTATTCATTCCTTTGCACATTATGTAAGAAAGAATAGCTCCTGATGATCCTACTAATGCGCCAGTTATTATCAAAGCAGAATTTTCTAATGTAAAGCCTATGCCAGCAGCTGCCCAACCTGAGTATGAATTTAACATAGAAATAACAACTGGCATATCTGCGCCACCAATTGGTATTATAAGCAAAACACCTACTAGAAAAGATATTATAACAATAGACCAGAATATATTAGAAGACTGTGACAAACATAAATAAAAAATTAAAAATATAATAGTTAATCCTAATACTAAATTTATTAAATGCTGTCCTTTAAATGTAATTGGTGATCCAGACATTATTCCTCTAAGTTTTAAAAAGGCAATAATTGAACCTGAAAAAGTTATTGCTCCTATGGCTGCACCAAGTGACATTTCAATTAAGCTTGCTAATTTTATGTTTGCAACAGTTCCTAAATTAAATGCATCAGGATTTAAAAAAGCCGAAATTGCAACAAAAACTGCGGCAAGTCCTACAAGACTGTGAAAGCCAGCAACTAGTTCTGGCATTGCAGTCATCGGTATTTTAAATGCAATAAATGCACCTACACTTCCTCCAATTAGAAGAAAAATTAAAACGTAAATAAATCCTGGACCAAAATTTCCTACTGATAAGAAAGTTACTAATATTGAAATAGCCATACCAGCAATACCGAAATAATTCCCTCTTCTAGAGGTTTCAGGAGAAGACAGACCTCTAAGAGCAAGTATGAATAATATTCCTGAAATTAAATAAAAAAAGGCTGATAAATTTGCTGACATAATGTTTTATTTTTTCTTCTTTTTATACATTTGCAACATTCTTTGTGTGACTAGAAAGCCACCAAAAATATTTACAGCTGCTAAAATAATTGCGAGAAAACCAAACATATTTGAGGTTGAAAATATACGCTCTGAGGATCCCGCTAAAGCCGCTATAATTGCTCCAACAATTATTACAGATGAAATTGCATTAGTTACAGACATTAAAGGCGTATGAAGAGATGGAGTAACACTCCACACAACATAATAGCCAACAAAAATTGATAAAATAAATATACTCAATCTAAATATAAAAGGATCAATTTCCATTATTTAACCATTGTTTTTTTTATTATTTCATCTTCTAAGTTTATTTCAAAACTTTTTTTATTCTTATCAAATAAGTTATTTACAAAATTAAACATATTTTTTGAATAAAGATTTGATGCTGAAACTGGTAATTTATTTAAAATGTTAGCCTCACCCATAATTTTTACTCCATTTTGATCTATAATTTCATTAACTTTCGTTAATTCTGAATTTCCACCTTGTGAAGCAGCTAAGTCATAAATTATAGACCCACTTTGCATAACATCAATCATATCTTTTTTGATAATTAATGGGGCCTTTTTTCCTGGTATTAAAGCTGTACAGATTACTATATCAATTTTCTTTAAAGTTTCTCTTAATAAGTCTTCTTGTTTTTTTTTAAATTCTTCAGATGTTTCTTTTGCATATCCTCCATCTGTTTCCAGATTCTCTGATCCCTCTACTGTTAAAAATTTTCCTCCCAAACTTTCAACTTGTTCCTTAGAAGCTGATCTTACATCTGTTGCAAAAACTATAGCCCCCATTCTTTTTGAGGTAGCAATAGCTTGTAAACCAGCAACACCAGCACCAACAATCAAAACCTTTGCTGCAGAAATTGTTCCAGCCGCTGTCATCATCATTGGGATTGCTTTTTGGAAATAAGCAAAAGAGTCTATAACTGCTTTGTACCCAGCGAGATTAGCTTGTGATGATAAAATATCCATTGATTGTGCTCTTGTAATTCTTGGTAATAACTCAAGAGAAAAACAATTTACGTTTTTTGATATTAATTCTTTTAATTTTTTTTCGTTTAAATATGGATTCAATACGCCTATTAAAATTTGATCTTGTCTAAACTTTTTAATGTTTTCTTCATTTGGAATGTTAAGCTGAACCACTAAATTAGAATTTGAAATAACTTTTTCTTCACTATCAAAAATAGTTGCACCTTCCTTCACATATTCTTCATCAATAATTCCGAGGTGTGTTGCATAGTTTTTACAAAGGTAAATTTCTAATCCTAATGATTTATATTTTTTTACCGTTTCTAGAGTAATGGCAACTCTTTTTTCAAAGTTTTTATCTTCTGAAACTGAACCGATAATCATATTTTTAAGTAATGATCTTTAGATCATTTCTGTCTAGCTTTGAATTTAGGATTTTTTTTGTTAATTATATATACTCTGCCTCTTCTTCTAACTAACTTAGAATTAAGATCTCTTTTTTTTAATGATTTTAAAGAACTTGCAATTTTCATATTAATTTTTAGACTTAATAAACGAACTTACATAATCTTTCAAACTTATTTTTCCAAATCTTTTAAAAACTCTCTTATTCATTGACATATTCGTTAATGCAGATGCATATCTTTCACCTTCTCTGTATGGTAAATATTTAACTTTACATTTAAACATACTTGCTACTTCAATAATTTTAAAGGATTGTTTATGAGAAATGCTATAATGCGCACATTTATTTGCCTTCCATGCTTCGTAACATACTTTAATAGTATCTGATATATGAGTAAACCTTCTGGATTGAGTCCCTGGTCTTACAATTGTTAGAGGTATACCCTTTTTATACTGATTTTGGAAAATACCGATTACTGTTGCCATGTTTCCATCACAAATTTGTTTTTTTCCATAAACATTATAAAAATAAACAATTTCAAATTTAAAATTAAACCATTTTTTTAAATTCTCAAGTAATTCTAGGTTTTTAAACTTTGTAAAAGCATAAGGCGATAAATTTTTATCATTACCTTTATTTCCTAAACTTGCTGATGTTGCTGAATAAATTAATTTAATATCGTTATCTAAACAAAATTTAAAAACTTCTTTTGTTCCAATTGAATTTGAATCAAAACATTGATTAAAATTTTTAAAACTTTGATATATTCTTGCGAACTCTCCAAAGTGAAAAACTGATTTTATATTTTTTTTGTGAATTGATAGTATTTTGCATATATTCGAAGTATCTCCTTTTATATATTTAACTCTATTTGATCTAATATGATTTTTTTTTGATCCACTCGAATAATTATCTAAACTAATAAGTTTAAACTTAGTTTTTTTAATTAAATATTCTATTAAGTTTGAACCGACAAACCCAGCACCACCAGTAACAATTATATATTTTTTCATCTGGGTTATAGCCTGGCAATGTCCTACTCTTCCGTGTCTTAAGACAAAGTACCATCGGCGCAGAAAGGCTTGACTTCCGAGTTCGGAATGGGATCGGGTATTACACTTTCGCAATAATCACCAGGCAAGTCTTTATACATAATACTTAAATTTTGTAAAATTAAATTTTTTGTTATTTTTATTGGCTTTTTAAACTTTTATACTTTTTGATCTTTGCCAAAGTAGAATTCCAACTGGAAAATAATAAACAATAGACATCCAATTATTAAAAAAACTACCACTTGGAGATAAAGGCCATAAACTAATAAATAAAGCACTTAACATACAAACCTCAAAATCGTTTATTAATCCTTTTTTATTTTGAAAAAACTTAAAGATAAAATGTTTAAATGATAAATAACATATCAAAATAAAAAGTGAAGCAACGATCAAAAAAGCAAATATTCCCGCTTCTGAAAGTAGTTCGATATATGTGTTATGTGGATGTGTTTCACAAGAATATACAGAGACTGAATATTCATCGCATGTGTTTCTATATTGTCTAGGTCCCACGCCAAAAAACTTGTTATCTAGGAAAATTCTATAAGCGGTAATATACATATCATTATGTGGTTTTGAGAATATGTATACTTTGTCATCTGAATTTCTTGTAAAATCTCGAACTGTTTGATCAATCAATCTATCCTTGGAAACTGGAAACAAGTTCAACAGAATAAATATTAAGCATAAAGACGCAATATATGTCCAAAACCTGTAAATCTTATATTCTTTTAACAATAAAATAATATATACAGCTGATAAATTCATAAAAAAAAGTGCTAGCCTTTCTCCACTTAAAAAAATTAAACCCTCAGATAAAATAAAAACTATTGTTAGACAAAACAATAATGGCTTGCTTTTTTTTGATTGGTCTAAAAATATAAATAATCCAAATAAAATTGGAAAAAATCTTGCTAAATAACTTCCTAATATTAATTCGGAGCCAAAAAAACTACTTACTCTATATTGATTAAATAGTTCATATCCTAGTAAATTCTTTCCAAAAAAATATTGTATATAACCATCCAATACCAGAGATGAAAAACAAGCTAAAATTGAGATAAAAAGATACTTTATTATATTGTCATTTTTTTCTAACAAATACCAAAAACATAATGAAAAGATGCCAAATCGAAAATAAAATAAAGAATTTTTTAGTGAAATTAAAGTGTTGTCAGATAATAAAGAACTTAAAATTAAAATTAAATTAAATAAACAAAAAAATTTAAAGTAATAATTATTATAATATTTTAGTAAATTTTCTTTTTTTGAATTTATTAAAAACAATATAGCTACAATTGACACACCTAAATCGGATAAAAAAGGTCCCGATATTAACAAGGCGGGCATAAGAATAATTATCCATCTAGGCAAAGTATCAAATAAAATATAATTTTTCATTTAAAGTTATTTTTAAATACGAAACATATTAAAACTATTCTTTTTTTAGTTAAGTTATTTTTTGATTTAAAACAATTAACGGTTAAAATGAATTATTCTATATTATACTAAAAATTCTTAGAATTATTGAATTTTTACTATGATTTAAATACCTTATTACGCTTTTGAATAGCAGCTGAGATTATGACATAAAATATTGCAAATATAACACCAATTATACCTGATAATATAATCATTTTTTTATTATTATCAGCTTTGCTGAAACCTTTTCTGCTGGACATAGTTTTTTCAAACAATATTTTTGCAGCTGAAAAACTATTTGATTTTAGTATAGGTGTATCTTCTAATAAACTTTGAATTCTCTCATTATCCCTATTTTGCCTTAATAAATTTTTTTTAGACTCCAATTGAATTAAACTGTCATTAAAAGATTTTTGATTATTTCTATTTTTTATCAAATCAATTTCTTTTTCGATCATCTCATAGCCTCTCATGTAATAAGGAGTTTCTGTTCTCAAATTTGTTATTATTCCACTTTCGGTTGAAAAAGTTTGCGATCTAAATGTGTTACTTGTCAAATTAGTTTTTGCAATTTCTAATTTCCGTGCAATTGCAGCTTGTTCAGTTAAAAAAGCGATCCTATTTATCATTTGTTTTTCATAATTTTCTAATTCATCCAATATTTTTATTTCAATATCCTCAATTTCATATTTAATTAATTTTTCTTTGCTAGCCTTGTAGTCTTCAAAAGTATCACGAAGAAAAATCTGAATCTCTTTATTTGCTGATTCATTTAATAATTTTAAGAAGTTATTCCAATTTGATATATTGTAGGTATCAAATATAATTTTCCAGTTGGTTAAACGTTCGCCAGTTTTTTCATGATATTCAGGTGATACTATTTTAATAGAATTTACTAATTCATTAATTGCTTTTTCATATGCCTCAGAACTTTCATAATTTTCTGTTTTAATTAAATTAGATTTTTTTGCAATCTTAGAGATGAAATCATTTTTTCTAATTTGATCAATAAATAGTTCAAGTAAGTACACTTTGTTAATTTCAACACCTATAAAACTTTTATTTATATTTTCTCGTGCTCTTTGCAAATCTTTAATTTCTAAATCTTTAATTATTTCTAATTGATTCATTTTTTTAATATAAAAATTATAGGCTTCATATTTTGCTTCATCAAAACTTGTAACAGGTCTAATTTCTGTTATTGCTGTAATTTTAGATATTGTAGTTGTTTTAATTTTAGTTGATTGATACAGCAACATTGTAATAACAAATAAAGCTGTGATGAGAAAAATTTTAATCTTATTTTTCCATAGTATTAAAATAAATCCTAACAAATCTATTTCATCACTAACTATTTTTTTACTCATATTTTATTTTTGATTTATTATAATAATTCAGACAAAGCAATAATTTAAATTAATTATCTGATTTTAACTACTTTATTATCTTTAATAAGATGTTTATTTTTTGCATATTCTTTTGATGAATTTTGCTCAATATATATATGATCAACAATTTTTGAATTAGTCTTGTACAATTTAAGTATTTTATCTAATAGATTTTTAACCTCTTCAACATTGTTTGCATTTATTAAATTTTTTAAATTTTTTAACTCAATATTTAATTGATCAAGAGGAATATAAGAATCATTTGTCTTTTGTATTTTTGAATGAATTGTTTTTTTAGGGTTATCTCCTAGTAATAATTCTTCGTATAATTTTTCTCCTGGTCTCAGTCCTGTTATCTTAATTTCGATATCACCATTTGGATTTCCTTTATCTTTAACATTTAAACCTGATAAGTTAATCATTTTATAAATTAAATCTCTTATTTTTACACTCTCACCCATATCTAATACAAATACTTCAGATTTTTTTCCCATAGCTCCTGCTTGAATTACTAATTGAGCTGCCTCTGTTACTGTCATAAAATAACGAGTTACATCTTTGTGGGTTAGAGTAACAGGTCCACCTTCTCTGATTTGTTTTTTAAATTTTGGAATTACAGAGCCAGAGGACTCTAATACATTTCCAAATCTAACAATGGAAAAATGAGCACTAGTATCTTTAGTGTCATTATAAATAGCCTGCATACAAAGTTCAGAGAGTCTTTTAGAAGCACCCATTATATTAGTTGGTCTAACTGCTTTATCACTTGATATTAAAACTAGATTTGAAATATTTTTATTAATTGATGCTTTTGCAACAGCCAAAGTGCCAAAGACATTATTTTGAATTCCCTCACATATATTTTCTTCAACTAAAGGCACATGTTTATAAGCTGCAGCATGATAAACGGTATCGACTTTAAATGACTCGAATATAGTCTCTAATTTTTCTTGATTTTGCACATTAACAAGTAATGAAATGATTTTTAAATTTTTATTTATGACCTTCAATTCCTCATAGATTTTATATAATGCAAACTCATTTAGTTCTAACAATAATAATTTATTTGGATTTAATTTTATAATCTGACGAGATAATTCAGAGCCAATAGACCCTCCTGCCCCCGTTACTAATACTGTTTTAGAATTAATATTTTTATTTAATAATTTTAATTCTGGCTTAACTTCATCACGATTTAATAAATCATCAATATTTAAATCTTTAATGTCAGATACAGTTATTCTGCCATCAACAATCTGGGATATGCTAGGAAGTGTTTTAACAATTAATTTATATTGGTTTAATTTTTCGATTATTTGATTTCTTTTTTTTCTACTTATAGAGGGCAGTGCTAAGAAAACTATACTAATACCGTAATTTTTAATTAGTTTTTCTAGATTATTTGGTGAATAAATATTTTGACCCAATAGAACTTGTCTATGTAATTGAATATCGTCATCTAAAAAGCCTTTAACTTTAAATTCAGGACTATTTTCTAATGAAACTACAAGTTGTCTTCCCGCATCGCCCGCGCCATAAATAAATACATTTTTTTTACTTAAAGATTTTCTAAAGTTATAATTATTTGTTAATAAATATTTTACTGCTAATCTTGAGCAGATTATTGCAAAAAACAAAAACATTGGCTGAATAATGCCAATGGATCTTGGAACAATTGCATAATAAGATGTGTGACTTGCAACTCCATAAACTCCAATCACTAAAAAGTACAGTATTCCGTATACAAATGTTGATGACAATATATTCAGAATGATTGATAAACTAGTAAATCGAAATATAGTTCTATATAATCCAAATAACCAAAATATTGGTATTGCCATAATTACAGATATTAAAGCTGGATAAAAATTAAATTCTTTTAATATAACTACTTCTTCTAACCTTAATGTAAAAGCTAACCAAGTACATAAAATGCATAAAAATGAATCGGTTATAATGGCGATTACTCGTTTTGAGTATCTGTGAAGTGAAAAAATACTATTTGAAAATTCTTTAATAAAATTAGACATAAACAAAATTTAATTATCTTTTATTTTCAATATTTTACATGATTAATACAGATTATAATATTTTTGACCATTCATTTTTTTTTTTTCTTCCATCTCAGCTCGGAAAATATCATATTTTCAAGGTCAGAATGCCTGGGTTTCCAATTTAAAATTTTGTTTATTTTTTTGGTATCTGCCACCATATAACTTATATCTCCAGGCCTTTTTTTTGAAAAAGAATAATTAAAATTCAAATCTTTATTTTTAAGTAAAGTTTCAATAACTTGTTTTATAGAGTATCCCTTTCCATAACCACAGTTACAAATCTGGTTTTTTTTGTTTTTGATTAGGTATTTTAATGTTTCAAAATGAATTTTCGCTAAATCATCAACATGTATAAAGTCTCTGACGGGTGTTCCATCCATAGTTTTGTGATTATTTCCAAAAATTTTAAAGTCTTTTTTGGATATTATAGATTTATATAAATTATTAGAAAAACTATTTACATTTGATTCAATTGGTCCATATTTTAAGTATTTATCAGCACCTAAAACATTAAAATATCTTAAAGAAAAAAACTTGAATTTTTTATCTGATATTCTAATTAAATATTTCTCAATTTTTTTTTTTGTTAGACCATAAATACTTATTGGTTTAAGTGGTGAATTTTCTAAAACTTTTTTATTTTTATGTAAATTTCCATATACTGCTGCTGTAGAAGAGAAAATAAAATTGCTAACCCCATTTTCTTTACAACAATCAATAAACTTTTTTGTTATTAAATAATTATTTTTATAATATTTTTTTGGCTTAGATGTTGACTCTTCAATATCTTTATATGCAGCAAAATGAATTACAGAATTAATATTATATTTTTTGATTATTTTTTTTACTAAAATAGTATTTGAAATATTTGATTTAAAAAATATACTTTTTTTTGGAATAATATTATTTTTTTTATAAATTAATTTATCAATAATTACAGATTTAATTTTTTTTTTAATTAATAAATATGAAGTTGCTGATCCAATATATCCTGCTCCACCAGTGATAAGTACATTCATTTAAGTTTAAAGGTTTTTTCAATTACACGTTTTAATTTTAATGATTTTTTTTTATGTTGGGAATATGTTAAGGTATGATTAATATCCAATGCTATACTTGTCTCTCCTAAAATTTTACAATTTTTTAATCTTAAGGGCTTGGAATTACTTAACTTTTTAAAAGCCTTTTCTAAATATATTTCGGGACAGGAACCAGTAAAACATCTTAAATTATTCATTTTTAGATTTTTAATAATATGAAATCTGATTTTTTTATAATTTTTTACATCTCTTTTAATAAAAAAATAAAACCTATACCATGCAGATTTAATTTCTTTTTTTGGAAAATAAGAATAAAAATAATTTTGATACTTTGAAATTAAGTCAAAATAACTTTTAGAAATATTTTCTCTTTTTTTTTGAATTTTTTTCAGTTTTTTAAGCTGTTGCAATCCTGCAAATGATTGAATTTCAGTAATTCTTAGATTTGTTCCAAAGTAGTCTCTATTATATACAAATTTATCTGTTTTTTTATTATTTTTATAATTTACTCCATGATTTATCTGTCTTTTACAAAACTCATAAAAAAATTTGTTATTTGTAGAAATCATACCTCCTTCTCCAAGTGTTGATATTATTTTGTCATTACAAAATGACCAAGTACTAATATCACCGAAAGATCCTACTTGCTTATTATTTATTGATGCTCCATGAGCTTGAGAGCAATCTTCAATAATTTTTATTTTTTTTTTATAAACTAATTTTTTAATACCAGGCATATCACAAGGTAGTCCTCCAAGGTGTACACAAATTATAGCTTTTGTTTTTTTTGTTATTTTTTTTTTAATCTCTTCAAGAGAGATATTTTGAGTTGATAAATTTACATCTGCAAAAACAGGAATGTATCCAGTATTAACAATACATGATGCTGAAGAAAAAAAACTTCTAGCAGTGACTATAATTTCTGAATTTTTTGGAAGTTTTAAAGATTTAATCGCTACCTCTAACGCTGCAGTTCCGTTACAAATAGCTATTGAGTATTTATTACCAACAAACTTTGAGAATTTTTTCTCAAATTCAATTCCATAAGGACCTTCTGTATAATTTATTTTTCCCGAACTAATTATGTTTCCAATTTTAGAAATTAAATCTTTATCAAAATTTGGCCAATTTTTTTCTCGCATACTTTGTCACAACTCCCTTCACAAATAAATTTGAATTTATTATACAACTAACGCCAATTCTAGTTTCATATTTAATCTAGTATTTTCTCTACTTTAAAGGCTTCTGCATATTTCTTAAATACTTGACTTCCTCTTACTTTTGATAAATTTATAATTGCTTCCTTTGATCTTGGATGAGGAAATCTTTTAACTTGTGACTTGTACTTAAGAAAAGCATTCACTTTCTTATGAATTTCAGACTTACTTAAACTTACAAAATAGTTTGGATTGAAAGACTTACCATCTTCATTCCATTCAGTTTCAGAAAGTACTTCATAAGATAAAATCTTTTTTAAATTACTTTTCTTATTAGGTCTTATAGAAACTTTTGCTGCCTTAAAAATTATTTTATGGTCATCATGAATATCATTTGCGGATGGTATTAAAATAATTTCTGGATTAGTATCTATGATATATTTATTAATGATATTTGTAATTTTATAAATCGGATAATTAATTAAATTTAATGCTGGTAAATTTTCAAAATATAATTTTTTTGTACCAATAAATTTATTTGCTATTTTTGATTCACTTCTTATGAGATTAATATTTTCTGATGAATAAATCTCTGGCGCACCTTTGTTGGCATTAGTCAAAATTAAAACATGTATATGATAATTTTTCTTTGAATATTTGGAAATAAATCCTCCGCAGCCTAATATTTCATCATCTGCGTGAGGTGATAAAATTAATATTTTTTTTTTCATGATATATTATAAATAATTACAGAATTATATATCGTTATCAAATAAATTTGTGACAAATTTTTGTACTTCAAATATAATTATTTTAAAATTGAGATACCCTACTTAATTATCGAAGTTTTATTTTTTAAAAATCTGATTAAAATGACAATAGGTGTTTTAAATAACACTTTGAAATAATTATATAAATTATAATTATTTATGAACTTTATATCTAAATAAATTTTATCAGATAGCTTCCTTTTTTTTCCAGTATAATTAACTTGGGACAGTCCGGTTATACCTGGTAAAATTTTTCTCCTTCTGTATTTAATTGATTTTTCAATTTTTTGCTCAATAATCTCTGGCAATGGCCGTGGACCAACTAAGGACATATCTTTTTTTAAAACATTAATCAATTGAGGTAATTCATCAAGACTAGATTTTCTTAATATTCTTCCAAAAAAGGTTAATCTTAAATCTTCATTTTTAAAAAAAATATTACGCATTGTTCTAAATTTTAACATTGTAAATTTTCTACCTTTATAGCCTATTCTTATTTGCTTATAAATTATGGGACTTCCATCAAATATAAAAATAAATACAGAAATTGTTATTATTAAAGGTAA
>CACPQM010000009.1 GCA_902636075.1 uncultured Pelagibacteraceae bacterium | reverse complement strand
AATTTTCTCATAAACAAAAAGGTTAATAGAACAATTAAACTTATTCCTAAATTTACATTGTAATAAAAAGGAAATATCCTTCTTATAAATTTTCTAGCATTTTCCTCATCTAAAGTAGTGAAAACAACAGGAGCTATAACAAAAGAAAAGAAAAGCATTATTCCTAAAATCATTGCTGTAAGATAAATGCTGACTTGTACAAACATTATTTAGCTTTCTATTGAATTTTCTTCTTTCATTAGTATTGGTCTACCATCATGAGCTGTATTAAGGGGTATAATTTTTCCCTTATACTTTGCACATAACGTAGGAGCACTTCTTACCTCGTCCCCTAGCCTTACTTCTAGATCAACTATCAGTAATTTAGCATCATCTAATTCTTTTAATATCTTCATTCTAATCCTTTGGTTGTTTAATTTAATTTAATGACAGGCTTGATTGTGCTTTTTAAGCCTCCAATAATTGTACGGCCAAGGAGTAACAAATCCAACTACTAACATTATTGGCACTACCCACCATGTAAGTATTGCTCCACCGGTTAATAAAAAGTCTGTTAAATTCATAGCTATTTCCATACTAATCATAGAAATAAAGCTCATTCCCAATGCGGTCTTTAATGCTTTTTGAAATGAAAAATCTTGTTTCATTAAAATGAATGTTTCTAAAATAATACTAGTTATTAGTCCATTTATTATAGCTAAAATCATAATACTTAAAACTGGGAAAGGAATTTTTGTTATTTGAAAAAATAATATAGTTCCAAAATCACCAATTGCACACCCTAACAAACACCAAGCTGTATTTTTCGCACTTCTTTTCCAAGTATGTCTACATTTCCAATTAAAACTTAATGCTTCTGCACTCATAAATTCTTCATATCAAAGTTAATCAGTTTTATTATGTATAAAATTGACGTATCCTAAAGAATGTATTTATCGCCTAAATACATTGCAAAAGCTATGGCTGCACCTAATAAAATATATTTCATATATTAAATTATACCTAAATTGATCTGTGTTTAAAATGTGATTATTTTCCATATTCATAACTAAATTAGGACCTAATTAAAACAAATCAATATTCTAGAAATAGAATCATGAGATTATCATTATTCTTTTTTCTTCATTTAGTTGCTTTCGTTATCCTCTTAATTGTTCATCCACATGCTCGTGCAAATGATGGGTGGACAATAGAGCAACAAAATAAAAACCCAACCTACGTATCTAATAAAAATTAATTATGTTTGTTGGAATGGAAGCCCTACTCATACTCAGTCTTTTTGGACTTATACTTTAGTTACTTTTCTGAAGTTGATAAATTGAAACATAGTGTTTCTTTTTGGGTAAAGGAATAATCACTGGCACATCTGTGCATCTTGGTACTATTGATTTTTTCCCATAAATAATATTTGCATCATAATTTTCAAAGTTTGTATCTGGATGAGGATTGCCGTCATTTATAATTGGCCATGCATCACATGCTCTATAACCAAATAATATTAAAGGTCTTGAACCGTTGCTATAATTTAAACCTGAACCATGGATTGTTCGACAATGAAAAAAAGCAACAGAGCCTGCTTTTCCAGTTAAAGAAACTGATTTTTTTATATTTATTTTGTTTTTTTTAGTATCAATTTTTCCTACAAAATAATTATCTTTACTATGATGGCTATATAATTTTTTTTTATGTGATCCTTTAATAACTTTTAATGGTCCATTTTTTTCATAACAATCTTCCAGATAAATTCCTACTGTAATCAAATCATCATTTGTGTGTGGATAAAAAGCAAAGTCTTGATGCCACTCAACTAAACTCCCCTTTTTCTTATTAGGTAATTTAAAGTTTAACTTTCCAAGATGAAATCTTACAGTTCCTCCAATTAACTTTTTAACAATATCAATTATCTTTTTATTTCTTGATAAATCATAAAATAATTTATTGTTATTTTGAGGGTTATTTAATCTTAATATTTCTTTGTTTTTTGAAGAGTTGCTATTGAAAACAAAGTGATAATTATCATAACTTTGAGTTCCACCTTGATCTTTAACTTTTTTTTTACTGTTCTTTTCTTTAGTGACAATCCTTTTAATAAGAGCATTTATTTTATTGATATCTTTTTTTGAAATAAGTTTATCTTTTAATAAGTAGCCATTCTTTTTATAGAAACTATTTTCAGATCTAGTGATGCTCATTAATGAATTTTATAATAAAAATATAATAATCCAATACGAAAATAATCCAGACAATATTGTAGCAATTACATTCTTAGAAAAATAACCAACCAATATAGCAACTATTGCTCCAATTATTTTAGGATCATTCATATCAATAAATGTTCCATAATCATTAATAAATATTCCTGGAAATATAATTGCTGGAAATACTGCTGAAGGAACATACGCTAGTACTGCTTTGATTCTTTCTCCTAACAAATCTCTATCTACAAGTGCGACCATTGTCATTCTAGTAAAATAAGTAATTATACCTGCAATAATAATTGACGACCATGTCATTTTTTTAACCTCAAAACTAATGCAGCCACAAACAATGCTATGATTGGTGATATTATTATGTAGGATTTAAAAGGTGCATCAAAGAATAACAATGAACTTAATCCACAAGTGATCATAACTATTACATGATCTAATTTTTTTAAATCTTGAACAACAATCGCAATAAAAGTTAGAGGAACGGCAAATTTTAATCCTAGCTCCTCTGGTACAAATGAACCAAGAATTATTCCTGACAAAGTTGCTAACTGCCAACAAATCCAAAGAGTCCCTCCTGAACCTAGCAAATGATAATGAAGATATGGTTCGTCTTTGTTTTTTTGAAAAAACTTATTAGATTCTGCAAATCCTTGATCCACTACTAAATAAGATATTAATAATTTTTTGATAAAGGACAATTTTTCTAAATATTCAGATAAAACCGCTCCATATAACAAATGTCTTGAATTAATTACTCCAACTGAGGTTACAGCTATTAATGTTGATGCCCCTCCAGAAAGCAGTTGTAAGAAGACAATTTGAGATGCACCACCGAAAATAATTATAGACATTGAGTAAACTAAGATGGGACTAAAACCAAGCTCAATACCAATGGCGCCACAAACAATTCCAAATGGAATTACAGAAAACATGTGAGGTGCTACAGATAACAATCCCTTAGTTAATAATTGTTTTTTTGTAAACATTACTTGACTGGCTGTAACGCAATTTTTAAATATTTCATATCGAGTTTACAATCATTATATCCTCGCTTTACCACATTTAAGTATCTTTCGGTTGGATACCTAAACTCTGTTTTATTAACCATTATGTAAGTCATTACTTTTTTGTTGTAATAAGGAAAATATAATTTTTTATATAAAACTGGAAAATCCTCGTAAACATCTAATTTTTTTTCATCACTTTTGGAAATTTTAAATAAAGCTCCAGGAACTAATGAATTTTTACTTTTCTCAATATCTGCTGCTCTATATTTGCTTCTAAAATTTAATCGATAGCCTTTAAGTTCATATTTTTTAAGAAAAACTGAATCCTTACACCTTCGTTTCATTTGAAATAGATTAAGGTTGCTACCGTAGGCAAAATATAACATTACTCTAATTCAACTACTTTAATTTTTTTTGCTTTAACAAATTCAAGGATTAATGAGTTACATAGGTTTATTTTATCTTGATCTTTTGATCTTAATACAATTGATACGCCTAATTTACCCTGTCTAAAAAAAGGATAACTGCCAATTTCTACATCTTTAATATTATCTTGGACGTTAGTTAATGAGCTTGCTATTTCACTTTCATAGGTCATTAAATTTATTGTTTTACTAAGAATTGGATCGCCACCTACTAATACATTGCCAAGTCCCCCAATCATTGCTTTTAATATCGATGGAACGCCTGGAAGAGAAAAAACATTTTCTACATAAAATCCTGGAGCGCCACTAGTTGGATTTAAAATAAGATTAGCTGTAACTGGCATCTTTGCCATTTTTTGTCTACCATCATTAAAGTTACCTGGTTCGTAATATTTTTCTAGAATTGCAAATGCCTCTTTATGAAATCCATATTCAATATTAAAAGCTTTTGATATTGATTCTGCAGTTATGTCATCATGAGTAGGACCAATACCCCCCGTAGTAAACACATAGTTGTATTTTACTCTTAATTCATGAACTGTATCAATTATAGTTTTTTCTACATCAGGAATTACTCTTACCTCTCCAACAGAAATTCCAAGAGAATTAAGCCAAGTAGCTAATGTACTTGTATTCAAATCTTTTGTTCTACCGGACAATACTTCATTTCCTATAATGATAATTGCTGCAGATATTTCTTTTTTATTAGTCATTTCTAAATATAAATAAAATTCTATGAAATTTACCAACACTTTATTAAAAGGCAAATTACAACGGAGATATAAGAGATTTTTCACAGATATAGAAGTAAATAATAAAACTGTTGTCGCACATTGTCCAAATACGGGCTCTATGATGGGTTTATTAGATCAAGGAAATGAAGCTTGGATAAGCGAACATAATGATCCTAAGCGAAAATTAAAATTTACTCTAGAGATGATAAAAGTAAAAAAAAGGATAATTGGAGTAAATACTCATAGAGCAAATAGAATTGTAGAGCATGCTTTAGAAAATAAATTAATAAAAGAATTTAGTACAATTAAAAATATACGAGCTGAATTTAAGTATTCTGATGATACTAGATTTGACTTTTTGTGTGATAAGAAAATATTAGAGGTAAAAAATACAACACTTATAAGAGAGGATGATATTGCAGAATTTCCAGATGCTGTTACATCAAGAGGTACAAAACACCTCCAAAAGTTAAAGGAATCAATTAAAAAAGGATATAAACCATATGTCTTATTTTTAACTCAAATTCAGGGTATAAATAATTTTAGAATAGCAAAAGATATAGACTCTACTTATTATAAAGAATATTTAGATGCTAAAAAAACTGGTGTAAGTTTTCTTGCTTATAGATGCAGTTTAAATTCTAAAGAAATAAAAATTGAAAAAAAAATAAAAATTATAGATGAGTAATTATTCAGAAAAGTTTGAAAAAATGAGAATTGCTGGGAAACTAGCATCCAGAACTTTAGACATGTTAACAGATGAAGTTAAAGAAGGTGTCTCAACAGATCGAATTGATCAACTTGGTTATGAATTTATAAGAGATAACGGTGGTCATTCTGCTCCACTATACTATCGTGGCTTTAAAAAATCTTTATGTACATCTTTAAACCATGTTGTTTGTCATGGTATTCCCTCTGATAGAGTTTTGAATGAGGGTGATGCAGTAAATATAGATGTTACAGCAATAGTGAATGAATACTACGGTGACACCAGTAGAATGTTTGCTATTGGAGACATTCCAGTAAAAGCCAAAAACTTAATAGAAACAACATACGAGTCAATGATGAAAGGAATTAAAATTTTAAAACCTGGAGTAAAATTAGGAGACATTGGCTACGAAATTCAATCCTTTGTTGAAGAAAGAGGTTTTTCTGTTGTTAGAGATTTTTGTGGGCACGGCATTAGCAATACATTTCATGAACAACCTAATATTCTTCATTACGGTAAGAAAAATACAGGTCATGAACTAACACCTGGCATGACCTTTACAATAGAACCAATGATTAATGCTGGTAAATTAGATGTAAAAGTACTTAATGATGGATGGACTGCAGTGACAAAGGATAAGTCCTTATCAGCACAATTTGAGCATACAATAGGAATTACAGAAGACTCTTATGAAATTTTTACAGAATCTGTTAAAGGTTATAAGAGGCCTCCATATAATTAATGATAACTCGATACTCTAGAAAAGAACTTACGGATATCTGGTCCGAATATAATAAATATCAAATATGGTTAGATGTAGAGATTGCTGCAGCTGAAGGAATGGAAAAATTAGGGACTATTCCAAAAGGTGTTGCAAATGCAGTAAGAAAAAAAGCTAAAATTAATGTTAAAAGAATCCATAATATTGAAGCCAAAGTTAAACATGACGTCATTGCATTCTTAACTTCTGTCACTGAAAAAGTTGGAATCAAAGCAAGATATTTACACCAGGGAATGACGTCATCAGATGTAGTAGATACAAGTTTTAATATTCAGCTAGTCCAGTCTGGAAAGATTTTAGTAAAGGATATTGATCAAATATTAAAAGTTTTAAAATCAAAAGCTAAAAAATATAAATTCACACCATGTATGGGCAGAAGTCATGGTATCCATGCAGAACCAATAACTTTTGGACTTAAATTAGCTTCATATTACGAGGAATTTAAAAGAAATAAAAAAAGACTAATTAGTGCAATAGATGAAATATCAACGTGCGCAATATCTGGTGCTGTTGGCACTTTTGCAAATATTAATCCTAATGTAGAAAAACACGTTGCTAAAAAACTAGGGTTAAAAGTTGAACCAATATCAACTCAAGTCATTCCAAGAGATAGACATGCACATTATTTTTCAGTTTTAGGTATTATTGCTGGATCAATTGAAAGAGTTTCAACAGAAATTAGACACTTACAAAGAACTGAAGTTTATGAATTGCAGGAATTTTTTTCAAAAAAACAAAAAGGTTCAAGTGCAATGCCACATAAAAAAAACCCAATATTAAGTGAAAACTTAACAGGACTTGCTAGAATGGTAAGAAGTTATACTATTCCAGCACTAGAAAATATTGCTCTTTGGCATGAAAGAGATATTTCACATTCAAGTGTAGAAAGAAATATTGGTCCAGATGCAAATATAACTCTAGATTTTGCTTTAGTAAGATTAGCGAGCGTATTAGATAAAATGATTGTCTATCCAAAGAAAATGCTTAAGAATCTTAATATCACCAAGGGCACAATTTTCTCTCAAGAATTGATGTTAGAACTAACAAAATCAGGTTTAAGTAGAGAAATCTCTTATAGATTAGTACAGGCACATGCTAAAAAATGCATAGCAGATAATCTCAATCTTTTAGATGTTGTGATGAGTGATAAAAACATTACATCTAGAATACATAGCAAAAAAATGAAAAAAATATTTGATTATTCCTCACACTTTAAGAATATTAATTTAATTTTTAAAAGGGTTTTTAAATAATGAAAAAAGGTAAAAAATTATACGAAGGAAAAGCTAAAATTATTTATACAACTACTGATAAGAATTTAGTAATTCAACATTTTAAAGATGATGCTACAGCTTTTAATAATCAAAAAAAAGATGTCATTGAAGGCAAAGGAATTTTAAATAATAGGATTTCAGAACATATTCTTACACAATTAAGTAATGTTGGAATAAAAAATCATTTAGTAAAAAGACTTAATATGAGGGAACAACTTGTTAAGTTAGTGGAAATTATTCCAATTGAATTTGTTGTTAGAAATATTGCAACAGGTTCTTTGACGAAAAGATTAGGAATAGAAGATGGAACAGTGCTTGATTATCCACTAGTTGAATATTGCTTAAAAAATGATGATCTAGGTGATCCTCTTGTAAGCAGAGAACATATTTTAGCGTTTAAGTGGATGGATGTTTTCGAATTAGATTTTATTTACGAAGAATTAAGGAGAATAAATGATTTTCTTCAAGGCATGTTCAGGGGCGTTGGAATTAAATTAGTAGATTTTAAAGTTGAATTTGGAAGATTTGAAGCTGAAGGCAAAAGAGAAATTATGTTAGCTGATGAAATCAGTCCTGATACGTGCAGACTCTGGGATATGAGAACAGACAAAAAACTTGATAAGGATAGATTTAGAAATAACCTTGGTAACTTGGTAGAAGCTTATCAAGAAGTAGCCATTAGACTTAATATATTACATGAACAATCAAATATAAGACCATTAACTTATCCTAAACCTAAAGCAGTAAAAATTAAGAAAAAATGAAAGTAAAAGTAATAGTTACTTTAAAAAATGGAGTGCTTGATCCTCAAGGTAAGGCGATACAACAAACTCTCAATGGAATGACTTTTGATAATGTTTCAGAAGTAAGACAAGGAAAATATTTTGATATTGAAGTAAATGAAAACGATGAGAGTAAAGCTAAAACTCAAGTTGAAGAAATGTGTAAAAAGCTTTTAGCAAACCTAGTTATCGAAGATTATAAAATACTCTAATTGTAAATGATAAGAGCTTTTATAATTATATTTTTCATAATTTTTTCAACAAACATACTTGCTGAAGAACCAGAGTATTCTTACTCATTAAACGAAAATCTAATTGAATACGGTTGGAAGATAAAAAGTTCTTCTAACCTAGTTGGTACAGAAAGATCGGCTGTTGAAGTTATAACTTTATCTAAGAATGGATGGATACTTAAATGTTCTTTAAACTATTATCCTGAGGAATTTTATCAAAAATGTTGGATACCATAAATTATTATAAAAAATGAAATCATCAGTAATTATATTCCCTGGCTCAAATTGTGATAGAGATATGGATGTGGCTCTAAAGAAATTTGGTTTTGAAAATCAAATGGTTTGGCACAATGATACTGATATTCCAAAGAGTGATTTAATTGTTTTGCCAGGAGGCTTTTCCTATGGCGATTACCTTAGGTGTGGAAGCATTGCTGGAAAATCAAGAATTATTAAATCCGTTATTGATTTTGCAAACTCTGGAGGATTAGTTTTAGGAATTTGTAATGGTTTTCAAATACTTACTGAGACAGGATTATTGCCAGGTATACTTCAACAAAATAAATATTTAAACTTTATTTGTAAAAATGTTTTTGTCAAAATTAAAAATAAAGAAAATAAATATTTTAAAAACATCAAAAAAGAAGTTTTAGAACTTCATATTGCTCACAATGAAGGAAATTATTTTTGTTCAAACGATGAATTAAAATCTATTGAAGATAATGATCAAATAGCAGTTACCTATTGTGATCATAAAGGAAATGACGACGAAATAAATAATCCCAACGGAGCTTTAAAAAATATAGCAGGAGTATTTAGCAAAAATAAGAATATTTTAGGAATGATGCCTCACCCAGAAAGAATGATTGATCCATTTTTGTCCGGTGAAGACGGATCATTATTTTTTAAAAATTTAATAGAAAATTAATAATGGTTGAAGTTAACGAAAAAATTGCAATTGAACATGGATTAAAGAAGGATGAATATAAAAAAATTTGTGATCTATTAAAAAGAACTCCAAATATTACTGAATTGGGTGTTTTTTCTGCAATGTGGAATGAACATTGTTCATATAAATCTTCAAGAATACATCTTAAAAAACTCCATACTAAAGGCAATAAGGTCATTCAAGGTCCTGGCGAGAATGCTGGTGTAGTTGATATTGAAGATGGTGATGCAATTGTCTTTAAAATAGAAAGCCATAACCATCCTTCTTTTATTGAACCCTACCAAGGAGCAGCTACAGGAGTTGGTGGAATTATGAGAGATGTATTTACTATGGGTGCAAGACCAATTGCTAATTTAAATTCAATCCATTTTGGTTCTCCAGATCACGAGAAAACAAGAAATTTATTAAGAGGTGTTGTTAAAGGTATAGGCGGATATGGTAATTGTATAGGTGTTCCAACAATTGCTGGCCAAACTTGTTTTGATGAATCTTATAATGGAAATATTTTAGTTAACGCAATGACATTAGGTTTGGTTAATAAAAATAAAATTTTTTACTCTAAAGCTGCTGGAATTAATAAACCAGTTATATATGTAGGATCAAAAACAGGAAGAGATGGTATCCACGGAGCAAGCATGGCATCAGCAATTTTTGATGACAAAATAGAGGAAAAAAAACCGACCGTGCAAGTTGGTGATCCATTTACAGAAAAACTACTTTTGGAGGCTTGTCTTGAACTTATGGCTGGAAAATCAATAATTTCTATACAAGACATGGGTGCTGCAGGTTTAACATCGTCAAGTATTGAAATGGCATCAAAAGGAGATTTGGGAATTGAGATAAACTTATCAAAAGTTCCATGTAGAGAAGAAAAAATGACTCCTTATGAAATAATGCTCTCAGAAAGTCAGGAAAGAATGTTAATTGTCTTAGAAGAAGGAAAAGAAAATGAAGCTAAAAAAATTTTTGACAAATGGAACCTTGATTTTGCTGTCATTGGAAAAACTACAAATACTAAGAACATAGAACTTTTTTTTGAAAATATAAAAGTTGCTGAAATACCAATTGATTTTTTAGCTGAAAATGCTCCTATGTATGATAGAAAATGGGTTAAAGCTACTCTTCCAAAAGAAAATAATTTTTCAAAGGATCTTTTTAAATCTTTAAATTTAAGTGATTGCTTAAATAAAATCTTAATCGATCCAAATATTGCTGACAAGGAATGGATCTGGGATCAATATGATCATACAGTTATGGGAGATACTATTCAAAAACCTGGCGGTAATGCTGGAGTTGTGAGAGTTCATGGTACTAAAAAAGCTGTAGCCGCAGCGGTAGATTCATCTGCAACTTATTGTTATGCTCATCCATTAACTGGTGGTAAACAAGTTGTTTGTGAAAGTTGGAGAAATATGATCTCTGTTGGTGCAAAACCAATTGCAATTACAAATTGTCTTAATTTTGGAAATCCTGAGAAAGAAAAAAATATGGGTGAGTTTGTAGAATGTGTCAAAGGAATTACAGAAGCATCTAAGTATCTAAATTACCCTGTTGTTTCAGGAAATGTATCTTTTTATAACGAAACAAAAGATAAAGGTATAAAACCTACACCTTCCATTGGGGGTATCGGATTACTGTCTGATTATAAAAAAATGTTAACAATGGAATTAAAAAATGAAGGCAACTATCTTTTGATAATTGGTAAAACAGAAGGCCATCTAGATCAATCTATATTTGCTAGAAATATTTTTTCCAATTTTAATGGTCCTCCTCCTGAAATTAATTTATTTAACGAGAAACAAAATGGAATGTGTATTCTTAATTTAAAAAAAGATAATTTACTAGAATCTTGTCATGATGTGTCTTTAGGTGGAATTTTAACCGCTATTGCTAAAATGAGTGTAAAGAGTGATAAAGGAGTAAAACTATTTCCTATAGATGGTTTAGTAAATAAATTTGAGTATTTTTTTGGCGAGGATCAAGGAAGATACATTATAGAGATTAAAGCAGAAAATTTAGAAAAACTTGAAAACAAACTAAAAAAAGACTCAATTCATTATGATAAATTAGGTATGGTTGAAAGTGATAAGATTACTTATGGAAATGATCTAAAAATATCAATTGACGATATTAAAGAAGGGTATAAAAAATGGTTAAAGGAATATATGGTTAACTGATGGCAATGGATTTAAAAGAAATTGAGAACTTGATAAAAGAGGCATTGCCTGATGCTAAGATTGAAATTGAAGACCTAGCAGGAGACGGAAATCATTATTCAGCGACAGTAATTTCGTCGCAATTTGCAGGAAAAAGTAAAATTCAACAGCACAAAATGGTATATAATTCTTTAAAAGGAAAAATGGGAAATGAATTGCACGCATTAGCAGTTAAAACTAAGGAGAATTAAATGGATAATCAAACAAATGAATTAATTAATAATGAAATTAAAAGCAATGAAGTTTGCTTGTTTATGAAAGGAACACCGGAAGCACCTCAGTGTGGTTTTTCAATGGCTGTCACTAATATATTGAAAATGCTAGAAGTTAATTTTAAGGGAGTGAATGTTCTTGCTGATCAAAAATTAAGAGAAGGAATTAAAGTTTTTAGCGATTGGCCAACAATACCTCAATTATATGTAAAAAATGAATTCATTGGTGGTTGTGATATTATCAAAGAAATGTATGAAAATGGAGAATTAACAAAACTTTTTGAAGATAATGGAATTAATTATAAGAAAAATAATTAAGAAATTAATTACGATATTTTGTTTTTAATACTCTAATCATCTCTCTTAATCTTTTAGAAAAATATTTCTTGAACAGGTTTAATATTGAAATTTTTTGTTTTTGGTTTTTATCAAATTTAATTACTTCAAATTCTATTTTTTCGTGCCAATATAATTCTATTACTAAACTTTCTCTAAAGTATTCATTAAATTTTTTAATAGTGCCAATCGAGAAAACAGGCTCAAAATATTGAATTTTATCTGATATAATCATTTTGTTATAGATATCATCAAAAGTTAAATGCCAGAGATGAGCTTTTTTATTTTCAAAAACTAAATTATCTTCTAGTCTTGTTGGAACTTCTATATAACCTTGTTTCGAAATTCTTGCTAATTCTTTTAGAAAATGAGAAATATCCTCGACATGTTCAACAACGTGCGAGGCAATAACAAAATCAAATTCTTTATCTTTAAATGGTAATTTTTTTTCTGTTATTTTTACAAAAGATTTGTCTTTATAATGTTCTGATAAATCCAATACATCACTAATAGTTGTTGCATATTTATTTGCACCATACCCACAACCAATATCCAAAACTTTCCAATTTAAGTTTTCTGAGAGAATTTTTTCTATATGAGATTTTGATGTTCTTTTAATCAGAAAATTTATCTTGAATAATATTCAATTACTAAGTTTGGTTCCATTACAACCGGATAAGGAACTTCTTCGAATTTTGGTATTCTCACAAATTTAACTTTTTTATTTTTCTCGTCTAATTGCAGATATTCAGGTACTTCTCTTTCTTTATTTGCAAGAGCTATATCAATTAACGCTAACTGTTTAGACTTATCTCTTATTTCAATGCTATCTTCTTCCTTAACTTGGTAACTAGAAATGTTTACCTTTTTACCATTAACTCTTACATGACCATGATTTATGAGTTGTCTTGATGAAAAAATAGTATTTGATAATTTTGATCTGTATACAACAGCATCTAATCTGCGTTCCAAAAGACCAATTAAATTTTCTGCGGTATCACCTTTTTTCATAATCGCCCTTTTGTACATATTTCTGAATTGACGTTCATTCATGTTGCCATAATAACATTTAAGTTTTTGTTTCGCTTGAAGTTGAATTCCATAATCTGAAGGTTTGGAAGATTTCGTTTGTCCATGCTGTCCTGGTGGGTAAGCTCTAGTATTAAATGGGCTTTTAGGTCTACCCCACAAATTTACTTTCAATCTTCTGTCAACTTTATGTTTTGAGTTTAATCGTTTTGTCATATTACAGTTATGGGTTTTATAGACATCAAAATATTTTTGTCAATCAAGGTTTTTTAATTAAACCAGCAAATACACTTGATAAAATGCGTATTTCCTTTTTTGAAAGTTCCATTTTATAAAAAATACTTCTTAAATTTTCAAGCATTTTAGGTTTTTTAGCTTTTTGTTTAAAAAAATTTTGATTTTCGAGATTGGTTAAACAAAAATTTAACATAGCAGATATTTCATTCTTTGTTGCTTTTTCAATTTTTTTTGACTTTTTAAAATTAGCTTTATTTTTTGACATTAGATTTGAAACACTATGAGCTACAACCACCAAACTATGTGATAGGTTTAATGATCTAAAATGTGAATTACTTGGAATTTGTAAAGTATAATCAGCATAGCTCACTTCATTGTTTGACAATCCTGATGCTTCAGAACCAAATAGAAAACTTACTTTTTTTTTAAAATTTATTCTTTTTAAATCATGCAATGAAATATGTTTAATATTTTTGTTTCTGAATCTTGCTGATGTAGCAATCAAAATATCAGTTTTAATTAAAGATTTTTCTAAACTTGAATAAACTTTGCTTTTTTCAATTATGTCCTTAGCTCCAACAGAGGTTGCTAAAATTTTATCATTTGGAAATAATGGTTTTGGATCAATTAAAGATAAATTTTTAAAACCAAAATTTTTCATACCTCTTGCACACAATCCTATATTCTCGGATAGCTGAGGCTTATGTAAAATAAATGATATATTATTAAAAATCATTAAGCACTTGCTGGTGCATTATCTTTAAATAATTTGTAATCTAGACTATCTATTAATGCCTTAAATGATGCATCAATAATGTTTGGTGATACCCCAATAGTGAACCAATTTTTGCCTTTTGAGTCGGTGCTTTCAATAGAAACCCTAGTTACAGCTTCTGTTCCTGTATTTAAAATTCTAACTTTGTAGTCAACAAGTCTTAAATCCTTAAGATAATCAGAATACTTAGAGATTTTTTCAATGTTATTTCTAATAGCGTTATCTAAAGCATTAACAGGACCATTCCCTTCACCTTCGCAAACAATTGTTTCTCCATCTACTTCTAGTTCTGCTTTTGCAGACGATACAATAGCCCCTAATGAATTTTTTTTAACTGATACGTCATAAGCTTTAATAATTAAATATCTTGGAATTTCACCAACTATACGTCTTGCTAATAACTCAAAAGAGGCATCAGCACCATCATAACTGTAGCCAATGAATTCTCTTTCTTTAACTTCCTCTAAGAGTTTTTTAATTTTTGGGTCACTTTTTTTTATATCAATTCCAATAGTCCCTAATCTTGAAAGAATGTTAGATTGTCCTGCCTGATCTGAAATAACAATATTTCTTGTATTACCAACTTCTTTTGGATCTATGTGCTCATATGTTCTAGGGTCTTTTTGCACTGCTGAAACATGCATCCCTCCTTTGTGCGAAAAAGCTGCCGCACCAACGTAAGGCAAATGTTTGTTAGGTTTTCTATTTAAAATTTCATCTAAAAGCCTAGAACATTGTGTTAAATGTTTAATATTCCTCTCTTTGATATTTGTTTCATAACTATTTGAAAATTCACTTTTGAGATACAAAGAGGGAATTAACGACATTAAATTAGCATTACCACATCTTTCTCCTAAACCATTAATTGTACCCTGAACCTGTCTAACACCAGCTTGAATTGCAACTAATGAATTAGCAACTGCATTTTCTGTATCATTGTGTGCGTGGATTCCTAAATTTTTGCCTGGTATATGTTTTGATACCTCTCCAACTATTCTAGATATTTCATGAGGCAAAGTTCCACCATTAGTATCACATAAAACAATCCATCTAGCTCCTTGGTCATATGCAGATTTAATACAACTTAACGCATATTCTTTGTTTGACTTATAACCATCAAAAAAATGTTCAGCATCGAACATAAACTCTTTTCCAGATCTAATTATGTGTTTTGCACTTTCACTGATATTTTTTAAATTTTGTTCCTTCGATATATTCAATGCTACATCTACATGAAAATCCCATGATTTTCCAAATAAGCAAATTGAACTTGCTTTAGAATTTATTAAAGACGAAATCATTGGATCATTTTCAGCACTATGATCAGATTTTTTTGTCATTCCAAAAGCTGTTAAAGTGGAATTTTTAAAAGTATGCTTTTTATTAAAAAATTCTGTATCTGTAGGATTGGCTCCTGGCCAACCACCCTCAATATAATCAACTCCTAGATTGTCTAAAGCTACTGATATTTTTTCTTTATCATCTAAGGAAAAATCAACACCTTGTGTCTGTGCACCATCGCGCAAAGTAGTATCAAAAATGTATATTTTGTCTGACATTATTTAAATTTCCACGAGGTTTTACCATCTTTATCTTCTATTTGAACTCCTTTTTCAAAAAGTTCATTACGTATTTTGTCAGCTAATTCGTAATTTTTATTGTCTCTAGCCTTATTTCGCTCATTAATTTTTATTTCAATTAATTCATTACTTAAAGTAGATTTTTTTTTTTTAAAATTATCCCATTCATCTTTTGTTTCAGTTAATAATCCTATAAAATTACAAGCAGATATAAATTCTTTTTTATCTTCTAAATTTCCTGATTGAGATTTTTCATATAGTTTGTGAAGGTTAGCTATATACTTTGGTGTATTTAAATCATCGTACAAAGGATGAAGATCATCATCAGAAATTAATTTAGGTTTTTCTAATTCAATGTAGCTATTGTACCATTTATCGATTGTTTTCTGACTTTCTTCTAAAAGTTTATCATTCCAATCTAATGGCTGTCTATAATGTGCACTTATTAGAGCCAATCTTAAAACTTGACCATTAACGCTTTTTTTAAAACCACTAATTTTTAAAATATTACCTTGCGATTTAGACATTTTTTCATTTGATTGAGTAATAAATCCATTATGAACCCAATAATTAGAGAAAACTTCAGTTCCATTTGCGCAACACGATTGTGCGATTTCATTTTCGTGGTGCGGAAATAATAAATCTCTACCACCTCCATGAATATCAAATTGATCACCGAGGTATTTTTTTGACATTGCAGAACATTCTAAATGCCACCCTGGTCTGCCTTTCCCCCAAGGAGATTCCCAACTTGGCTCATCTCTATTTGAAGGTTTCCATAATACGAAATCTTCAGCGTTTTTCTTATTGCTTGATATCTCTACTCTAGATCCAGATATTAAATCATCTATTTTTTTATTAGATAATTTTCCATAATCTTTAAATTTATTTACTTCAAAATAGATATGGTTATTGCTTTCATATGCAAAACCTTTTTCAATTAAAATACTAATCATCTCTATCATTTCTTTAATATTTTCTGTTGCTTTAGGTTGAAAACTCGGTTTTTCACAAATAAGATAATTACAATCTTTTTGAAAATTATTATTTATTTTTACAGTTAGATCTTTAATTGAAATTTTTTTATCTTTAGCAGATTGAATTATTTTATCATCAATATCTGTAATATTTCTTACATATGTAACTTTGTCATTTCCATATTTACATTTTAGAACTTTAAAAAGTAAATCGAATACAACCAATGGTCTTGCATTACCTATATGTGGATCATCATAAACTGTTGGGCCACAAACATACATTTTAATATTATTTTCATCAATTGGTTGGAATTCTACTTTTTTTCCACTGAAGCTATTTGTTAAAAAAATATCTTTATTCATTATTCTAGGAATATACTTTAATTATAGATTTGTGAATCTATTTGATTAGTTAGGAATCTTGCAAACTGGAATAGGATCCATTTTATGCAAATTTGCGTTTCTTATTTGTATGAATTTTTCTCTATTTTTTGAATTTTCATTTTCCATGGCTTCTTCGAGTTCTTTGTAACTTAAACCAAGTTGGCCTTCATCAGTTCTACCATCATCCCACAAACCATCTGTTGGGGGAGCATCTATAATCTCTTGTAAAATTTTTAATTCTTTTCCTAGTTCCCATACTTCTGTTTTATTACAATCAGCTATTGGAGATATATCAACCCCACCATCACCATACTTTGTATAAAAACCAACTCCAAAGTCTTCAACTTTGTTTCCTGTGCCAACTACAATACCATTGTTTGCTGCAGCAACTTGATAAAGAGTTGCCATTCTTAATCTAGCTCTAGAGTTTGCCATACCGTGTAAACTATTAAAATTTTTTAAAGTATTTTCGAATGTAGAAAAAAGGGTATCTAACTCTAATGTAATACCTTCAACATTTTTAAAATTTTGCTTAAGCCACTCTTGGTGTTTTAAACTTAAATCATGCTGTGCGCTTTTTTGTTTAATAGGCATGGTTAAAACAATAGTTTTAAGTCCCGTCATTGCACTTAACGTACTCGAAACTGATGAGTCTATTCCGCCAGAAATTCCAATTACCAAAGACTCGGCTTTTTTTGGCATTGAACTTACATAATTTAATATCCAATCTTTTATAAAAATAATTTTTTGGTTTGGTTCCATAAGCAAAATATAATAATTAATTTAAAAAAATAAATGATTAAGATGCCGCTCTAATACCGTTTTTAGCATACAAGGTATTCTTTTTAATCTCATCTGATATCAGAAAAGCTAGCTCTAGGGCTTGATTAGCATTTAGTCTTGGATCACACTGTGTGTGATATCTGCTTGATAAATCTGTGTCTGATATTTTTTGTGCACCACCAGTGCATTCTGTCACATTTTGACCAGTCATTTCAATATGAAGACCTCCGGCGTATGAACCTTCGCTTTGATGAACACCAAATACATTTTTAACTTCATTTAAAACATTGTTAAAAGGTCTTGTTTTAAATCCGGTTGTTGATTTAATTGTATTTCCGTGCATTGGATCACATGACCAAATAACATTAAGTCCTTCTTTTTTAATTCCTCTAATAAGTTTTGGTAAATATTTTTCTACTTGGTCATGACCAAATCTAGAAATTAGTGTAATTTTGCCTTTTTCATTCTTAGGATTTATAAGCTCACAAATTTTTGCTATTTCATCAGGTTTAGAAGTTGGGCCACACTTTATTCCAATTGGATTTTCTATTCCTTTACAAAACTCTACATGACCACCATTAATTTGTCTTGTTCTATCTCCTATCCAAACAAAGTGTGCTGAAGTATCGTGATATTCGCCAGTGGTTGAGTCTATTCTAGTCATAGCCTCTTCAAATGGTAAATGTAATGCTTCATGAGATGTCCAAAAATTAACAGTATATAGCCTTCTATTAAAGTCTGATGTAATTCCACAAGCTTCCATGAAAGCTAGAGCATCTGCAATTTTATCTTCTAATTCCTTAAATTTTTTAGCTTGAGCTGCAGATTTTATATAACCTAAATTCCACATATGAACATTTTTTAAATCGGCAAAACCACCATTAGAAAATGCTCTTAATAAATTTAAAGTTGAAGCGGATTGTGAATAAGCTCTAAATAATCGCTTTGGATCATAAGCTCTTCCTTTTTCTGTAAATTCTATAGAATTAATATTATCTCCTAGATAACTAGGTAATTCTACATCTCCAATTTTTTCAGTTGGTGCACTTCTTGGTTTAGAAAATTGTCCAGCAATTCTTCCAAGTTTAACAACAGGTAAAGATGCAGAATATGTGAGCACTAGAGACATCTGTAACATTAGTTTAAAATAGTCTCTTATATTATCTGGATGAAATTCTGCAAAACTTTCGGCACAGTCTCCACCTTGCAGCAAAAATGCTTTTCCATCTACAACGTTAGCCAGTTGATCTTTAAGGTGCCTTGTCTCACCTGCAAATACTAATGGAGGAAAATTTTTTAATTTATTTAAAACTAAATTTAATTCAGCCTCATCCTTATATTCAGGGATGTGTTTAACTGTATAATTTCTCCAACTATTAACTTTCCATTTTTTCATGTTCAACCTATGAGTGTTCTAGCAGAGTTTAAATATTATTCAACAGTAACTGATTTTGCCAAGTTTCTTGGTTTATCGATATCGTATCCCTTTTCTAAAGCTGAATAAAAGGCAAGTTTTTGAAGAGGTATTGTCATTAAAAAAGGAATTAAATCTTCATCAAGTTGATCTACTTCAATTTTTTCCCAAATATTTTCAGAAGTTATCTCATCCTTGCTATTATTGGTAATCAATAAAACTTTGGCGCCTCTTGCTATTACTTCCTGCATATTTGAAATTGTTTTTTTGTAGTGCTCATCTCGTGGGGCTAAAACTACTACAGGCATACCTTCCTCTATTAATGCTAAAGGTCCGTGCTTCATCTCACCAGCTGGATATCCTTCGGCATGAACGTAGGCTAATTCTTTAAGTTTTAAAGCTCCCTCTAAAGCAATAGGGAATGAATAACCCCTCCCTAAAAACATTGAACCTTTTGCTTCAGCAAAAACTTTACCAATGTTTAAAATTTTTTGATCTAGTTTAAGAGTTTTTTTTGCTGAGCCTGATAAACTAAGTAAATTTTTTAGCTTTATTTTATATTCCTCTATAGAAATACATTTTTGATCAAAAGAAATTTTTGTTGATAAAATGTACAAAACTAACATTTGACCAATAAACGCTTTTGTGGATGCTACTCCAATTTCTTGACCACAATAGATAGGTAATACCAAATCTGCATCCCTTGCTATCGAACTCTCTATAACATTTACTACTGCGCAGGTTTTCATTTTATTTTTTTTACATAAATCTAATGCTGCGTGAGTATCGGCAGTTTCTCCAGACTGAGAAACAAAAATATATAAACAATCTTTTTTAAATCTAACTTTCCGGTACCTAAATTCGGAAGCAATATCAACATTTACATCTAAATTGGTATTTTGTTCCATCCAGTATTTTGCTATTAAACATGAATGAAAAGCTGTTCCGCAACCGATTAGCATAACTGATTTTATAGACGTTATTTTCCAAGGAAAATTATAAATATTGATTTGATTATTATACTTATCAATATATTCGTTTATGCAATCATTGATAGTTGATGGTTGTTCATCAATTTCTTTCTCCATAAAGTATTTATAATCGCCTTTATCATAATCAATTTCATCTTTTGATAAATTCATCACTTTTTTATTTATATTTGAGCCATCAGTATCAAAAAATTTGATATGGTCTTTTTTTACAATACAAAACTCTCCATCATCTAAATAGGAAATTTTATTTGTCATTGATTTTAAAGCATAAGAGTCTGAACCAAGATAATTTTCATTTGGACCATATCCAACTGCTAATGGGGAACCTCTTTTTGCTCCAACCATCAAATCATTTTGACCCTTAAATATAATACCAAGTGCAAAACTTCCATGAAGTTTCTTGAGAACTTTAATTATTGTAACTTTTAGTGAGTTTTTTTTTAAATAGTCTGTAACCAAATGAGCAATTACTTCAGTATCTGTTTGTGATTTAAAAACATATCCTTTTTTTTCTAAAAATTTTTTAAGTATTGTTGAATTCTCAATAATTCCATTATGTACAACTGAAACTTGATCTGATGAGTGAGGATGCGCATTAATTTTACTTGGCTTGCCATGAGTTGCCCATCTAACATGCCCAATACCAATATCGCCTTTAAGATTAAATTTAGATATATCTTTTTCTAAAACATCAACCCTTCCCTCGCATTTAACTTCATTTATATTTCCATCTACTAATGTTGCAATTCCTGCTGAGTCATAACCACGGTATTCAAGTTTCTTTAATGAATTTATAATTCTTCCTGTAACTTCTTTGGAGCTAATTATACCTACTATTCCACACATTTATTTTTTTCTTTTATAATTTTTAATTTCAATTTGTTCAGCTCTTGCTAAGGCTAATGAGTTTTTATTTACATTTTTATTTACAACAGATCCTGCGCCAACTACACTTTTGCTTTTAAGTTTAACTGGAGCGACTAAGGATGAGTTTGAACCAACAAATACTTCATCCTCGATTATTGTTTTGTTTTTTTTAACACCATCATAATTACACGTAATTGTTCCTGCTCCAATATTAACTTTTTTACCAAAGAAAGAGTCTCCTACATATGAAAGATGATTAATTTTAGAATTTTTTCCTATGATACTTTTTTTGACCTCAACAAAATTACCAACTTTTGATCCTGTCTTAAGTACTGTTCCAGGTCTTATCCTGGCATAAGGACCAACATTTACATTATTTTCTATTTTTACACCTTCTAAATGTGAAAAAGATAAAATTCTCACATTGTTTCCAACTGAAACTTTATCAGAGATTACTACATAAGGTTCAATAGTTACATTTTTTCCTATTTTTGTATTCTTTGAAAAAAAAACTGTTTCAGGTGCTATCATTCTTACACCTTTTTTTAAAAATTTTTTCCTAAGCTCTGACTGAGTATTTATTAATTTTTTTTGTTTCATTTGATATTTTTATATAATTGGGTATTAGTTTAATTAATTCACAATATATTTCTTAATAATACTTTTATATGACACAAAAATTAACAATTCTCTTTGATCTAGATGGTACCTTAATTGATACTGCTCCAGATTTAATTCGTGCTCACAATCATGTTATGAAAAAATTTGGATATCCAACAAAAACTTTGGGTGAATTAAAAAATGCTGTTGGTAGAGGTGCAAAAGCAATGATGGCGAAAGCTAATGGACAATGGAAATGGTTTGATGAAAAAATTCAAAACGAGATGACAAACGAATTTTTGTCTTACTATGGAGAAAATATATTTCATGAAAGCAAATTAATAAATGGTGTAAAGATCTTTTTAAAATGGTGTAAAAAAGAAAATATTTCTATGGCTGTATGTACTAATAAGACTGAGCATTTAGCAGTTGACCTTTTAAAAAAAATTGGAATTTATGATTACTTTGAATATGTTGCCGGTTTCAATACTTTTGAATATTGTAAACCTGATCCTAGACATTTGACTACTACTATTGAAATTTTAAATGGTGATATAAATAGGTCAATTATGATTGGGGATAGTGAAACAGATGCAAACGCAGCTAAAGCTGCAGATATTCCAATAATTTTGTTAAAATATGGATATACTGAAAAAAAATCTAGCGAAATATATCATAATCACTTAGTTAAAGATTTTGTGGGTATTGAGAAAATTATAACTGAATATCTTTAATATTGATTAATTTATTTTAACTATTAAAACAAAATCATAAGCTAGGAGACATTTTGTTGTTAAACACTATTAAAGTATACCCATCGAAAATAAATCTTCCAAAGAAGAGACAGCTTGCATGGAAAATTGCAGAAATTGCAAGTGATAATTCAAAGTTAAATAAAGATTCAATAGATATGGTCATCAATAGAATAATTGATAATGCGTCAGTTGCTATTGCTTCATTAAACAGAAAACCAGTTATATCTGCAAGAGAAATGGCTAAAGGTCATTTAAGAAAGTCAGGATCAACAATTTTTGGAATTAATTCTAAAGTAAAATTTGATCCTGAATGGGCAGCTTGGGCAAACGGAACAGCAGTAAGAGAATTAGACTTTCATGATACTTTTCTAGCAGCTGACTATAGTCATCCAGGTGACAACATTCCTCCAATCTTAGCTGTAGGGGAAAAACTTAAAAAAAGTGGATTAGATCTTTTAAGAGGAATTATTACTGCTTATGAAGTTCAAGTAAACTTAGTAAAAGGAATTTGTCTTCATAAACATAAAATTGATCACATTGCACATTTAGGACCAAGCGTTGCTGCAGGAATAGGTTCAATGCTAAAACTAAATAATGAAACTATTTATCAAGCAGTTCAACAAGCTCTTCATGTTTCAATTTCAACTCGTCAATCTAGAAAAGGAGAAATATCTAGTTGGAAAGCATATGCGCCTGCACATGCTGGTAAATTAGCGATAGAAGCAGTTGATAGAGCAATGAGGGGTGAAGGTGCTCCTAGTCCTATTTATGAAGGCGAAGACAGTGTTATTTCAAGAATTTTAGACGGTAAGAACGCAAAATATTATGTTCCTTTGCCAAAAAAAAATGAGCCTAAAAAAGCTATTTTAGAAACATACACAAAAGAATACTCAGCAGAATATCAAGCGCAAGCACTCATTGATATAGGTAAAAAATTAAATAAAAAAATTTCAAATTTAAATAATATTAAAAAAATAGATATTTTTACTAGCCATCATACACATTTTGTAATTGGTACTGGAGCAAACGATCCACAAAAAATGGATCCAAATGCTTCGAGAGAAACATTAGATCACTCAATAATGTATATTTTTGCTGTCGCTTTAGAGGATGCGGATTGGCATCATATAAAGTCTTATACAAAATCAAGAGCCAACAGAAAAAGTACAATTAAAATATGGAGATCTATAAAAACTCATGAAGATAAAAAGTGGACTAAAAGATATCATCACCCTGATCCCAAAAAGAAATCATTCGGAGCAAAAGTTGTTGTTACTTTAAATAACGGTAAAAAAATATCCGAGGAACTTGAAAGAGCTGATGCACATCCATACGGAGCAAGACCTTTTGAAAGAAAAGATTATATTAAGAAATTTTTAACTTTGACTAATAAAATACTATCTAAAAAAGAAAGTGATAGATTTATAAAAACTGTACAAAATTTAAAAAGGTTAAAGAAAGGTAGTCTTAATAAATTAAATATCGAAGTAAATAGAAAATATTTAAAGAAAAATAATAAAAAAGGTATTTTTTAAATGCATTTTGTTGAAAAAGATTTAACCCAAAAGAGAATTGATTTAGATGCTAAACTTAAATCTAAAAAAATTCTTAGAGTACCAGGTGCGTATAATCCTTTAACAGCAAAATTGATAGAAGAAATTGGTTATGATGCAGTTTATGTTTCTGGAGGTGTAATGGCAAATGATTTAGGCTTTCCAGATATTGGTTTAACAACTCTTCAAGATGTTAGTACTAGGTCTTATTTAATCTCTAGAGTAACAAATCTTCCAACAATAGTTGACATCGATACTGGATTTAAATCATGCAAAGAAACAATTGAGACATTTGAAGAATTTGGAGTTGCCGCTGTTCATTTAGAGGATCAAATAGAACAAAAAAGATGTGGTCATCTAGATAACAAAGAGCTTATTTCAAAAGAAAAAATGGTTTCTAAGATAAAAGAATGTGTAAGATCCAGAAAAGACAATAATTTTAAAATCATAGCTAGATCAGATGCAAAAAGTGTTGAAGGAATTGATAGTATGATTGATAGATGCAAGGCTTATATTGATGCGGGTGCTGAGGTAATATTTCCAGAAGCTCTAGAAGATGAGAAGGAATTTGAATTTGTTAGAAAATCCCTTGATTGTTATCTTTTAGCAAACATGACAGAGTTTGGAAAATCAAAATTACTCAATTATAAGCAACTTGAAGACTTAGGATATAATATAGTTATTTATCCTGTTTCTACTCAAAGACTAGCAATGAAAAATGTTGAAGATGGTTTACGTGCCATTTTTGCTGATGGACATCAAAACAATATTATTGATAAAATGCAAACTCGGAAAAGATTGTATGATTTAGTAGAATACGAAAAATATAATGCTTTGGACGAAAAGATTTATAATTTTAACACAGACGGGCATGAATAATGAGTGATGATATCAAAAAAGGTTTACTAGGTATAGTTGTTGACGAAACAGAAGTTTCCAAAGTAATGCCAGAAATTAATTCTTTGACATATAGAGGATATGCCGCTCAAGATTTATGTGCGAAATGTAAATTTGAAGAGGTCGCTTATCTAATCCTCAATAGTGAATTACCAACCAAAAGACAATTAAAGAAATTTGAAAAAGAAGAAAGAAAAGAGAGAAAGCTATCTAAAACATTATTAGATGATATCAAAAAATTTCCTAAAAAAGCTCACCCTATGGATGTTGCTAGAACAGCAGTTAGTATTATGGGGCTTGAAGACAAAGAAACCAAGGATAATTCCCCTAAAGCCAATATGCGAAAAGTTATGAGAATTTTTGCAAAAATGCCAGTTGCTCTAGCTGCATTTTACAGAGCAAGGAAAGGAAAAAAAATTATTCCACCCAAAAAAAACCTATCTTTTTCAGAAAATTTTTTTCATATGTGTTTTGGAAAGGTTCCAAACAAAGATATAGTGAAAGCGTTTGATGTATCTTTAATTTTATATGCAGAACACAGTTTTAATGTTTCAACTTTTACAGCAAGAACAATAACAAGCAGTTTATCTGATATTCATGGTGCAATTACTGGTGCTATAGCAAGTTTAAAAGGACCTCTACATGGAGGAGCTAACGAAGAAGTTATGCATATGATGAATAAAATCAAAAAACCAGAGAATGCACTTAAATGGATAAATAAAGCTTTAGACAATAAAGATGTTGTAATGGGCTTCGGGCATAGAGTTTACAAAAGTGGAGATTCAAGAGTTCCTACAATGAGAGAATATTTTGGAAAAGTTGCAAAGATTAAAAAAGATAAAAAGTTTGAAAAAATTTATGACATCGTAGAAAAAGTAATGATTGATAGAAAAAATATTCATCCAAATGTGGATTACCCTACTGGACCGACTTATCATTTAATGGGTTTTGATACTGATTTCTTTACACCAATTTTTGTAATTTCAAGAATTACTGGTTGGTCAGCTCATATTATAGAACAGCATGCTGCAAATAAGCTAATTAGACCACTAGCTAGCTATAAAGGTAGCAAACACCGTAGGGTTCTACAATTAAACCAAAGATAAAATTTTATAAAAATAGAAGAATTAACTTTATTATGACTTATAAATTTAGAATTAATTTTATTAAAGCTTGGCTTGTGCATATTTTAACCTGTACAGGTCTGATTGCTGGCTTCTTGTCTTTAACATATATTTTTAAAAACGATCAGAAATCAGCGTTTATCTGTCTTGGAATTGCTCTTATCATTGATGCTATAGATGGAACTCTAGCAAGAAAATTAAATGTCTCAAAGTATGTAGAAAATATTGATGGAAAAATGTTAGACAGTGTTATTGATTTTTTTAATTATATAATAATCCCATCAATAATGATATTTTGGTTTAATATAGTTCCTTTTTCATTTGTGATTTTAATTCCATTAATAATTTTAATAATATCTGCGATTTCATATTCTAACCTTAATTTGATGACATCAGAAAATTTTTACAGAGGATTTCCTTGTATTTGGAATATACTGCTCCTTTATCTTTATTTTTTTGAATTCAACCAAATAGTAAACCTAATAATAATATCAGCATGTATTGTTCTAAAATTTATACCAATAAAGTATCTCCATCCACTTAGAGTTAAGAAGTTAAAAATTTATTCTATTATTTTTATGATTTTATGGTTTGTCTCATCGTTTAAAATTTTGACTACTTCATTTTATATAATTGAAAATAATTTTGATTTATTATTTTTAACAATATGGGTAATCTCAAATATTTACTTCATATCATTAACTTTTTATGAAGTTCTTGTTGATATTTACAAGGCTATTAGCATTAAAATAAATAATCATGAGTTTTAATGAAAATTATCTAATAAAATCAATATTATCACTCATGCTTATTCAGCTACTTTCTTCCGCACGTGTGGTTTTTTTTAACTAAACGCTTCCGTCCAAGATCCTCTTGTAGATGCTTTAGAATATTCAGTTGCTCTACCTTCAAAGAAGTTCATATGTTCCACTGCATTCAACATTGTATCAAGCCAAGTCAGTGGATTTTTTTGAACATCATAAATGGGTTCTAAACCTAACTGGTCTAATCTTCTATTTGCAATAAATCTTATATAATCTTTAACTTCTTTAGCGGTTAATCCCTCCATAGGTCCCATTTCAAAAGCTAAATCAATAAAAGAGTCTTCGTGCTCTACAATAGTTCTGCATGCTTCATAAAGTTCTTTTTTAAGTTTTGGTGTCCATATTTCAGGATTTTCTTTAATAAACTCCTTAAAGATTCTAATCATTGAATTGCAATGAAGTGTTTCGTCTCTTACTGACCAAGTAACAATTTGGCCCATGCCCTTCATCTTATTGTGTCTTGGGAAGTTAAGTAAGATTGCAAAGCTTGCAAATAATTGCAGACCCTCTGTGAATGCACTAAATACTGCAACTGTTTTTGCAATATCTTCTTTTGAATTTACATTAAATCCTTGCATGTAATCATATTTATCTTTCATTTCTTTATACTTCATGAAAGCTGAATATTCTGACTCTGGCATTCCAATAGTATCTAAAAGATGTGAGTAAGCTGCAACATGAACGGTTTCCATAGATGCAAATGCAGTCATCATCATTAGTACTTCAGTTGGTTTAAATACAGTCGTGTAGTGTCTTAGGTAACAGTTATTAACTTCTACATCAGCTTGAGTAAAAAATCTAAAAATTTGAGTTAATAAATTTTTTTCAGGTTGTGATAAGTTTTTTTGCCAATCTCTTACATCATCTCCTAGTGGAACCTCTTCAGGCAACCAATGAATTCTCTGTTGAGTTAACCAAGCATCATAACACCATGGATATCTAAAAGGTTTGTAAACTGGGTTCTCAACTAATAAACCCATTTTTTTTGGTTGAATTATTTCCTTATTTATTTTTTCTGCTACTGACACGATAAACACTCCTCATAATCTTGTTGGTTATTACTTTCTTCTTTTGATTTATAAACGTTTGCTGCAATGTCAGTTGAATTTGCATCATTAACATTTTCAGCACGTTGTATTGATTTAGACCTGCAGTAATAAAGACTCTTCAAACCTTTCTTCCAAGCTTGGAAGTGGATTTGATGTAAGTCCCTTTTGTGTACGTCTGCTGGTAAAAATAAGTTAATAGATTGAGCTTGAGAAATATGAGGTGTTCTGTCTGCACTCAAATCAACAAGCCATCTCTGGTCTAACTCAAAAGCTGTTTTAAAAACGTCTTTTTCATCTTGAGTTAAAAAATCTAAATGTGACACTGATCCCTGGTTAGTTGTAATGCTTGACCAAACTTCATCTGTATCTTTTCCATGTTTTTCTAATAGTTTTCTTAAATATTTGTTACGTACATTGAAAGATCCTGAAAGCGTTTTATGTGTGAAACTATTTGCAGCAATTGGCTCAACACCAGGTGAAGTTCCACCACATATAATAGATATAGATGCTGTAGGAGCAATTGCAGTTTTGTTGGAAAACCTCTCCATAATTCCATAATCTGCAGCATCTGGACATGGCCCTCTTTCCTCTGCCAAATCTTTAGATGCTTTATCTACATTTTTATGAATGTGCTCAAAGATCTTTTTGTTCCAAGCTTTACTCATAACAGATTCTATTGGGATCATTTTCTTTTGATAATAAGAATGAAGTCCCATCACACCCAATCCAACACTTCGTTCTCTCATTGCTGAATATGTTGCATCACTAAATTGCTCAGGTGCATTTTCTATAAAATCAGTCATAACGTTGTCTAGGAACCTCATGACATCTTGTATAAAGTTTTCATCATCTTTCCACTCATCGTACTTCTCTACATTTAAAGATGATAAACAGCATACAGCAGTTCTATCTCTTCCATCTTTATCAATTCCTGTTGGAAGTGTAATCTCACTACAAAGATTTGAAGTTTTAACATTAAGACCAGCAAGTTTATGGTGTTGAGGAATTTGTCTGTTAACAGTATCAATGAAAATAATGTATGGTTCTCCTGTTTCAATTCTTGCAGTTAATAATCTTATCCATAAATTTCTTGCAGAGACTGTTGCTTGAACCGCTCCATCTTTTGGACTTTTAAGTCCCCATTGCTCATCAAGTTCAACAGCTCTCATGAAAGCATCTGAAACTAAAACACCGTGGTGTAAATTTAATGATTTTCTATTAGGATCTCCTCCAGTTGGTCTTCTCATCTCAATAAACTCCTCAATTTCTGGATGATCTATAGGTATATAACAGGCCGCAGAACCTCTTCTTAATGAACCCTGGCTAATTGCCATTGTTAAAGAGTCCATTACTTTTATAAATGGAATTATTCCTGAGGTTTTACCAACTCTTCCAATTTTCTCCCCTATTGATCTAAGATTTCCCCAGTAGCTTCCAATACCTCCGCCACGTGCTGCAAGCCAAACATTCTCACTCCATAGATCAAGAATACCATTAAGACTATCGCTTGCTTCATTTAGAAAACAAGATATCGGTAATCCTCTTGTAGTTCCTCCATTTGATAAAACTGGTGTTGCTGGCATGAACCATAGGTTGCTAATATAGTTATATAATCTTTGAGCATGTAAATTATCGTCAGCATAATGACTTGCAACTCTAGCAAATAAATCCTGGAAAGATTCATTGGCTCCTAAGTATCTGTCTTTAAGAGTAGCTTTTCCAAAGTCAGTTAAATTATCATCTCTGCTTCTATCAATTTTAATTGTTATGCCTTTTGAATTTTGAAATAGTTCTGTTTCACTATTAAGAGAAAATAAATCTAATCTTTTATCTTTAGGATTTTGATTCACACTTGGTGTATAATCAGAGACAGCTTTCCTAATAGCTTGTGATAAAATCTTGTTCATTTAGCTCCTTTTTTGTACTATACTTAATTAAGTAAAACAACTAGATGTTGTATGATGGTTTGGTAAATATACTATATGACCAACAAATCAATAGAACATTTATAGAACTTAAGAAAAAAATTATCAATAAAAAAATAAACAAAATATAAAAATATTAACATGAAAAATTCAATAAAAATTGATCCTTTTGGCTTTAGAGAGTACGACGCGCGATGGTTGTACCCTGATAATATCAATCTAGAAGGTGTGACAAATTTGGGGAAAGGTTTAGGAACTCAAATCATTAGTCACACAAATAAAAGTAATCCAAGAATCATAGTTGGTCATGATTACAGATCTTATAGTGAAGAAATAAAATCAGCTTTGAAAAAAGGACTGATATCAACAGGTTGTTATGTTGAAGATGTAGGATTAGCATTATCTCCAATGGTTTATTTTGCACAATTCAATTTAGAGAGTGATGCAGTTGCAATGGTTACTGCTAGTCATAATGAAAATGGTTGGACAGGAGTGAAGATGGGAATCAAGAAAGGTTTAACTCATGCACCAAAAGAAATGCAAGAATTGAAAGATATAACTTTAAATAACAAATTTATTGAAGGTAAAGGAAATGAAAAAGAAATTAGTGATTTTCAAAGTGTTTATAAAGATGATCTTATAAATAAAAATAAAATTAAGAAAAAAATTAAAGCTGTAGTTGCCTGTGGCAATGGAACAGCAGGAATATTTGCACCGGACATTTTAAGAGGAATAGGATGCGATGTAATAGAGCTAGATTGCAATTTAGACTATACTTTTCCAAAGTATAATCCTAATCCTGAGGATCTTGAAATGTTACATGCAATAAGTAAATCTGTAAAAAAAAATAATGCTGATATCGGATTTGGATTTGACGGTGATGGCGACCGTGTAGGCGTAATAGATAACGATGGTAATGAAATTTTTTCAGATAAAATTGGATTATTGATTGCAAGGAACTTATCTTCAAACCACAAAGGGTCTAAATTTGTTGTGGATGTTAAATCAACTGGGTTGTATTCAACAGATGAAGTTTTGAAAAATAATTCGTGCGAAACATTGTATTGGAAAACTGGACACTCCCATATCAAAAGAAAAGTAAATAATGAAAAAGCACTTGCGGGCTTTGAAAAAAGTGGTCATTTCTTTTTTAACAAACCTTTAGGTTACGGATATGATGATGGTATAAATTCAGCTATACAAGTTTGCCATTTACTAAATAATAATAACAAAAAAATGAGTGAAATCATAAGTGAATTACCTAATACCTATCAATCACCTACCATGGCTCCTTTTTGTGAAGATAATGAAAAATATCAAGTTGTTGAAGAAATAATTAAACAAATTGAGGATTTAAAATCAAATAATTTTCAAATTGATAATCAAGAAATTGAGAACATACTTACAGTAAATGGTATAAGATTTTCTTTTAAAGACGGCTCTTGGGGTTTAATTAGAGCCTCATCTAATAAGCCCTCTCTGGTAGTTGTTATTGAAAGTCCAACATCTGATGAAAGAAAGAAAAAAATCTTTGAATTTATTGACAACTTACTGCAAAAAACTGGTAAAATAGGTGAATACGATCAAAAAATTTAATTAGAGATCTAAAAACCTAATCAAAAACAGAGTCCCTATTACATATAAAAATACCCCAAACATTCTTTGAGTTTTATTTTTATCAGTGGTGTGAACCATATTTGCTCCAATTCTAGCCATAAAAGACGTAATTGGAATAAATATCAAAAAAGCAGGAATATTTACAAAACCTATGCTTAAAGGAAGATTTGCATTTAGTAAAAAACCAGATGTCAAAAAACCAATTGAACCAATAGATGCTATTACAAATCCTATTGCAGCTGAACTTCCAATTGCTCTACTTATAGGATATCCAAAATATCTTAGGATTGGAACATTCATCATAGCTCCTGTAATACCCATAGGTGCAGATATAAAACCAGAAATGAAACCAAAAGTTGCTTTTGGTAGAAAATTAAACTTTTTATTTTTTTTTAATTCCTCTTTAACAAGTAATAAATATCCACCAAAAAAATACACAACTACAGCAAAAAACAAAACTAAAGATTTTGTATTTAACAATGCTGCCATATATGTACCGAGCAAAACTCCAAAGATAACAAATAGACCATAGGTTTTTAAAATATTTGTATCTACAGCTTTATGCTTTCTATGAGTCATTACTGAAACAAAAGCGGTAAAAATTGTAATAGAAAAAGCGGTTCCTACTGAAAGATGCATCAAATAAGATTTATCGACATCTGCTGTTTCAAAAATAAAAAAAAGCACAGGTACAGAAATTAAACCGCCACCTATCCCAAAATAACCTGCAAAAAATCCAACTGGAAATGCAGTAATTATCATTAATAAAATTAAAATATAATACTGATTAGAAAGAATAGTATTAATCAATTCGACCTACCGAATGTAATTTAGGAGAAAGTTTAACTTTATCCATAATATGATCAATTTTTTTTACATCCGCATCTCTTATACACATATTTTCACTTAAATATCTTTTCCAGTGGCTTGAACCTGTTTGTCCATGGAATAAACCTAGTGTATGTCTCATAACTTGATTTACTCTTGTACCTATTTGTACTTGAGCCTTAACATAATCAATTAACTCCTCAACAATTTCTTCCCGTTGTTTGATATTATGATTATTGAATATCTCTTTTTCAATATCAGCTAAAAGGTAAGGAGAATGATAAACAGATCTTCCAATCATTGCTCCATCCACTTTATTTAAATGATCTTTTACTTCTTCCACTGAAGTGACACCACCATTAATTATTATTTCAAGGTCTTTGAAATCTTGTTTTAGTTTATATACATAATCATATTTTAAAGGAGGTATATTAAGGTTTTGCTTGGGTGTAAACTTACCTAACATAGCTTTTCTTGCATGTATTATAAATGTTTTAACTCCAGTTTCCTTTAAAGTTTTTATGAAATTATAAAAATGTTCGTAATCTTCTACATCATCATAACCAATTCTAGTCTTAACTGTAACTGGTAAAGATGTAGAATTAATCATTTCTGACAAACAATCAGCCACTAAGTTTGGCTCCTTGATTAAACATGCACCAAATCTATTTTTTTGAACTTTTTTACTTGGACATCCTAGGTTTAAATTAATTTCATCATAACCAAATTCCTCACCAATTTTTGCTGAATTTGCTAATAATTTTGGCGTAGAGCCACCTAATTGAAGTGCAACTGGTTTTTCTCTGAGATCAAAAGATAATAATTTTTCTTTATCTCCCCTATCAATGGCCTCAGACACAACCATTTCAGTGTAAAGAAGGACGTTTTTGCTTATCAATCTTAAAAAGTATCTTTCATGCCTGTCAGTACAATCCATCATAGGTGCAACTGATACCAATCTATTAATCTTAGACATGTTTTTTAACTTTATTCGAAATGTTAACTTTCTTTTCGTTTACATATTCTTGATGATTTTTCTCAATTTTAGCTAATTCGTATCTATAGTTAACCATAACACCAAAAGACCTTTTGAAACCAACTTCTGAAACATTTGCGTTTACTGCAATATCATCAATATCAGCTCCATTTTTCAAATGAAATCTGCAAACATCATTTATTGGAAAACCAAAGTCATTTTTCTGTTTTACTAAATAATTTACCGCTAACTTACTAATTAAAGCCTTATTATCAGCAATTCTTTTGTCTCCTATTTTTAAATCATAAGACTTTAAAAAATCTAAACTATTTTTATTTGCCTCTCCTAATATTTCAGCAGCCTGAGTACTTTCCATTTTTTTAAACCAATCAGCAAATCCAACCATTGGTGATAAAGTTCCAAAATATTTTACATCTGGAAGTTCTTCTTGAAGTTCATAAACAACTCTTTTTATTAAAAAATTCCCTAACGTTACTCTTGATAAACCTTCTTGACAATTACTAATTGAATAAAAAGTTGCAGTATCATAATTTTTTATTTTTTCTTCTGAGGGTCTTGTTAATTCTTGTATTGATTGACTAAGACCTTTTGTTAAAGCAATTTCAACAAATATAATTGGTTCGTCATCTAATGCTGGATGAAAATAGGCAAAAAATCTTCTATCTTTTCCAAGTCTTCTTTTAAGTTCATTCATATCTTTCATGGAATGTACTTTTTCATACTTTAATAATTTTTCTAAAATATTTGCTTTTGTATCCCATGTAATCTTTCTTAATTTTAAAAATCCTGGATTAAACCAATTTTTAAATATATCTATTAAGTCATAATCTAAACTTTTAAGTTTAGGCTGTTCTTTTATTAAGTTTAATAAATCCTCTCTTAAGGAGACTATCTCAGAGGTGCCATTTGGAGCCATATTTAGTCTTACAAATAGCTCTTTTCTTATTCCTGATGCAACCCGAGATAGATTTAATATAGAGGAGGTATCTTTTGATTTATTGTAACTTTTAATGGCTTCATCTATTTTTGCTGAGTCAGGTTTATACTTATCATTTACCTTAATTAAAAATTTGTTTTTATCCTCTAAAGATAAATTTTGATATCTAAACAAGATATCTCTTGCTAGTGTTATTCCAAAAGCTGCACCTTTTGTTGACAATAAATCATCACAAAGATCTAGAAGATCTCTTTTTTTTGCAATGCTTTTGATAGATTTTTTTTCTAAAATCTTTTGTCCGGCATCAGCTATGGTCTCAAAAATTCTTTTTATATTTAACATGGTGTTTTTTATATATTAAAAACCTAAACTTTTGCCCATTATTTTATCAGGCAGCCAAGTAACAATTTCAGGAAAAATACACAAAATTAATATAGCTAAAGCCATAATTACCATAAAAGGTATAGATCCTTTTAATATTTCAGACAAACTAACGTCTGGTGTAATGCCCTTGATTATATAAAGATTTAATCCAACAGGTGGAGTTATAAGGCCAATTTCCATATTAATTGTAAATACAATTGCAAACCAGTATGGATCGAAACCTAAGGTAGTTATAACTGGTAATAATATTGCTGAAGTCATTACTATAACTGCAACAGGTGGGAGAAAAAAACCGGCTATAAGTAAAAAAATATTAATTAAAATAAATACTACCCATTTATTAGAACTTAATTCTACCATGCTCTGCGCTAATGACTGGGTTACATAAAGTTGAGATAAAGTGAACGCAAAAAGATAAGATGCAGCGATAATAAACATTATCATCACACTTTCTTTCATTGAAACTTTAACAATATTCCATATTTTTTTTGGTTGATAAATTTTGTAAACAACAGCTATCAATACGAAAACTAAAAATGCTCCAACACCTGATGCTTCTGAGGGTGTCGCAACACCACCATATAAAACATATAAGACACCTGCTATAATTGCTAAAAAAGGAAGAATTCTTGGTAGCACCTCAATTTTTTCTTTAAATGTAGGAGGTGTTCTATTTTTTAAAGCCTTTGCTGAGTCTTTATCAATAAAATAACTATGTATAAGGGCCCATATCGCAAACATACCAGCCAACATAAACCCGGGTACTAACCCACATAAAAATAATCTTCCTATTGATGTTCCTGTTGCAATTCCATAAACAATTAAAACAATACTAGGTGGAATTAAAACTCCCAAGGTTCCGCCAGCTGCAATTGTTCCAGTTGCTATTTGATCGGAATATCCTCTTTTTCTCATTTCAGGTATTCCCATGGTTCCGATTGCTGCACAAGTTGCTGGGCTTGATCCACTTAAAGCTGCAAAAACTGAACAAGCTCCAATATTTGATATTACTAATCCCCCTGGAACTCTCCATAGCCACCTATCTAATCCAGTATATAGGTCTTTTCCTGCTGGTGAATTAGCAACTGCCATTCCCATCAAAATAAACATTGGTATTGAGAGTAGAACAAAAGAGTTTAATCCTGCATAAAAGGTTTCAGCAAAAACGTCTAACATTTGAAACCCTTCAAATGCTACTAAAAGTGCTATCGAGACAAAACTTAAACCAAACGCGATTGGTATTCCTGAAAATAAAACTATTAAAGTAAAAACTGCAACTATTACTGCTATTAATAAAGGATCCATTAATTAATACTTTCTTCGTCAAAAAGTTTAATAATTTCAGCAATGTATTGAAGTATCATTAAAGCTGCTCCAATCATCATAGAAGAATAAGGTATCCATAAAGGTGGATCCCAAACTGTTCCTGTTGAATAATTTTTAGTAAAAGCTTCCTCCACCATTAAAAATCCAAAATAGAATAAAATTAAAAAAAATAATAAGCTTATTAATGATGTAAATATTTTAAGTCTTAGAATATTTTTTTTCGATAAAAAATCATAAATCCATTCCATACTGACATGTGCTTTTTCACTTAAAACATAGGCACTTCCAATGAAAGTTGAAGCAACTAAAAGCATTGTGACTAACTCTGTTTGCCAAGTGATTGCTCTTTGAAAAAAATATCTTTCAAATACAAGCTCAACAATTACCAAAATTGATAAGATTAAGGCTAGAACAGCAAAGGCACCACAAGCCTTTGACGATAAATTACAAAATTTTAAATATTTCTCTTTCATAAAAAAAACCCCTATTTAATTTTCAAATAGGGGTTCTTTATATATCTTTTTATTTAACTGCTAAAGCCATTTCCATCAGCTTATCACCACCTGGAACTTTTTCAGCAAATGCTTTGTGAGAAGATTGTTTTGCAATCTCAACCCAAGCCGCATGGTCGTTTGCATCCATATATACCAACTTAACTCCTGCTGCTTTATATGCGTCTTCAAATTTTTTATCTAAATTTTCAACTTGCGCAGTCATATATTTCTCAGCAACTTTACCTGCCTCCATTAAAGCATTTTGTTGTTTTGAATTTAATTTATCAAAACTCATCTTTGACATTAAAATTGGCTCATACATAAACCATAATCCAAATTTTCCTGGAGGTGTTGCACAAGATACTTGTTCATAAATTTTGTAACTTACAAAACTTCCTGAACTAGTATTTGCACCAGTTAATACTCCAGTTTGTAATCCAGTATAAATTTCAGATGAAGGCATACTTTGAATACCTGCTCCTGCTGCTTCTAACATTTGGTTAAATGCTTTACCAGCTGCTCTCATCACCTGTCCTTTAGCATCTGATGGATTTTTTATACATTTAGATTTTGATGCAAATCCCCCACCAAGCCAAGCATCAGATAATACAACTACACCAGCATCATTAATGATTCTCTTTATCTCAGTCATCATTGGACCTTTATTAAATCTTAAGGCATGATCATGATTTTTTACTGTTCCTGGCATTAGGGTTGCATCAAATTCGGGATGAAATTTTGATGCATATGCTAATGGAAATGCAGAAATATCTAGCTGACCAGTAGTCATTGGTTTCCATTGTTCTTTTGGTTTATAAAGTGACTTTGCTGGATAAATTCTAATATCCAAATCTACACCTGCTTTTTTTACTTCATCAGCAATTATTTGAACCATTTCATGTCTTGGATCAAAAGAACCATCGGCTCTTGGAGTGCCTGGCCATTGGTGACTAGCTTTTAATGTCACAGCATAAGCTGATCCAATTAATGAGAAAGCTAAAAATAATGTTGTGAAATAAAAACTTATTTTTTTAAACATGTTTTCCCCTCTTTAAATTAATTTAATAAACATATTAAATTGAACTTATTAGTAAGAGTCAATATAAGGAAATGTCATATATTTAATTATGGATGGACCATTAAAAAATTTATTAGTTGTTGATTTAACAAGGGTTTTAGTAGGACCTTATTGTACTATGATACTCTCAGATTTAGGTGCAAGAGTTATAAAAATTGAAGCACCAGAAATAGGTGACGACTCTCGAAAATTTGGGCCCTTTGTTAAAGATTATTCTGCATACTTTATGTCATTAAATAGAGGTAAAGAAAGTATAGCTTTGAATTTGAAGAATGATGAGGACAAAAAAATTTTTGATAAAATTTTATCTAAAGCAGATATTTTAGTTGAAAATTTTAAACCTGGTACATTAGATAAGTGGGGTTTTGGCTGGAAAGATGTAAGTAAAAAATATCCTAAATTAATTTATGCATCGGCATCAGGGTTTGGCCAAACTGGACCTTTAAAAGAGCTACCAGCATATGACATGGTCGTTCAAGGTATGGGCGGCTTGATGAGTGTAACTGGCCATCCAAACTCAGAACCAACAAGGGTTGGAACCTCTATTGGTGATATCACAGCAGGGCTTTTTACAGCAATTGGAATTAATGCAGCTTTATACGATAGACAAAAAACTGGTAAAGGAGCTTTTATAGATGTCTCAATGTTAGATTGCCAAATAGCAATTTTAGAAAATGCAATTGCAAGATATCTTTCCAAAAATGAAATTCCAGGACCAATGGGTTCAAGACATCCATCTATTGCTCCCTTTGAAGCTTTTAAAACGAAAGATAGTTATATAATTATTGCTGCAGGAAATGATAAACTTTTTACAAAACTTTGTGACGTATTAAAAATTCCTGAAACTGCAAATGATGAAAGATTTAATTCTAATTCACTAAGATGTGAAAACATGGATCACTTAAAAGAAATTTTTGAAAAACAATTGAGCTACAAATCTACAGATGAATGGGTTAAAGAAATGGAAGAATTGAAAATTCCATGTGGGCCAATTTTTAATATAAAACAAGCTGTAGAAAATCCTCAAATTCAAGAAAGAAATATGATTGTAAAATCATACCATAAAATTATTGGAGAATTTAAATCAGCAGGAAACCCTATCAAAATGTCTACCTACAAAGATGAAAATACCAGGGGTAATATTCCTGATTTAGATGAGCACAGGGAAAAAATAATAAAGGAATTTAGTTAATTTATTCTTGGTTTTCTGTTTCGTCTGATACAGTCTCTTCTTGATCTTTCATTTCGTCCAATGAAACATCAGACTCTTCTTCTTGCATGTCCTCAACAGGTTCAGAAGCAGGTTGTTCAGCTGTATTTTGTAACTCAGCTAAATCATCTTTAGAAACTTGAATTTTTTCTGGAATTTTTCTAGCTCTCTTAGATGGAAGAATTGGTACACCGCTTTTTGAAATTTCACCTTTGTAAAGATTTTCAAAATCATCACCAATATCATCTTCGTCCTCTGATGTATCATCGACTTGCTCAACATGTTTTCTTAACTTGTAAACTGCAGCATCTGTTAAATCAGGAACTTTGATTGTTTCTTCAGCGATTTCTCTTAATGCTATGACAGTATTTTTGTCATTATCTCTTTCTAAAGTTGGCTCTAATCCTGAGTTAAGTTGTGTAGCTCTTTCCTTTGCAACTAAAACTAATTCATAAGGACTATCTACTTTATCTATACAATCTTCAACTGTAACTCTTGCCATGGACGGTTAGATACACCTCGATTATAAAAAAATCAAGCAGTATTAGAGATAAACAGGATTTAATTTTTTTCTAATAGTGAAAAGTAAGGCTATAGAGCTTGCAATTGCAATTGCTGCAATAAATGCAATCTTTTCAATTGAAAATCCAGCATCTATAAAAATGCCAAATAATGCCGTTCCAAAGGCAGTCGCAAATACCATTAAAGCAGTTGTTAATGCTTTTATTGATCCAATATATTTTACACCATAAATTTCTGCCCAGGTTGATGATCCTAATAAATTCGCAAGACCATTAGATATTCCTACTAATCCAAGAAATAAAAAAGCAGACTGTGGGGCATCAAAATATATGATCACTAAAGTTGCTAATAGTAATGGAACATTCATATAGATTAGTAATTTTCTACTTGTAAACTTATCAATTAAATAACCAGCAACAATTAAAGTAATTACAGAAAAAATTGAGTAAGACATAAAAGATTGCGCAATTGTGTATTCACCCCACCCTTTTGAATTAGTAACAAATGATTGATACACAAAGACTCCTGTTGCTATCCAGGGCATTGCCAACATGTTTAATGAGACAATATAAAATCTATAATCTCCAAGAACCTCGTTTCTTTTCCAGTTTTTAATATTTTCCTCTTTTAATTTTTTGTTTTGGTTACTCTCTCTAGTATCTAATTTTACATCTTTAACCAAAATGTAAGATGCTAAAGGTAAACAAATTAAAACTAGTAAAGAAAAGGCTACCCATAGATCTTGCCAAACGAACAGGGTTAAAAGATAAACTATTAATATTGGCATTATAAATTCTGCAGAAGATAAACCAAACCATATAATGCTTAACGCTTTACCTCTAGATTTTATAAAGTATCTTGAAATGGTAGTCGAGGCTGTGTGAGACATTAATCCTTGGCCAGAAAATCTCATTAAAAAAATAGCGACAAATAAAAAAGCTACAGATGATATTTTGGAAAAGAAAAAAGAGGAAAAGGATAAAAGTATTGTTACAAAGATTGCGAATTTTATCACATTTACATCATCAATTTTTTTTCCAATCCATATAAGAAGCAAACTACTAAATAGAGTTGCAGATGCATAAATCGTGCCAAATTGTCCATGTGTTATAGAAAGAGTTTCTCTTATACTAGAATTAAACAGTCCTATAAAAAAACTCTGTCCAAAACACGAAAAAAATGTAAATATGAATCCAAAAAAAATTACTTTTAAACTTAAATTTTTAAACATATAAATAAATTATGACTTGTAATGTTGCTTTCATAGGTCTCGGGGTAATGGGTTATCCGATGGCTGGTTATATATCAAAAGCTGGGCATAATGTAAGTGTTTTTAATAGAACAACTGCCAAAGCTGAAAAATGGATTTCTGAAAATAAAGGTAAAATGGCTTCAACACCGAAAGAAGCTGCAGAAGGTGCTGATTTTATTTTTACTTGTGTAGGAAACGATGAGGATTTGAAACAAGTTACTCTAGGTGAAAATGGATTATTTCATAGTGCTAAAGAAGGTTCAATCTACGTAGATAATTCAACTGTATCTGCAGAAGTATCAAGAGAACTTTATAACAAAGCGAAAGAAAAAGGATTTGCTTTTTTAGATGCACCAATTTCTGGAGGTCAATCTGGAGCTGAAGGTGGAATATTAACAGTTATGGTTGGGGGTGATGAAGAAGCTTTTAAAAAAGCAGAACCAGTAATTGATTGCTATAGCAAAAAAGTAAAATTAATTGGTCAATCAGGAAGTGGCCAACTTACAAAAATGATGAATCAAATGTGTATTGCGGGAGTTGTTCAAGGTTTATCAGAGGCTATTAATTTTGGAATAAATGCTGGTTTAGATATTGATAAAGTAATGGAGACAATTTCAAAAGGAGCTGCTCAATCTTGGCAGATGGAAAATAGATATAAAACTATGGTTGAGGATAAATTTGACTATGGTTTTGCTGTAGATTGGATGAGAAAAGATCTAAAAATTGTAATTGAGGAAGCAAAGAGAAATGGTTCACCAGTTCCAATAACAGAAATAGTTGATGAATATTATGCGGATGTTCAAAAAATGGGTGGTAACCGTTGGGATAGCTCTAGTCTGATTGCTAGACTTAAAAAAAAGAAATAATCCTATGTCAAATACTGTCCCATACTATGAGGACTTTTCTGAAATAAAGAAAAAAATTTGGTCAATGCTTGATGATGCAGTTACCAATAGATCATCACCTTTTCGAATTCCAGTTTTTGTTTGCGGAGATCAATCAGACTTTGATGGAAGGATTGTAGTTCTTAGAAAATCAGATCAATCAAATAATCTAATTCAATTTCATAGTGATATTAGATCTGATAAAATTCCAAAGTTAGAAAAAAACAACAGTGCAGCACTTATATTTTATGATAAAGAGGAAAAGATTCAGCTTAGGGTTAAAGTTAAATGTGTTGTCAATCATAATAATGAAATAACTGAGCAATCATGGTCAAAAACTGCTCACGTGAGTCGAAAATGTTACTTAGTAAACAATGGACCGGGAACAGAAACGGATGAACCAAGCTCAGGTTTAAGTGAAGATATTGAAAAGTCTGGCTTTACAATGGAACAAAGTGAAGAAGGTTATAAAAACTTTACAGTAATACAATGTAAAATTGAAAGCATTGAATGGCTTTATCTCTCAGCAAAAGGTCATAGAAGAGCAAAATTTGATATTACAAATGATAATCAAAAATGGCTAATTCCGTAAAAATGTTAAGTGGACTTATTATTGCTGTAGCTCTCGTTTTGGGTGGATTAGTTATAATGAGGTTTGGTATATTTCAAATAAGAAAATTTAAAAAAGGTGAAACTAAAGTCACAAAAAAAGTTAGTGAACAAATAGCTTTTTTAATATTTTTTGTGATTATTTTAGGGTTAATTGTTTATTCTGTTAATGATTTGCTTTTTAGATAAATTAGTTTTCCTGATAAATATTTAACTCATCCTCCCAAGATGCAGTAACATCTCTTCTAGCATAAAAACATTGATATCCAATACCTTCTTCAGGTTCAAATTTTATATAATCATGTTTAGTAACTTTCCATTTATCTTTTGAAAGGCAGGTTAATTCAAATGGGTCAAAAGGAGTGTCTGACGTGGGAGTGAAATAAACACTATCTTGCATATCTGGACAGCTTTCAATGTCATGACCCCAATAGTCATCATTCTTTGGATCTAAAGCGTGATTTGTTCCATCGCCTGACCTGCTCATCATATCTTTTGTTTTTTTAGTGTTATGTCCTTCAATATAATTTGGTGAACATGTATAAATTCCTCCCATAGCATGCAAAACCTCGTGTAAAATAAAATATCCAACCTCTTTGTTGTTAAGTGGCCACTTTTTTTGATGTTTGGAAAATACATTAAATATTGGAAATCCACCAGAAAATGGCCAATCCTTATAACTAAAGTCTCCAAAGTTAAAATAAATTTTTTTAGGATTATTCATACCATTGTTAATTATAGATCTTCCGAATACATTTGCACAACTTCCCCATTTTGATTTTTTCATATCTTTTTTGGTTCTATTAATTCTAAGAAACGTAATATCCAGCTTTCCATCTTCACGTCTATCCCATTTTAATTTCTGACCTTCACCATTATTAAAATTTGATTTTTTATTTGCTTTTGCAGTTTTCTTAAAAATCCAATTATCTGCAATTTCTATCCATTTTTCTACATCTCCATTTATATCCCCTTCTTTATCTTTAGAGTCCTTTAATAAAGTGTAAACAATATGAACTTGAAAATCATCATTAACATCTGGTTGATCCTCAAAAAATCTGCCCGGTTTTTTATCACTATCTAAAATTACTGCAGTTGTGTTACTATCATAGCATTTATCAGCATATGCATTTGAAATTATTAAAATTAATGAAATAAGTATTATTAATATCTTTTTCATCTCTAGAAATTATTGAAATCTTTATATCTATTATATGTACACCAAGTTCTTTTTTTTTTAATTTTTTTTAGTTTTTTATGGGAATATCTATCCCTCCACTCATAATTACTATCAGGAGAAATACCTCGACCAACCTCTGCAGCCATTGCACATTTTAAGTAAACAGGATTAAATGGTGTGCTAGAAGTCGGTTCTAAAAAAACAGAGTCTTTAAAATCAGGACAAGTAGGATCTTTATGATTGTACAATGAGCCCAAATTATACTTGTCTCCCCCGTCGGGTCCTCCAATTATTGTCCCAAACTTGTGTGATTTTTTAGCTCCTTTTGTGCATGGCCAAGCAAATCCATTTACATGCATTAATTCATGTAAGGTAATTAGAATTCTTTTATTTTTACTTGGGTTATATTTACTTTTTAAAAAAATATATCCATGATGTACACTTCCTTGGCCACCATCTCTATGCCCTACATCTACCCATGCAAAATACAATTTATTTGGATTGTTAAATCCTAATTTTGTTAAATAAGCGTCAGGATAGTTCATTCCATAATTTCCTTTATATTGTTTATCAAACCTAACAAAAGAAATATCCATTTTTCCATCTTCCCTCATGTCATATCTAAATTTTTGCTTACCCTTTGTCATTTTGAGCATTTTTTCATTGGCCTCTAATAATTCCTTCTCCATTTTTCCATTGATATCCCATTCTCTATCCTCGCTATCTTTGTTTAAGAGATAAATAAAATGAACTTGAGGTTCATCAGTAACATCTGGTTGATCTACAAAATATCTTTCAGGTTTTTCGTCTGATGCAAAAACAGCATTTGAAAATAGGGAAAAAACTATTATTAATATTTTAATCATTTAGATATTTTTTTATCATTTAATCCTACCATCGCTTTTCCTGGAGAAAAAGTATAATCATTATCATCCATTAATTTACCGTTTTTCATATTATATAATTTCCAATTAAATTTAATGCTGCTATTTTGTTTTTTTCCTAATTTTAAAATTGTTAATTCAATTTTTCTAGGTTTCCCTCCTGAAGACCCTTCAAAAAACCTTGTTTCTCCCTCTTTCCAAATTCCCAAGGGAAATTTACATCCATTTTCAATTATTCTACCGCCACGTCTACTATCCCAAATTCTTCCTATGCATTGTCCATCGTTAGTTATAGTAAATAGCTGGGTTTTGAGACCACTTTGCCCTTTTCTTGTTCTTTTATAAACTTTTATTTTTTCTCCAGTTTCTGGATGATCCCAATCTTCAGGACCTATAATTTCCTTTTTTTTCTTTTCGCCAAATACCAAATTAGCTTTTGTAAATTTAATTTCTTTATCATTTCTAATTTTTCCACCTGTGAAAAGCTCTAAAGGTATAAATCTTTCAAAAGCTTGGGAGAATTGAGTTAATAAAACTAATATTACAAAACTATAAAAAAGTTTTTTCATTAAAAAATAGACTTTGAATATTTTTTCCAATTTTCTTGGTACCTAATTGCGTTTTGTTTTATTGCATCAATTTCATCATCAGTACACTGCCTTATTACTTTTCCAGGTGATCCCATTACTAAAGAATTATCAGGAATTTCTTTTCTTTCTGTTACCAATGATTTAGCACCAATTATACAATTCTTTCCAATTTTTGCTCTGTTAAGAACTACTGCTCCGATCCCAATTAAAGAATTATCGTCAATTGTGCAACCATGAAGCATAACCATATGACCAATGGTTACATTTTTTCCAATTTTCAAAGGGTAACCTGGGTCTGTATGTAAAACACTTCCATCTTGTACATTCGAACCTTCTCCTAAATGAATATTTTCTATATCACCTCTTAATGTTGCATTAAACCAGACACTAGAGTTTTTCTCTAATGTTACATCACCAATTATAACAGCGTTTGGTGCTACCCAATTTTCGCCAAGGTTTTTTGGTTTTTTATCTTTTAAATCGTAGAACATAAATTATATAGTCTTTTAACATGGCATTAACTAAAACACCAATATGTGACTTCGGCAAAAAAGCTGATAACTTTGAACTCAAATCTATAGATAATAAAATAATTTCTTTGAATGATGCAAAGGGTGAAAATGGAACACTAATAATGTTTATCTGTAATCACTGTCCGTATGTATTAGCTGTCATAAATAATGTTGTCGAAGATTGTAAAGAATTAGAAAATAATGGAATTAAATCTATAGCAATAATGTCAAATGACCCAAAAAGATATGAAGAAGACTCATTTGATAACATGATTAAATTTTCTAAAAATCACAATTTTAATTTTCCATATGTAATAGATGAAACTCAAGAAGTAGCAAAGACTTATGGTGCGGTCTGCACTCCAGATTTTTTTGGATACAATAAAGATCTTGAACTTCAATATAGAGGAAGAATAAGAGAGTTAAAAAATTTGAAACCAGTAGAAAGTGGAGATAGTGAACTTAAAAATGCAATGAAAATGATTGCAAAATCAAACAATGGTCCAAAAGAGCAATTTCCAAGCATGGGGTGCAGTATTAAATGGTTTTAACAACTAATGTATTTAATAATAACTAGAACTTTTCCTCCAGAATTAGGAGGTATGCAAAATCTTATGTGGGGACTAGCAAGGTCTCTTTCAAAACTTAACCTTGTAAAAGTTTTTGCAGACTATCATGAAAATCATGAAGAGTTTGATAAATCAGTTTCGTTTTCAATAGAAAGAGTCAGTGGAATAAAGCTTATTAGAAAATATAGAAAATCATATATGATTAATGATTATCTTGAGCAAAATAATAAGGTACAATGTATAATCGCTGACCATTGGAAGAGTTTGGAGCTTATAAAAACAAATAAAAAAAAAATCTGCTTAATTCATTCAAAAGAGATTAATCACACAAAAGGTTCAAGTTTAAATAAAAAAGTATTATCAGTCCTAAATAATGTTGATCATATTGTAGCAAATTCAAATTATACGAAAAATTTAGCAATAGACTTGGGTGTTGAAGAAAAAAAAATTGTTATAATTAACCCTGGAGTTGACCAAGTCAGTGGAGTTCCTGAGAAATATTTGAATGAGGCAGATGAAATACTTAAAGGCAAAAAATATAGAATAATTACAGTTTCTAGATTCGATAAAAGAAAAAATCATGAAAAAGTAATTATGGCTGTTAGAAATCTAAAAGAAATTTATCCAGAAATTGTCTATACATGTATCGGATACGGTGAGGAAGAGGAAAAATTAAAAAAATTAGTAATTGAGCTTAAATTAGAAGAACAAGTAACTTTCTTAAAAGATATTCCTTCAGATTTAAAAAATGCTCTTATTTCTAAGTCGGATATTTTTGTGATGCCTTCAATAATTTATAAAAAGTCAGTTGAAGGTTTTGGTATTGCTTACGTCGAGGCTGCACAATATGGTATCCCCTCAATCGGAGGTAAAGATGGAGGAGCGTCAGATGCAATAATCCACGAAAAAACTGGCTTGATATGTGATGGAAATAAATTGGAAGATGTATATTCAAGCATAGATAATCTTTTTAAAAACAATAAATATTTAGAATACGGCAAAGAAGCAAAAATTAATGCTGAAAACTTCTTGTGGGATAGAATAATTGAAAATTATAAAAGAATCTTATAAGATATATCTATGATTGCTAAGTTTAATAATATCTTTTACTTAATTATCTTTCTTGCACATTTTATAGGAATAGCTGCATATTGTTTTCAAACAATTGTTGGAACTAAAAAATTTATGGACAAGTTTGATATAGATCATAGTGCAGCTGTAATGGTTAGATTTGTTGGGGCGCTAATGCTTGGTTGGGTAATAATGGCTATTTATATAATGTTTGTAAGACCAAATGGAGTTGAAGGTACTTGGGCCTTTTTTAACTTAATATTTATTATACATGCATGCGTTTTAGGAACAAATTTCTACTCTCTTAAGATAGACAAAACTGGTCTTAATGAAAAAGTTACAAATGAAGGGATTATAGCACCTACAGTGTTTCTAATTATGATGGCTATACTTTGTTACGGTTTATCTGATAAAATTTATATCACTTAAGTTTTAGTCCTTTTAAACATGGTTTTATAAACGTGCCAAATTACAATTAATATTGTGGTCAGCAAAATACACGCGGTTAGAGCTCTATCCCATAAGAATTCCCAAGACCCATTACTTAATAGTAAAGACCTTCTTAAATTCTCTTCCATTAAACCACCAAGCACAAAAGCAAGTATTAGTGGTGGCATTGGAAAATCATAAAGCCGCATAAAAGTTGCAACAACTGCAATTCCTATCATCAAATAAATATCAAAATTATTAAATGACATTACGTAAATTCCTGTAATTGAAAAAAATAGAATTAATGGGATTAGATAATTTTTTGGAACAGCTAAAATTCTTGCGATGTAAGGTATGAGTGGTAAGTTTAAAATTAATAATATTACCATCCCTATATACATTGACATGATTATGGACCAAAAAATCTCAGGGTTTGTCATATACAATCTTGGTCCAGGTTGAACTCCAAAACCTAATAAAGCCCCTAACATTACGGCAGTGGTTCCACTACCAGGTATTCCTAATGTAAGCATAGGTACAAATGAGCCCGAGCAAGCTGCATTATTCGCTGTTTCTGGAGCAGATAATCCATTTACACTTCCTTTGCCAAATTTTTCTTTTTCTTCATCGTTAACAATATTTCTTTCCATTCCGTAGGCTAAAAAAGATGCAATAGTCGCCCCTGCTCCCGGTAAAACTCCAATTAAAAAACCAATTACAGATGATCTAGGAATTGTCTTGTACATTTTGGTTCTTTCTTCCTTATTAATTTTAATTGAACCAAGTTCTGTTAGTGATACTTGCCTTGCAGCGCTTGTAGGGTCATTTCTTTTTAAAATGATAGTTAAAGCTTCACTCATCGCAAAGGTTGCCATAACAACAAGTACAAAGCTAATTCCATCTGTTAAATTCATATTATTAAATGTAAATCTTGTAATATCAGATAAGCTATCTTGACCAACAGATGCTAGCATTAATCCTAGAACTACCATCATCATAGCTTTTAAAAACTGACCCTTAGATGAAAATGCTGCGATAGCAGTTAGACCTAAAATCATTAAAGCAAAGTAATCTGGTGATCTAAATGATAAACTTACTTTTGATAAACTTGGAGCCATAAATAACAAATAAATTGCAGATAATGTTCCGCCTGCAAATGAACTCCAGGCGGCTATAGCTAAAGCTTTTCCAGCTTTACCTTGTTGAGCCATAGGATAGCCATCAAATGAAGTTGCGACTGTGCCTGGAACACCAGGTGCGTTTAATAGTATTGATGATGTAGAACCTCCAAATACTGCACCATAGTAAACTCCTGCCATTAAAATTAAACCAGTTGCTGGATCAAAACCATAAGTAATTGGTATCATTAAAGCTATCGCTGTCATTGGACCAAGTCCTGGTAACATTCCAATAATTGTTCCAAAAAAACAACCAACCATTACCATTAGAATATTTTGAAAAGTAAGAGCTGTTGTTAAACCAATTAGAATCCCCTCTATCATCCCATTACTCCAATTAATTGTAAGAATGGATCTCTTAAATAAATATCAAGAACACCATGAAGCAAATACATAAAGGCTGCTACAAAAGGAAAAGACAATAAAAACATTAAGACCCATCTTCTCTCTCCTAAAAAATAATATGAAGAGAACAAAAATAGAGAGGTAGTTAAAAAATAACCAACTTTTAAAATTGTAGCACCATAAATTATCGCAATAATAATAAGTATTAATGTTTTTTTATATTCTAAAGTTTTATATTGAACTTTTATTGTATTAGGATCTGGTAAAATTATTTTTAATCCTGAAAAAAAAAGCCCTGCGTATCCTAGATAAATTGGAAATGTTCTTGCATTAAAGGGAGCATTTTCATCGAATGCAAAGACTTGAATTTGATAAGCTGTATATAAATAAAATGCTGAAAATATAAAAAAGAGCAGTGATATAACTTTTGTAGTATTTATATTCACTGCTCTAATATTTAATAATCGTTAAGATTATATAACTCCTAATTTTTTCATAAGAGCCGTCATTTCTTCAGTTTGTTTTTCTAAGAAAGATACAAACTTGCCTTCTGGATTGTAAATATTAACCCATGCATTTCTAGCTCTAACAGTTTCCCATTCAGAAGTTTTTTGTACATCACCTAACATTTTAGCAATTTTAGATTTATCTGCACTACTCATTCCTGGAGGTCCAAAGAAACCTCTCCAGTTAACAAATTGCACATCATAACCTTGTTCTTTAAGAGTTGGTGCATCTGGAGCATCAGAAACTCTTGAAGGAGCTGTAATACCAATAATTCTTACTTGGTCTCTTGCACCCATAAGCTCACCTAAACCAGTAGAGATAATTTGTGTTTCCCCAGATAAAAGTCCAGCTAAAGCTTTTCCACCAGCATCATAAGGAATATAAGCAACATCATTTGGATTAGCACCAGCAGCTTGGAAAGCTAAAGCACCAATTAAATGGTCCATACTTCCTCTTACTGATCCACCTGCCATTTTAATAGAACTTGCATCTTTTTTGTATGCATCAACAACATCTTTAAAATTTTTATAAGGTGAATTTTTAGCAACTGCTATTGCACCGTAATCACCAATGACGCCAGCTATCGGCACAACATCTTTATAAGATAAAGTTCCACTTCCACTTACATAACCTTTGTGTCTTGTAATTGATCTTAATACTAATGGTGTTGATTGAACTAAGACTGTATTTGCAGGCTTATTATTAATCATGTAAGCTAATGCTTTTCCACCACCACCACCTGACATATTTTCAAATGATGCACTTTTTAACATACCAGCTTTTGTTAAAGCTTCTCCAGTACCTCTAGCAGTTCCATCCCAACCACCACCAGCACCACCACCAATTACAAAGTGCAATTTATCAATTGCTATTGAACTAGTTGTTGTTGCTGAAAGTATAAGAATTGCTGAGAATAAAACTGAAATTATTGATTTAATTAGTTTCATTATTTTTTCTCCTATTATAATTATAATTAGTTATTAAACATAAATTAAAATTCAGTGTCAATGAGGATTTATTATTTAAATATTAAACGTGATTCCATTTAAAAAATTATTAAATGAGCTTAACATTAGTTATAAGGCTTTAATCATAGGGGTAATAGGAGGTTATATTGGAACTCTAATTGGTCTTCCATTGCCTTGGTTACTAGGTGCTTTAGGTTTAAATCTTTGCGTTGCTTTTACTAATTTTAAAATTGAATTCTCAACAAAATTACTTAATCCAGTTTTTCTGATGGTTGGTATTATTTTAGGTGGAACGTTGAATGTATCTTTATTATATAAAATTCATTTATGGATATTCTCATCTATGGCAATGGTTGTTTGCACTGTAGTGAGTACTATTTTGGCAGGATATTATTTTGTTAAAGTTTGCAAATTTGATAAGTTTATTGCAACTCTTGCTGCTCTACCAGGTGCATTTGTGCCGATAGCTGCAGCACTTTTAGAGCATGGGAAAAAAAAAAATCATAAACAAGTTTTAATTCCTCAGGCTACAAGAGTTATATTTATTGTAAGTTTTGTACCTATATTATTTATTAGCAAGTTAGGATTTTCTGAAATTGCAGGATATAATTACGAAAATATTTACGATCTAAGATATTTTTTAGAAATTATTTTTTTAATATTTATTTGTTATTTATTTTCTAAATTGCTCAAAAAATTTAATATCCCTTCACCTATACTTGTTGGTGCAATGGCCTTATCTGGCTTATTTTATACTTTTGAGATTGTTAACTCTAGATTCCCAGATACAGTAATAAATATAGCATTCATTTTTTTGGGTACTGCTCTTGGAAGTAGATTAAATGGATTAAAACTTAAAGAATTATTTTTTTATATTTTTCATGGAATAATTGTTTGTTCTATTTTAGTTATTGTTGCGATGATTACAGCTTACTTTCTTCAGTATTTAGGATTTGATTTTATTCCAACTTTTTTAAGTTTTGCTCCAGGAGGAATTCATGAAATGGTTGTGATTAGCGTTGCCTATAATATTGATCCTATTTTTGTAAGTTATCATCATTTTTTAAGAATATTAATAATTGTAGCTTTTTTACCATTTTTGCTTAAAAAATTTGGGAACAACTCTATTAAAAATACAAAGTTTAAATAAAATCAAATATTAACTTTGTACTACTGACAAGAATTAAACCATAGATAATGTTATAAAACAAATTTTCCTCTATAATTTTAAGCAATTGATAACCAATAAATATTCCAATTAAAGCCAATGGAAAAAGTGAGACAGATTGAAATAAGGTATCAAAATTCATCATTGATAGATAAATATACAAAGGTAGCTTTATTAAGTTAACACAACTAAAAAAGATAATTCTCGTTCCTACATATATTTCTTTTTTTAACCTTAATGGAAGTAAATAAAGACTTGTGGGTGTTCCACCAGCATGAACACAAAAACTAGAAAATCCTGCAATAGATGAACAAATTGCACCCTTCAAAAAGTTTTGCTTGGTTGGAAATGTCTTTTCTTTTTTAAACAAAAAATAGTGCCCAGCAAATAAAAATCCCATTATTCCAACTATTAATTTTAGTAAATTTTCAGAAAAATGATTGAATGTGAAGGAACCAATTAAAATGCCTACTGCCGCAAAGGGTACCATTACTTTCAATATACTAAAATTAAACTCTCTTCTAAATCTGTAAACAGCAATCATGTCTGAAAAAATTAAAATTGGTAGAATAATTGCTAATGCCTGCTGTAATGGCATTACAACTGTCATCAATGGGACGGATATTAATGATATTGAACCTCCTAAACCTGATTTTGCAATACCATACAAAATAATTGCTGGAACTACACTTATAAAAAAAAGGAAATTTATTTCCATTAATTTAATGATTTTGTTAAATATTCAAAAACTTTTTCGGGAGATAATTTATTTAAGTCTGTTACTTGAATTGCTTTAAAATTTTCTCTCTCTATACTTACTTTGTAAGCAGTAGTATGAGAGCCGAATAAAGCTAAACCATTAGAATCCAGGTGTGCTGCTATATGCGCAGGTCCAGTGTCATTTGCTACAACGAAAGAACTGTCTTTTATTAATGTAGCAAGCTCAGAAATATCTAAAGATCTATTTTCTTTTAAAATTGAAATCGCATTAATTTCTTTTGTCATATTAATTTCATCAGGACCTGGAGCTACAATAATTTTATATTCATCTTTAAATTTATTCTTAATTAAATCTATAAGTTTATTATAATTAGGCCATTTTTTAATCTGTAAATGTGGAGAGCAAAAAGGAAATAAAATTATATATTTATTTAAATCAAATTTTTTTTTTATATTTTCAATATTGGAACAAGCCCACTTAAAATCAGGAAACATAGTGTTTTTAGTATTAACTCCAGATGTTTCTAATTGATGTTTAAATCTGTCTAAAACGGGATTTTTATCAAATTCATCCTTGGATTTATCTTTTGGCAAAGTGGTTTCAGAAGACGACCAAACAAGATTACTAGCATTTGGGAACAATATTTTCTTATAGAAATTTGAACGAGAAGAATTTTGTAAATCAAAAACTTTTATAAATTTATATTTTTTTAATTTGCGCATGAGATTGAATAAATAAATCAGATTAAATCTTGATAATCTCTTATCCAAAATTATGTCCTCTAAATATGGATTTTTTTTGAAAAGATCAATGTAAGGCTTTGATGTTAATAAATAGACTTTATCATCTTTGTGAAAATCAGAAATATCTTGAATTGCACCGCTCGCTTGGGCTATATCACCTAAGGATCCATGTTTAATTATAAGAATATTAGACATATTTTTAACAACTTAACACACTATGTTTATATATGAATAAAATTTTAGTTGAAGTATCTGTAGGTGAACTTTTAGATAAAATCTCAATTTTAGAAATCAAAAAAGAAAAAATTAAAGACTCAGATAAATTAATATTTATTAATGATGAATATCTAGTTTTAACAAAACAATTAGATGATAACATAACTTTAAAAGATGAATTAAAAAAACTTTATGAAGAATTAAAGGCAATAAATGCAAAACTTTGGGATATTGAAGATAAAAAAAGAATGTGTGAAAAAAATAGTGATTTTGGTGAAAATTTTATAAAACTATCAAGAGATGTTCATTTTCTAAATGATGATAGAGCAAAAATTAAATTAGCAATAAACGATAAAACTGGTTCAAAGATAAAAGAGATTAAACAATATACAAACTATTAAAGCATACTTGGAATAACTTTTCTTAAATTCATAGCTATTTTTGGAATTATATTTGAATATACAATTCCTTTACCAACTTTCTTAAGAGCCATTACTTTACCATCGGGTGAAATAATAACTGTATGGCCAAAAGTTTCTCTTTTAATCGTATTTTTTCCTGTTTGATTAGGTGCAAAAATATAACAAAAGTTTTCAATTGCTCTTGCTTTTAATAAAGTTAACCAATGTCTTTGACCAGTTGTTTTAGTAAATGCAGATGGAACAGTGATAAAACTTAGATTTCTTTTTGATAAGTTTCTATAAAGTTCTGGAAATCTTAAATCATAACAAATTGAAAGACCTATATTTCCCCAGGGTAATTTAGCTGATACTAATTTTTTACCTGCCTTAAATACTTTACTTTCTTTATGTTGTTCTTTTTTTGAAACTTTAACATCAAACATATTAATTTTATCGTAATATGCATTTATTTTACCCTTAGGCCCAATAAGAATAGATCTATTTCTTAATTTGCTTTTTTCTTTAATGCACAATGAACCAAGAAGTATCCATTTCTTCTTTGTTTTGGCTATAATTTTTACTTTTTTTATTATTGGATCATGTTTCATTTTATATGAATATTCAAATAAATTTTTTTTATCAGCAGACATTAATGAAGAGGTTTCTGGTGTAATTATTAAGTCTGCTTTATTTGTAATTGCTTGATTAATATATTTTATAATATCTTTAAAATTTTTATTATAATCTTCCCCACTAGATAACTGAATACATGCTACTTTCATGTTTGAAATCCGTATTTTTTTTCTAAATACTTTATAATATTGTGAATTATAAATGTAATAAATAAATATATTATTCCTGCTGTAATAAAAGCCTCAAAAGGTTTAAAAGTTAAAACATTTACTTTTCTGGCTTCACCCATTAAATCCATAATTGTTATAACACTTGCAAGTGAAGTACCTTTCAACATTAATATTATTTCATTCCCATATGCTGGAAGTGATTGTTTTATAGCTATTGGTAATTGAATTCTGTAAAAAGTTATTTTTTTTGTTACTCCTAAGCTTTGTGCTGCTTCAATATAACCTTTTTTAATTGTCTGAAATGCTGATCTCAATATTTCAGATGTATAGGCTCCTGTATTCAAAGAAAATGCAATTATTGCACACCAATATGGTTCCTTTATTATTACCCAAAAAAATGAATTTCTTAAAAACTCTATATTAGCTAATCCATAATAAATTAAATATAATTGAACGAGTAATGGTGTTCCTCTAAAAAAATAAGAATAACCATAAGCAAACTTATTAATTATTGGATTTTTATTTATTCTTAAAATTGCAAAAATTAAACCTATTATTAATCCAAAAAACATTGAAAATACTAAGAGTTGAAGAGTGATAACTGCACCATTTAATAAGCTGGGAAAAATACTAATCATTAACTTTATATCCATCAGTATCCTTTGCTATATTTTATTTCTAATTTATTAATTAATTTCATACTTAAGAAAGTAAGCATTAAGTACAAGACAGCTGCTACTGAATAAAAAAATAAAGGATCTCTGGTTGAACCGGCAGCAATATAAGATTGCCTCATTATTTCTACTAATCCTGTTACAGAAATTAAAGAAGTATCTTTTAAAGTTATTTGCCAAACATTACTTAGGTTAGGAATTGATAACCTCAACATTTGCGGTAAAATAATTTTGTAAAATTGAATATTTTTTTTAATTCCCAAAACTTTTGAAGCTTCGAATTGACCTTTATCAATTGATAATATAGCTCCTCTAAAAACTTCAGTAGAATAAGCTCCAGAGATAATCCCAATTGAAAGAGCACCAGTTATAAATGCATTTATTTCAATATAACCATCATACCCAAAAATTGAAGCTACATACATAGCGGCTCCTGTTCCACCAAAAAATAACAAGTATATCACTAATAATTCTGGAACACCTCTAATTATAGTAGTGTAACAATTTCCAATTAAATTTAGTGTTTTATTTTTAGATAATTTTAAAGGAGTAAATATTAAAGCAAATATAAATCCAATTGCCATTGCAGCAATAGATACAGAAATTGTCATTAGGGTTGCGAAAAACAGTTCGTCTCCCCAACCAGTATCTCCAAATGATAGAAGTTCCATATAGATTGGCGACTATATATTATAGTCGCCATATCTAAAATTAATTACATAGAAGCGTCAAAGCCGAACCACTTGATGGCAATTCTACTAATGTGGCCATCTTTTCTTGCTTTATCGATAGCTTTGTTAAAAGCTTTTAAGAGTTTAGTATCGTCTTTTCTAATACCTACTCCTACACCATTACCAAATGCACCACCTGAAAAAGTTGGTCCCACAAGTACAACAGCTTCACCAGATTTTTCAGCATAGTCCGTAAATGCAACTGCTGCTGCTAAAGCAACATCACATCTACCATTAGTCAAATCAAGATTCACTTCATCTTGTGTTTTATAAGTTTTCAAATTTATTTTTCCAACGTCACCTGACTCTAAGAAATTTTGGTGAATTGTTCCAATTTGTGTACAGACTGTTTTTCCAGATAAAGCCGAAGTTAAAGTTTTCATAGCATTATTTACAGATGATCCACCTATATTTAGATTTACTGCTTCTGGAGTATCCATACCTTCTAGCTCAGAACCTTTCATAACAGCCAAAGATGCTACTTCGTCAGCATATCCTTGTGAAAAATTAATTGTTTTCATTCTCTCATCAGTAATTGACATTCCAGCCATTATTGCATCAAATTTTTTTGATGTTAAAGCTGGTATCATGCCATCCCAGTCTTGCTCAACGATTTCACACTGCTGGCCTATATATCTGCAAAGTGTCCATGCAAGTTCTACTTCAAATCCAATAAGTTTACCTGAAGCATCTTTTGAATTCCAAGGTGGGTAAGCTCCTTCCGTTCCAATCTTAATTTTATCAGCATTAGAATTACTAATTAAAAATAAAGATAATAAAACAGTTAAAAATATATTTTTTATTACATTCATTATTTCCTCCGTTAAAAGAATAATTATTTCATAATTTTTGACATTTAAAAAGAAGTTTCTAATGATTTATCGATGAAGAAAAATTCCAGGAACAATCAAAACTTGGTATATAAATTCTAGATAATTTAGTATTGCCAAAATTTTCATTAAATATGTTTAACCAATTCTCTACTTGTTTTGGTTTTTTATCCTGGCTACCAACCTGAGCTGTAATAACTCCTTTTGGCTTTAAAATTCTTACAAGTGAATTCATATTTTTAGAAGCCAAATCTATGCAGTATTGATCATCATTTAAATCAACATATATCTGATCATATGTATCATCTTTGACTGATTTGATGCTCTCAAATGCATCTCCCCAAACACATTTTACTGAATTCTTTTCAGTTGCTTTATCACCAATTTTTCCAAGATGTTTATCACATACATCTACCACTTCAGGATCTAATTCATACCAATCAATAAATCCAAAATTTTTAGATATACACTCTCTAGCCACACCTCCATCACCCCCTCCAATTATTGCGGCTTTTTCCTTATTAGAGTTCAAATCTAAACCAGCATTAACAAAAGTAGAACTATAAAGGTGTTCATCTTTTTCAGCTACTTGAATTTCATTATCTATAAATAATGCTTTTCCAAATTGTTCTAATTCTAATATCTCAATATGTTGCCCAACATTTGATTTAAAATTTTCTAATACTTTATTAACTACGTATGACTTTTTTAAACCTGGCGAGCTATAAATGTCATGATAAAGATCCACTGTATCTCTATTAAATTCCTTTTTAACTATTCTACTGTGTTCAATTTCCTCTTTAACAACATTTATTGCTACTGAAGGTGAAATTTTTGCACATGTAAAAAAGTCAAAACTGATAATACCTTTTTCGGGAAAAGTATGGAAACTGATGTGACTTTCTGCGAGAAGTGCAACTAAAGTAAATCCTTGTGGCTCAAATTTATATTTAGAAATTTCAAGCACAGTAACCTTCGCTATTTTCGCGATTTTATAAACTAATTTCTCAAAGAAAACAGGATCGTATTCCCTTTTTGTACCTATTATATCAAGCGTAATATGTTCTCCAACTTTAGTCATATGAATATTTAATAACTTTACTAATTTAATTTTTTCCTTCTTTCAAATAAAAAACTACGATAATAATTTATGTGAGGATATTACTTTGAAAAATAATTGGTCAAATACCGAAGCTAAAAAATATATATCAAAATACAAGAAACTAGGTCATTCTAGGGATATGGCGTTGAGAGTTTATACAACCAGATTACTAGGAAGAAATACTGAATTGGTTTTGCATGGAGGTGGTAATACCTCTGTTAAAACTACCTTAAAAGATATAGATGGAAAAAACTATGATGTTTTGTGTGTGAAAGGGAGTGGATGGGATATGGCAGAAATTGAACCAGAAGGTTTGCCAGCTGTAAAACTAAATCCTCTTTTGGCATTAAAGAATAAAAAAAAATTATCAGATGAAGAAATGGTAGCATATCAAAAAAGGAATTTAATTAACATTAAATCTCCAAATCCTTCAGTTGAAACTTTTCTTCATGCTTTTTTACCATTTAAGTTTGTTGACCATACGCATTCTGATGCGATTATGAACGTAACTAACAGACCAAATGGTATTACTTTTTGCAAAAAAATATTTGGAAAAAAAGTAAGTATTATTCCTTATGTAATGCCAGGGTATGGATTAGCTCAGAAGATTAAAGAGGTTTACTTAAAAAATCCAAATATAAACTGTCTTATTTTGCTTAATCATGGAATTTTCACATTCTCTAACGATGCGAAAGAATCATATGATCTTATGATCAAATATGTGAGTGATGCAGAAAAGGCTATAAAAAAATTAAAAAGAAAAAAAATCAAACAAATAAAAAGTTTAAATACTAAAATTACTCCTGCTCAAATAGCACCAATACTTCGAGGCCTAACATCTAATGGTACAAATAAAAAATTTATTCTTACTTTTAGAAACAATAAAATATTGAAGTATTTTATTGATGGAAAAGAGGTGTCAAGATATTCCACAGAAGGAACCGCAACACCAGATCATGTAATAAGAGTTAAACCCTTTCCTTTAATTATAAAACCTAAACCTAGATCCTCAATTAGTGAATTTGAAAAAACTGCAAAAAAAGCATTTACAAATTATAGGAAAAAATATTTACAATATTTTGAACAAAACCAAAAAAAGATTAAAGAAAAAAAGACAATGCTAGATACTTCACCAAGAGTAATAATAGTACAAAATATTGGTATATTTTGTGTAGGTAACAGTCTTAAGTCCGCAAATATTGCTGTTGATTTGACAGAGACTAACGCAAGAGTAATTTCATCTGTTGAAGAAACCTCTAAGTATAAATTTATAACAAAAAAAGATATTTTTGATGTTGAATATTGGTCTCTTGAACAAGCAAAATTAAAAAAAGAAAAAAAGGAATTAGAAGGAAGTATTGTTGTTATCACTGGTGCTTTTGGTGGAATAGGAACAGCAACATATAAATTATTCAAAAAATATGGCGCAGAAGTAATTTTAATAGACAATAATAAAAAAAAGGTTGAAGAAATGAGCAAAAAATTAAATGATCTCTGCATTTATTGCGATGTAACAAACAAAGAAAGTGTTAAAAGAGCATTTAATTTAATTTCATCTAAATTTGGGGGGATAGATATTTTAATATCAAATGCGGGTACTGCTACAGGAGGTTCTATTGCCGAGGTAAATGACAAAATATTAAGAAAAAGTTTTGAGGATAACTTCTTTTCTCATCAATACTGTGCTTCTGAAGCTACAAGAATTATGAAACTTCAAAATAATGAAGGATGCTTATTATTTAATATTTCGAAACAGTCTGTAAATCCAGGTAAAAATTTTGGACCCTATGGTTTACCAAAATCTGCGTTATTAAATCTTTGTAAACAATATGCTGTTGATTATGGTTCTTACGGGATAAGATCTAATGGGGTTAATGCAGATAGAATTAGAAGTGGTCTTCTAAATGATAAAATGATCAAATCAAGGGCAAAAGCTAGAGATGTTACGACTGATAATTATATGAAGGGAAATTTACTTTTAAATGAAGTCAAAGCCGAAGATGTAGCCAAAGCATTCTTTCATCTTTCAATTTCAAAAAAAACTACTGGAGCTATTTTAACAGTTGATGGTGGAAATATTGCTGCATCTTTGAGATAGGTTATGACTTTTTATCAACCAGATAAATTACCAAATTTAATGGTAGCTCCAAATGGAGCAAGAAAAATCAAGAAAGATCATCCAGAAGTTCCCTTAACAATCAGAGAAACAGTTGATGTTGCTAAAAACTGTTTTGAAGCAGGAGCAGGTGCTATTCATCTACATGTAAGAAATGATAAAGGAGAGCATGTTTTGGATGCTGGACTGTATAAAGAGGCATTAAATGAATTAGAACACCAGGTTCCAAAAATGCATATTCAGGTTACTACTGAAGCAGTTGGCAAATATTCTCCTGAAGAAATGAGGAAACTTGCATATGATGTTACTCCACCAGGTACATCAATTGGTACAGCAGAATTAATACCTTCCAGAAACCCAACAGAGGAAGATATAAAGTTATATAAATATTTGACAGAAGCTGGAACTAAAATACAACATATTTTGTATAATCCACAGGATGTAGACTTATTAGTGAACCTTTTAAATAAAGCAGATATTCCAATTGAAGGAGCTTGGTGTTTATTTGTAATAGGTCATTACACTGGTAAAATTAGTTATCCAGAAAAAATCCCAGAGTTCTTAAAAGTAATGGAAGATAATAATGTCAATTTAGATTGGTCAATATGCGCTTTCGCAAAAGAGGAAATGAGTTGTTTGGAAAAAGCTATAAACTTAGGTGGTAAAATAAGAGTAGGGTTTGAAAATTCCTTATATATGCCAAATGGAGAAATTGCTCCAAACAATCATTCAAAAATATTAGCTGTAAATGAAATATTCAAGTTATCGTAAAATTGAGGAATATTTTTTAAAAAGTAAACTAACATCTTTATTTGATCTTGCTGAAGCTAAAATATATCTATCTGGTCTTACTAAAATAGCTTTTGAATTTATGTCTTTTAAATATGTTGATAAATTGCTTAAATTCTTTGCCTCCAATAATGAATAATTTGTTGAGTTTTTGGGCTTTATTTTTGAAGATAATATTAACATTCCTTTTTTTGAAAAATAATCATCTAGAGTTTTATTATTATTAAATTTGAATTGAGGAAAAGTTTTTCCTCTATTTTTATCTTTTAGGCTACCTAAACCTTTTCCTAGTTTAGGCTTAATTGACTGCATACTTTTAATGCCTTTGTCATCAGACTTTATATTGTCAGTTATTTGAATGGACTCGACAGCATTTACAAATTCTCCCATCCTCATAGTGGTTTCAATATATTCTTTAACATTAAGAGATCTTTCCGATTGATATGTGTTTAAAAGTGTTTCATCAAATTTATTTCTTATACAGTATGCAATTTTCCATGCTAAATTTGATGCATCCCTAATCCCAGCACACATTCCTTGTCCCATAAATGGAGGCATTAAATGAGCGGCATCACCAGCTATAAAAACTCTACCTTTTCGCCATTTTCTAGCAATAGCAGACTCAAATGTATAAATTGTTTTTCTTTCAATAATTGCTTCACTTTTATTTAGCCAAGGTTTTAGAAAATTCCAAATGTAATTTTCTGATAAAACTTTTTTATCACTATGATTTTTCTTAATTGCAAATTCCCACCTTCTACGTCTACCAACATTTCTACAATATGTTGCTGGTTGTTTTGGATTTGAGTATTGAATTGTTCTATCCGGTAAATTATTTTTTTTCTTTTTCAAAATTAGATCAACTACTGCCCATTTTTGAGTAAAACCTAAATTATCCATTTTTGTTCTCATTTGTTTTCTAGTTATAGAGTTGGCTCCATCACAGCCAATTACATATTTTGACTTCACGATATGCTCTTTGTGATTATTTATATTTAAATAAGTTATATCCACATGATTTTTTGAATTTTTAATTTTTATAACTTCGGAATTTTGTTGTATTGAGACTTTTTTATAATTTTTTAATTTTTTTCTAAGTTTTTTTTCTAGATCAGGTTGATGAAATCTATAACTTGGATACCATCCATTATCTGTAATTTTTTTTGGCCTTGGCCAATCTAATATTACTTTATCTTTAGAATTAACAAATTTAGTACCTTTATTAATTATAGTGTGTTTCAAAAATTCTTTTGTAATTCCTATTGTTTGAAATACTCTCATTATTTCATCATCAAAATGAACCGCTCTAGGCAGAGGATAAAAGCTTTTTTCTCTATCGAGAATTAATATTGAAAACTCATGCATTGCCAGAAGGTTTGCTAAAGTCCCTCCTGCGGGACCTAATCCTATTATTGTGACATCAAATTCTTTCATTGATATTTTAAAAATTATTTTTTTTTTAAATTTGAATATAACCAAGGACAATCAATTAACAATGGAGCTTGTTTACCTTGAGATGCAGTTTCAAGTCTTTTATTTCTAAATTTCATTCTCTCATCATCAGGTAAATAAAGTCTCTCATGCCCCCAAAAACTAGGCCCCTCAAATGTTTCAATTGGCTGCCATGTGTCTGGATTAATAATCCTCCCACCCCATCCATTTTCAATAAAAAATCCTGAAGGTGTAATTGAATAAAATGATGTCATATAATCATTGGTATGTCGTCCCATTGTATAAGCAATTGCATTATCCTTGTATTGTAACAAGTCATAACCTTGACCTACATCGTCTAAGTTATTGTATTCAACCATAAAATGATGGAAACCAGTTCCACCTGAACCAAATAAAGCTAAACTATGATGTCTGCCATTAACATGAAAAAAGCATAAAGATATTGGAGTATGACTATAATCACTTATCTTAAAACCCATTACGTCTCTATAAAATGGAATTAAATCATCAATATTTTTAACATGTACAACTGCATGTCCCATCCCTAGTGCCCCGGTCTTAAATCCTGAAATTGGCCTACCTGGTTTAAAAGGATCTGTATCTAACATAGGCTTATACACAAGCTCAATACGATTTCCTTGTGGATCGTTAAAATATATTAAATCTTCAACAAAACGTTTGTCAGCAAAAGAGGTTTTTCCATGATTTACTACTATTTTATTTTTCTCTAATTTATTTGCAAAAGTTTGAAGATCCTCCTTTGTATCAACCTCCCATCCTAAAAATCCTAATCCATCTCCTTTATCACCAGTTATTGTTAACCTTTGTTTTTGGTCATCCATTCTAAAAGATAGAATTTCTTTTCCTCGATCTATCTGTTGCATACCAAGATATTTTTGAGAATAAATTGACCAATCCTCAAATTTATCTGAATTAACTCCGATATAACTTAAAGCTTTTACTGCCATTTTATTATTATACTTAATTTTGAGAGAGCCCGCTATGAAATTAGCGGGCTCGAATTTAACTATTAACCGTCTATTTTAGAAATTACTTCTCTTGCTCTTTTTAATACAGCATCTCCATCAAGACCTTTACCTTTCATTTCTGTTAACCAATCAGATTCTATTGGAGCCAATATTTTCTTGTATTCAGCTAAAACTGAATCTGATGCAACAGTTATCTCGTGTCCTGGAGTATTTTCTACTTGAACTCTCATCTTGGCATTCTGAGTATCAATTAAATTAGATGCCCAGTCACCAAACCATTGACCAGAATGTTTATCAACACATCCTTTTGCTGCTGAGGATAGACCATTATATTTTCCCTCATTCATTATTAATCCAAATGTTGCATTAGTGATGTTAACTTCTGTATGATATTTAGTAACATCAAATAATCTAAATGAACCAATTGCTGTGTATGGGAAAGGTGTGCCATCTATAACACCTTTATTTAAAGCTTCTGAAGTTCCTGGTGCTGGTACTTTAACCCCAGTTGCTCCTAAAGTTTTCAGAATAGTTCCAGCTATTTTGCTTGGAACTCTCATTTTTTTACCTTTAAAGTCTGCAGGCTTAACTACTTTAGTATCCTTCATATGGATTTGGTATCCTGGATTCGAATGAAGTCCTATCAGTTTAATTCCTGCCATTTCTTTATCTAGGTAACCTTCTTCAAAAAGAGTATTTAAAGCTCTAGATCCAGCTTTTGATGTTTTGGTCAGGAATGGAAGTTCTACGACTGAGCTTAAAGGAAATTGACCACCAATATATCCAAGAACTGTCCAAGATATATCTGCAACTCCTGAAGTTACTATATCGTATTGTTTTGGAGGACTTCCTAATACTCCTCCTGCATACATTTTTACGTTTAAAGCACCATTTGAACATTTGTTAAC
>CACPQM010000008.1 GCA_902636075.1 uncultured Pelagibacteraceae bacterium | reverse complement strand
AATATGATTACAAATTATATTGGCTAAACAGTTTAATTAAAAAACTTAAAACTCTTTTAAAAAGTTATGATAATATAATTATCGCAGGTGACTTTAACATAATACCCTCTGCTGAAGATGTTCACGATCCTAAGGGATATGAAAATGATGCTCTTTTTAGAATTGAGATAAGGAAAAAATTAAGAGAAATGTTTAATTTAGGATTTCACGATGCGTTTAGATATATTTATCCAGATAAAGAGGAATATACTTTTTGGGATTACACAAGTGGTGCTTGGCAAAAAAATAATGGAATGCGGATTGATCACTTTTTAGTGACTAACAGTTTACTGAATAGTATTAAGGATGTTAAAGTTAACAAATATCCAAGAGGTAGAGAAAAACCATCTGACCATACACCAATTGAATTAGAATTAGCTTAAAGATTTAATTTTATTAACTAAATCCTCATTAATATGTCTAGGTCCTTTATCTAATCTATTCTTATGTCTTCTTTCACCAGGAAGTCTGACATCACCCATTGCTTTCATTTTTTCAAAAAATTTTGAAGAATGATCATCCCAATTACTTTGTGATAATTTATCTGGAGATATGGCTAAAATGAACTCGCCACCACTTGGAGGACCTCCATCATTATTATCCTTCTCAGCTGTCTCAAAACTAAAATTATCCCCTACTAAGGCACCTGCAAGCAATTCGACCATCATCGCAATCCCAGAGCCTTTATATCCGCCGAAAGGCAATAAAACACCCCCATCTGCTATTTCAGCTGGATCAGTTGTGTCCTTTCCTTCTTTTGTTAATCCTGTGCCTAATGGAACTTTATGACCTTCTCTTTTAGCAACTTGAACTTCACCCATAGCCATTGAAGCTGTTGCCATATCGTAAACAACTGGAGGTTTGTTTTTTCTTGGCCAAGCAAATGAAATTGGATTTGTTCCAAAAAGAGGTTTAATTGATCCGGCAGGCGCAACAGCTGGTTTGTAAGATGTGCATGCAAAAGCAACCAAACCTTGCTCTGCAATTGCCTCTGTTTCAGGCCACATTGCAGCCATATGATGTGAATTTGTTATTGCTAAAATCGCAACACCACTTTCTTTAGCAAGTTTGATTAGTTCTGGAATACTTTTTTTTAAAACCACAGGAGCTAAGCAATTATTTCCTTTTGCTTTAATAACTGATGCTGATATTTTTTTTATATCTGGCTTGCCTTTACCATTAATTTTTCCACTTTTTAATCCTGCTACGTAAGCTGGTACTCTGAATAAACCATGCGATAAGGATCCATCTTTCTCAGCTTTAGTAACTAAGTCTGCCATTATAGTTGCAGTTTCATCATCACAACCACTATTTAAAAAAGTATTTTTTGCTAGATTATAAATTTCATCTAACTCTAAAGATATATTGCTCACACATCTATTAGATATTATTTAGGATTTATTTCAAATAGAATATTTATTTATTATTATCTTCCCACTCAAAACGTGGAAACGAGTCAAAGATTTTAAAAATACCATTTGACCATTGATTACATACTTTTGAATACTCATCATCAGTAAGATTTAAGCACTTTTGTGATGCAATTTTATATTGGTCTTTTCTATAAACTGTAAAATCAATTGGTGGACCAACCGTTAAGTCACTTTTTAATGTTGAATCCATTGATATTAAAGCACATCTTGATGCATCACCAACAGTGACTTCGGGTTTAATAACTCTATCTAAAATTGGCTTTCCATATTTAACTTCGCCTATAACTAAATATGGTTTGCTATCGGCGGGCCTTATATAATTTCCTTGTGGATAAACTAAATATAATTCCATTGGTTGCCCCTTAATCTGACCACCAATAACAAAAGTAGAACCCAGTAATACTGTGTCAGTGTTTATACCTTTAGGTGCTGAATGTTCAATATTTAATGAGCCAATATATGAAGCAATCTGATCAAAATTTTCACAAGTATTTAAATTCATTATTCCAGAGGAATTCTTCAAATCATTTTGAATTGATTTATAAACTGCTTGAGAAGTTCCTAAATTACCTGAAGTAACAATAATAATTGTTCTATCCCCTACATCGTACGTGAACATTTTTGAATAAATATTTACGTTATCTAAACCAGCATTCGTTCTTGAGTCTGACGCAAAAACCAATCCATCTTGTGCTTTAATGCCAATACAATAAGTCATTTGAATAATTTACTATTGAATTATAACATTAATTAATAATCTATTAAAAGCATAACTGCTATATCTATTATGCATTTGCTTATTCTATCCAATTATTAAACATTATCCTGTTATGGTCTCTAAACTATGGAAAAACTATAATGCTAAAAATGCTTATGATGGTTATTTCACAAAAGATAATAAGCTAAGAAAACATGCAACTATAATTTCAGGTATCCTAGAAAGATACGGTAAGAAAAAACTTCAGGAAATAGAAAAAAACTGCCAAAGTACAATTAGTGCAAGAGGAATAAATTTTAGAGTTTATGCTGCTAACAATCGTGCGGAAGAAAAAAAATGGCCATTGGATATAATTCCTAGAATAATACCAAAAAAACAATGGAACAAAGTTTCAAAAGGCTTGCAGCAAAGAGTGAAAGCCTTAAACTTATTTATTGATGATGTTTATAATCAAAAAAAAATTTTTAAAGATAATGTAGTACCAAAAGAAATAATTTTTAAATCTCCATTCTATGTAAAAGAATGTGATGGATTTTCACCCAAACATAAATCCTGGTCAAATATTTCAGGAGTTGATTTAATAAGAAATACCAATGGTGATTATTTAGTTTTAGAGGATAATTTAAGAGTTCCATCAGGTGTTTCTTACATGCTTGAGAATAGAATGGTAATGAGAGATGTTTTTCCAGAATTATTTACAAGGTATAAAGTTGCTTCTATCCATCAATACACAAACAAATTATTTAATTGCATGGTTGAATGTATCCCTAAAAAAACATCAAATCCTCATATGGTTGTATTAACACCTGGTATTTATAATTCGGCTTACTTTGAACATTCATTTTTAGCAGAGCAAATGGGTATAGCCTTAGTAGAAGGAAAAGACTTGTTTGTTGAAAATGATATCGTCTATATGAAGACAGTTAAAGGACCCCTCAAGGTTGATTGTATTTATAGGCGATTGGATGACAATTTTTTAGATCCGAAAGTTTTTTTTAAAGGATCATTAATTGGTGTTCCTGGACTTTTTAAAAGTTGGAGAAAAGGGAATGTCGGTATTATTAATGCTATTGGAACAGGTGTGGCTGATGACAAGGTTGTTTATTCTTACGTAAATAAAATGATAGTTTATTATTTGGGAGAACAACCTATTTTAAATCAAGTAGAAACATACCTTTGCCATAACAAATCTGAGAGAGATTATGTAATTGAAAATATTGGTAAATTAGTTGTAAAGCCTGCAAATGCATCTGGTGGTTATGGGATCATGATTGGTCCAAAAGCTCCAAAAAAAGAAAGAGAGGAAGTAATTGCCAAAATAAAGAAAAATCCAAGAGAGTATATTGCTCAACCATTAGAAACTCTGTCAACTGCTCCAACAATCACTGAAGATGATATAGAGCCTAGACATCTAGATTTAAGACCTTTTGTTTTAAGTGGAAAAACTACATACGTAAGCACTGGTGGACTAACTAGAGTAGCTTTAAGAAAAGGCAGCACAATTGTAAATAGCTCTCAAGGTGGTGGTTCTAAGGATACACTTATTGTTGAAACATAATAATATTCATTTTATTTATAATTAATCAGCCTAAATTCATTTTGATGAAAAATAACATAATAATTTTTACAGATCTAGACGGATCTTTATTAAATACTCAAAATTTTAAATTCAAAAAAGCTAAATCACTTATTAAAAAAATTATTAAAGATAGTAATTTTATAATTCCTAATTCAAGTAAAACAGAGTTAGAGATAAAAAATTTTATTAAGAAGTTAAAAATTAAACTTCCTTTTATAAGCGAAAATGGTTCTGAAATTCATAATCTAAATACTATCGAAAGAAAGCTTCCTAAAAAGATTACGATAGCTCGTGATAGAAATACAATTTTGAAAATTTTTTTAAAAAATATGAGTGAAGAGATTTTAATAAAATGTGATTTTTTATATAAAATGGACAATAAAAAAAAATCTAAAATTTTAGGTTTAAAAGGAAAAGATTTAATTGCTAGTTCAAAACGTAAATTTACTTATCCTTTTATTTTTAAAGGAGATAGTAAACTAAAAAAATTACTATTAAAAAAAACTTACAAGGCAGGTTTAGGTATTCAACAAGGAGGCAGAGTGATGAATTTAGGCGATAATGTAAATAAAGGCATGGCAATTAAAAAAACATTAAATTTTATTAAATCAGTTAATAAAAATAAGATTACTACTATTGCTGTTGGTGATAATCAGAATGATTTAAGTATGTTAAAAATTGTAAAATATCCCTGTATTGTTTCAAATAGATCCATCAAAATTAATAACAAAAATAAAATTTATACTAATAAAAAGGCCCCAGAGGGATGGATTGTGGTGGTCAAAAAGGCAATGGATATAATCTATAAATAAATTAATTTATAAATATGGGTGATTTTTCTCAAAACGGAATAGTAGCAAATCTTCATGATTTTTCGATACGAAGTACTGAACAAATTGAAAAAGACTTATTAAAATTTTCTAAAGAGAGAAAATTAGAATTAATTTTACCTTGTCTTTATTCAGAACTTGAAGGAGACGCATTGCCAAATATTGTGAATGAAATAAGCAAAACTAAATATCTTAATCATGTGATAATTGGCTTAGATCAAGCTAATAAAGCTCAAGCTAAAAAGGCATGGAAATTTTTTAAAAAGTTAAAAACTCCATTTTCTATTTTATGGAATGATGGTCCTAAATTAAAAAAATTAGATAAGGAATTAAAAGGTATAGATCTTGCACCAAAACAAATGGGTAAAGGAAGAAATGTTTGGTATTGCATTGGCATGGCAATAGCTAGAGATGAAGCCAGATCTGTTGCTTTACATGATTGTGATATAAAAACTTATGATAGGAGATTGTTAGCAAAACTTTTTTATCCTGTAGAAAACCCATTATTTAATTATGAATTTTGCAAAGGTTATTATCCAAGAATTGCTGATAATAAAATGCATGGAAGAGTTGCTAGATTACTTGTTAATCCACTTCTAACGGCAATGGAAAAAACAATAGGCAAAAGTGATTACATAGACTTTATGAAGTCATTTAAATACCCATTAGCTGGAGAATTTTCATTTAGAAGAAATATTCTACCAGAACTTAGAATTTCATCAGATTGGGGAATTGAAATTGCTATTTTATCTGAAATGCAGAGAAATTATTCATCAAACAACATATGCCAAGTAGAATTAGCTGATAACTACGATCATAAACATCAGATATTATCTATAAAGGACAGCTCTAAAGGGTTATCTAAAATGTCTATTGATATAATTAAAACATTAGTAAGAAAACTTGCAACACAAGGTTATTCTTTTAGCAAAGAAACTTTTCGATCAATTAAAGCGACTTATTATAGATCAGCTTTAGATTTAATTGATATTTATAGAAGCGATGCTCAAATGAACGGATTAAAGTTTGACTCTCACAATGAGGAAAAAACAGTTGAGTTATTTGCTTTGAATATAATGAAAGCTGGTGAGTCATTCTTTGAAAATCCAATGGATACACCTTTTATACCAACTTGGCATAGAGTTAAAAGTGCTATCCCTGATTTCTTAGATAGATTTAAGGAAAGCGTTAAATCGGACAATAAAGAGTTTAAGTAAACTTAATAATTAGTTTAATGTTTGTGATTGTGCTTTTCGTTTAAATTATCAATATCAATTTCTTTAATTTCATTAATGGGCTTTGCTATACGCCAATTCCTTACTTTCCCATCCTCTGCTCTTTCGGTTATTATTGTCTCTATAGGAGGGCAATTAGGTTCATGACAACTTAATTCAGCCATGCTTAAAATAGATTTTTCTGGAATTTGATGTTTTTTTGAAAATACAAGTTTTAAATTTCTAATAGTTTCAGCATTAGGTTTCTTTTTATTAAACATAGATTATTTTTTTTCCTCATCCCAAATCGATGTCCATAAAATATTTCCTCCCATGTCACCAATTAATAGATGTGAGCAATCTTTGGTTACTGCAATTGCAGAAACTTCGAATTCTGTAAAGCTTCGTATAATAATTGTATTACTGGCTTTTTCAATTTCAGACAGAAAAACTGAACCGTCACTTAATCCAGTTAAAATTGCATTTTCATTTGGAAATGGTTCAACAAATGTAACTAATTTATTTCCTACATAAGGAAGACAAATAGGTTCTCTACCAACTGGTCCATCTCCATCAAATGGCCAACAAACAGCATCATTTGCACCTGATGTTGCTAAATATTTTGAGTCATCTACAAAGGCAAAACTCTTAATTTTTGCTCCATATCCTGACATTGCAGAATCAATCTTGTCTTTTAATCTCCAAAAATGTAGTTGGTTTTCTTGCATAGATGTCACCAAATACCTGTCGTCAGGACTAAAAATAACTTTATTATGAGAGCCTTTCCAAATTAAATTAGACGACGTCCATTTGTTGCTATAATCCTTTTTCCAAAGAGTTACCCCGCCATATCTAGAAACGGCCAGTTTTCTACCCTTTGAATCAAATGCAACACCACCAATAGTGCTCTCATGCTCTAATAGTTTTGGTTCTTTTTTATTTGGCATCCACAGATATACGATATTACCTGATGTACAGACCAAACTGCCATTATTTGCTGTAACATGATCTACCCAGCGAGTACCAAAGTTCCCAATTTCATTTATTTTTCCATCTAGTGAAATTTTTAAAAAACAACCATCATCTCCACCAGTTAAAATATTGTCTCCATCTTTTGACATGCAAAGAACAATACCTTTATGAGCTTTTATAGGTTCAGAACTTTGTCCAGATGAAAAAATTCTTACAGTACCATCGCCAAATCCAACAGCTATAGAGTTACCAATTGTAACAGCATTAGTAACTGGAATTCCGAGTTTAAACTCTTTTCCTCTATTTTCAAATTTGGTTTTATTTAACTCTGGAAGCTTATATAGATCAGCTTTCATGCCGATTTGCAATTTTCAAATCCTTCTTTCAAATTCATCGTTTCAAGATTTCGACCAATAAAAACTAATCGAGAACTTCGTTCTTTTCCTTCTGGCCATTTACCCATTGGTGAAGCATCCATAAGCATATGTACACCTTGAAATACATATCGATCACTTTCTCCTGTAAAGTCGAGTATACCTTTTGTTCTTAAAATATCCTGACCTTTGGTTTGTAATAGTTTACTAAACCAATCTTGAAATTTTTCCATATCTAAAGGGGTGTCAGATACAAACGATAAGCTAGTTACGTCATCGTCATGCTCATGGTCATGATCTGATGTAAGAAAATCAGGCTCAACATCTAAAACACGTTTTAAACTAAATGCATCAAGATTTAAAATCTCATTTAAAGATACTCCACATTTGGTTGTATTAATAATTTTTGCAAAAGGATTAATTTTTTTTATTCTTTCTTTAACAACTTCTAATCCACTTTCATCAACAAGATCTATTTTGTTTAATAATACAACGTCTGCAAAGGCAATTTGTTCCTCTGCTTCGTGATGATCTGTTAATTGTGTACTTAAATGAACAGCATCAGCAACAGTAACAATTGCATCTAACTTTGTTCGATCAGCGACATCTTGATCGACAAAAAAAGTTTGTGCAACGGGAGCTGGATCAGCTAATCCAGTGGTTTCTACTATGATTGCATCAAGTTTATCAGCTCGCTTCATTAACCCACTTAAAATACGGATTAAATCACCTCTTACTGTGCAACATATGCAACCGTTGTTCATCTCAAACACTTCTTCATCAGCATCAACAACTAAATCGTTATCAATGCCCTGCTCACCAAATTCATTAACTATTACAGCATATTTTTTACCATGCTGCTCTGTTAATATCCTATTTAAAAGAGTAGTTTTTCCAGCGCCTAAAAAGCCTGTTAAAACAGTAACAGGAACTTGTTTGTTGGTTTCTTCCATTAATTATATTAACATCCTTTAAAGGATTTTGACATATTTTTTATTAAATCAAAATATAAACCTTTTCCAGGAGTTAAAGTTGCACCCAACGGATCAACAATACCGGTTTTAATATTCATATCTTTTGCAACAGCTTTAATGATGTCTGGATTAAATTGAGGCTCAGAAAATACACAAGCTACTTTATCGTGCTCAATTACTTCTCTGATTTCTGAAAGTTGTTCCGCACCAGGTAATACATCTGTATTAACTGTGAAAGCTCCTAATATATTTACATTAAATCTTTTCTCAAAGTATTGGTAAGCGTCGTGAAAAACGATCGAGGCAGTACTTTCATTAAGTTCTGCAGTTACATCTTTTGTAAGTTTATCAATTTCTTTATAAGCCTTACTTAAATTTGCTCTATAAGCAGCTTCATTTGTTGGGTCATTTTCAATTAAGTGCTTAGACATTTCAAATAAAATAACTTTTGCATTAATTGGGTCTAACCAAATATGTGGATCAAATTCACCGTGGTGGTGTCCTTCGTGTCCATCATGATCATCATGGTCATCATGCCCATCTTCTTTTTTTGCATGGTCATGATCATCGTGGTCATCCTTTTTCTTATGTCCATGATCGTCATGATCGTCCTCTTTATGCCCATCTTCTTTTTTTGCATGGTCATGATCATCGTGATCATCTTTTTTCTTGTGTCCGTGATCATCATGATCATCGTGATCGTCATGGTCATCAAAAATATTTCTCTCTCTAAATTTTAATTTAACTAAACCTTTAATCTCTAATAACTCAATTTTTTCTGCCTCATTAGCAATTGAGTCTAACGGTTTTTCTAAAAAATTTTCTAAATCTTCACCTACCCAAAAAACAATGTCAGCATCTTGTAACATTTTTGCATGCGAGGGTTTCATGGCAAATCCATGTGGTGAAGCGTATCCTTCAACTATTAAATCTGGTTTAGCTACACCATCCATTAAATAGCTAGCTAAAGAGTGTATTGGCTTAATTGATGCAACGACTTTGATGTCGGCATTTGCTGATGAAAATAAAGTTAAAAATGATAGTATTGTTAAGATTATTGAAGATTTTTTTAGATTTTTCATAATATTTTGTTATTGTTAATTGTTATAATATAACGCTATGTAATAATATAACATATTTAAGTCAAGTGAATAAATGAGCATAGGAAATAATATTTTAATTAAATTAAACAATGTTGGTTTTAAACAAAATCAAAAGTGGCTTGTTCAAGGTGTTTCTCTTCAAGTCGAAAAAGGAAAAATTGTTACCTTAATTGGTCCTAATGGTTCTGGTAAAAGTACAACTGCTAAAATTGCTCTGGGTTTATTTAAAAATATTGAGGGTCAAGTTGAAAAATTCACAAATAATATTGGTTATGTTCCACAAAAAATATCAATTGATTGGACACTTCCTTTAAGAGTAAGAGATTTTATGCTTTTAACGGATAATCTTACAGAGGATGTGATTGATGAAGCGCTTTCATTAACTGGTGTAATTAGCTTAAAAGATAAAAGTTTAGGAAATTTATCAGGTGGGGAGTTTCAAAGAGTATTACTTGCCAGAGCTATTTCAAAAAAACCTGAATTGTTAGTACTTGATGAGCCAGTTCAAGGTGTAGATTTTACAGGAGAAATTGCCTTGTATGAATTAATTAAAGAAATTTCAGAAAAATTAAATTGCGGTATTTTATTAATATCCCATGACTTACATACAGTAATGAGCGCTACCGATCATGTTGTTTGTTTAAATGGTCATGTCTGTTGTTCAGGTTCACCTAAAGAAGTTGCAAAAAATAGTGAATACAAAGCATTGTTTGGCGAACAAGCCTCTCAAACTCTTTCAATTTATGAACATAAGCACGATCATGTTCATGCTAATGATGGGGATATAAAAAAAAATTGATATGTTTGACGATTTTTTTATAAGAGCGTTGGTTGCAGGTATTGGTATTGCTTTTGTTGCGGGACCACTTGGTTGTTTTGTTGTGTGGAGGAGATTGTCTTATTTTGGAGATACACTCGCCCACTCCGCATTACTAGGTGTAACAATTGCATATTCATTAGAATTTAATATTGCTGTTTCAATATTTTTAATTTCGTCAGCAATTGCATTAATTTTAATACAACTACAAAAAAAAACTAATCTTCCAAGTGATGCATTGTTAGGGCTTTTGGCCCACTCGTCATTAGCAGTTGGATTAGTAGTGATTGGATTTTTAACCTTTATTAGATTTGATATTATGGGATTATTATTTGGTGATATACTAGCTGTTAACAAAAAAGATTTATTAACTATTTGGGTTGGTGGAGCCTTAATTTTATTGGTTTTAAGATTAATATGGAAACCATTGTTCGCCTCAACTGTAAATTATGAATTAGCACAGGCAGAAGGTCTAAACCCTGATAGAGCAAAAGCAGTCTTTACAGTCTTATTGGCCGCAATAATTGCCATATCTATCAAATTAGTTGGAGTGCTATTAATTACAGGAATGTTAATTATACCAACTGCTATGGCTAGAAATCTTTCAGATAACCCGAAAAAGATGGTGATTTTTGCAATAATAGGAGGATTGTTATCAGTGTTTATAGGATTATTCTCATCTTTAGAATTTAACACTCCATCAGGTCCATCCATAATTGCTGCAGCTCTAGCGTTGTTTATTTTTTCATTACTTAAAGTTAAGCAAACGATACAATTGAAAAATTAATGGAATATTATAAAAAAATAATTAAATGCAAAAACAAGAAACATTAACTAAAAACCAAAAAATAATTTTAGATTTAATTGAAAAATCTGATCAACCATTAAAAGCATACTCAATTTTATTTGATGTTAAAAAAAAAGGTATTAATGCTCCTTTGCAAGTTTATAGAGCCTTAAACAAACTAGTGAAAATTGGAAAAATTCATAAAATAGAAAGTAGAAACGCTTTCATTGCTTGTAAAAATTCAAAATGTCAAATTGCTAATGCTACTATTTTTTCAATTTGTGAAAGTTGTGAAGATGTAACTGAAATTCATGATCATAAATTATCAGAACATCTAAGAGATTTTAAAGATAATAAAGGAATGAAATATAATAAATACAATTTAGAATTTTTTGGTCTGTGCAAGAAATGCGTTTAAAAAAATGAAAATTGAATATTATTTTAGTGTCCTATCTCCGTTTAGTTATTTAGGAGCTGATAGATTTACAAAAATAGTAAGCAAATATAATTTAGAGGTTATAGAAAAACCACTTGATTTAGTTGGTGAAATTTTTCCAAATACTGGTGGGTTGCCAGTTCCTAAAAGACATCCTGCAAGACAAAAATATAGACTTGTAGAACTGGAGAGAATTTCAAATAAACTGGGTTTGCCGATTATTAAAAAGCCAAAGTTTTTTCCACCTAAAGACCCACACTTACCAGCAAAATTTGTAATAGCTTCAAATAAATTGGGTAATAAACTTCATTTTGGAAATGAATGTTTAAAATATTTATGGTCTATGGATAAAGATCTTTCTGATCACAATACACTTCAAGAAATTTGTGAAAAATTAAATTTAAACTTTGAAGAAATGAAGAAATTAGCTTTATCTGAGAACGTGAACTTGGAATATCAGAAAAATTCTAAAGATGCAGTTGATAATGATGTATTTGGCGCTCCTTCTTATGTCTTAAATAATGAGATTTTTTGGGGTCAAGATAGATTAGATTATCTTGAAGATGCATTAAATAAATAATTTAAAATTAATAAATTTTATTAATAATTTAATTAAGCATTAATAGAAACTAATTTTAACAAATCTTTAAAATAATATTATCATAATTTAAAATGGTAATAAATTTAAAAAAAAAGGAGAGAAAATGACTGCAAATATCAGAATATTAAAATGGACAAGCACAGTTTTGACGCTTTTAGGAATATTAACTTTTTATTTAGATTACTATCCTTATAGCATGATACCTCACAGTTTAGGTATAATCGGTTGGACTATTGTTGGTGCCATTACAAAGGATAAACCTTTATTAACAAATTTTTCACTACAAATCCCGATAATGATTGCAGGTATAATTAAGTATTCTTATACAACTGGGTTATTTTAACTTACTTGGATTCCGTTTGACCAAACATTTTTTACAACTGGTAAATTTTGATAAATTTTAAACCTTATTAAATCTGCTCTCTTATTATTGTCAATGGAACCCCTGTCATTTAAATTTGTAGCTATAGACGGAGCGTGACTAGCTGCTGCAAATGCTTTTGGAAGATTATCAATTTCTAAACCCCATTTGACAACAGATATAATTAATGATGATGGAATATAATCTGAGCTTAAGATATCTAAACAATCATTTTCTAAGAGTTCTTTTGCAGATATATTGCCAGAGTGTGAACCTCCTCTAAGTAAATTAGGAGATCCCATCATAACTTTAATATTGTAATCTTTAGAAGTTTTGGCTGCTTCTAATGTTGTTGGAAATTCAGCCAATTTTACTCCATATTTATTTGAATTATGAACATCATTTTCTGTGGTATCGTCGTGACTAGCCAAAATACAATCATATGATGATTTAAATTCTAAAATTTTATCTATGTGTTTCTTGCTATTTTTTTTTTGAAGATTTTTTAAGTGATCAAAATGAATTTCCATTTCATTTTCTGTCATACCGTGTTTAATTGAAAGATATTCTTTGTACTTATCTATAACTCTAAATTGCCTCTGACCTGGTGTATGATCCATTATACTAATCAGTTTTACATCGTGAGTTTCATTGTATTCGTCTAATTCATCAATCAAATTCTCCGAACAAGTTTCAGCTCTTAAATGTATTTTGTGATCAATCTTGAGAATATTATCTTTTTTAAAACTTGAAATTATATCCGAACAGTTTTTTGCATATTTTTTATATTTTCCTGTTTTTTCAATAGAACCAACTCTTAATGCATCAAAAACTGTAGTTATTCCAACAGATGCTAATTCTCTATCATGAGATAAAATTGCATTTTCTACTGGAAATGAAACTTTAGGTCTTGGTGTCATGTGTCTTTCAAGATTGTCAGTATGTAATTCAACCAATCCTGGCGAAATATAATCTTTTTCGCAGTCTATAGAACTTTTGTTATTACTTAATCCACTACTTATATCGACAATCTTGTTATCTTTAATCCTGATATGACCATGAACGATTTCATCTTTTTTAATTATCATGGCATTGTTTAAAATATATTCATGCATCACTTTTTAATACACATGAATTGTTACAAATATTTTAAATTAGAGAAAATTTATATAAGTATTATAAGTTGAATTATGAAAAAATATTCTAGATACGCTATTTATTATGCACCTCCAAAAGAGAGTAGTCTAGAAGAATTTGGCAGATATTGGTTCGGTTGGGATCCACTTAATGCAAAGTTAATAAATAACAAACATAGAATTAATTATCTAAACAGATTTGGAATTAAAAACTTAATAAACATAGATAAAAATGTTTTAATTGCAAAGAAATATGGGTTTCACGGCACACTTATTCCTCCTTTTAAACTAAACAAAAATTATAGTACCAATACATTATTTAAAAAAACTGAGGAAATAGCAAAAAAATTCAAAAAATTTAAATTTTATAAATTTAAATTAAAAAAAATGAATAATTTTTATGCTTTTGTTCAAAATAAAAAAAATAATAACATTAATAAGTTATCAAATAGACTAGTTAGAGAATTATTTAAATTTAGGTCACCTCTTACAAAAAAAGAGATTGATAGAAGAAATCCCTCTAAACTAAGTAAATTACAATTAAATATTTTATATAAATGGGGATACCCCTATTTAATGTCAGAATTTAATTTCCATATGACCCTTGCATCAGAGGTCACAGGAAACAAATTGTACCTTGAGTTAAAAAAAATTGAAAGAAACAAAGAAATCATTTTAAATGAAATAAATAATTTTGATAAAATATATATATTTGGTGAAAACCAAAAAGGAATGTTTGAGAATTTAGAAAATTTTTCACTTAGCTAAAATTATTTTTTTCAATTTATTTGCACCTATAGCTATTGATTTATTATTATTTATAGTAATTATATTTTTCGGTAGTAAATTAATTTTTCTTTTTATCCTTTTATTAATTGATTTTTTGTCTTCTCTAGCTCGATTTACAAGTCTCTTTTTAATAATTGTTGATGGGGCAATAATATTAATTATTTTAACGTTATTAACTTTTTTTTTTACTTTAAAAAGTACTTTTCTTGATCCATTAAAAATTACTGTTTTACCTTCCTCTATTTTTTTTATTTCCTTAAATGGAATACCGTATGAAAAACCATGAGCTTTCCAGTAAACAAAGAAATGTTTTTTTAAAATCTTATCTTCAAAATTTTTAATTGATATGCTGTAATGATCTTCATTTTTAATATCTTTTTTCCTAGTAATGTACCTTTTTACCAAAATGGAATTAGGAATTTTTTTAATTACTTTTTTTAATAAAGTATCTTTTCCTGATCCTGATGGTCCAACGACTACGATAAGCTGACCGTTATTTTGCATCTGATATTTTTGTAATATCTATTTCCCTAGCATTTAAATATTTACGTGAATATTCATCATGAAAAATACCAATTATTGAAGATCCACTATCCTTTTTTTCATTAATCAAATTCAAAACAATATCTTTGTTAACACTATCTAAACTAGCAGTTGGTTCATCTAGTAATAAACATGGATAATTTCTAATCAGTCCCCTAGCAACATTAACTCTTTGTTGTTCTCCACCTGAAAAAGTTAGTGGCGATAAATTCCATAAGTTTTTATCTATATTAAGTTTTAGTAAAATTTTTTCAGCTTTTTCACGAACTTCATCTTGATCTGAATTTATTTCTAATAAGGGCTCCATAACAATTTCAATTGTAGGAACACGAGGTATCACTCTTAGAAATTGACTAACATATCCTATTATATTTTTTCTAAGTTCAATAATATTTCTCGGATATGTATGATCTATGTTGTGATTATTAATTTTAATTTGTCCTGATTGAAAAACATAGTTTCCATAAATCATTTTTAAAATACTAGACTTTCCAACACCTGATGGTCCTGTTAACGCTACAATTTCTCCAGGATTAATTTTCAAATTCAAATTATTAAAAACTAATATGTTTGTTTTGCCCTGATTATGAAGTGTAAATTTTTTTGTAATTTTATTTAGTTCAATCATTTTTAAACCTGTAATACTGAACTAACTAATAACTGAGTATAAGAATGTTGCGGATCATCTAATACCTGATCACAAAGTCCAGACTCAACAGCCTCCCCATTTTTCATAACAATAATTTTATCAGCTAACAATCTAATCACTGCTAAATCGTGAGAAACGATTACAACTGATAAATTTAATTCTCTAACTAATTTTCTTAACAAATCTAAAATTTTTGCTTGAACAGAAACATCAAGACCTCCTGTTGGTTCGTCCATGAAAATTATTTTAGGACTCGTAACCAAATTTTTTGCTATTTGTAATCTTTGCAACATTCCACCAGAAAATGTTCTTGGAAAATCATCTACTCTACTTTTATCGATTTCTACTTTATCTAACCATTTAAAAATAGTTTGCCTAATATTTCCATAATTTCTTTGTCCAATCGACATTAATCTTTCACTAATATTTCCACCAGCACTTATATCTAATCTTAAACCGTCTCTAGGATTTTGGTGAACAAAAGCTAATTCAGTTCTTATCAATAACCTTTTCAATGACTCAGATATTTCTAGAAAATCAATCGTTTCATTACCTGTTTCAATTAAGATTTTTCCACTATCAGGAATAAGATTACCTGATATGGAATTTATAAAAGTTGTTTTTCCTGAGCCAGATTCTCCTACTACACCAACGACTTCCCCAGGATATAATGTCAAATTCATATTTTTGCATCCCACTTGATTACCGTAATATTTGTTTAAATTATGAACTGACAAAATTGGTTGCATTTAATTATTTTCCATTCTTTGATTACAATAATTTGTATCTGAACATATAAATGATCTATTACCGTCATCATCAGTAATTATTTCATCTAAAAAACTCTCATTTGATCCACAAATAGAACATTTATGAGGTGCCTTTGAGGGATCAAATGGATAATCCTCAAAATCAAGACTCGTTACTTCAGTATATGGTGGTATTGCATAAATTCTTTGCTCTCTTCCTGCTCCAAATAATTGAATAGCAGGGTTATTGTTCATTTTTGGGTTATCAAATTTTGGAATAGGTGATGGGTCCATTATATATCTTTCATTTGTCTTTACTGGATAAGCATATGCTGTTTCTATATGACCATTTTTGGTAATATCTTCATATAACTTTACATGCATTATTCCATATTCTGATAGTGCATGCATTTTTTTAGTTTCTTGATATCTTGGTTCTAAAAACGCAAGAGGTTCTGGTATTGGAACTTGATAAACAAGTATTTGTTTTTCTTTTAACTTTTCTTCTGGAATTCTGTGTCTTGTCTGAATTATCGATGCTTGGCTTGTTTTTTCTGTGGTCTCAATATTAGCAGTTTTTTTAAAGAAATTTCTAATTGAAACTGCGTTTGTAGTATCATCTGCTCCTTGATCAATAACTTTTATCACATCGTCAGTTGTTAAACATGACGATGTTACTTGAACCCCTCCTGTTCCCCATCCATATGGCATAGGCATTTCTCTAGATGAAAATGGAACTTGATAACCTGGTATGCAAAGAGCTTTAATCAAAGCTCTTCTTATCATTCTTTTTGTATTTTCGTCTAAATAAGCAAAATTATATATTTCATCTTGAGCTGCAACATCAGTTTTTTTATTTTTAAATTTAAGTATGTTGTTCATTTTTTTTATACTCTTCTCTAATTTTTCTTACTAAATCCAATTCCGCTTGAAAATCTACATAATGAGGTAATTTGATATGTTCTAAAAAACCTGTGGCTTGAATATTATCGCAATGAGATATAACAAATTCTTCATCTTGAGCAGCAACACCTAAGTACTCCTCACCAAATTCTTTCCATCTCATTGATCTATCAACTAAAGCCATAGAAATAGCTTTTCTCTCTAATTGACCAAAAACTAAACCATATCCACGGGTAAATTGAGCAGGTATTTTTTTACTACCTTTAAATTGGTTTACTGACTCACACTCAGTAAACATGACATCAGCAATATTTATTTCTATACCTAATTCTGGAATTTCAAATTGAACCTCAACGTAACCAGTTCTTAATTCACCAACAAATGCATGGTTTCTAGCATAACCTCTCTGTGTTGAGTAAGCTAAACCAAGAAGAAAACCCTCATCTCCTCTTGAAAGAGATTGCAATCGTTCAGATCTTGTTAAAGGAAAATTAATTGGGTTTCTTGTAATATCTTTAGATGTTTTGCCACTAGGTATTTCTTTCTGAATTAATCCTTCTTTATTTAAAAAGCTTAAAACATGCGGGATTTCTTTATCATCATATTTTTCAATCTTAGCTTTTTCATACTCACCATCAGCAAGAAGTTTGAAGTCAAGTAAACGGTGTGTGTAGTCAAATGTTGGGCCTAACTTTTGTTTACCTGGGATATCTTTAAATGTTGCAGATATTCTTCTCAGGCATAACATTTTGCTAGTTTCGATAGGTTTGCTTGAACCAATTCTAGGTAAAGTAGTTCTATAGGCTCTCATTAGAAAAATTGCTTCAATCAAGTCACCTCTAGACTGTTTGATTGCAAGAGCAGACAAATCTTTGTCATATAAAGATCCTTCTGACATAACTCTATCAACACTTAAAGTTAGTTGTTCACTAATTTGTTTAATATTTAGTTCTGCTATATTTACATCACCTCTTCTTATTTCAGATAACCAAGAATGTGCATTATTGATTGCCTTTTCTCCACCTTTTACAGATACATACATTTTATAGTTCTCCTATTTTTAGTGATCTTGGTATTGAATAAAATTTATCATTATCAACAAAATAAAAATCAAGTCCTAATGGAAATTGCTGGTTATTTTTTTTTATAATCTCTCTATCAGGTAAAAATATACTTTTAGAACTTTTAATACCAGGACCAGTAATTATGGCATTTGGTTTTTCAAATTTAGACTGGCAAATAATAGTGCACGATTGATCAGGATTTTGGTCGTCCCCTTTTTTAAATTCATCTAATGGTAAAAGATCATCCCAAATACCAATTGCAAAATTTGCATTTTTTTTATCTGTAATATTTGCACCTGTATTAAATTTAATCCAATCAATAGTTTCTGGATTGTTAATATCACGACCTAAAAAAATATTCGAATAACTGTCACAAAAAGTTTTTATAATTGAACAACTGGCTGAAAACATTTTCGAAGGCGAATTTATACTGTCTAATATTTCGATCGAACCAGGATATGAAGTTGCAAACAAAATACTTCTAAAATAATCAGCACTTGTTTGAGAATTATTTTTTTTAGAAACAACTTCCATAAATTATTTATCCTCACCTCTTACCAAGGTAAAAAAATCAACCTTAGTAGCTTCTGTTTTAGATAATATTTCATTTCTTTTGTTATTTTTATATTTAATTAATTTATCTATTATATTTCTTTTAATTATTTCTTTTTTTTCAGTTTGCATCAATGCATCACACAAAGCTGCAATTTTGGATTTATATTTATTTCTACCTTGAACATAACCATGGCCTTGGATTTTTTTATCTAAATTTAATGAACATCTCGTTATAGTTACTTCTCCAACATTAAAATTATCACCTGTGGCGCCTACTTTTCCCTGAACCATAACACTGCCAATCTCAGGTTCTCTTAACCAATTATATTCTATTTTCATATTTAAATTGTCCCAAAGCGAAATGAGATAATTTTCATCTGCTGTTGCTAAAGAACTTAACCATTGTTTTCTTGATTCATTTTGCATAATACTATACAACTAGACAAGTAACAAAATTAAAAAAAATTTCAATATATTATTTATTAAAATTTTATGACAACAAAAGATTTGCTTTGGAAGGAAATATACAATTCAATCAAAAGAGAAATTGTTTTAAATAAGTACAAAATTAATAAAAAGTTAGATTCTGAGAATGACTATGCAAAACAATTCAATGTCAATAGACACACTATAAGAAGAGCTTTTAAAGAACTTAAAGATGATAATTTAATATATTCAAAAAGAGGTCTTGGAGTATTTGTTAAATCATCAAAAATTAATTACTCAATTAGTAAAAACGTACGATTTACTGAGAATATACTTGAAGAAAACCAATCAGTAAGAATTGAAATAAAAAGTTTTGATATTGCTGAATGCAATCCTTTTGAAAAAAAAGAACTCAACTTAAAAAAAAATGACAAAGTTACACGCATAAATAGCATAGGTTTTGTCAACAATTCACCTTCTGTAATAACTTTCAGATCGATTCCTTATAAAAAATTTCCAAAATTTATTAATTATTTTGTTAAAAAACAATCAGTAACCAAAGCTTTTAATTTATTGAATATCAAACTAATTAAAAGATCAAAAACTCTAATCAATGCTGAAATTGCAGACAAAATAAAATCAAATTTATTAAATATAAATGAGGGGGAAGCACTATTAAAAACTACATCTGTTAATGTCGATTTTAAAAACAATCCTATAGAGTTAAGTGAAAGTCATTTTATTGGATCTAAAATTCAATTTTTAATAAAAAATTAGATTTTCTACCTTAGGTTTAAATTTCATATAACTTAAACAAAATTTAAAAGATTCATTAATAATATTTTAACATTTATTAAAGATTAGAGGGTTAATGAATTCCTCAAATGATTATTAAAAAAGTTAACAAATTTTTCGGTGATAATCATGCCGTTAAAAACGTTTCTTTTGAGGTTAACAAACCTCAAATGATAGGAATCATAGGTAGATCTGGGGCTGGTAAATCAACATTACTAAGAATTATAAATCGACTTACCGACGCAACAGATGGGTCGATTGAAATTGAAGGTCAAAATATTCTAGATTTAAAAAGTAAGGAAAAGAGATCATGGCAAAGAAACTGTGCAATGATTTTTCAACAATTTAATTTAGTCCCACGATTAGATGTTCTAACAAATGTAATATTAGGCAGATTAAATTATCAGGGCTCATTTAGAGCATCCTTAAAAATGTTTTCTCGAGATGAAAGAGCTGATGCTCTGATTTTACTCAATAACTTAGGTATGGCTAACACTGCCCTTCAAAGAGCTGAAACGTTGTCTGGAGGTCAACAGCAACGTGTAGCTATATGCAGAGCTTTGATGCAAAATCCTAAAATGATTTTAGCAGACGAACCTATAGCATCTTTAGATCCAATGAATGCAAGAATGGTAATGGAATCATTAAGAAAAATTCATGACGAAAAAAATTTAACAGTTATTTCAAATCTTCATACACTTGATACAGCAAAAACTTATTGTGATCGAATTATTGGAATGAAAGATGGTGAAATAGTCTTTGATGATTTGCCTGAAAAATTATCAGATAAACTTGCAAGAGAAATTTATGGTGCAGAGGCTGATGAAGCTTTTGAGCCACAAGTAACATCTACAGAGCTTAAAACAAAAAAAAAGATAAATGGAGATGTTGAGAAAGAATTTGCAACTGCATGAGATCAATAACTCATCGTTACAAATATAAATAAGTCGAGAGACTAAAATTATAAAAAGGAGACAATTATGTTTAATAAACTAACAAGAGTTATTGCACTTTTAGCTATGGTGTTTTTTTCAACCCAAGCTAATGCGGTAACTTACACGGGTCCAAAAATGGACTTAAGTAAATACCAACCAGAATTTAGAGTTGGTTTTTTAGGTGACGAAGCAGCTCAAGATATTATAGCTAGAAATGAATGTTTCATGCCGTATATCGAAGCCGCTTATGGTGTACCTGCTAAATTCTTTACATTTAAAGATTACGCAGGAACAATGGAGTCGATGCTAGGTGGTAATCTAGATTACACATGGTTTGGTTCATCCGGATATGCGGGTATGTATCTTAAAGATCCAACTGCAGTAGTACCAGTACTAACAAGAATGCAGCCAACAGGTGATATGGGTTACTACTCTGTTGCAGTAGCAACTAAAGCATCTGGAATTAAATCAATGGCAGATCTTAAAGGTAAATCTTTTGGTTGGGCTGACCCTAACTCTACATCAGGTTTTTTAATTCCTTCAATTGAATTAAAGGCTATGGGTATGGACCCAGATACATATTTTTCAAAAACACAATTTTCTGGTGGGCATGAAAACAATGTATTAGCGGTAATGAATGGTGATGTTGATGCTGGTGTAACATGGGTATCTGGTGTTGGTAGCTGGGAAGAAGGATATTCGTCAGGGAATTTAAGAAAAATGGTTGATAAAGGGATTTTAAATATGGACGACATTGTTCAAATTTGGTCTTCAAAATTAATTCCTAATGGTCCAATTGTGATGCCTACTTTTTTACCTGTTAGAGCACACCAAGTAATGATTGGTTTAAAGCAATGGATACACGAGAACGATCCAAAATGTAGCGAAAACGTTGCAAACGGGATTGTAAAAAAATGGGTTCCGGTGGATCATTCTTTTTACGAGTCAGTTGTAGCTGCAAGAAAAGCTAAAATTGAAGCGCAAAAAAATAATTAATTAAACCTCCTATAATCAGAGGCAAAGAATGTAAATCTTTGCCTCTGATTTATTTTTTAAAAATTATGACAAAAGCCTTACCTGCCAACCTAGAACAAATTGAAGTTAATTTAAAAAAATTAACAAACCAGAGAACTAGGTCCTCGCTACTTGGAATTGCAATTCTAATATTAATTTTTTTTGGTGGTACCTTGGTATCGTTAGAAGCAAATGCAGGGTCTTTTGGAAGAGGTATAGCTAATTTTTTTAACTACCCTAGAGATTTATTTGTAGACACTTTTGAGATGGGATGGAAATATTGGCCAAGAGTTATTAAGTATATTCCTGAATTAATTATTACTTTAAATATTGCTTTATTTTCAACTTCGATCGGATTTGTTTTGGCAGTTATTTTTGCAATCTTCTCTAGTAGAAATTTAATAAGAAATAAAAGAGTTATTCAATTTACAAAATTTTTTATGGATGTGACAAGATCATTTCCAACATTAATAATAGCAATGGTGTTTTTATATTTGATGGGTAAATCATCTTTACCAGCAGTGATTGCTATTACGATACACACTGCTGGAGCACTTGGTAAATTATTTACTGAGGCTATAGAAAATTGTGATGGAAAACCTATTGAAGGTTTAAGTTCTGTTGGTGCAACTTGGACACAGAAGATAAGATTTTCAGTTCTTCCCCAGGTACTACCTTTGTTTTTAAGTTATGGAATATTGAGGTTAGAAATTAATGTTAGAGAATCTACAATATTAGGTTTTGTTGGTGCAGGTGGAATTGGAGAAATGTTAGCAGCTTTAATACAATGGAATTATGGAGCTGATGTTTTAGCGTGTATGTTCTTACTGGTTGGTACGATAATTGCATTAGATTATTTGTCTGCATATTGGAGACATAAATTAATTGGAGCAAATCAATGAGTTCTAGTTTAGCTATTCAAAGAGAAAATATTCGTAAATTATTTCCTGACACATTTAAACAAGCCAGAAAGAGTAGATTAAGAGGCCAAATAATTTTTTTTCTCGTCTTAGTATATTTAATAGTAGGTTTTTTTACTTTAGATGTTGTTGATATCCCAAAAAAATGGAAACCACAAAATGCTGCTATGTTTGTCTTAGACACATATGCACACAAAGATCATGTAACAATGAAATGGGAAAATCATGAGGATATTAAAATAGCTTTTGAAGGAAATTATAGAAGTGTTTATGGAAGAGATAATCTTGATAAATCAATTCCAGATTGGTTTTACAAAAATTCTGATAATGTTGGCAATGTAGTTGAGTTTAATAATAAAGGTAAGGCAATATTATACAAAGATAAAGTCGAGATTGTAAATTTTCCAAAATATGAGAGAGGTTTTACCATAAAATTAAATTCTAATGGTAAACCTTACCTTGTAGGTTCAGAGGATTTGGTCATAGAAGATTTAAAAGGTTTTAGAATCACAGAAAATAGAGTTGAATTTAGACCAACTTTGTATGAGAGAATTCAAGTATATCCAAAAAAAGTTGAAATTCATCGTTACAGTATCGGATGGAAATATTTTTGGTTTGATTTCTCAAGTCCGTTAGAACCATATACCTTTTTCGAAGCACTAGGTTTGACTTTTTCTAAAGAAAGAGTTGTTCCTGAAATGTCTAATTTAAAACTTTTCTTAACAGAGATTAAGGATAATGAAGCATTTATGCACGGTAGAGTTTGGTGGGCAATGCTCGAAACAATTGTTATGGCTGTATTAGGGACAATGTTTGCTACGGTAATGGCTCTGCCCTTGTCATTCCTTGCTGCATACAACGTTACACCTATTAAAGCTCTAAGATTTACGTTAAGAAGATTATTTGATACTTTAAGAGGAATAGACTTTTTAATTTGGAGTTTAATATTTTTAAGAGCTTTTGGTCCAGGACCCTTCACTGGTATTTTTGCGATTGGTTTTACTGATACAGGTACTTTAGGTAAATTATATTCTGAAGCAATTGAAAATACTGAGAAGAAACAACAAGAAGGAGTTCAATCTACAGGGGCTAGCAAATTTCTACAACATAGATTTGGTATAATTCCTCAAATACTTCCAATTTTTGTATCTCAATCCTTATACTATTTAGAGTCAAATACTAGAGGAGCCGTAATAATAGGTGCAATGGGCGCAGGAGGAATTGGTTTACAATTTTTAGGTGCACTAGGTACTGGAAATGATTTTGAAAATGTCGCCTACATGGCAATATTAGTTTTGGCTGTAGTAATATTTATGGATAGATTATCTGCTTGGCTTAGAAGAATATTAATTGGATCAGATCAATTAATTGTAAGGTAAATAGAAAAAATACCTTTATCAAAAATTTTTCTAGAAATTTTAATTTAGGAATTTAAAAAGATAAAAATCAATCTTTCCAGAATTTCCACCAAGGTTTTTCTTCCTTTGTTATCTCATTATTGTCAACAACAACTTTAGTTATAGATGGATCCTCTCCATCTACTAATCCTGCTCTAGCAGTTGTTTTAGCGTCTTCTAATTTTAGTTTTGCCTCAAAAACTCTATTTTCATTACACAATTTCATGCCCTCTTTCATTAATGCTTCTGCCTCAGATGCTTTTTCGGGACTAGATCTTGAAATATCATTTTTAACAGTGGCTCTTAACATAAGTACGCCAGGGTCTTCACAATTCCCTATTTCATTTTTAAATGTATCCTCAGTATTTTGTGAATAACTACTGCCGGCTTGTTGCTCTGTTATTTTAGCATGATTGTCAGCTTGAGTAATAGAAATTGTGGATAAAGTTAATATAAATGAGATTAAGATTTTATTCATAATAATCTATTAACTTACTTTTGTTAAAAAAATGTTAAAGAAATAAAAAAATTTGTGAAATATTTGTCTGCATTTTTAATAGGTATATCAGTTACCTTTTGTTACAGCAGTTGTATGTATCTGTTCTCAGCGTTGTTGCTAACTTGGGAAAATGAACTTAGTATCTCAAGGAATAATTTAACCTTTATTTATTCTCTAGGCTTAGTTGTGCATAGTTTACTTTTACCTTTTCTAGGTAAGATTGTAGATAGAAATCTAAGTTTTCCAATGATGTGGACCAGTCCTATACTGTTAGGACTAAGTGTAATTTATCTTTCATCAGTAGATACATATGGTGGATTTTTACTTGCTTGGATACTTGTCAGTGCAACCTCGGGTGGCTGTCTTTATACGATGCTTTTTAGTGTCATTACTATTAATTTAAAATCAAAGGCCAAAACATCTATTGCAATAATTACTTTATTTGCTGGATTTGCAAGCACATACACATTTCCTACTGCTACTTATTTAACAGAACAATATGACTGGAGGTTTACTGTATTTATTTTTGGAATATTAAATATATTGATTAGTTCACCAGCTAATTATTTTGGTTTCAAAAATATAATTATAAAAGAATTTAAAAAAATTGAAAAGAAAACAGATCAAAATTCAAAGCTTAAAATAATACTTAAAGATTATAGATTTTGGTTATTTAGTTTTTCATTGTTTGTTATTGGATTTAATATTGGTGCTATTACAACTCATGTAATTCCAATGTTGCAGGAAAAAGGGATGAGTCTATCCCAAGCTGTATTGACAGCATCTCTGTTTGGACCAGGACAAGTAATAGGTAGAATTTTAGTTATGATATATGGAGGTGATAAGTCAAATTTAAAATTATTTGTAATTTGTTTTTACTCGATGGTAGTTGGAATGATATTTTTATACTTTATAAATATTAATCATTACTTAGCATTTTTATTTGTTTTATTTAATAGTTCAGCATATGGCAGTATGGCTATTTTAAAACCTTTGGTTCAAAATGATACTTTTGGCCAAAAAAACTTTGGCAATATTCATGGTATTTTAGCTTTGCAATATATGATTGGTAGTATTGCTGGTCCATGGATTGGTTCGTTGGTATGGAATGTAGGAGGATATGATTTGTTAATATTAGTATTTTTTGTTTTAGCAATATTTGGTAACTCGACAGCAATTTTTTTAAACAAAAAAAAGTTTATTTAAAGCTTCTCTCTACGTGTTTGTAAAAATAATTTATATTTGGAATTTCTAAATTTTCAATTTTAGCAAGATCATCATATTTTCTTAATCTAACTGCATCTTGCATAAAAGGTTGTTTAATAAATTCGTTTGCTTCCTCTTTGGAAAAACTTCCTCCTTGGACATCTAAACTTCGTTTTGAAGCAATAGATAAAGACTCATAATAACCTTTTTCACAATAAACCAAATATCTTTTAGCCGGAACATGTCCTTTAATTAATATTGTAACATCTTCTGGAAAAAATCTAGAAAGAAAAAGAGATCCTGAATTTTCATGCTTTTTATCTATTCCTTTTTTTATGGCTTCTTTGTCATTATTAATTAAGTGACCAATATCATGGAATAGGGCTGCAGTAATAAAAAAATGGTTTTCATTATTTTTTTTTGCCAATAATGCGCATTGAATTGCATGTTCTAGTTGTGAAACTTTTTCATTTCCATATTGTTTGTCTGATCCAATTTCTTCTATAATTTTAAATAAATTTGCAATATTTGACATATTATCCATCATATTCTTTTAAATTAAAAATGTTTCAGTTTTATTACAATTTAGATTTAGTACTCATTAAGTATAGAAAAAATATTTTATAGTAATAAAAGTTAAAAATGAAAAAACTTTTATTTGTTTGTACTGGCAATTCTCACAGAAGCATATTGGCCGAAAGTGTAGTTAATAAATTTCATAAAAATAAATTTATTGGTTACAGTGCGGGTAGCAAACCATCTGGAATAATTAATAAATATGTCATTAAGTATCTAAATGAAAATAATTTTGATACAAAAAATCTGTCATCAAAAAACTTCAACAAATTCTTGAATGAGAAAACAACCTTTGATCAGGTATTTACTGTATGTAACAATGCTAGTAATGAAGTTTGTCCAGTCTGGCCATCCCCTGAAAAAATAGTTCATTGGGATATTGAAGATCCTGTTTATATCATTAATGAGTTAGAGAAGAGTGATAAACCAAATAAAGAAGAGCTGATTTCAACAGAAATACATAAAACTTATTCCAATTTAGAAACAAGAATTAATGATTGGATAAAAAATTATGAAATATAGTAAGTTTTTTCTTGGAGAGTTTATTGGTAGTTGTTTCCTTGTAATGATTATTGTTGGCTCAGGAATAATGGCTGAAAATCTTACAAATGACACAGGTATTATGCTTTTAGCCAATACTATAGCAACTGGCGCAGGACTTTTTGTGCTAGTAACTGTTTTTAGTGATGTTTCAGGAGCACATTTTAATCCATTTGTAAGTCTAGCAATGTTTCTTACAAAAAAATTAAAAGGAAATTTATTACCCACATATATATCTGCGCAAATTTTAGGTTGTTTGTTAGGTGTAGCACTTGCCAATTTCTTTTTCGAACATCAAATTTTTGAATTATCAACAAAATCAAGGGACGGAATAAATATATTTACATCTGAAATTGTAGCAACATTTGGATTGATACTGATAATTTTTGGATCATTAAAGAAAGGAAGTGTGGTAGTGGCCTCATGTGTTGCTTTTTATATCACTGCTGGTTATTGGTTTACATCATCTACATCATTTGCAAATCCTGCTGTAGCAATAGCGAGAACATTTACAGAAAGTTTTACTGGAATTAATTATATGTATACTCCAGTTTATATATTAGCAGAAATTATCGGTGCACTTTTTGCTGTATTTGTGGCTAAAAAAATGCTTTTCAATAACAGGACAAGAGATAAAACTATCTCGTAGAAAAATTGAACCTATAAGATTTAAGGTCAATTTTCTAAATCAGTTTTTAAAAATTTATTGAAAATCAAAGATTAAAATAATAATGAAGAATATCTATAAGTAAAAACTATTACAGGCTAGAAGGATTAATACTTTCAAACTCCAGCATGTTTTTAAAGGTGCACATTTCAGGTTTTGTGAAAGTAATTTTTGGAATTTTTTTATTAAAATCAGAGGATAATTGTTTATTAAATTTAGTTAAATTTTTTATTTCAGTTTCATTAAGTTGTCTCAAGATATAAGCTAATGTAACATGGAAAGTATATCTTTGATGATTTTCAAATTTAATTTTCAATAAATTACTTAGTTCATCTCTACAATTTCTTAAAATTTTTTCGTCCTCCTCAGAAAAGGGTTCTAAAACAATGCTGTAACCTCCAAAAAATGTTTTTAGTTTTAAATTGATTTCTTTTGGAAAATTATAGTTTTCAATTCTTTTATTTAATTGAATAGCTATATCTTTGTAATCCATATCAAGATCTATATCTGTTGGCCAATAATAAGTATTTTTTGTATTTAAATTACAACAGTCAAATAATGTCATATGAAAACTTGATGGTGGTAAATAGGAATAAGTTTTTTCAGGATTAAAATTTTCTAATTTTTTTTGAAAACCAATAATTTGATCGGATAAATATGTATTAAGAGGAATATTACAAATTATTGTGCACCCTGGAAATGGTAAAGGTTTTCCTTTATCGTCAAATTTATTTTCTGCACCTTTTAAAGTATACCCTCTAAGTTTACCTGCTAAAAATTGTTCTTGGTTATTAACTATATTTAAATCCATTAAAATAAACTAAAACCAGTTTATATTTTCTTTGTCACAAAGTTCTTTCAGCCTTAATGGATAGTCTGTCATGATACCATCTACACCATACTCAATCATTTTTAACATATCGTTCTCTTCATTAACTGTCCAAACGTTCACTGGCAAATCTTCTTGATGAGAAATATCTCCTAGTTTTTTTGTAATATCTTTATGGTATGGATGCAAAGCTTTTCCACCTTGTGATTTTATAATTTTTGGTAATTCATATTTTTCAAAAAAAGGTAAGTAACTCATCCATGGAGATCTATTGTAAATTGTATTTTTAATTTTAATTCCTGCCTGTTGTAGAAAACTTAAATAAGCTCTTGAAATTTCAGGGTAAAGATTTTTGATTTCTGTCAGTGTTCTCCAATCAAATGAAGAAATGATTATTTTATTTTGTAAATTTGATTTATTTACTTCTTTCATAACAAGTTTTACCATTTCCTCTGGGGTTGGAGTTAAATTTTCCTCGTCAGGTGTAGATTTAATTTCTAAATTTATTAATAAATTTTCAGATTTGTTTTTTGAAGATAATTCTAATAACTCAGAAAGTTTTGGTATCTTTTGATTTTCTAAAGTTTTTTGATTAACAAATCTTCTTCCATATCTAGATAATTTATTTAAAGACCCAACATCAAATTTTAAAAGCTCATCGTAACTTAAGTCAAATATTATTATATTTTCATCCGTTATCCAATTTCCCTCATTATCTTTTGTAAAACTTGGATCTAATCTAAAGTCATGTGTAATCACAGGAATAAGATCTTTGGAAATCAAAATATCTGTTTCGTATGCATTAATATTGTTTTTAAATAAATATTTAAAACTTTCTAAAGTATTTTCAGGAAGATCTCCTCTAGCGCCTCTATGGCCATAAATTTTAATATAATTTAGCTTTGATAAAATCAAAATTAATTTACTCGATTACCATTAGATTTATCAAAAACATAATAATTGTTATCATTTATGTTCAAAGATAATTTACTTCCTTTTTTAATAATTTGACTTCCAGGACATCTAAAACAAAAATCTTTTTTATTTTTTATTTCTCCATAAATCAAATTATCTGAACCTAATTGTTCTACCAGATCTACAGATAAATTTATTAAACCTTTATCAGTTTGCGACATATGCTCTGGCCTAATTCCTAATATAACTGGTCCATTAAAATCACTTGTAACATTATTAATTTCAAAACCTTCTGAAGTAAGAGTTTTATTTATTAATTCTCCTTCAAGAAAATTCATCTGTGGCGAACCTATAAATCCTGCGACAAACATAGATTTAGGATTATTATAAATTTCTATCGGTGTTCCAAGCTGCTCAATAAGGCCATTATTTATTACTGCCAGTCTATCCGCTAAGGTCATAGCTTCTACTTGGTCATGAGTTACAAATATACTTGTCACTCCAACTTTTTGCTGAAGCTTTTTTATTTCAAGCCTCATTTGTATTCTTAGTTTTGCATCTAAATTAGATAATGGCTCATCAAATAAAAATATTTTAGGATTTCTCACAATGGCTCTTCCCATGGCAACTCTCTGCCTTTGACCTCCTGACAACATGGATGGTTTTCTTTGCAAGTATTCAGAAATTTGTAATAGCTTTGCTGCCTCATTAACTTTTTTTTCAATATCTTCTTTTGAAATACCTCTATTTTTTAATCCGTAAGCCAAATTGTTGTAAACATTCATATGAGGATAGAGTGCATAATTCTGAAAAACCATAGCAACATCTCTATCTGAGGGGTCAACTTTATTAATTAATATTCCATCAAGATTTATATAACCTTCAGTTATGTCTTCTAACCCAGCAATCATTCTTAAAAGAGTAGATTTTCCACATCCGCTTGGTCCAACAAAAACCATGAATTCACCATTTTCTACATTCATACTTGTCTCATGAACAGCTTTAGTTCCGTTTGGATAGATTTTAGTAACTTTATTTAATTCTAAAAAACTCATTTATTTCTCTGTTTGAATTAATCCTTTTATGAACCATTTTTGCAAAAATACTACCACTAAAACTGGGGGGATCATTGATAAAATAATATAAGCAAATCTCTCTGCTGTTCTTGGTAAAGCAACTCCCTCATAACTTTCAGTAAATATAATTTTCATTCCCATAACTACAGTCCAATATTCCTCACTCGTAGTCATTATTAACGGCCATAAATATTGACTATATCCGTATACAAACATGAATATAAACATCGCTGCAATCATTGTTTTAGATAATGGAACTAGAAAATCTATAAAAAATCTCCAACTATTTGCACCATCTAATTTTGCTGATTCAAGTAATTCATCAGGTATAGTTTTATAAAACTGTCTAAAAAAAAACGTAGCGGTGGCTGATGCAACCAATGGAAGAACAAGACCTGTGTAAGAATTAGTTAAACCTAAATCTGATACAATCTTATAACTTGGAAAAATCCTAACCTCCAGAGGCACAAGTAAAGTAATAAAGATTAACCAAAAAATCGGTACAGCAAATTTGAATCTAAAATAAACTAAAGCATAAGCTGACATTGCTGAGATAATTACTTTAAGGGTTGCAATTCCCAAAGCCATTATAAAGCTATTTATAAACATTTTTGCAGCAGTCACTTCCTCTGACCAACCACCCTTCTCATTTAAAACTTCGTTATAATTTCTTGTTAATTGATCGCCAAGACCAAATTGCATTCCCTCTTTTAAAATAGTTACAGTATCGTGGGTAGAGCTAGCAAATGATAACCAAATCGGAATTACCATCAATAAAACACCTAGTATAAGTACAATGTGTGCTAAAATTTGTGAAAATTTAATTTTCATTTGTCTTGAAAAATCCCTTTAATAAAATATTTTTGTAATACAATTATGATTAATACTGGTGGTATCATTGACATGATGACAAATGCAAATTTGTTAACGATTGATCCAGACATCATCTTTAATCCCATGACAACAGTCCAATATTGTTCAGAAGAAGTTACTAATATCGGCCATAAATATTGATTATAACCGAATACAAACATAAATATGAACATTGCAACAATCATTGTTTTTGACAATGGCACTAAAAAGTCAATAAAAAATCTCCAAGTATTTGCGCCATCTAATTTTGCTGATTCAAGTAATTCATCAGGTATAGTTTTATAAAACTGCCTAAAAAATAAAGTAGCTATAGCAGAAGCTGAAATTGGAATAATTAGTCCCCAATATGAGTTTACTAAGTTAAGTGTAGACATAACAGAATAGGTAGGAAAAATTCTTAACTCCAGAGGGACTAGTATAGTAATAAAAATTATCCAAAATAATAATGTTGCATATTTCACTCTAAAATAAACTAAGACATATGCAGTCATAAGAGATGAAATAACTGATAAAAACGCAACTCCAGTTGCCATTAAAAAACTATTTAAAAACATCTTATATACAGTAATTTCTTTAAAAAAACCACCCTCATATAATAAAACTTTTGTATAATTCTCTAAAAACTTATCTCCTAAAAAAAATTGAAGACCTTGGGTATTAATAATCAAAGCTGTGTGAGTTGAGCTTGCAAAAATTAACCACACAGGGATTATCATAATAAAAATGCCTATCAAAAGAATTAAATGAGAAAAGTTTGATGAAAAATATCTAATCATTTTAATTGTAATGTATTTTCCCTTCTATGTATCTAAATTGAAAAATTGTAATAACTAAAACAATCAACATCATCATAATTGATTGAGCACCAGCACTTCCTAAGTCTAACCCCCTAAATCCGTCCATGTAGGCTTTATAAACAAGAGTTCTTGTTTCACCTGAGGGTGCACCAATTGTTGTAGTGTCAATTATTCCAAAAGTATCAAAAAAAGCATAAGTTATATTGATAATGATTAAAAAGAAAGTTGTGGGCATCAATAGAGGGAAAGTGATTGTCCAAAATCTTCTGAAACTACTTTTACAATCAATTATCGATGCTTCAATGACAGATTTTTGTATTGCTTGAAGACCGGCTAAGAAGAAAATAAAATTAGCACTTATTTGTTTCCATGATCCTGCTATTATTAAGTAGATATAAGAATCAAAAACACTTTCATACCAATTAAAACCCCATAAATCGTTAAATAGATGATACAATAATCCAAATCTTTCACTAAAAAAATAATTTGCCATAACACCCACCACAGCTGGCGCGATAGCATAAGGCCAAATCAAAAGAGTTTTGTAGGCACTTTTTCCATGCATTACATTATTGGCATTTACAGCAAGTAACAATCCAATGGCTCCTGTGACAAGTGTTATCACAAAGCTATAAATAATAGTAAACTTAAAAGCTATAAAATAAGCCGGGTCATCAAAGATAAATAAAAAATTATCAAACCATACAAATTGTCTTCCAAATCCAAATGCATCTTGCATGGTAAATGCATCTCTAAAAGTTTGTATTATTGGCCAATATAAAAATATTAATAAAATACCTAGCTGTGGTGCTAAAAAAAAATACTGTGAATAGTTTGATTTAAACTGAACTTTTTTCATATAATAAATAAGGAGGTTATATTAATACCCTCCTTATTTATATTATTTTTTAAAGAGTCTTAGCAAATTGTTTTAACAATTTAGCTGCACCCTTATCCATGTTCTTTAATCCTTTTTCGATTGATATTTTGCCATTTAACATTGGCTCAACATTTTCGTAAATTACTTCACGAATTTGAGGCCAGTTACCAGCTCTATATCCACCAGGAATAGTTGAACCTTCTAAGCTTAATTGTTCACCAACAGCTTTGTGATATGGAGAAGCTCTATAAAAGTTTATAGTTTCAGCTAATTCTATACCACCTTTAGTTACAGCAGAATAACCTGTCATGTTGTGATAGTATAAATCCATTTCAGGAGAACCCATAAATTCGATGAATTTAGCAAGTCCTTTATACTCTTCTTCTGTATGACCATTTAAGATCCAGTTTGCTGCGCCACCAATAAATGTTGGATACTCTTTGCCACCAGTTACTGAATCCCAATAAGGAATATGATTAACTGTAAAATTTGGAACAACACCTTTCATTCCACCAAATGATGCAGCAGATCCAAACCAAAAAGCAGCCTCACCTGCTATAAATGGTGCTTGATTATCTCCCCAAGCTCTTCCTTTATAGCCGTAGAGACCTTTTTCGTACCATTCTTTTACTTTTTTCCAATGATAAACAAATGCATCTGTTTCAGCAAATAAAGTTTTTGTCGGAACAGCATCGTAACCATTGTTTCCATCTGTCATAAGTAGATTATGTCTTGAAAAGAAATTTTCTGTCCAGATCCAAGGAGAGTGACTTTGAAGTAAAGGAATATATCCAGCAGCTTTAATTTTTGGAGCCATAGCCTCAAATTCTTCATAAGTTTTTGGAACTGATTCTATTCCTACTTCTTTCAATATGTCCATATTTGCATACATTAAGCAAGTTGAACTATTAAAAGGAACACCTATCATTTTTCCATCAGAGTCAGCATAGAAGTTTTTAATTCCAGGAATATAATTATCTGCATCTACTTTAATTCCATATTTCTCAGCCATATCTTCAAAACCAATAACAACGCCATTTTTAACTTGGGCTACCATAATTGCAGCACCAGCATCGTAAACCTGTGAATAATGTGGTTGGTCTCCTGCTCTAAATGCAGCTATAGTTGCCGCCATGTTATCTTCATAACTTCCTTTACCTGTAGGAACGACGGTGTATTCATCTTGTGAAGCATTAAATCTATTTGCAATTTCAATAATTACATCACCAAGAAATCCACTATTTCCATACCACCAATGAATTTCTGTCTTTGAATAACTGTGTGATGTAAATGAGAAAGTAAATAGAATTGTTAAAACACTCAATATTTTTTTCATTGTACCCCTTTTATTAATTTATAATTTTAATTAGATAAATTATTTATGTTAAAGTATCGTTAAATTTTGATTACTTAAATGTAAAAATATATAATGTTTCTAAAAGAGGTTGTATATTTTAAAACAAATCATAATTTAAATGTCTAAAATATTCGATTTATTCATAATAGGTGGCGGTATAAACGGTGCAGGTATTGCAAGGGATGCTGCAGGTAGAGGTTTATCAGTTTGTTTAGCTGACAAAGGTGAGATTGGTGGAGCAACTTCATCCTGGTCAACGAAATTAATACATGGTGGTCTTCGTTATTTAGAAAATTATGAATTCAAATTAGTTAGAGAATCTTTAAAAGAAAGAGAAATTGTTTATAAAATTGCTAAACATATTTCAAAACCCATTCCTTTTATAATTCCTTATGCAGATAAAATTCGACCAGCCTGGTTAATTAAAATTGGTTTATTTTTGTACGATAATTTAGGTGGCAAAAGTAATATACCAAAATCAAAAACATTTGATCTTAGAAAAAAATTTTCAAATATTCTTAAAGAAAAATACAAAACCGGTTTTCAATATTTTGATATACAAATTGACGATAAAAAATTAACGAAATTAAATACCAAAGATGCAAAAAGAAATAACGCTAAAATACTAGAATACAACAAAGTTAAAAAAGCTGAAATTATTGGCAATGAATGGATTATTAGTCTTGAAAATGGTGAAAAAGTAAAGTCAAAAATTTTGATTAATGCATCTGGACCGTGGATAAATGAAACCTTAAATAAAAATATAAAAATTAAATCTAAGAAAAAAATTAGATTGGTTAAAGGAAGTCATATTATTACAAAAAAATTGTACAAAGAAAATGTTGCGTTCACATTTCAAAATACTGATAAAAGAATAATATTTGTAATACCTTATAAAGGGAAGTTTTCTTTAATTGGAACAACTGAAGAAGAGGTGAAATCACCTGAAAATAAAGGAATATCAAAAAAAGAAATTAGATATTTAATTAGTTCAGTAAATAATTACTTAAAAAAACAAATAACATCAAAGGACATCGTAGATACATATTCTGGGATAAGACCTCTAATTGAAGATTTTAAAACAGCCTCAAAAGTCACAAGAGATTATGTTTTTGATTTAAAAATTATAAAAAAATTACCTTTATTGAATATTTATGGAGGAAAACTTACCACCTACAGAAAATTGTCTGAAAAAGTCCTTATTGATCTTGAAAAATTTTTACCTAAAACAAAAAAAGGTCCATGGACACACAAAAAGAAGCTTTTTTAATTTCCACGGTCTTAAAAAATGCTTTTCATTAAGTAATTTTATTTAATTCTAGTTTGAATTATTTTGATAATTTTAGGTAAATCTTTAATTGTATCTATTACATAGTGAGCGCCTACTTTCTTAAATTTATTCTTGATCTTTTTTCTAAATTTAGTTTTATCTTTAAAAGAAAGTCTATTAAATTCGACTTCTGTTTTACCAAATTCATTACCTGAAAATATAACACCCACTACCCACATCCCAGCATTTACTCCCTCTAACAATCCAGGAATAGTGTCATCAACTTTTATACAATTTGATCCCTTGGTAATATTTAATTCAGAAAAAATTTTATATATTATTTCAGCTGAGGGTCTTCCAATTTTTGTGTATGAAGAACTATATGACACATCAGGTATAAATCTTTGTTTTTTTAGTTCTGGCAATATAACATTTAGAATTTCTTCTGAATATCCGGTATTGATTCCTATTTTTATTTTTTTGTTTTTTATAAAATCTAAAGTTTTTTTACTTCCTGATATAAATTTTGAATGTTTCTTAATTATTTTTTTTAATTCTGGATTAAAAAGTTTAAACAATTTATCAATATCTTTATCTGTTGGTTTTGATTTAAATTTTTTTTTCCACTGCGAATTAATTTTTCTTGTTGTTAGCAATGCTTTTATATGGGCTCGTTTTTCAATACCCATTGGTCCTATGGCTTGTTTTCGTGTAATTTTAATTCCAAACCTATCAAATAATTCTATAAGAACTTGAGATGGCGCAAGGCTTCCAAAATCTATTAATGTACCAGCTAAATCAAATACAATTCCTTCTATATTGGAATTTTTCATATGTTTTTTTTCGAATCTTTTAATTAAAATTTAATATTTGAAATTAATCATATCTTTAATTGAATAATAATACTGATTTTATTGCTGTTTATTTTGATTTTAACTTGTTTTATTAATGTTACAAAAATATTACAGATTTATTACATATGCTGAAAATACTAAATTTCTTATTGATAATTTCAACAGTATGTTTGACTTCAGCAGCAAAAACAGATGAGTTAGATTTAAACAAACTTTTGAGTAAGTTAAAAGATTGTAATACACAAAGTGAAGCAAAAATTTTAGAAAAAAGCATATGGAATTTGTGGGAAACACATCCATCTAATTTTCAATTAACTATTGATTTAAAAGAAGGTTCAAGACTAGTTCAAAATGGAAATTATATAAGGGCATATAGGATTTTTAGTAAAATTATAGAAAAAGATCCTAATTGGGCTGAAGCTTGGAATAGACGTGCAACATCTTTATATTTTATGGGTAAGTATAAAAAATCACTTAGAGATATTGATATGGTCTTAAAACTTGAAAGCAGGCATTTCGGTGCTCTAATTGGAAAAGGACAAGTATACATGGAAATGAAAGATTACGAAAAAGCCTACACTAGTTATTTAGAAGCTTCATATATAAACCCAATGAATACTGATACAATAAATCAAATAAACAAAGTCTCTAAATTAATTAAAGAAAAAACAATATAATTACTTTATCTGTAAAATATCTTTAATATTATTAAAATATAATAACTTATGAAATATTTGAAAAATATTAAGCTAACAAATAATATTACTTTAATTAATAAGCCATTAAAAAAAAAAGAATATTATCATTTCTTAAAAACCTCTGATTTATCTTTGGTAGTTGCGGAAATTAAGAAAAACGTTTTTGTTCTAGTTAGTCAAAAAAGAATTCCAGTTAATAAAATCAAATATGAATTTCCATCTGGTATGATTGATAAAGGAGAAAATTCTATAAGTGCTGCTTGTAGAGAATTTTATGAGGAAACAGGATATAAAATATTAGGAAGACCAAAAAAATTATTTACAATTAATTGTGAGCCAGGAAGGTTAACAACTAAAATATACTGCTATTATTCAAATAGAATAATTAAAAAAAAAGGACCTGAGAAAGCTATTAAAATTCATTTTCTGTCTAAAGAAGAAATAAACAAATTAATTTTAAATGAAAAATTTTGTAATGTATCTCATGTGGATTCATTTTTTAAAGTTATAAAGGTGCCTACAAAGTAAGCAACTTTTATAAGAGAAAATAATGATTTAGTTAATGTAATTAATGATGAAATATTACTGATAAATTAATAAAATATTAAATCTAATTTAAATTAATATTAAATTAATTTGAATAAATTACCCTAGGATCTAAAAATAATTCTCTTGCTAAAGCTTTGAATTTTTTCGTAACTTGTTTTGAGATTATCTCTTGATGCTGCGAAGGTATTTTTAAAAATACTGAATTACCTCTTTTATAAAGTTTAAATTCTTCTAAAAAAATTGTAGATATTGATGTAAGAGAATTAGCAAATCTTAAGGCTGCACCAACTTGTTTGCAAGAATATATCTCGTTGTTATTTAAAAACGTTAAGTATTCTATCTTTGGGTTGTATTTTATACTGCAATATCTCCAGTAACAAGAAAGTGCCAATTGTATTCTTTCTTTATGTGAAAGTTTTAATAAAGGCGTATTTAATGTTTCTTGAAAAACCAACTCTGCTTTTTGGAATGCTCCCAAACCCCAATCCATATGACTTAGTACGCAAGATAGATGAAGCAATTTTTGATTAAAATGCTCATTTCCCTCAAATATAGGTTTTATAAAATCAAAATATTTCTTATATGTAGATCCTAAATCGCCTCTTTTTTTTGAAATATGCTCTAATGATTTATTAAAAACAAAATTACTATCTGAGTTTTTAAATAAATCTTTGGCAAGAGATCCTTCTCTAATACCGCTAATTGAGCAAATAACATTTTTTGGATTTGCTATGTTCATAATTTCTTCTAGAATTATTGAGCTATAAGGAAGATAAGGCGTTCTAGACTTTGATATGTATTCAACTGATTTCAATTTAGATTTATTAAATAAAGAAATTTTTTCTAAAAATTTTGTAAGTTTTTCATTTTCTATTGAGTATTGATGAATAATATGGACTGGATATTCATTTTGAAATAAGTGTAATTTAAACAGAGCTCTCCACGTACCTCCCACCAAATATAAATTATTAAATTTTTTTTTAGATAACCATTTTTCATCTCTTAAAAGATTTTTGAGATATTTAGGTAAATTTCTTTTTTTAACAATAGGATTGTTAATTAACCTTAAAACACCAACTGGAAGTGATGTTTTATTTGTTACAACATTGTTTTCAACTCTAGCAAGCTCTAAACTTCCACCACCTAAATCAGCAACAAGTCCATCCACATTCTCAAATCCAATTTTAACGCCTTCAGCTGATGATTCAGCTTCTTCTTCACCAGTTAAAATATTTATATTTTTTTTAAATAAGTATTCTACTTCTTCAATAAAGGGCTTTGCGTCTGTAGCTTCTCTTAATACAGCTGTTGCAATAATTTTAAGGTTATTAATTTTTGAAACATTAAGAATTTCTGAAAATCTTTTTAAAACTTTTAAAGCATATATCTTGCCTGATTTATGAAGTTTTTTTGATTTATCTAAGTTTTTACCAAGTTCACAAACTGCTTTTTCATTAAAAAAAGGTACTCTAGATGATGTAAAATCATCGTAAATTAACATTCTTATAGAATTTGAACCTATATCAATAATAGCTAATTTTGATTGTCTTAATTTTAAATTTTGCTTATTTTTAATTACTTTAAGTTCCATCTTTAACCAACCTTAAGTTTAATTTTTTAGGTTTAATTTTTAGTTTTGCCTTTCCTCTTCCTGATAAACTTGGATTATTCATGAAATAATCATGTGCAGAAAAAGAATCTTTTCGACTATATTTAATTTTTTGATAATTTCCATTAGGATAAAGTTCCCAGCTCTGATTCGTGTCTAGATAATTGGCCATCATTATTTGGTCTAAAACCTGTTCATGAACAGTTTGATTTTCAATTGGCACGAGAAGTTCGACTCTTCTATCTAGATTTCTTGGCATCAAATCTGCAGATGAAATATAAACTTTTGCATTTCTGTTAGGCATTAATTTTCCATTTGCAAAACAATATATTCTTGAGTGTTCAAGAAATCTTCCAATGATACTTTTTACAATAATATTTTCCGATTTATTTTTAATACCAGGTCTTAAACAACATACACCTCTTACAAATAAAGAGACTTTTACACCGACACTAGAAGCCTCATAAAATTTATCAATTATTTGTGAATCAACTAATGAATTCATTTTAGCCCAAATCTCAGCGTGTTTCCCTTTTTTTGCATTACTTATTTCCTTATCTATATTCTGATTTAAAGTTTTTCTTAAATTTACAGGTGAAATGGAAATTTTATTTAAATTTCTTGGTTTAGAATATCCAGTCACGTAATTGTAGAATTTTTCTACATCTGCAGCCATTTTTTTATCAGAGCTAAATAGAGATAAGTCTGTGTATATTTTTGCATTTACAGGATGATAATTGCCAGTACCTAAATGGAAATATGTTTGAATTTTACCACCCTCACGTCGATGTATTAGTGATGATTTAGCATGTGTTTTGTATTTTGCAAAACCATAAACAATTTGAACTCCAGCTTTTTCAAGACTTCTTGCCAGCTGTATATTTGCTTCTTCATCAAATCTAGCTTTGATTTCAATTAAAGCAGTAACTGTTTTGCCATTTTCGGAAGCGCTAATTAATGCTTTAACAATAGGTGAATCTAAAGTAGTTCTGTACAATGTTTGTTTAATAGCAATTACTTTTTTATCCATAGCAGCTTGATTTAAAAATTCAATTACAGCATCAAAAGTCTCAAATGGATGATGAACTATTAGGTCTTTTTTCTTAATTGTCTCAAAAAAATTATTATTGTATTCTTTTAATCTTTCTACTTCTCTTGGTGTAAAGTTTTTAAATTTTAATTTAGAATTTTTAATTTTACAAATTTGGTCTATATCCTGGATTCCAACTAAACCTGCTACTTCATAAATATAATTTGGATTAATTTCTAATTTATTTGTTATAAATTTTACAAGTTCTTTGTCGCTTTTTTCTAAAATTTCTAATCTAACAATATCACCAGTTCTTCTTCGCTTTAATGCTAGTTCAAATGATCTGACTAAATCCTCAGCCTCTTCTTGAATTTCTACATCACTATCTCTTATTACTCTAAATATCATTTTCTTTTCTAATAAATGATCTGGAAAAATTTCAGAGGCAAAGTAACCAATAACATCGTCTAGAACCAAAAATTTCTTAAATGATTTTCCTCCATCTATTTCAATAAATCTTGATAAAGCTTTAGGAATTACGATAATTGAATTAAGAATTCTCTTTTTTTTCTTTTTCTTCAGCTTCATAACTAAAGCTCTACCTTGATTAATAATAAATGGAAAAGGATGAGAAGGATCAATCGCTGATGGTGTAAGTAGAGGATAAATTTCTTCGTTAAATATTTCTAATAATTTCTTTTTTTCTTTTGTGTTAAGGTTTTCTGGCTTAGTCAATAAAATATTATTTCTCTTCAGCTGATTTGATAGATTATTAAATATGGTATTTTGTTTATTTAATAGATTTTTTGTATCATTAATAACCATCTCCATCTGTTCTTCAGGCGTTAGTCCATCTGAACTTAGTGAGTCGACTTCTTGTTTAATTTGACTGTATAGTCCAGCAACTCGAACCATAAAAAATTCATCTAAATTAGAGCCTGCAATAGATAAAAATTTTACTCTCTCATAAAGAGGATTTTCAATATTTTGCGCCTCTAACAGAACTCTATCGTTAAATTTTAACCATGATAATTCTCTATTTATATAATTGGATTTAAGCTCTTCTTTGTCTTGTTTTTTTAATGCAGTCATATATTTAGATTTAATGCGCGAATTATATGTCATGAGACATGCAAAATCTAGTTGGGAAGACCCAAATTTAAGTGATTTTGAAAGACCACTAAATAAAAGAGGCATCAAAAGTGCAAAAATTATAAGTGAATTTTTTGTTAAAAAAAAATACTCCTTTGACTACGTGCTTTTATCTTCATCAAAAAGAACAAAAAAAACTCTAAATTTAATACTGAATAAAATAAATAAACCAAAAAAAATTAAAAGTTCCTCAAAACTCTATTTGGTTAATGAAAATGAAATAATAGCTAATATAAAAAATATCCATAAAAAGTTTAAGAAAGTATTGATAATAAATCATGAACCTGCTCTTAAAAATTTAGTTATAAAATTAACTAAAAATAAAGATAATAGTAATTTTAAACTATTAAATTATAAATTCCCAACTTGTGCATTTGCTAAAATAGTTTTCGATACGAATGATTGGATAAATATTGAAGAGAAAGGAATTATTTCTGAATTTGTAAGGCCTAAAGATTTAGTTATCTAACGAATAGCCTGCAGATCTCACTGTGCGAATTAAATTTTCTAATCCACTTACATTTAAAACTTTTCTCAATCTTCTTATGTGAACATCAACCGTTCTACTTTCTACATAAATATTTTCACCCCAAACATTATTTAGTAATTGTTCTCTTGAATAAACTCTTTTTGGATTTTTAATAAAAAAATCTAATAATTTAAATTCTGTGGGTCCCAAAATTACTTCCTTATCATTTCTATAAACTCTTTTTGCTAATCTATCAATTTTAAGGTCTTTAAATTCCACAACATCAGTTGATGACAAAGGTTTAGCCCTTCTTAACAAAGATTTAATTCTTGCATTTAATTCTTTTTGGCTAAATGGTTTAGTGACGTAATCATCGGCTCCAGTTTCAAATGCTTTTAATTTATCTTCCTCCTCTCCTTTTGCAGTAAGCATAATAATTGGAATGTCATTATATTTTTTATCCCTTTTTAACTGTTTACATATTTCAACACCTGATAAATCTGGCAACATCCAATCTAATAAGATTAAGTCTGGCATTTTTTGTTTTATTGATTTTAAAGAGTCCTCTCCATTTTCACTTGAAGAAACCTTATGACCTTCTTTTTCTAAATTATATTTTAATAAGGTTGAAATTGGCGCCTCATCTTCTGCAATAAATATGTGTGCACTCATTACTTTGTTAATTCTGAATCGCTACCCTTGGGTCTTTCACCCTCTAAATAATCACCTGTAACTAAATAAAATACTTGCTCAGCAATGTTTGTTGTATGATCTCCTATCCTTTCAAGGTTTTTAGTAACAAATAAAAGATGTGAGCCATATTCAATATTTTCCGTATTTGATTTAAGTAGTGAGATGACTTCTTCCATACATTTATTTGTTAAATCATCAACTTGTTCATCACTCTCCCATACTGTTCGAGCTACATCGCTTGATCTACTTAGATATGAGTCTAAAACAATTTTTAATTGTTTTTGAACCAAAATGCAGATTCTATTCATTGCTTCAATTAAATTATTTGGCAAATGCGTATTTATAAGTTTTGTTCTTTTTGCAATATTTTTGGCAAGATCACCTATTCTTTCTAAGTCTGAAGACATCTTTAGAGCTGCAACTGTTTCTCTAAGATCAACAGCCATTGGTTGTCTTAAAGCAATTAAATTTACTACCTCATTCTCTATCTGAGACTCAAAATTATCTATAACTACATCTGAATTTATAACATCATCAGCAAGGTTATGATCATTTGTTGATATTGCTTTCATTGCATTACCTAAAGCGGTTTCGCAATTTGCCCCCATTTCAACTAAATCATTGTTTAATTTTTTTAATTGGTCTTCGTAAGATTTTACTGTGTGTGGTTTTTCATTCATTATCCAAACCTTCCTGTTATGTAATCCTGCGTTTGTTGTTGAGTCGGATTCTTGAATATCTTATCAGTAGAACCTACTTCAATCAATTTACCAAGGTGAAAAAAACCAGTATTTTGAGAGACTCTTGCAGCTTGGGACATTGAGTGAGTAACAATTATTATAGTATGTTCCTTTCTTAATTCATCAATTAGCTCCTCTATTTGTGCTGTTGCAATTGGATCAAGAGCTGAACATGGCTCATCCATGAGTATTACCTCTGGCTTAATTGATATTGTTCTTGCAATACAAAGTCTTTGTTGTTGTCCACCTGATAAACCAGTACCTGGTTCGTGAATTCTGTCTTTTACCTCTTCCCAAAGTGCTGCTTTTCTCAAACTCTCTTCAACAATATTATCCATTTCACTTTTAGATTGAGCTATCCCATGTATCTCAGGTCCATAAGAAATATTCTCATAAATAGTTTTTGGAAAAGGATTTGGTTTTTGAAAAATCATTCCAACTTTTTCTCTAAGCCTTACAACATCTGTATCTTTTTGATTTATGTCATAGTCATTAATTTTTACGACACCACTGACTTTACAAATATCGATCACATCATTCATTCTATTTAAACATCTTAAGAATGTTGATTTACCACAACCAGAAGGTCCAATAAGAGCAGTTACTTTATTTGCTTCGATATCCATATTGATATCAAATAAAGCTTGTTTCGCTCCATAATAGACATCAACATTTTTTGCTTCTATTTTATTCATATTTTAGTTCCATTTCTTTTCAAATTTATGTCTAATTAATTGTGCTCCTAAATTCATAAAAATTAGGAAAAATAATAATACCATTATGCAAGCAGACACTTTTTCTACAAATCCTCTTTCAGCACTCTCTGCCCATATATAGATTTGAACAGGCAAGCTAGCTGCTGGATCCATAGGGGTTCCTGGAATTGTGTTAACAAAAGCAACCATTCCAATTAATATTAAAGGCGCTGTTTCACCTAATGCTTGAGCTAAGCCAATTATAGTACCTGATAAAGTTCCAGGTAAAGCCAAAGGCACGGTATGATGAATCGTCGTTTGCATTCTGCTAGCTCCCATTGCTAAAGCTGCTTCTCTTATACTGGGTGGAACAGCCTTCAATGATGCTCTGGCTGCTATTATAATTGTTGGAAGAGTCATTAATGAAAGGGTTATGCCTCCAACTAAGGGTGTTGATCTAGGTAAACCAAATACAGCCAATAAAACACCTAATCCTAATAATCCAAAAACAATTGAAGGAACTGCTGCTAGATTATTGATATTTACTTCAATAAAATCTGTAAATCTATTTTTTGGTGCAAATTCCTCTAGATAAACTGCAGCTAGTAAGGCAACAGGAAAGGCAATTGACAGACAGACAAGTATGGAAAATAATGAACCCATAAATGAGCTTGCTATTCCCGCTAACTCAGCTTCTCTAGAATCAGCATTTGTAAAAAAACTGGCATTAAATTCACTTATAACTCTTCCGTCTTCATTTAATTTATCAAAAATTTTTAATTGATAATCAGATGCTCTTCTTCTATTTTCAGGTATATCTCTTGGATAATTTCCTTTAAATACTTGATCTAAGTCGTCAGAGGCTGTTAATTTTACATCAACTGTTTTTCCAAAGCTATCAAGATTGTCTAGAAGATAATATTTTAATTCTCTCTCAAAAGTAAATGCAAACATTTTTTTTAATTCCATAATTTGATCCTCACTTGCGTCTGGATCGAGACTGATAAATGTTTCTATCCCAAACTCATAAAAGTCTGCATCATTAATATCTTCGGTTGTTGGTTTTTTATCTGGATCCAAATATAATAAATCTGCATTATAATTGACTGGTATTACCAACCATGTTTTTTGAAATGCTGTGTAACCAGTAGAAAATATTTTTGTTAGAAATACCAATAAAAATAATAAAGCCATAAATATTGCAGCTTTACCGTAAAATTGAAATCTTTTTTCAGCTTTGTATCTTTTAATTAAACGTTCTTCTTTATTCATATTTCTCTCTATATTTTTTCACAACAGATAAGGCAACAATATTTAAAACTAAAGTAACTATAAATAAACTTAATCCCAATGCAAAAGCTGCTTGTGTTTTCGGATCCCCAAATTGTTGATCACCTATTAAGATAACAACAATTTGAGCAGTTATTGTTGAAGTGGACTCTAACGGATTAAGAGTTAGGTTTGCTGCCAACCCTGATGCCATTACAACAATCATTGTTTCACCAATAGCTCTAGAAACACCTAATAAAATAGATCCAACGATTCCAGGTAAAGCAGCTGGAAAGATTACTCTTTTTATTGTTTCAGATTTTGTTGCTCCCATGGCATAGCTACCATCTCTAAGATTTTGAGGAACACTTGTAATTACGTCGTCACTTAAGCTTGATATAAATGGAATAATCATAATTCCCATAACTCCACCGGCTGCCAGTGCGCTTTCTGCTGACACCTCTAGCCCTAATGATAATCCAAGGTCTTTTAAAAAAGGTCCAACTGTTAAAGCAGCAAAAAAACCATAAACAACAGTTGGAATTCCTGCTAAAATTTCAATGACAGGTTTGGCATATTGTCTTAAACGTTTGCTCGCATATTCCGCCATATATATACCACTTAACAAACCAATTGGTATTGCAACACACATTGCAATCAAAGCTATAAAAAAGGTGCCTGCAAATATCGGAACCGCACCAAAAGTATCACTATACATTGATGGATCAAGTGCTTCACTTGCATCTCGAACAAAAGCTTTTGCAGGATACCAGTGCATTCCAAATACAAAATCAAATAGTGGGATAACTTGAAAAAATTCTATTGTTTGAAACAAAAGGGAAAAAATAATACCAATGGTTGTTAATATCGCTGCCAGTGATGATAAAAAAAATACTCCTTTAAGAAATATTTCAACTGGTTCTCTTGTTTTAGTGTTGTTTGAAATCTTTGTATACGCATAACCTGTTGATGCAATTAATAATGATAAAACTATAACGACCTTAGACCACTTTGCTATGTCTCTAAAGTTTAAATATTTTTCTGCTGATCTTTGTAACTCTGCAGTAAGTTCTCCTGAATACTGGTTTCGAGAAAGTGATTTTACTTTTTCATAAAATAAATTCAACTCTCCTTCTAGAAGTCCTTGCGAAGAATAATCACTAAGTATAAAAAATCTTACTATGCTAGGTTCAAATATCGACCATAAAGCATACAAAAGAAAAGCGGGTGCGCCACACCATATGGCAAGATAGTACCCATAAAATTTTGGAAGAGCTGTTAACCGTTTGTTAGATTGAATTAAAATAGCTTTTTTTCTTCCAAAGAAGTAACTGGATAAAGCTAAAAGAACGATTGTTAAAAATATTACTGAATTCAATTATTGGCTCCTTTAGATTTATACAAAAAAAAGGGCCCAATTAATAGGGCCCCTTTTGAGTTTGTTAACAAATATTATATTACTCCATTGACATTGCAGTAAGAGCTTTCGAATTATCTCTAACTGTTCTGTAAGTTGCTTTATCAAGTGGAACAAGTCCTATTTCCGCTAAGTAACCTCTTTTACCAATAGCTTTAGTTGTAGTGAATTCTTTTACAAATTCATGTAATCCTGGAATTACACCAACATGAGCTTTTTTTACGTAAAAGAATAATGGTCTAGCAACAGCATAACTATAGTCTTGGATAGATTCTAGTGATGGTTGACCACCTTCTATACTTGCAGCTTGCAATTTATCTCTTGCGGCTAAGAAGTAACTAAATCCAAAGAAACCAAACATTTCTTTGTCTTCCGATAATTTTTGAATAATTAAACTATCATTCTCTCCAACTTCAATAGCAGCACCATCTTCTCTGTAAAGTTTTTGTGGTTTTTTGTATTTTTTATTTCCAGCTTCGAAACCTGCTTTGTATAATGCTTTAGCCTCTTTAGGCATACCTTTTTTCATTACTAACGAATTCCAAGCATCTCTTGTTCCGGATGTTCCTGGGGGAATCATAACTGAAATCTTTTGTTTTGGTAAACTTGGGTCTATTTGATCCCATGTTTTGTATATGTTGTCTACTAATTTACCATCAACAACTGAGTGTTTTGCTAAAGCTTTCCAAAGTTGTTCTTTAGTGAAGTTTACTGGTTCAGCATCAACACTGTATGCTAAAGTAATACCATCGTTACCTATAATAACTTCAACTATTTCATTAACACCATTTTTTTTGCAAAGAGCTTTTTCTTTATCTTTCATTGCTCTTGATGCATTTGTTATATCAGGGTGAGCTTCTCCTACACCTGCACAAAATAATTTTGCACCACCACCTGTACCAGTTGACTCGATTACTGGTGTTTTAAATCCAGTTTGCCCGAATCTTTCAGCAACTATTGTTGCGTAAGGGAATACAGTAGATGATCCAACTATTTTGATTTGATCTCTTGCTTGAGCAATAGTGGCAACAGAAATGGCAACTATTGAAGCAAGAACTATAGTTAGTTTTTTCATTTTAATATCCTTTCGTGAATTAAAGTTAATTAACGACTCGCTTAATAAATTTTATTGAGGACTCTAGTATTACAAATTTGTTACAGTTTTGTTAAATAGGTAACTTTTTAGTTGTATTTTTTAGAGATGATTAAGGTATCATTATCTGCAGCTAAATCTCCTCGACAACGAATTGGGCTGACATTTTCACTTAGTGCTAAGCTCTTTGTTGGTCTTAAAGTAACTTCTAGTTGTATCATTGATATAAGGTCTTTTACTTGATTTTGATCATATTTCCATGAAGGCCAACTTGTGGGGGTAGAAAAAGTAGTAATTATATAACTTGAGGCTCTATTAAAATTATAATTACTCTCATTTTGTTTTCTTAACAAATGATCTCTTACAGAAAAGAAAATATTTTTACATCTATACATGTCAGACATATAATTTTCTTTTTTTAAGTTTTTGTTCATTGGGATTGATACAATCAAATCAATTGTATCTCTCCAGAATGAAGTTAAAACCTCAGTATAGATATGATCAACATTTACTTTGTCAGATGGAAAATGTTTACTGACAGTGCTTTTGGTATTTTCTAAGTCATTTTTCATTCTAAAAATACCAATATCAAATACAGTAAGTTGTTGGTTTCTTAAAAGTGTTGTAATGTCTTTTTTATTAGAAACTTCAGAGTAAGAATTTGATATAAAATTAAAGAATAAGTAAGAAAAAATAAAAAAATTTATTATTATTTTTTTCATTTAACAACCTTATTGAAAAAATCCGTTATTTACAAATTAAATTATATTGTGAAAATTGTTAAATTATATGAAGTTTATAATTCACTAGGTAAATGAATGTTAATTTCGGTTCCTTTACCATTAAGATTTTTTATTTCGTAATCACCTCTATGTTGAGAAATTATATGTTTGACAATTGCAAGACCTAAACCTGTTCCACCAACTTTCCTGCTCTCTTCAACATCTACTCTATAAAATCTTTCAGTTACCCTGTTAATTTGATCCTCAGGAATTCCAATACCTTGATCAGATACAGATATTTTAATTCCTTTTGTTATGAGTTTCCCTTTACTTGGAGAAGCTAATATATTTATAGTTGATTTTTCTTTTGAGTATTTAATAGCATTATCTAATAAATTAGAAAAAACTGTTATTAATTTATCTTCATCACCAATAACATCACTTACAATATCTAAATTAATTTCAAGATTAATATTTTTTTCTTTTAAGCTAGTAAAATGAATATCTTTTACTTTTGTGAATACATTCTTCAAATTAACTGGTTTGTCAGGTCTTATATGCTCCTGGAGTTCAATTCTGCTTAATATTAATAGATCACTTATTAAATTTTCCATTCTTTTGCTTTGTGAAGAGATTATTTTAAGAAACTTTATCTTTGCTATTTCGTCATCTTTAGCAGGACCCTCTATTGTCTCTATAGCGCCTTTAATTGAAACAAGAGGAGTTTTTAATTCATGGCTAACATTAGCAACAAAGTCAGTTCTAAATTTTTGTGCTTTTGAAATTTCAGTAAGATCTTTTAAAAATAAAACAACAGAGTCTTTTTCTGTAAAAATTACAGTTGGTCCAGGAATCACATAAACTCTGTAATACTGATATGAAGGCAAATTTATTTCTAAATCTAAATTACTGGTTTTTTTTGAAGACTTAACTTCTCTGATTTTTTCATCTAGATTAGGATTTCTTAAAATTGTGCCGAGATGTGTATTTAAAATATTTTTACCAAATCTTTTTTCGGCACTTGGATTGGCATATTTTATAATATTTAATTTATCTAATGCTATAAATTGATCCTCTAATTCATCTAATATAAATGTTTTGCTATCATCCTTTTCATACTTTGAAATAATAATTTTATCATCAGTATTTTTTTTATTTCTGTTTGAATAAATTATTATTAGTAGAAATATAATTACACAGATTAATAGTATTTCAAAGAGGCCAATCATGATGTTCTAAAAGTTAAGTATATAATTAACATATTAAAAATTTAATATGCAATTATTTAAATTTTAGTTACTTAATTAGGGGAGATATTATTAATAAAAATTTCTGCGGTTTTATCCCAAGTAAAGTTTTTAGAGTATTCTAGGCACTTTTCTCTTTCAACTTTTAGAGCTTTCATTGCGGATTTTTCTAAATCCTCATCTAAACAATTAATTTCACTATCTTTGAAAATATCTTTAGGACCAGGAACAGGAAATGCTGCAACTGGTGTACCACAACTGAGGGATTCACATATTACAATTGCAAACGTATCTGTTTTGCTTGGAAAGACAAAAACATCAGATGATGTAAAATATGAAGCTAATTCACCATTAGTTTTTTCACCCAAGAAGTGAGCATCTGGAAATTCTTTTTTTAACTTTTCAATATCTGGTCCTTTACCAACAAGAAGTTTTGTTCCTTCTAATTTTAGATTTAAAAAAGCACGAATATTTTTTTCAATAGCCACTCGACCTACATATATCCATATAGGCCTTTTATATTCTAAATTGATTTTTTTTGGATTTTTAAACGATCCATGATCAGCACCTCTTGTCCAAACAACCATTTTACTTTCATCTACTCCAATTTGAATTAGTTCTTTTTTCATAGATTCGGTTGTAACCAAAATTTTTTCTGCTTTGTTATGAAAGTTGCTTAGGAATTTCTGTGATAATTTTTCAGGAACCCAAGGTAAATATAATTTCATATATTTATCAAATCTTGTGTGAAAACTTGTGGTAAACTTTAGATTATTTTTAAGACAATATCTTCTTGCCATAAATCCTAAAGGACCTTCGGTAGCTATATGTATGGCTGAAGGATTTATTTTTTTTATTAAATGACTTACTCTTGGCCAAATATTCACAGAAAGTCTTATTTCATTATATTTAGGCATTGGCACAGTGAAGAAAAGTTGGGGATTTAAATACTCAACTTCGTGACCCATTGCTTCAAGTTTTTTTCCTGTTTCATTTAAAGTTCTTACCACACCATTTACTTGTGGAAAATAAGCGTCTGTTACAATTAATATTTTCATTATGATGCCTTTTTCAGACCTGGAGTTTCAATTACTTCTTTATCTGAATTATTACGACTATCTGAAAATTCTTCTCTTAATTTATCCCAATAAATTATTTCAAACGTTCCATCAAAGTTTTCAACTAAGGCAGTACAAGACTCAACCCAGTCTCCACAATTTAAATAATTAACACCATCATAATTTTCATTTTGGGCATGATGAATATGCCCACAGATTATTCCATCAAATTTTTTTTTCTTTCCATATTCTGCAATTGTTTTTTCGTATTCTCCCATATATTTAACTGCATTTTTTACCTTATATTTAAGAAACTTTGCTAAAGACCACTGGCCTTTACCTCTTAGACGTCTAAAAAAGTTAATCACTACATTTAATTTCAAGAGCATTTCATAGGCTATTGCGCCTAACTTCGACAACCATTTGGCATATCTCATAACACCATCCCAAGCATCACCGTGAACAACTAAATATTTTTTATTTAAAACAGACTGATGAATTACTCTATTGATCATTTTTATCTGTCCAAAATGCATAGGAATAAATTTTCGAAACACTTCATCATGATTACCTATAACGTAGTAAACTTCTGTTCCATGTCTTGCTTTTCTTAATATTTTTTGAATTACGTCATTATGTTCTTGTGGCCAATAAAAATTTTTTTGAAGTGCCCAAACATCTATTATATCGCCTACACAGTAAAGTTTTTCTGATCTTGTATTTTTAAAAAATTCAAGCAATTTATTTGCTTGGCAACCTTTAGTACCAAGATGCACATCTGAAATGAATATACTTTTGTATTTTAATATAGGTTTCATTTAATCCTTTTTTTTTAATTCAATTTGCACTAGAATCGTTTAATTCTTTGTGCCATAGTAATGTTAAGGAAATATTAAAATTTATTATGAAATATTGCATTATTTACAACAAAAACGCTTCCTCTGGCAGAAAATCTAAATTTATAAAAAAAATTTCTGATGAACTTTCTAAGTATAACGATGTTTCTTTTTTTGAAACTGAGAGCGTGGATAAAGCAGAGGCAGTATTTAAAAATATTTCTAAGTTAAATATAGATAGACTTGTAGTTGCTGGAGGCGATGGTTCAGTATCATTTGCAATAAACAAACTTATTAAAAATAATTTTGTTCCAAAAAAAGATTTTGCTATTGGTTATATACCAGCTGGAACTGCTAATTTACTTCAAGCTGAACTAAATATGAGTAAAAAAATAAGTAAAATTGTTCAAATTTTACAATCAAACAATTTAAAACAAACTAATTTAGTAAAAATTAATAATGATTATTTTATTTTAATGGCAGGTATAGGTTGGGATGCAACGATAGTCCATTCAATTAATAGTTCTCTAAAAAAACTGTTAGGTAAAATTATTTTTGGATATAAAGGATTGCAAAAATTTTTGTTAATGAAAAATCAAAAATTAAAAGTTAACATAGATGGTCAAAATCATATAGCTGACTGGGTGTTATGTTCTAATACCAATTATTATGCGGGTCACTACAAAATTAATAAAACAAATATATTTGATAACAAAATTATTACTTATGTATTCAAAGACCTTACAAGAATAAAAATACTTTATTATATTTATTTGATTATTTTTTTTGGAGATTTATCGAAGTCTACGAGTGTTATAACATCTTATTCCAGTGAGCTAAAAATTGATGGACAAGGGAAAAAAATTCCAATTCAAATTGATGGTGATAAATATCAATATTGTGATAACGTAGAATTAAGGAAATCAGGAAAATATTTTAACATATTAACAGCATAACTTTTAAATAAGAGAATTTATCAAAAAATCATTTTACTAAGATATTTAATTTAAATATAATTATTATAAAATTACACAGGAGGTCATTATGAGTAAAAAGTTAAAGAAAAATGAAAAAAGAAAAAAAAAGGTTATCAAGTTAATAGAAAAACTTAAAAATAAGATCAATTTAAAAGAAAAAAAATTATCTAAAATTAATATTAAAATTGCAAGTATTGAAAAAAGAGTTGCTGAAAAAAAAACAAAAAAACTAGCTAAAAAGAGGACTATCGAGAGTTCCGCATCTGTAAATAATTAATTTCTAAATCTTCTTTCCCCTTTTTGTAATTAAAAAAGGGGAAAGTAGTTAATCAACAAAATTTTAAAATTAAGGGGAAATAAAGATGTTTTATAATTTAAAATTTTATTAGAATTTTATAATTAATGTTGATGACAAAAATATTTATAGATTATTACAATTTAATTAAAGTTTATTTGCTCTACCATAAATGTCTTGATATCTAACAATATCAGTCTCTTTTAGAATTGAACCAACTTGAGCTTCCATAATTTTTACAGGTTTTTTTCCAGGATTTTGTATTCTATGAATTGCTCCTAATGGAATGGAAATATGTTCATTAGGTTTTTTATTAATGATATTTTTATTTAAAGTTATTCGTGGATTACCTTTTGTAACTAACCAATGTTCCGCTCTGTGATGATGTTTTTGAAGACTTAATATACCTTTGGGTTTTACTGATAATTCTTTAATTAAAAATTCTTTTCCTTCAAATAAATTTAAATAACTCCCCCACGGTTTATTAAAAACGTTCTTTTTTTTAAAGTATTTGCTTTTATTTTTATCATAAATTTTTAAAATCTCTTTCCAACTACCAAGATCTGACCAAGGAATGTCAAGTTTAATAGCATTAATTTTATTTGTTTTCTCAAGTATTGCATAATCAAAAGATTTCTCGATTGATTTTTCAAAAGCTCTTTTATTTAAGTAGTAGGTATTATTTTTATATTTGCCTTTTTTAATTGCCTCAACACAACTTTTGTAAGTTTTATTTTGATATTTTTTAAAGTTATTGATTATTGAGTCTTTTCTTAAATAAAACATGCCAGAATTCCAATAACCTTTTTTTTTAATTACTTCTTTTGCTTTTGATAAATTTGGTTTTTCAATAAATTTTGTAACTTTATTTATAGATTTAATTTTTTTAGTTAAAAAATATCCATACTCACTTGATGGATTTGTTGGTTTAATTCCAAAAATAAATAAATTTTGATCATCTAAATTTGATTTATTTTTTAATAGGGCTTTATTTAAAACATTAGATTTTTCAATTAAATGATCTGCTGCAAAAAACATTAATGGTTGCTCTAATGGAATATCTTTTATTAAAGCGGACACTAATATTGCTGGTGCGGTATTTTTTTTAGCTGGCTCTAAAACTATTTTAAACTTTTTTATTTTACTTTTTTTTAAAGCTAATTTGACTTGTTTTAAGTATTTTAAATTTGTACTGATTATAGGAAAATCAAAAATTGGTTTATTTACTCTTTCTAAAGTTTTTTGAATTAAACTCCATCCGCCAAAATCAATAAATTGTTTTGCTTGATGTTTTTTTTTATCTGGCCAAAGTCTTGTTCCTGCTCCACCACAAAGTATTACAGGTCTAATTTTCATTAAATATCAGCGTACGTTCTAACCTCGTTTTTACCACCCGGATGAGTTGGGGCGCCTTTATAAGCAGGACCAACAGTTTGTGCATATTTCCATAAAGTACCATTACCAAAATTCATCTTTCTTGGTTTCCATTTTTTACGTCTTGCACTTAATTCCTTCTTTGTAAGCCTTACGTTAATTGTACCCTTTTTGGCGTCTATATCGATGATATCTCCATTCCTTAAAAGGGCTATAGGACCGCCTACGGAGGCCTCAGGGCCTACATGACCGATACAAAAGCCTCTAGTAGCCCCAGAGAACCTACCATCTGTAATAAGGGCTACTTTCTCCCCTTTTCCTTGACCGTAAATTGCAGCAGTTGTTTGAAGCATTTCTCTCATTCCAGGACCTCCTATAGGTCCTTCATATCTAATTATAATGATGTCTCCATCTTTGTATTTTCTGTTTATTACTGCTTTGTAAGCAGACTCCTCATTTTCAAAACATCTGGCTCTTCCTGTAAATTGTAATTTTTTCAAACCTGCTATTTTTACAATTCCACCTTCTGGAGCTAAATTTCCTTTTAATCCAACAACTCCTCCTGTTGGTGAAATTGGATTTTTAAAAGATCTCATTACTTTTTGATTTTCTCTAAATTTAACATTTTTTAAATTTTCTCTCATGGTTTTGCCTGTAACTGTCATACAGTCTCCATGAATGTAGCCACCATCCATAAGAGTTTTCAATAACATTGGAACTCCTCCTGCTTCCCACATATCTTTTGCAACATATTTTCCACCAGGTTTTAAATCTGCAAGATAAGGAGTTTTCTTAAATATTTTTGCAACATCCATTAAATCAAATTTTATTCCAATTTCATTTGCGATAGCTGGTAAGTGTAAACCTGCATTTGTTGATCCGCCTGTTGCTGCAACAATTGTTGCTGCATTTTCAAGGGCTTTTCTTGTTACTATGTCTCTAGGTCTAATATTTTTTGCTAACAAATTCATTACAGCTTTACCGCTGTCTATTGCATATTTATTTCTTTCAGCATAAGGCGCTGGTGTCCCTGCTGAGAATGGTAAAGCTAATCCTATTGCTTCAGAAACACATGCCATTGTGTTTGCAGTAAATTGTCCACCACAAGCACCTGCACTTGGACATGCTTTTAATTCTAGTTTTCTTAAAGCATGAGCTGTCATTTTTTTTGATGTATATTTTCCAACACCTTCAAATACATCTACAACAGTTACATCTTTTCCGTTAAATCTACCTGGTAAAATAGAACCACCATATATAAATACACTTGGAACATTTAATCTAACCATGGCCATCATTAAACCAGGTAATGATTTATCGCAGCCGGCTAATCCAACTAATGCATCATAACAATGTCCTCTAACAGTTAGTTCTGTTGAGTCTGCAATTACATCTCTTGATATTAATGATGATTTCATTCCTTCATGACCCATTGCAATTCCATCTGTTACAGTAATAGTACAAAATTCTCTTGGCGTTCCTCCAGTTGCTTGAACCCCTTTTTTAACCGATTGTGCTTGTTTCATTAAATTAATGTTACATGGAGCAGCTTCATTCCATGTTGATACAACTCCAACAAATGGCTTAGCAACATCCTTTTCTGTTAAATCCATTGCATAATAAAATGATCTTTGAGGAGCTTTATCAGCACCTATTGTTGTATGTCTACTTGGTAATTTTTTCTTATTAAATTTTTTCATTATAAACCTTTAAGAGTTAGTTCTATTTTTTTAACATCTTTTTCTAAATTAGCAAAGTTGCTTTTCTCTTGATCTACTATATTTTGTGGCGCACGGTCCATAAAGGATTTATTTGACAATCTAGTATCAATTTTTTTCATTTCTTCATTAATCTTAGTGATTTTTTTCTCTAGTGTTGTTTTAATCATATTTAGATCAACATCTTGGTCAAAATATAGTTTGAATAACTCTCCATTAATAACAATACTCGCAGCTGATTTTTTTAAATCATTATCATGAAAGTTTTTAATTCTTCCATTTTTTTTTAAAATATTTTCATTAGCTGATAAAAAGTTTTTATATTCTTTATTGGTGTTTTCTGTTGAAATTTCAATATATGATCCAGGGCTAATGTTTAATTCATTTTTAAATGATCTAATAGATGTAATAAAATTAATGATATTATTAATTTCATCATAAGATTTTTTTTCATGATAATCATTTTCCAACCAATTAGCATACATTAAAAATTCACCTCCATTTTTATCTAACTTGTTATTCAACCAAATCTCTTCTGTAACGAATGGGATGAAAGGATGCAGTATTATTAAGATTTCTCTAAAGACATATGAAGATGTTTGTCTTAGTTCTTTAATCTCCTCATCATTATTAGAATTAAATACAGTTTTAGATAGCTCTAAATACCAGTCACAAAAAGAATGCCATACAAATTGATAAATATTCTTTGCGGCTTCATCAAATCTATAGTTTTTTAAACTGTTTTCAGTCTCTTTTTTTGTTTTAACTAGTTCAGATAATATCCACTTATTAATTGTTAATTTAAGATTTTCAGGTTTTTTAATGTCACTAAAATCACACTCATTTTGTCTTAAAAAATTATTAGCATTCCAAACTTTGTTTAAGAAATTTCTATAACCTTTAACCCTGTCTTCAGATAGTTTTACATCACGACCTGGCGATGCCATTGACAAAAGAGTAAATCTTAAAGCATCTGCACTATATTTTTCAATAAGTTCTAAAGGATCAATTACATTTCCTTTTGATTTAGACATTTTTTGACCCTTTTCATCTCTAACTAAAGCGTGAACGTATATATTTTTAAAAGGCTCTTCTTTTAAAAACTCAGTTCCCATCATAATCATTCTAGCAACCCAAAAAAATATGATATCAAAACCAGTAACAAGAACGCTTGTTGGATAAAATTTTTCAACTTCTGGTGTTTTTTCTGGCCAACCTAAAGTAGCAAATGGCCATAGACCTGATGAAAACCAAGTATCCAGAACATCTTCATCTCTTTTTAATTCCACATCTTTTGAATAGAATTCTTTTGCCTGTTTTTTACATTCGTCTTCATTTTCAGCTACAAATATTTTTCGATCAGGCCCGTACCATGCTGGAATTTGATGTCCCCACCATAATTGACGAGAAATACACCAAGGTTCAATATTATCCATCCATTGAAAGTAAGTTTTAGACCAATTTTCTGGAAAAAATTTAGTCTTACCATTATTTACTACTTCTTTTGCTTTGATGGCTAAAGTTTTAGCATCGACAAACCATTGCTCTGTTAAATAAGGTTCAATAATAGAATTAGATCTATCACCATAAGGAACTTTATTTACTAACTTTTCTATTTTTTCTAAAAATTCACCCTCATCAAGATGTTCTAAGATTAATTTTCTGGCAGCAAATCTATCTAAACCTTTATATGGGTCAGGTGCATTGTCATTTATTTTTCCATCAGGAGTAAATATATTAATTACATCTAACTTATTTCTAATACCTACATCATAATCATTAAAATCATGTGCTGGAGTAATTTTAACTGCACCAGTTCCTTGTTCAGGATCAGCATAGTCATCTGTTATTACTTTTATTTTTCTATTTGCTAAAGGTATTGTAACTGACTTTCCAACAATATCTTTAAACCTATCGTCTTTTGGATTAACTGCTATTGCAGTATCTCCCAACATAGTTTCAGGTCTAGTTGTTGCAATTGTTATAAATTTATCTGATCCCTCTATAGGATAATTTATATAATAAAGTTGAGAGTTTACTTCACGTTGATCAACCTCTAAATCAGATATTGCTGTTTTTAAAACAACATCCCAATTAACAAGTTTTTTTGCTTTGTAGATTAATTTTTTATTATAAAGATCGACAAATACTTTTATGACTGACTTAGATAAATTTTCATCCATTGTGAATGCATTACGTGACCAATCACAAGAACATCCGAGTTTTTTAAGTTGGTTTATTATAATATCTCCATACTCATTTTTCCATTCCCATACTTTTTCTATAAATTTTTCTCTACCTAAATCGTTTTTTTTTACACCTTCTTTTGCAAGTTTTTTTTCAACTAATGCTTGGGTTGCAATACCTGCGTGATCTGTACCAGGTTGCCATAAAGTTTCATAATTATTCATTCTATGAAATCTGGTTAAAACATCTTGAATAGAGTTATTTAAAGCATGCCCCATATGAAGGCTTCCAGTTACATTTGGTGGAGGAATTACAATTGAGAATTTTTTTGAGTTTTCTTTGGGTTTAAATAATTCATTTTTTTCCCAATAATCGTAGATTTTATTTTCTACATTTTTATGCTCATATTTATCAAAACTCATTGATTTGTTTTATAAATTAATCAAATTAATAAACAATAATGAAAATCATTGCTAAATTTATAGACTAATGATCAAAATGAATTATACAAATGTCGATTACCAAATATTTTATATTTGATGGCAACGTGGCGGAATGGTTACGCAGAGGATTGCAAATCCTTGTATCCCGGTTCGATTCCGGGCGTTGCCTCCAAAATAAGTATTGAGATAAATTTTAAAAAAAGTAAGTTGTGAGAAAATATTCCTCGGTAGCTCAGTTGGTAGAGCAGTTGACTGTTAATCAATTGGTCGCAGGTTCGAGTCCTGCCCGAGGAGCCAAATTAATTAAACAGCTTTAGAAGTATTTATTTGTGCTATTTGTAAATTTTTTCCGAATTTAATTTTTTGATCCTGAGTTAACTCTGAATAAACTTTAACTAAGAAGTTATAGTTTACATTCATATGTCCCTCTTTTGATTTATCAAGATTTACTAAATATTCTGAAAAATCTTCAAAGAAATAGTTAATTGGAACTTTTAAATAATTTGAAAGTTGCAATAATCTAATTGAACTTACACCATTAGTTCCTTTTTCATACTTTTGGATTTGTTGAAAAGTTACGTTTATAGCTTTTGCTACTTTAGTTTGAGTTAAACCTAGTGCTAATCGTCTTAGCTTGAGCTTATTGCCAAGATGTTTATTAAAATTATCTTCCATTTAAGACCCCTCTTTAAATAAAATATTAATGTGAGTTAATCTAAATAGAAAACTTTATGCAAGTAAAATAATTTTTAAAAAAAATGGTTTTTTTAACTTATTACAAAGCTGTCAAGTAACTTTTTATGAAGTCTTTAGAATTATTTTAAAGAATTTGGCTTAAAAAAAGCTTAGTTCTGTCACTCTTTGGGTTAGCAAAGAATTCTTTGGTGTCTGCCTTCTCAATTATCATGCCTTCATCCATAAAAATGACTTCATCAGCAACTTCTTTAGCAAATCCCATCTCGTGTGTCACAACGATCATAGTCATTCCACCTTTTGCAAGACTAACCATTGCATCTAGCACTTCTTTAATCATTTCTGGATCTAAGGCTGATGTTGGTTCATCAAATAACATGATTTTTGGCTGCATACACAATGCTCTTGCTATCGCACATCGCTGTTGTTGACCTCCAGAGAGTTGTCCAGGGAACTTATTGGCCTGATCATCTATTTGTACTTTTTTAAGTTGGTCTAATGCAAGTTCTTGAGCTTCTTTTTTTGGCATTTTTTTCACCCAAATAGGTGCAAGCGTACAATTATCTAATATTGAAAGATGTGGAAATAAATTGAATTGTTGAAAAACCATTCCAACTTCAGCTCTTATTTTCTCAATATCTTTTGTTTTTTCAGATAATTCATTTCCATCAACAATTATATCACCCTCTTGATGCTCTTCTAATCTATTGATACATCTAATCAATGTAGATTTACCCGATCCTGATGGTCCACATACTACAATTTTTTTATTTGCCTCAACCTCAAGATTTATATTTTTTAAAACTTGAAAATCACCAAACCATTTATTCATATTTTGGATTTTTATAATTGGATCAGACATTTATTATCTTTCAGTTTTATATTTTGCCTCTAAGTTATAACTATATTTGCTCATTGCATAGCATATAATCCAGAATACTATTGATGCAAAAATATATCCCTCCATCGCAAAGCCTAGCCATTTTGGATTTGTTTTTGCTAAAGCAAGCATACCTGCTAATTCAGCTAAACCAACTACAAAGATTAAAGGAGTATCTTTAACTAATGCTAAAAATGTATTTGCTATTCCAGGAATAACTAATTTTAGTGCTTGTGGTAAAATCACAAAAATATGCATTTTCCAATAACCCATTCCTAAAGATTTTGCTGCATCGTATTGGCCTCTAGGTAATGATTGTAAACCTCCTCTAATAACTTCAGCACAGTAAGCAGCTTCAAATAATGTAATTGCAATAATTACTCTTACTAATTTATCCATAAAAAAATCCTCAGGTAAAAACATTGGAAACATTACAGATGACATAAATAGTACTGTAATCAATGGAACACCTCTCCAAAATTCAATATAGCAAATTGAAATATATTTTATTGCTGGAAGATTAGATCTTCTTCCTAATGCAAATATCATACCTAGTGGGAAACAGAAAATTAGACAGAAAAAAGAAACTATGAAAGTAAGTGACAATCCTCCCCATGCACCCGTCTCTACCCACTGAAGACCAAATGATCCTCCAGAAATTAAATAGTAAATTACTAGATATGCAATAACCGGATAAATAATTACATAGTATAAAGCTAGATATTTTTTCAAATTTTCTTTCATGAAATATCCAACAAATCCAAGTGCTATGACTAATATAAATGCTGTATTAATCCTCCAATGAAATTCATTGGGATACATTCCATACATAAACCTTCTGAACCAAACTTTAATGTAAGTCCAACAAGCCCCCGTACCTGTACAAGCATCTTTTGAGTCGCCTGAAATAGTAGCGTCAAAAATCATCCAACTTAGAGACTGAGGAAGAGCTTTTATAATTGAAAATAATATTAATAAAGTTAATAAAGCATTAAAATTATTTGTGTTTATATTTTTATTTAATAAATCTAATTTTTTATTTCCTGAATAATCAATTCTCATCATATTTAATCCGATCAATCCTATTATTAATGGAAACAAAGTAGTTAAGGATCCAGGTAAAAAAGATGTTAAATTTACTTTTAAAAAGGCATTTGATATCACATCAATTAAACTTACTAAAACTAAAAATGATCCAATAATAGAATAATTTTTAATGTTATCTCTGTTAGGTTTTAAAAAATTTATTGTTTGCATTACTTTTCTTTAATTTCGATTTTTTTATTATACCAATTCATTATTGCTGCAATAGTTAGACTAATAGTTAAATATGTGAGCATTGTTATTGAAACAATTTCTATTGCCTTACCTGTCTGCATCAAAGCAGTGCCTGCAAATACAAGTACTAAATCAGGATAAGCAATTGCGGCTGCCAAAGATGAATTTTTAGTTAAATTTAAATATTGGTTTGTTGTCGGCGGTATAATAATTCTTAAAGCTTGAGGCATAATAACTAATTTTAAAACTTGATTAGGTGTTAAACCTACAGATGCTGCAGCTTCTTTTTGGCCTTTGCTAACTCCCTCAATACCAGCTCTAACGCACTCTGCTACAAAAGTAGACGTATATAAAGATAGTGCTAAAACTAATGCTATTAATTCAGGTGGTAAACTTATTCCACCTTCATAAATATAAGAGATTTTTGATAATTTTTTGAGCTCAGGTATTTCAAATTCTAAGGAAACTCCACCAAATAAGAATGATAAAAGAGGCAATACAATTAATAAACCTACCGAATAAAGTAGCACAGGAATTTGTTTACCTTGTGTATCTCTTAATTTATTTGCGTAATTTCTTAGTATAAAAATTGCAATTATTGCTGCAAGGCCACAATATAAAAAAATATTCAAATTTTCCCATACCATTGCTGGTATGTAATAACCTTTTACAGTCATATAAGTTACCCCAAACCATGCATTAGCTTTCTCTGGCATAGGTAAAGCTCTAAGAGCTGCGTAATACCAAAAAAAGATTTGTAGCAGTAATGGAATATTTCTGAAAAATTCGACGTACCATGCAGCTGAGTTTTTAATTAGGTAATTAGATGATAATCTTGCTACACCAATTATAACACCTAATATTGTACATATAATTATACTTATAAAAGAAACTAACAAAGTATTTAAAAGTCCAACTAGAAAAGCACGGGCATATGAATCTGATCCACTATATTCAATTAAAGAAAACTGGACATCAAATGAGGATTCTTGTGATAAAAATCCAAATCCAAAATCAATACCTCTATTATCCATATTGGTCTGAGCATTCAGGGTTAAAAACCCAAAAATAAGAACAACAAAAAGTATCGCTAAAATCTGAGGTATATATCTTTTTATAATGTTGTTCATAGGAATCTATAATAAAAAAAAGGGCTAGATATTTCTAGCCCTTTTTATGTAATTTGAAATAAAATTATCTTGCTGGTGGTACGTATAATATTCCACCTTTTGTCCATAATTCATTTGGACCTCTATCAGGTAGAATTCCAGTGTCTGCTATATTTCTTTTGTAGCTTTCACCGTAGTTACCAACTTGTTTGATAATTCTTAAGTTCCAGTCGTTATCTAAACCAAAAGCTGCACCTAACTCACCTTCAGCACCAACTAATCTTTTGATTGCTGGATTGTTTGAAGTTTTCATCATGTCAGCATTTGATGAATTAACACCATATTCCTCTGCTTCAATCATAGTATTTAATGACCATCTAACTATATCTTCCCAAACAGAATCACCTTGACGTACAACTGGTCCTAATGGTTCTTTTGAAATAGTTTCAGGTAATACTACGTGGTCATCTGGAGCTGATAATTTAGTTCTTTGTGCAGCAAGACCAGATTTATCTGTAGTGTATGTATCACATCTACCTGCATCATAAGCAGCTACGACTTCGTCAGCTTTCTCAAAAACTACTGGCTCATATGAAATTCCCTTTGAATCAAAGAAGTCTCTCATGTTAAGTTCGGTTGTAATTCCTAAGTTTGTACAAACTGAAGTTCCATTTTTAAATTCACTTGTAGATGCTATTCCTGAACCTTTTCTTACCATGAAACCTTGTCCATCATAGAAATTTACACCAACAAATGTTAAACCAATATCAGCATCTCTCGACAAAGTCCAAGTAGTGTTTCTTGATAAGATATCAATTTCACCAGATGTAAGTGCTGTAAATCTTTCTTTTGCACTTAAAGGAGTGAATTTAACTTTAGTTGCATCTCCTAATGTAGCAGCAGCAACAGCTCTACATACATCAACATCTATACCTGTCCAATTTCCAGACTCATCAGCATTTGAAAATCCAGGTAGACCTTGAGAAACACCACATCTTACGAAGCCTCTTTTCTTTGTGTTCTCAAGAGTTTTTGATTTCTTAGCAGCCATTGTTTCATTTGAAAATGCAAATAGCACAGCGAACATAGCAACTATAGAAGTCAATTGTTTTATTATTTTAAACATTATTTTCCTCTTTTTTATTTGTTAACAAATTATTCAAAAAGTAATTTTTGAATACTTAAGTAAAGCAGAAACTAATACAACCATCAATGGTAAAATTACCTCATCAATATTGATCAATTAATGCTGGCGCGCCCTGGAGGATTCGAACCTCCGACCCTCGGTTTAGAAAACCGATGCTCTATCCAGCTGAGCTAAGGGCGCAAAAATTAACTTTATAATACTAATTTAATTTTTGAAAAGAAATTTTTTAAATAAAATTAATATGGTTAACAACTCTACTCTACCTATAATCATGAAAAGTATTAAATAAATCTTAGTTAAAAAAGAAAGATTATAAAAATCAAAGTTTGAAAGTTCAAACATACTAGAATTTACTGTATTCATAATTGTCAAAATTGAAAGTTTGAATGATTTTTCAAATTGGATATCTGAAAGTGTTAGCAACAATGTTAGTAAAGATAATGAAATTACAAAAATTATAATTGAAAAAAAATATTTATTAATATCCGCTTTGTCTGCACTCTCATTTGTTAATATAACCTTATTTGAATAAATTTGATTTGGTTTTGTGTGTGATAGAAGATTATTTATAGAAAATTTTATCAAACTTAAAATTTTAATAACTCTTATACCTGAACTTGTTGAAAAAAAAGAACCACCAATAACTACCATTATAAAAAAAATAAATAATAAATTGTTTGGTGTATCGACGAAAGAAATACCAATATTTGAAACACTGCTTAATATTGCAACTAAGATTATTAGAAAATTGTTATTTGAATTTAAAAATACAAAACAAATTGAAATTATAATTAACAAATAAACAAAGAGATTAAAATCTTCGCTTAAAAAATAGGTTTTTTTTTTTGTATAAAAAATAAGGTTATACAATAAAAAAAGACTAAAAAAAGATAACATCATACAAAATGATAAAACAATTTTACTAACGTTGCTTTCAAATAGGTAATCAATTCTATTGGTAGGTAAAAAACCACCAGAAGATATTATCGATAATGACAAATTAAATGCATCAAAAGTTCTTAAATTTATACTCTTAAATAGTAGGAATATTAGTAAAGTTAATGAGGAATAAATTATAATTATTTTAAGTGATTGTTTTAAAATTTCATTATAATTAAATGACAAATATTCTGTAAAAGATTGTTTTAGATTTTTATCAAATATATCAATCAATAGTAAAATTGAAAAAAAGGAAGTATATTCCTCCAATCCATTGTGAAGTTGACCTCCATAAAATCAGACTTTCGTCTAATTGTTTAATATTTTCAAAAATTGTAAAACCTGTTGAAGTAAATCCTGAAATCGCTTCAAAATATGAATTTAGTAAAGATATATTCTCAATACCAAAATAATATGGGATTGATATTATTAATGGA
>CACPQM010000007.1 GCA_902636075.1 uncultured Pelagibacteraceae bacterium | reverse complement strand
ATTTATGTAAAGTTAAATTTATTCTATGGTCAGTGACCCTACCTTGAGGAAAGTTGTAGGTTCGAATTCTTTCAGATCTGTCTCCGGTGCCTATTTTGCTTTTTCTATCTTTTGACCTTTCTTCATCTCTTCTTTGTCTTTCTAATTCATAAATTCTTGATCTAAGAATTTTTAAACCTTTCTCTTTGTTTCTTATCTGGGATTTTTCATCTTGTTGGCTTACGACTATTCCCGTTGGTATATGAGTAATCCTAACAGCTGAATCTGTTGTATTTACACTTTGACCACCCGGACCACTACTTCTAAATACATCAATTCTTAAATCCTTATCTTCTATTTTTACGTCAACCTCCTCTGCTTCGGGCATTACTGCAACTGTAGCAGCAGATGTATGAACTCTTCCTTGGGTTTCAGTATCTGGAACTCTTTGAACTCGATGAACGCCACTTTCATATTTTAATGATGAATAAATATTTTTACCTTTAATTGAAGCAATTACCTCTTTTAGTCCACCTGCATCACTTTTAGAAATCGAAATAACTTCAAGTAACCACTTTTTTTTATGACTTACTTTTTCGTACATCTTAAATAAATCTGAGGCAAATAAACTTGCTTCTAACCCTCCAGTTCCAGCTCTTATTTCTATCATTGCATTTTTTGTGTCAGCTTCATCTTTTGGTAACAAAAATAATTTTATTTTTTTTACATTAGTTTCATTTTTTTTTTGAAGTTCATTTAATTCATTTATAGCTAAGTCCTTCATCTCTTTATCTGATTCATCATCGTTAATTAATTTTTCTAATTCTTCTTTATTTTTTTGAAAATTAAAATACGAGATAGCTTCTTTAATAATATCATTTAAGTCTGAGTATTCCTTAGACTTTTCTGCAAAAGATTTTTTATCAATTTCTTGAGATGAAAGTTCTTTTTCTAATTTGGAATGCTTCGTTATTAGGTCTTGAACTTTTGATAAAGGAACCATTATTAAGTATTTTCAATTTCCTCTGCTTTTTCCTCAACTAATTTAACAATTTTTGAAATCATCTCGTCACTTGATATTTTTTTGTTTTCAATACCATTTAAATAAAGCATATTATTACCTTTACCACCTCCAGTGATACCAATATCGGTTTGTGCTGCTTCGCCTGGTCCATTTACTACACATCCAATTATAGATAAAGAAATTGGAGTTTTAATGTGTGATAATTTATTTTCCAGCTCTTTAACAGTTTTGATTACATCAAAGGCTTGTCTAGCACAAGAGGGGCAAGAAATAATTTTAACTCCTCTATTCCTTAAGTTTAAAGATTTAAGTATTTCATTACCAACTTTTATTTCCTCAACAGGATCATCAGAAAGAGATACTCTTATTGTATCTCCAATACCATTCAGAAGAAGTGCTCCAAAACCAATAGATGATTTTATACTTCCTGGCAAAAAAGTTCCAGCCTCAGTAATACCTAAATGTAAAGGATAATCAGTAACCTTTGAGAGTTGTCTGTAAGCTTCAATAGATAAAAAAACATCTGAAGATTTAACGCTTACTTTAAATTTAAAAAAATCTAAATCCTCAACTAAATTAATATTTCTTAATGCGCTCTCTACCAAAGCTTCAGGGCATGGTTCTTTATATTTTTCTAATAAGTCTTTTTCTAATGAACCTGCATTCACTCCAATTCTTATTGAACAATTATTATCTTTTGCAGCAGTAATAACCTGTTTAATTTTATCTTTATCTCCTATATTTCCTGGATTGATTCTTAGACATGCCGCACCACTCTGAGCTGCTTCTATCGCTCTTTTGTAATGAAAGTGTATATCGGCAACTATTGGGATAGAAGTATTTTTAACAATATCTTTAAGTGCTTTTGTTGAGTCTTCATCTGGACATGACAACCTTACAATATCAGCTCCTGCCTCCTCAATTTTTTTAATTTGATTTAAAGTTTCTTTGACATCTTTAGTTAAAGTATTGGTCATTGATTGCACAGAAATTGGATTATCTCCTCCAACTTTTACATGACCAACATTAATTTCTTTTGTTTTTCTTCTTTTTATTTCCCTAAACGGTCTAATATTCATAAGCTACTTATTTAATTTAAATTCTTTGTGCAGAGAAGATATGGCTTTTCGTACATTCTTTTTATCTATCAACACAGAAATTTTTATTTCTGAGGTAGATATTACTTGAATATTTATTTTTTGCTTAGCAAGTGCCTGAAACATTCTAAAAGTAACTCCAGGTGTAGTTACCATTCCAACTCCTATTATTGAGACTTTTGACACATTATTATCAAACATTAAATCCCTAAAATTTATTTTTTTATTCTGCAAAATAATTTTTTTTGTTTTGTTTAAATCATCTGATTTAATTGTGAAAGTTAAGTCAGTTTCTTTTCCATTTGCTGAAATATTTTGAACAACCATATCTACGTTTATAGAATTTTCAGATAGAGGTTTAAAAATCGATGCTGCAATACCAGGTTTATCTCTTACACCTAAAAGAGACACTTTGGCATCATTAGTTGTATTTGAAATACCAGTTATAATCTTATTGTTAATTATATTTTTTCTTTTTGTAATGAGAGTGCCATCGTTGTCTGTAAAGGAAGACCTAACCTCTATATCTACTCTATTTAATCTTGCATCTTGAATAGAATGAGGTTGCATAACTTTAGCTCCAAGAGAAGCCATTTCTAGCATTTCCTCATAAGATATAACTTTTATTTTTTTAGCTGACTTAAGTTTGTTTGGGTCTGTAGAATAAACTCCATCCACATCTGTATATATTATGCATTTTTCAGCATTGAAAAACTTTGCAAACATAATTGCACTTGCATCTGTGCCACCCCTGCCTATAGTGGTTATTCTGTTTTTATTATTAATACCTTGAAATCCCGTAATTACAGGAATCCCTCCTTTTTTTAAATAACTCATAATCTGACTTTTGTTAATTTTGTTAATTCTTGAAAATTTATATTTTCCCTCAGTATTGATGGGAATTTGCCATGAAATCCAAGATCTTGAATTGAAACCTATATTTATTAATTCTCCGGAAATTAATGCACAGGAGACCTGTTCACCTGATGAAACTAAAACATCATACTCGGAATCTGAAAAATTTTTGCTAATTTTTTTAGTTAAATTAATTAAATTATTTGTCACACCACTCATGGCAGAAGACAGTACAATTACATTGAACTTTTTTTTATATTTGGCAATAATCTTTGCAACTTTTTTAATTCTATCAGTTGTACCAACTGAAGTACCTCCAAATTTTAATACAATTATTTTCATTGATAATTTTTTTTAGTATAAATTAAAATATATTGATAAAATACATCTTGATTGTAATGTCAATAAACAATGAAAAATAACACAATAAATAAAAAAGAAATAGAAAAATTTTCTAAAATAGCTGAGGAATGGTGGGATCCTAATGGAAAATTTAAGCCATTGCATAAATTTAACCCTATCAGAATTAAATACATAAGAGACACAATTTTATCTGAGTTTAAAATTAAAAAAGAGCATGAGCCATTTAAGGGCCTAAACATTCTAGATATTGGATGTGGTGGAGGATTACTTTCAGAACCCATGGCTAAACTTGGAGCAAATGTCGTTGGGATAGATGCTTCAAATAAAAATATACAAGTAGCTAAGTATCATTTAAAAAAAAGTAAACTCAAAATTAAATATTATAATTCCTCTCCAGAAAATTTAAAAATAAAGAAAAGATTCGATGTAATTTTAAACATGGAAATTGTTGAACATGTTGAAGATGTTGATTTTTTTATTAAAGAAAGTGCAAAATTTTTAAAAAAATCAGGTGTGATGTTTATAGCTACTTTAAATAAAACTCTAAAATCTTATTTATTTGCGATTGTAGGGGCTGAATATGTTTTAAAGTGGCTTCCAATAGGCACTCACGATTGGGAAAAATTTGTTAAACCAGAGCATTTAACAAATATTTGTAAAAAAAATTTATTAAAGCTAAGAAAAATTGATGGAATGACTTTTAACCCTATGTTAAATAAATGGTCTGTTACATCAGATAAGTCTATAAATTACATTGCTGAATTTAAGAAAATTTAATTTTTATCGTCTTCAATCCACGGAATAATATCAGTTTCTATTCCTTCTTCTCTTAATTCCTTAACATCTTTAAGCGAAGCACTACCGTAAATACCTTTTTTTGGTTTTTTTTTATCATAATGAATTGATCTTGCTTTATAAGTAAAATTTTCTCCAACATACTCGAAATTATCTTTTACAAATTTTTTGTAATCAGAAAGTTTTTTTTGAACATCTTTGTATTTTTTTAACTCTTTTAAATTTACTTTCTTCTTAGTATTCAATAAATTTGGAGACATCAATGACTTTTCAACATTTATTGAATCACAGGATTGACAACTTAAAAGTTTTAATTTGAGCAACCTATCGTATTCATTTGAGGCACTAAACCAGCTTTCAAATTCTTGCTTACAATCTTTACATTTTAACAAATACTTGATCATGAATATTATTTAAATATTAATCAATGAAATTTCAATATAGTTAGGTCCTATAATCAGCATTAATTTCAATATATTTTTTTGTTAAATCCATAGTGTACGATTTAAAATTTTTTATTCCCTGACCAATATCAACTTGTATTTCAATTGATTTACCTTTCATATATTCCATAACCTTTTTTTCTTCATAAGATTTGTGCAAAGACCCTTTGTGATAAATTTTATATGGTCCAAAAGAAATAGATAATTTTTGTTCTTTAATTTTTGAATCACTATTTCCGATGGCCATAGCAACTCTACCCCAATTTGGATCTTCTCCAGCAATTGCAGTCTTTACTAATAATGAGTTTGCAATTTTGAATGATATATTTTTTGCATCTTTTTCAGTTTTGCAATTGATACAGTTAATAGAAATAAATTTAGAAGCTCCTTCTCCATCAGAAACAACTTGTTTAGCTAAATTTAATAAAACATCATGAACCGCCTTATTAAAATTTTTAAGTCTACTATCGCTATATTTTTTTATTTCTGGATGATTTACTTTACTTGTTGAAAATATCGAAACCATATCATTTGTACTTGTGTCACCATCGCAAGAAATTGCATTGAAAGTTGTCTTTATATTGTTTTTTAAGATATCTTTTAAAACCGATGAAGATAAAGTTGCGTCAGTAAATATATAACCTAATGTTGTTGCCATATTTGGATAAATCATACCTGAGCCTTTTGCAATTCCATAAATTTTAATTGTAGATGAACAAATTTTAGTTTCAGCCATTGATACTTTTGGTTTTAAATCAGTTGTGATTATGCCCATTGCAGCTTTCATCCAGATTAATTTATTTTGTGTATATTTTATTTTCTCAACTAATTCTGGTAATGAAGCTTTAATTTTTTCTAATGGGAATTTTTCTCCTATAGTTCCTGTACAACCAAAAAGAATTTCTTTTGAAGAAATTTGTTTTGGAACATCTTCATCTCTTTTCTGTATCTCTGTTAATTTCGAGGATAAATCTAAAGATATTTTTTTTAACGCATTATAGCCCTGTGGACCTGTTAATGCATTGGCATTTCTGGTGTTAACTAATAATGCAAATATTTTTTTTGCTTTAATTTTTTTATTCCATTTTAGATTTTCTGATATTAATTTTGATTGGGTATATACGGAGGCATAATTTGCACCATCTCTAAAATAAAATAAAACTAATTCATCTCTCTTAAATTTATATAAGCCAGCGCTTACTGCAGAAATTGAAACTCCATCAATATGATCTAAATCTTGAAAATCAACAATTTTAGAGCTTTGACTGCTAGTATTTATAAAATTGTTTATGTTAAATTTCATGATATTTAAAATAATTAATTAATTACTATATATTTCTAATATTTAATTTTATATCAAAATGTTCAACCCACTTAATATATTTTCAAAGCTTATTAAAAGCGGAAATGAAAAGGAACTAGGCCGAATTCAACAAATAGTCAATAAAGTTAATCATTTAGAAAAAGATTTAGAAAATTTATCTGACGAAATGTTCCCAAAAAAAACCGAGAAACTAATTGAAGAAATAAAAAATGGTAAAAGTTTAAACGACGTGCTGCCTGAAGCTTTCTCAATGGTTAGGGAAGCCTCTAAAAGAATTAGAAATGAAAGACACTTTGATGTTCAGCTAATTGGTGGTGTTGTAATCCATGAGAATAAAATTGCAGAAATGAAAACTGGAGAAGGTAAAACATTAACCATAGCTCTTTCAGCTTTCCTTAATGCTCTAGAAAAAAAAGGTGTCCATATAGTAACTGTAAATGATTATTTGGCTAAGAGAGATAGCGAGAATATGGGAAAGATTTATGAGTTTTTAGGTTTAACCTGTGGATATATTAATACTGGGCAAGATGATTTAGAGAGAAAAGAAAATTATTCAAAAGATATAACTTATTCTACTAATAGTGAATTGGGCTTCGATTATTTAAGGGATAATATGAAATTTACAAAAGAATCCATGGTTCAAAGAGAACATAATTATGCGATTGTTGATGAAATTGACTCTTGTTTAATTGATGAGGCTAGAACACCTCTAATAATTTCAGGAGCAACAGAAGACAAAACAAACCAATATATAGCTGTTGATAAACTTGTAAAAAATCTAAAAAAAGAGGATTTTGAAATAGATGAAAAAGATAGAAATATTTTATTAACTAATAAAGGTGTGGATAATGTTGAAAGTATATTTTCAAATGCTGGAATACTTAAAAATAAAAATTTTTATGATCCAGAAAACTTACATATTGTTCATTTAGTTAATCAATCATTACGTGCAATCCATCTTTTTCAGAGTGGTAGAGATTACATTGTAAAAGATGGGCAAATAATAATAATTGATGAACAAACAGGTAGACAATTACCTGGAAGAAGGTTTGGTGATGGTCTTCATCAAAGTCTAGAGGCAAAAGAAAATTTAACAATTAATGCTGAAAATCAAACTTTAGCATCAATTACCTACCAAAATTTCTTCAAGCTTTATAAAAAAATAGCTGGATGTACTGGAACAGCATTAACAGAATCAGAAGAGTTTTTTGAAATTTATAATCTTCCAGTAGTGTCAATTCCTACTAATAAGCAAATGATTAGAAAAGATTCGAATGATCAAATATTTAGAACAAGTAAAGAAAAAGATGAAGCAATAATTAGTAAGATTGTTGAATGTAATGCAAAAGGACAACCATTATTAGTTTTTACCTCAAGTATTAATAAGTCTGAACACTTCTCAAATCTATTAGATAAAAAAAATATTAAACACACAGTTTTAAATGCAAAAAATCATCAAAGAGAAGCTGAAATTATTGCAGATGCAGGAAAAAGAAACTCGATAATTATTACTACAAGTATTTCAGGAAGGGGAGTTGACATCAAATTAGGAGGTCAGGATGAGAGTGATAAAGCTGAAATAAAAAGATTGGGAGGATTGTTTGTTATTGGTACAGAAAGGATGGAAAGTAGAAGAGTAGATAATCAAGCAAGAGGTAGATCGGGAAGACAAGGTGATGAAGGTAGCTCTATATTCTATGTAAGCTTAGAAGACGATTTAATGAGAATATTTGGGTCTGAGTCTATGAATAATATACTTGAAAAGCTTGGGCTTAAAGATGGAGAAAGTATAGACCATCCATGGATAAATAAAGCATTAGAAAGAGCACAACAAAAAGTTGAGGCAAGAAATTTTGATATTAGAAAAACTCTTTTGAAGTTTGACAATGTTTTAAACGATCAAAGGCAAGTAATATTTTCGCAAAGAAATGAAGTAATAGAAAATAAAGACTCCAAGCAATATTCTGAAAATTTTCTGAGTGAAATTATTGATGATTTGAAACTTAAGAAAACAAAAAAGTTAGCGAACGCAGGATCAAATGAAATCCATATGCAATTAAAATCTTTATTTGGAAAATCATTTGAAGAGAGTGAAATTAATGAATTAGTTAATCTTGAAAATAAAGTGTTTGAAGAAAAAATTAAAAATAAATTTAAAAGTTCAAAAGAAGAGAGAATAAAAATGTTAAACGAAGAACAATATTACGAGATAGAAAAAAGAATTTTTTTACAATTAATTGATCAAAATTGGAAATTACATATTCAATATTTAGAACAATTAAGACAAGTCATTGGTTTAAGATCTTATGGACAAAGAGATCCTTTGGTAGAATATAAAAAAGAGGCATTTACACTTTTTGAAAATTTATTAAGTAAACTTAAGTATGATTTAATTACAATTTTATTTAATTTAAAACTTATAGAAAAAAATGATGATCAAAATGATGTTCAAAATGAAAAAAGTATAAATACAAATAATAACCCAAAATGTTTACTTGTAACAAATAGAGAAGGAAAAATTTCTAGAAACGAAAGATGTGAGGCAACAGGGAAAAAGTTCAAGCATTGTTGTGGTGCTTTATAAAAGAATGCTTAAGAATAATATTAATAAAACTGCAGCAGATACACCATAATAAATTTTAGAATTCTTTTTAAAGTTTTGATAAATATTTTCTAATGCACTTGCTTTCATAGATAAATCATTTCTATCATCTGATTGTGTTGTAAATCCTTTATTTCTCCCAATTGACAAAAATTTGTTTTTTCTATGATTAAGAATTTCATCTTTATCCATTGTCTGAAAAAAATCTAAATTTTTCTTTAATGAATCTCTTACGTTATCCAAAATCAGATCTTTATCTCTGTGTGCACCGCCAACTGGTTCTGGAATTATTTCATCAATTATATTCAATTTTAAAAGGTCGCTAGATGACATTTTCATTGCAGTTGCAGCCTCTAAAGTTTTTTTGGGGTCTCTCCATAAAATGGTAGCACATCCTTCTGGAGAAATGACAGAGTATATTGCGTTTTGAAGCATAATCACTTTATTAGATGATGCTAAAGCTATTGCTCCTCCAGATCCACCCTCTCCAATTATTATTGCAATTGTAGGGACTGTTAACTTCATAGAGCATTCAATAGATTTTGCTATTGCTTCAGCCTGACCTCTTTCTTCTGCGCCAACTCCTGGATATGCTCCTGGAGTATCTACAATAGAAATAATTGGAATTTTAAACTTGTTAGCTAACTCCATAAGTCTAATTGTTTTTCTGTAACCCTCGGGTCTCATCATTCCAAAATTATGATCTATTCTTTTATTAAGATCTGAACCCTTTTCTTGACCAATTACTAAAACAGATTTGCCATCGAATTTTGCAAAACCAGCTATAACGGCTTTGTCCTCACCATAATACCTATCCCCAGAAAGTTGGATAAAATCATCAAAAAGATTTTCAACAAAAAATTTTGCTTTAGGTCTATCTTCATGACGAGCAACTAATGCTGTCTGCCATGGATCTAAGTTAGAATAAATTTTCTCTAACTTTTCATTTATTTCTTCTTCAACTTTACTTATTCTTGAAGTATCGACTTCAGATAAACCTTCCTGATTATAAGGGTCTTTTAGTTTATCTAATTCCTCCTCAAGATTTTTAATATCTGTTTCAAAATTTAGGTAATTTTTCATTTAAAGCATGTATTATAAACAAAAAAGGCAATAAATTGTTAAAATAAGTAATTTTGATTGCGCAAAAATGACAATTTATTATAAGATTTTCAATTTATGAGAGAGCAATACATCAAAATACACAACTTATCTGTAGCAAAAGAACTGGCTGATTTTGTCAAAAATGAGCTTTTACAGGATACTAATGTTGGTCCTGACGAGTTCTGGAAAGGTTTTGACAAAGTGGTGCATGAATTAGCGCCTAAAAATAAAAAATTACTCGAAATCAGAGAGACATTACAACAAGAAATAGATCTGTGGCATAAAAAAAATAGAGACCACGAGATTGACTATAATAAATATAAAAATTTTTTGGAAGAAATAGGTTATTTAAAAAAAGAAGGTGAAGATTTTAAAATAACAACTAAAAATTTAGATGAAGAAATATCTAATATAGCAGGGCCACAATTAGTTGTTCCAATAATGAATTCTAGATATAGCTTGAATGCTGCGAATGCAAGGTGGGTAAGCTTATATGACAGTCTTTATGGATCAAATATAATAGAGTCTGAAGAAAGTGGAAGTGAAAAATATGATCCTTTAAGAGGACAAGAAGTGATCAAATACACTAGAAACTTTTTGAACAAATATTTTCCAATAAACGATCTTGACTGGAAAGATATTACTGGTTTAGCAGTAAATAATAAAAAACTTTCAATTTATAAGGAAAATAAAGAATATAATTTATCAGATTTAGAGAAGTTTATTGGTTACAGAGGTGATGCAGCTAAACCAAATGCTATAATCTTAAAAAATAATAATCTTCATCTTGAAATAATTATTAATCCTAGAGCATTTAGTGCTGCAAGAGATGCTGCTGGCATAAGCGATATTATAATTGAGTCTGCTGTTTCAACAATTTGTGACCATGAAGATAGTGTTGCAGCAGTCGATGCTGAGGATAAAGTAACTTGTTATAGAAATTGGCTAGGATTGATGAAAGGAAATTTAAAGTCAATATTTGAAAAAAACGGTAAAGAATTAGAAAGAAAACTTAATCCAGATAGAAGTTATATATCATCAAATGGTGAAAAGTTAAAACTTCATGGTAGAAGTCTTTTACTTGTGAGAAATGTTGGGCACCTAATGACAAACCCTTCAATCACTTTAAATGATGGATCAGAAGTTCCTGAGGGAATAATGGATGCTTTTATAACTTCAGCAGCTTGTATTCATGATTTGAAAAGAAAAGGTAATTCAAGAGAAGGGTCAATTTATATCGTAAAACCAAAAATGCATGGGCCAGAGGAGACAGAATTTGCTAATTTAATTTTTACAAAAGTCGAAGAAGTTTTAAAATTAGAAAAAAACACGATTAAGTGTGGAATTATGGATGAAGAAAGAAGAACATCTGCAAACCTTAAAGAATGTATTAGAACACTTAAAGATAGAGTATTTTTTATCAACACTGGATTTTTAGATAGAACTGGTGATGAGATGCACACTTCAATGGAAGCTGGACCAATGATCAAAAAAGGAGATATGAAAGCGTCTAAATGGATTAAAACCTATGAGGATAATAATGTAGATATAGGCTTAAAATGTGGTTTTTCAGGAGTTGCTCAAATAGGTAAAGGGATGTGGGCCATGCCTGATAAAATGAATGAAATGATGGAACAAAAGATTGGACATGTAAATGCAGGCGCAAATTGTGCTTGGGTTCCTTCACCAACTGCCGCAGCATTACATGTTATGCACTATCATGAAGTAAATGTTTTTGAAAAACAAAAAGCAATATTAAAAAGAGAGCCATCAAAATTGTCTGATCTTCTTACTATTCCAATAGCAAATCGTCCTAATTGGTCTATTGATGAAATTAATACTGAAATTTCAAATTCTGCTCAAACTATTTTAGGTTATGTAGTCAGATGGATTGATCAAGGTATAGGTTGTTCCAAAGTCCCAGATATAAATGATATTGGATTAATGGAAGATAGAGCAACGTTAAGAATTTCATCTCAACATATTGCCAATTGGCTTCATCATGGCTTATGTTCAAATAGACAGGTTCTTGAAATTCTAAAAAAAATGGCAAAAGTTGTTGATAAACAGAATGAAGACGATACTAACTACGAAAGTATGTCTCCAGAGTATGATAAATCTATTGCCTTTAAAGCAGCATGTGAATTAATTTTTCATGGAAAGTCACAGCCTTCTGGCTATACAGAACCTCTCTTACATTTAAACAGATTAATTAAAAAAAGCTAATTAAGCCTCTATTTTTTTTCTATTTTTAAATGCAGATATAAGAGTACCATCATCTAAATTTTCGATTTCTCCACCTACTGGTAAACCTTGGGCTAGTTTTGAAACTTTGACGTCAGTTTTTTTTAGACTATCTTGAATATAAAATGCTGTAGTTTGACCTTCTACAGTTGCGCTAGTTGCTAAAATTACTTCTTCAATATCATCTTTATTTATTCTTTCTATAAGAGAGTTAATAAGCAAGTCCTCTCTATTACTATTATTATTGTTTGAGAGAGTCCCTCCTAAAATATGGAAGTAACCTTGAAAAATTGAAGAACTTTCTATTGCCCACTGATCTGAAATATTTTCTACAACACAAATTTTATTATATTTTTTTTCTACTATTTCGCAATTATTATAATTACAATTAATTGTATTAGGCTTCAATGTTCCACAAATTTTACATCTAACAATATTTTTAAAAACTTCACTCAAATTTTGAGCCAATGGCTTTAGTAATTCTTGTCGGTTATTAATCATTTTTAATATTATTCTTTTTGCAGACTTAGGTCCTAGCCCTGGTAACTTAGATATAAGTTTGATTAAATTTTCTATTTCAGGAATATTTTGCATTTAAATTATAAAGGCCACTTAAATCCAGGTATTCCAAAATTTCCTGAGGCCTTAGAAATTTCCTCTGCAGTTTTTGATTTAAGTTGTGATTTTGCGTTATTATGTGCAGCAGTAATAAGATCTTCTAGTATTACTTTTTCTTCTTTTAAAACATTTTCACTAAGTTTAATTGAGATCATGGTTCCCTCTCCATTTAAGGTAACCTTTACATCATTAGCTCCTGAGACACCTTCAACCTCAATCTTTTTAATATTTTCTTGGCTTTCTTTCATTTTACTTTCAATCTCTTTAGCTTTTTCCATTAATTTTGAAAAATCAGTCATTCTAATCCTCCTTCAACTCAACATTTATTAATTCTGCATCAGGAAATGCTTCGATCACTTTTTTATACGCTTCAGACTTTTTAACATCATCAAATATTTTTTTCTCATCAATTTTATTTTTTTCTTTTTTTGAAATTTGTCCTTGGTTTTTTGATAGAGAGATAATCCATCTCTTAGATGTCCATTCGTAAAGTTTGTTAGATAGATTTTTTATAAAGTCTTTGTCTAAGTTTTCATTAAAAGATATTTCTATTAAACCCTCAGAGAATGAAACTAAATTTGTATTAGTTTCAAGCTCATATTTAAGCTTAGCTTCTTTTCTCTCCGTACATAGATTTATCAAACTTTCAAATGAACCTATTTTAAGTTCATTAATTACTTCATCTTTATTTAAATTTGGTTCAATTTTTTCTTGTTGTGAAACATTTTTGATTTGATCTATTGTTTTACTTGTAATTTTTTTTTCAGGTTCTTTAATTAAAGTATCAGGATTTTTTCCAGTAAAGCTCTCCTCAACATCCTTCTCCTTAAAACCTTTTATTCTCATTAATCTGAAAAGGAACATTTCAACCGATAAATTTGGATTTGAAACAATGTTAATTTCCTCAATTGTATCAAGTGTGAATTGCCAAAAAAGGATTATGTCCTTTGAATCTAAATTTTCAGATATTTTGGAAAGATTACTAAAATCTTGATCATTTAAAGAAAAATTATTTCCATCTAATTTTATAAAATTGATATTTTTTAGGTAGTATAAAACCTCAAGAAAATCATTCAAAAAAATTTTTGGATCTACACCAGAATCATAAATTTTTCTATACAGCTCAAATACTTTTTTTTCGTCACCACTAAACAAATTTTTAATTAGTTCTATCAGAGAACTTTTATCAAAATATCCATAAATACTTTGTGCTTTATCTAGATTTAATTCCTCATCATTTTGATTGGCTACAAGTCCACGATCTAACAAAGATAATGCATCTCTAACAGATCCTTCTGAAATTTTAACAATTAATTTTAAAGCTTCATCAGAAACTTTACCGCCTTCTTTGTCTTTAATCATTTTTATATAATTAAAAAGCTCTTCAGATTTCACTCTAGAGAGATCAAAACGTTGACATCTCGATATTACTGTTACAGGAATTTTTTTGATTTCGGTTGTTGCAAAAATAAATTTTAAATATTTTGGTGGTTCCTCTAATGTTTTTAAAAGTGCATTAAATGCTTGTTTGCTTAACATATGAACTTCATCAATAATAAATATTTTATATTTAGCAGTTGTTGGTCCATATCTTGAAAATTCAATAAGCTCTCTTACATCGTCAACACCTGTTTTGCTTGCAGCATCCATTTCCAAAACATCAATATGATTTGAGTTTGTAATTGCATCACAGTTACTACATTTTTTCTTACACATGTTTTCAATTCCATGCTCACAATTTAATGACTTTGCAACTATTCTTGCGAAAGTTGTTTTTCCTACTCCCCTGATACCTGTAAACAAGAATGCGTTAGGTGACTTGTCTGAAATTATTGAATTTTTAATTGTTTCAGCAATAATCTCTTGGCCAATTAAATCCTCAAATACTTGAGGTCTGTATTTTAAAGCTAGTACTTTCGAATTTTCTGTCATTTTTAAGGAGACCAACCAACCTGGAAAATACTCACTACCCTTGCTATCTTTCGATCCTGGGGGATTTGTGGTAACACCACCTGATTGGCCTCCAACTTTATTATATCAATAAAAATTTCTATTCTACAAGAAAGTTATAAATTTATTTTTGTCTAAATTTATCGGATTTATAAACACCTAGAACGTGCATATCTTGACAATGGAGACCCAATTCCTCAAGTGAGTTTTTGATTTTAGGAGCCTCAATATGTCCGTCAATATCACATAGAAAAAAATATGAGGAAAATGAGTTCTTTTCGGGAAAACTTTGTAGTTTACTCATATTAACTCCATTGATTGCAAATCCAGATAGTGCAGAGTAAAGAGCAGCAGGTTTACTTTTCAACTTAAATAATATTGATGTTATATGATTGTCATTAGAAAAATCTGGCTGAAAAATATCTTTACCAAGTAATAAAAATCTTGTCACGTTATCTTTATCATCTTGGACATTTTCTTGTAAAATTTTAAGACCATATATTTCTGCACTTAGACTTGAAGCTATAGCAGCTTTAGATTTGTCTTTAGTTTCTGAAACAAATTTTGCTGAACCAGCTGTATCTGCTCTAACATTTTCTATGAATTTTTTTTTCTTAATAAAACTTGAAGATTGACTTAATGCTTGTGCATGTGAGTAAACATCTTTTATGTCATCTATTTTGGAATCTTTTAATCCTAATAGATTATGATTAATTGGAAAAAAATGCTCTGCATAAATATTTAGTCTGTATTTAAAGATTAAATACTCGACACCGATATTTCCAGTTGTTTTATTTGACTCTGGAATTAAAGATTTTATAGAATTATCTTCATTAGACCTTTCAAAGCATTCATCGAATGTTTTACAGGGTATTGTTTCACTCTCTGGATACATTTTTTTAGCACAACTTTCGCTGTAACTTCCTGCAACACCTTGATAAGCAATTTTCATAATTTAATTTTTATATTCCATAATTTTTTTTATTTCTAGATAATCTTCATCTGTATCTACGCCAATTGGTTTGGTTTTTGCTAATCCTACGTCTATTTCAATATTGTTATCCATTAATCTTAATTGTTCTAATTTTTGCGATTTTTCATTCTGAGTTTGCTCTAATTGCACAAACTTTTCTAAATATGAAACATTATAAATATAAATTCCTATATGGTGGTAAATATTTTTTTGAGTATTTTTAATTTCTCTTGTAAATGATGTTGCTGTTGATAAATTGTTCTGAAGAAGTTCCTCTTTTGTGATTACTTTTACAATATTTTTATTTAAGAAAAATTTTTCGTCTTCAATTTGACAGGCTAATGTTGAAATTTTAGATTTTTTTTTAATAGTTTTTTTGAGGAGATTATTAACATCCTCAATATCAAGCATTGGTTCATCTCCTTGAAGATTTATTACATATTCAATATTGTCATCTCTTAACTCTTGATAAGCCTCAAAAATTCTGTCAGTTCCAGTTTTATGATCTTTTTTGGTTAAAATACATTTTCCTCCAAGCTTAGTAACTTCTTCGAATATTTCTTTATCACCTGTTGCAACATAACTTTCTCCAATAAGAGATGATTTAGCAATTTTGTAAACATGATTGATAATTGAAATATTATTGATTTTTAATAAAGGTTTATTTGGTAACCTTGTTGCTTCCAATCTTGAAGGGATTAAAATTACTGTATTGCTCATAAACTAAGTATTATGCGTCTTTCAGACGCAATAATTAAATTTAAATTTAGTTTTTTTTTTGTTTAACATGTTATACGAGGATAATAATTAAAAATCATGGACTCATTTGAAATTAATAAAATTATAGCAGCGGTAGTTGTTATTTTTGTTGTTATATTTGGAATAACTAAAATTTCAGACATTATCTATTACGTAGAAAAACCGAGTCAATCAGCTTATAAAGTTGAATTTGCTGAAACAGATGGCACGAAAGCTTCTGCAGCTGTTGAAGCAGTTGATATTTCTGCTCTATTAGCAATGGGAAGTGTTGATCATGGAAAAAAAGTATTTAAGAAATGTAGCGCATGTCATTCAATTAAAAAAGGTGGAAGGAACAATATTGGACCAGCACTTTACAATGTACTAGGGAGAAATATGGGTGCTCTGGAAGATTATAAATATTCTAAAGCCCTAATAGCATTTGGAAAAGATTGGACATTCCAAGAGATGAATAGTTTTTTAATCAAACCTGCCTCATATATAAAGGGTACCAAAATGGCTTTCGCAGGATTAAAAAAAGAGAAAGATAGAGCTTCAGTAATTCTATATATGAATGCTAATGCTGATAGTCCTTTACAACTACCTTAATTTACCAAAACAATATAATAAAATACTCTTTTGAACATATACTCTGTTAAGGGCTTGCTGCCATACTTTAGATTGTTTACCAAGAAATACTTCTTCTGTAACTTCACTTCCTCTTGGAAGACAATGCAGAAATATTGCATCTTTCTTGGCTAAATTCATAGTTTTTGTATCTACTTTAAAATTTTTAAATGATTTAAGTTTCTTTTTCTTATTTACTTTATCGTTTAATGAAATGATTTTGTCTGTCATTACGACATCAGAATTTTTAACAGCTTTTTCTTTTTTATTAAAAATTTTAATTTTTCCTTTTTGTTTTTTTATTAAGGAGGTAAGATCTTTGTTTGGTTGATATTCTTTAGGACAAGCAATATTTAACGTTATAGAAAACTTTATACAAGCTTCTATTAAGCTATTCATCATATTATTGTTGGCATCACCTATCCAACATAGTTTTAATTTTGAAATATTTTTCTTTTTAATTTCTTGAATCGTAAAAATATCTGACAAAACTTGAGTGGGATGTGAAGATGGGCTTAATCCATTTATTATTGGTATACTTGAATATTTTTTAAATTCATCTAATTTTTTATCCGAGTCTGTTCTCAACATAAAAGCATTGCCATAAGTTGATAAAATTTTAGATGTATCTGCTATATTTTCTCCACCATTTCCTAGATGCAATTCCTCTGGTCTTAATGTCAAAGATCCTCCACCTAATTGTTTTATAGCTAAGTAAAAACTTAACCTAGTTCTAAGGCTAGATTTTTCAAACATCTGCAACAGAATTTTACCTTTTAAAGGTGAATCTTTATCAGGATCAAGAGTATTTAATCTTTTTCTTTTAGCTTTCCTATTTTTTGCGTCAGAAATAATTTTTTTCAAGTCACTTGGGGAAATATCTCTAATATGAAGAAAGTTTTTCATTATTCTTTATACCCATTACAAACTTTATTTATAATTTTTAAAGCTATATTTATTTCATTTTTATTTACATTTAACGGAGGCAGAATTCTTATAACGTTTTCGGCCGCTCTAATTGTTAACAATTTATTTTTCATTAAACTTTGTATAAATTTTGTCTGATCGTGATATAACTGTATTCCCAAAATTAATCCTACTCCTCTGATTTCTTTAATAATATTTGGAAATTTGATTTTAATTTTATTTAATTCTGAAATAAAATATTTAGAGTTGCTTTTAACTTTTGCAAGAAAGCCTTTTCTAAAAATTTCGTCCATTACAGCATTTCCAACAGACATTGCCAAAGGGTTTCCACCAAAAGTAGATCCATGTGTGCCTGGTACCATAGCTTTAGAAACTTTTTTTGTCATTAACACTGCGCCTATTGGGAACCCACCTCCAATTCCTTTTGCAATTGGAACTATATCTGGCTTTATATTTGCATATTCATATGAAAAAAACTTACCTGATCTACCAATTCCACACTGAACCTCGTCTAAAATAAGAAGAATTTTTTTTTTATTACAAATCTGTCTCAGTTCTCTGAGACACCATGAAGGTATGACTTTAATACCTCCTTCACCCATTATTGGTTCAATCATTATAGCCGCAGTTTTACTTGTAATTTTTCTTTTCAGTTCCTTGTGGTTTCCAAATTTAAAATGATCAAATCCTCCTACTTTTGGGCCAAATCCTTCAACCATTTTTTTTGATCCGCTAGCATTTATTGCTGCGATAGTTCTTCCATGAAAAGAATTTTTTATACATAAAATTCTATTTTTTTTTTTTTGACCTATTGAATAAAAATATCTTCTAGCAACTTTTATAGCAGCTTCAGTAGCTTCTGCTCCACTATTTTGAAAAATAACTGCATCGGCAAAAGTTCTCTTTGTTAATTTTCTAGCTAGCTCCTCTCCTTCTGGAATTATGAAAGAGTTAGAAACATGCCAAAGTTTTTTTGATTGTTTGTTTATTGCTCTTACTAAATTTGGGTTTGCATGACCTAAAGAATTAACAGCAATCCCTTGAACAAAATCTAAAAACTTTATTCCACTTTTTGTGTACAAATAGGATCCTCTACCTATGTTGAAAGATAAATTTCTTCTTTTATAATTTTTAGCTAAATAACTCATTTTATACTATGATTTAATTTTATAACCTTTGTTTACTAAAAAGTATGCTACATAAATAATAGTCAAACTTAGAAAAGTAAGTAATGTTATACCAAATGTTATAGACCCATCTGATTGACCTATAAATGAATATCTAAATCCATCTATCATATGAAAAAAAGGATTATAATTACTAAGGATCTTTAGAAAATAAGGCAATCTATCAATACTATAAAACGTACCACTTAAAAAACTAAATGGAACTATTATAAAGTTTGTAACAGTACTCATTTGATCAAATTTATCTGCATATAAACCAACTATTATTCCAAGTGATCCCATAAATAATCCACCCAAAAACAAATAAGTAAACCATAAAAAGAAATTTTGAATTGATAAATCAATAAAAAAAATAAATATTAAAGTTGATGCTAATGCAATCAATAATCCTCTTGTGGCTGATGCAAATGTTATTGCGAGTACCACTTCTGATGAAGATAAAGGGCTATGGATAATATCTGTAATTGTACCCATCATTTTTCCCATCACTATAGAAGAGCTAGAATGAGCAAAACTTTGTTGAATTACCTGCATCATTATTAAGCCACAAGCTAAAAATTTTATATATGGAACTCCCAAGACATCAGTTCTTTGATCTCCTATAGCCAAAGAAATTACGGTTAAAAATAATATACTAGTTAATATTGGACCAAATAAAGTCTGTCCTGCAACCGTTAGAAATCTCAGAACTTCTTTCTTATACAAAGAATAAGTTCCAACCCAATTAATAAGTCCAAACCTTTTTGTTCCTATTTGATATTTTTTCTGCAATTCAACCATAAGTAATTATTAATAAACTTTTTTTTTAATAATTGTTAAAAAACAGAAAAAAAAGCTTGTTATAAGGTGTTTATTATGTTTTCAAGATAGTGTATTAATAGATTTAAGGTATACTAAATATAGTAAAATGAGTTGGACTGATGAAAAAGTTAATAAACTTAAGGAACTTTGGGGTAGAGGCCAAACAGCAAGTCAAATTGCTGAAATAATTGGTGGAGTTAGTAGAAATGCAGTAATTGGAAAAGCCCATAGATTAAACTTATCTGCTAAAATTAGAACTAGGTCTACAACATTAAATAACAATAAAAGCGCAACTAAGCATAACAATATTGATATTAAAAAAGGGAGCAGAAAACAAAGATTTAGATCTCTGCTTTTAGATAAGAACTTTGAACCAGCAAAAAACCTTCAACTAGAAGATTTAAATGAGAAAACTTGCAAATATATGGAAGGTCATCCTAATGAAAAAGACGCATCTTTTTGTGGAAGAAAAACTGTTGAAAAATTTTCATACTGTCCATTACATTTAATGATAGTTTTCACACCAAAAGGTAAAAAAGAAGAAGTGATGGATAAAGATGATGAAGTTCCAAAATTTATAGAGAAAAAAGTAAAATCGGCATAAATTATTTTAATATCTTTTCCTTAGCCTTTATAAATTCATCTTCACTTAATATTCCTTTATCATACAAATCTTTTAAATCTTTTAATTGTCTCACAAATTCTTGATTTTGGTTTCCATTATCATTATTTGAAACTAAATTTTTTTCCTCTTTTATAATTTGTTTTGCTTCTACTCCTCTAGTAATTGCTTTGACAGCAATAGATAAAACAAATGCTAAAATAACGAATACAGTGAAATAAATAATATTTGTTAACATCAGCTCACTTTATTTTTTTTAGAAAATTGACCACCACTTGTCCAATTATAGCTATAATTATTAATTTCTTCATCAAATTTTTTATCTGCATTCATTTTAAGATCAAAGTTTGTTATGTATTTTTTTGAAACAACATTATCATATTTTAATAATTTAAGTTGATCTAATGTCAATAATGGTTTTGGCATAAGCTGAAACAATCTAGCATTAATTTTAGCTAAAGGCAAAGGAAGTGAGAATATTATTCTTTTCTTATTAATAGATTTTAAAATTTTAAATATGATTTCTTTAAAGGAAAGTACTTCAGGTCCTATGCATTCTATAGTTTCAGAATTTATTTTATTTTTTACTAAATTAAAAATAATGTTTGCAAAATCTGACACATGGATTGGAGTAAATTTTGTTTTTCCAGAGTAATACAAGGGCATAACTGGAAGTATGCTTAGTAATTTCATAAAATTAGTTGTAAAATTATCGTCAACTGAATAAACAATAGAGGGTTTTAAAATTACAGACCTAGAAAAATTTTCTCTAACTTTTTTTTCACCATTAAGTTTACTTAGAGCATATTTACTATCTAGAGCTGACTCTATGCCTAATGCAGACACATGTATAAATTGATCAAGAGAATTTTCATAAGCAACTTTTGAAAGTAAAGATGGTAGGATTGAATGAATTAAATTAAAATGATTTTCTTTTTTTTCAAATAAGATTCCAATCAAGTTTATACATATTGATGCTTTTTTCATTAATCTCGATATATTTTCTTCTGTAAAAGAATTAATCTCTTCTAATTCTAAGTAACCATAATTTGATTGCGTTTTAATTTGAAAACCCTTTTTATGTATGCTTCTAGTAACTGCTATAACTTTATAGTTATTCTGTGTAAATTTCCTTATTAATGATTTGCCTATTTGACCTGAAGAACCAAATATTAAAATTGAATCCTGATTTTTCATATATATATATCTATTTAATGGATTTAGATATTAAATTACATCAGAAAGATTTGCCAGCTGAAATAAAGTTCAGTGACAAGATTGCTATAGATTGCGAGTTCACAGGACTTAATATTGTACGAGACAGACTTTGTTTAGTTCAAATATCTTCAGGTAATAATGATGCTCATATTATTAAATTAGATAAAGATAATTATGATGCACCAAACTTAAAAAAAGTTCTAGAAGACAATAGTATTAATAAAATATTTCATTTTGCTAGAGCAGATTTATTGTTTATCAAAAAAAACTTAGATATTAAAAAAGTAGAGAATATAGATTGTACGAAAATAATGAGTAAAATTGCTAGGGGCTACACAGATAGACATGGTTTGAAAGACTTAATAAAAGAATTTATAGGTATAGATATAAGTAAACAATTGCAAGTTTCTGATTTTGGTGGTGATCTTACAGACAAACAATTAAAATATTGTGCTCAAGACGTCCTCTATCTTCATAAAATATATTTTGCTCTTAAAAAAATACTTGAAAGAGAAAAAAGATTAGATCTTTACAACAATGCAATAAAGTTTATTAACACAAGAGTCGAACTTGATTATGCATCTTTTAAAGATGATATCTGGTCACATTAGAATGAAAGACAAAAAAGTAATACAAATTGCTAAAGAGGTTGTTGAAGTAGAATTAAAATCACTTAAAAAACTCTATTCAAGCATAGATCATTCTTTAGAAAAAATAGTAAAAACAATTATTAATTGTAAAAAAGGTAGAGTAATTATATCTGGTGTAGGAAAGAGTGGAATTATTGGAAAAAAATGGTCTGCAACTTTTTCATCAACTGGAACACCATCATTTTTTGTTGATGCATCAAATGCCAGTCACGGAGATCTAGGGCAAATTACATCAAATGACATTGTAATACTTGTGAGTTTAAGTGGGCAAAGTAATGAATTAAAAAATATAATTCAATATACATCCAGAAATAGAAATATTAAATTAATAGGAATTACATCAAAGAAAGACTCTCTTTTATATAAAAGTTCTGATTTAAAATTTTTGCTACCACAGGTTAAAGAAGCTGGACCCGGAAGTTTTGTTCCTACATCATCAACAACAGTTCAAATAGCTTTGGGTGATGCGATTGCTATTGCTTGCATGAGATATAAAAAATTTGGAAGGCTAGATTTTAAAAAATTTCATCCTAGCGGATCACTATCAATAAAACTCAAAACTGTTGAAGATCTTATGTTAACTGGAAACAAAATACCTTTCATATCTGAAAATGTAAATATGAAAGTTGCATTAAATAAAATATCAAGAAAAGGTCTAGGAACACTAATCATTAAAAATAATCAGAATCATACTAAAGGAATTTTAACTGACGGTGATATAAAGAGACTGACAAATAAAGGATTTAATTTGAAAGAAACAAAGATAAATAAAGTAATGAAAAAAAATCCAATTAGTGTAGATAAAAATATGCTGGCTGCAAAAGCACTCTCAATTATGAACTCTAATAAAATTACAAGTCTCTGCGTTCATAATAATAACAAAAAAAATAAGACAATTGGTTTTATTCATATTCATAATGTTTTAGATGCTAACATAACCTAAATGTCGGTAAGAACCTTTATCCAGATTTGTATTTCGATATTAATTTTTTTAATTATTAGTTGGGTATACTTTGAATATTTTAATTTAGACAAAAAAATTATTGAAGAAACAATTACATCAGAAACAAATATTAGCCAACTTGAAAAGAAAATATCTGATTTAGAAATAAAGAATGAAGAATTAGAAAGTATAATTAAAAATAGAAATGAAAGATCTGATAAAATAATTAATCAAAACCCTAATAAAAATATTCTAGAAAATACTAATTCAGACAAAGAAAAAGTTATAATCAATAAAGAAATTAATAAAAAAGAAGTTAAAAAAGATGAGATAATTAAAAAAGAAGAAAAGAAAGTTAAAGATTTAATGAAAGATGTAGAGTACTCATCAATCGACCAAAAAGGAAATAGATTTTACTTATTGGCTACTTCAGGAAAATCAAATATTAATAATAAAGATATTTTGGATCTAGAAAACGTTCGAGGTAAAATTACATCTGAAATACGAGACACTATTTTTATAGTATCAGATTACGCTGAATATAACTCTGTAAATTTAAATTCTAAATTTTATGAAAATGTAGTAATTAATTATCAAAATAAACAAATTACATGTATAAATTTTGATATTAATATGGAGACCAACAAAGCAATAGCATATAATAATGTGATTGTTACCGATCCAAAATCTGTTATGAAGGCTGGAATTGTTGAGTTTGATTTAAAAACAAAAGATATAATTATTAATCCTGAAAGTTCTATAGGGGAAGTCGAAGTTATTACAAACTAATGGCATTAATTAAAAAATTTAGGATTAAAAGTTTCAAAAAGGAAGTATCAGTTTTAGAATTAGATAAAATATCCATGTTTTATAATAAAAGACAAATATTGAATAACCTAAGTTTAAAAATACATAAACAAGAAATTTTAGGAATGTTAGGCCCTAACGGGGTTGGTAAGTCCACAATTTTCCATATTATTACTGGATTAAAAGAACCAAGCTATGGACAAGTATTGATAAATGGTTCTGATTGTACAAATATACCGGTCTACGAAAGGGCAACAAAATTTAATTTAGGTTATGTGCCTCAATATGGAGGGTTTATTCAAGACTTAAACTTGATAGACAATTTAAAGTTAGTTGCAGAAATACACATTAAAGATAAAAATTTAAGAAAAACTAAAATTGATAAATTAATTTCTCAATTTGAGTTTGAACCACTGATTGGAATAAAATCAAAACACTTATCAGGTGGTCAAAAAAAAAAATTAGTCATAGCAATGGCTTTAATTAATGATCCAAGTATTCTTCTTTTAGACGAACCATTTGCAGCTTTAGATATTTTGACAATCAAAATGCTTCAAGAAATAATAATAAATTTACAATCTTTAGAAAAAATTACTGTAATAGTTTGTGACCATCAAGCCAGAGATTTATTAAGTTGTGTTGATAGAGCTATAGTATTATCTAATGGGAAAATTATTGCTTCGGGAAGCCCTAGTGAAATCATAAAGGATAATAGCGCGAGATCGGCATATTTTGGAGATGAATTTAAAATAAATTAGTTCATCAATGTCAAACTATGTAGTTATAAAAAATAGAATAAAAAATTTTAATAGAGTAATTAAAGTTAGTTCAGATAAAAGTATTTCTATAAGATCAGTTCTTCTTGCTTCTCAGGCAATTGGCACATCTAAAATTTCAAATTTATTGGAATCAGAAGATGTAATTAATACATTAAAAACTATAAAGAAACTTGGGATAAATTATAGAAAAATTAATAATATCTATAATATATATGGTTTTGGTTTGAATGGTTTCAGTTTCAAAAAAAATACAACATTAAATGCAGGAAATTCTGGAACCTTGGCAAGACTAATTCTAGGATTATTGGTAAAATCAAAAAATGAAGTAAAAGTTATAGGAGATAAAAGTTTATCTAAAAGAGACTTTTCCAGGGTTATTAAGCCATTAAAACTTTTTGGTGTAAATATTAAGAGTAAAAAAAACCTAATGCCTATAAAACTATTAGGTACAGATTTTTTAAGGCCAATAAAATATTTTGAAAATATTGGGAGTGCTCAAGTTAAATCTTGTTTAATATTTTCTGCTCTAAATACACCAGGAATAACTACTATTAATTCAAAAAAATCAAGAAATCATACAGAGCTGATGTTAAAATTTTTAAAATATCCAATCAAAGTAAAGAGGAACAAAAATTTCGACAAAATATCAATTCAAGGTCTTAAACAATTTAAGGCTTTTGATTATAATGTTCCAGGTGATATTAGTTCAGCGTCTTTTTTTATTGTATTAACTCTTTTATCAAAAAAATCATCATTAACTATTAAAGAAGTTAATATAAATCCAAGTAGAATTGGAATAATTACTATTCTGAACAAGATGGGTGCAAAAATTAAATTTAAGAAAAAAAGATTTTACAATGGCGAGGCTATAGCAGATATCTATATTCAAAGTAAAAATGTTCTGAAAGCGGTTAATTGCCCATCTACACTAAATAGTTCTGCCATAGATGAGTTTTTAATAATATTTTTAGTTGCAGCTAAGGCAAATGGAATTTCAAGCTTTAAAGACCTTGGAGAAATGAACAAGAAAGAGTCGAGAAGATTAGATCTTGGTATAAAATTTTTAAGATATATTGGTATAAGAGTAGAAAGAAAAAAAAATAACATAAAAATTTATGGTAACCCTAGTTTAACACTCTCTCAAAATTTTGAGATGAAGAACTTTTTAAAAGATCATAGAATTTTTTTTCTATCATGTATTACAGCACTAACTTTGGGAGGCAAATGGAGAATAAATGATAGAGATTCAATTAAAACATCATTTCCTAATTTTTTAAAAACTCTTAAGTCTATAGGAGCGAAAATTAATTGATAAAAAAAAGGAATTTGATAACTGTTGCAATAGACTCTCCAGCAGCGTCTGGTGCTGGAACACAAGCTAAATTAATATCTAAACACTATAATTTATTTTACTTAGATACAGGAAAAGTTTATCGATATATTGGTAAGCTCAAAATAGAAAATCCAAAAAAATTTTCATACTCTTTCATAAAAAAAAAAATAACAAATTTAAAACTAGACAATTTGAAAAAAAAATCTTTATTAACTAATGAAGTTGCTATATCAGCATCAAAAATCGCTAAAGATAAAAAAATAAGAACTATAGTTCGCTATTACCAGCAAAAATGTGCTTACAATCCACCAAAAAGATTTAGAGGATCTATCCTTGATGGAAGGGATATAATTACAGTCCAAATGAAAGATGCAATGTTTAAATTTTATATTACTGCTAACATTGAAACTAGAGCAAAAAGAAGGTTTAAAGAGTATAAAAAGTTAAAAAAAAAAATTTTATATAAAGAAGTACTCAAAAGCCTTAAAAATAGGGATAAATCAGACAAAGAGAGAAAATATGGACCACTAAGAAAAACAAGAGATTCTATCTTGATTAATACAACTAAATTAAGTAAGAAAGCTTGCTTTAAAAAGTTAAAAGCAATAATGGACAAAAAACTAAATAATTGATGGAAATTTACAATAAAGATCAACTCACTCAAGCAAGCCAACAGTTTGAGAAATTATTAAACAGCCAATTATCAAAAGATAAAATTGAAGAAGGCAAAATAATTGAAGGCAAAGTTGCTAAGATTACCAATAAATATGTATTTCTTTTCATTCCAGGTTTAAAAAGTGAACCTGTAGTAGATATAAATGAAATTAAAATGATGGGAATGGCTGAAAAAATAAAAGAGGGATCAACAATTTCTGTATTATTAGAAAAAATTGAAGATAAAAATGGCGATGTTGTAGTATCTGCCCAAAAGGCTCAAAAAATAAAAGGTTGGAATGAATTAGTAAAGTGTTATGAAAAAAATGAGTTAATAAATGGAAAGATAACTCAAAAAACAAAAGGAGGTGTGATTGTTGAACACATAGAAACTGGATCTCTTATGTTTTGTCCAGGTTCGCAAATTTCAGATAAGCCAATAAAAAATATAGATCATCTAATCGGAGTTGAACAAAAATTTGCTCTTATTAAATTAGACATGGTGAGGGGAAATAGTGTTGTATCAAGGAGACAAGTTGTTAATTCAAATAAAAAAGAAGATAAAGTTAAAATTATAGAAAATTTTAAGGTAGGAGATATAATTAAAGACGCAGTAGTAAAGGGGTATTCTTCATTTGGTTGCTTCTTCGAGGTAACTACAGCCGAAGGCACTATAGATACTCTCTGTCACCTTCAAGAAATAAGTTATAGTAGAGTAAATCACCCAGATGAAATTTTTAATATTGGAGAAAAACATGATTTAAAAATAATATCGATAGACATGGAAAAACTTCAAGTTGGGTGTTCTATTAAACAGCTTTCACCAGATCCATTTGAACATATCTCAAACTATCAAATAGGTGAACAATATAAAGTCAAGGTTGTAAAAATAACTGACTATGGATGTTTTTGTGAATTAGAGCCAGGTCTTAGCACTCTCCTTCATAGCAGCGAGATTAGCTGGACTAAAAAAAATATTTCACCAAAAAAAATGTTTAATGTTGGTGACCAAATTGATTGTGTAATAACAGAGATAGATAAAGAAAAAAGAAGAGTTGCAATATCGCACAGATTGACACAAGAAAACCCTTATTCTAAGCTTGAAAGTAATTTCCCAGTTGGATCAGATATCGAAGGAGTAGTAAGCAATACAAATGAATATGCCCTTTATGTGAAACTATCAGATTTCGAAATTGACGGTTTTTTACATTCGAACGATTTATCGTACAGAAGCAAACCTGAAGAAGAACTTAAAAAGTATAAAAAAGGAGATAAAATTAAAGTAAAGATTTTAGAGATAAAAAAAACTGAACAAAAGGTAAGAGTTGGATTAAAACAATTAGAGAAGGACCCATTCGATTGGTTTAAAAACAGAAAAATTAATGATGCAATAACTGTAAAGGTAATTTCGTCAGATAATAAGGGCTTATTTGTAAAACCTGAGGGATGTGATATTGAAATTCTTATTAAAAAATCACAAATAGCAATGAGCTCTTCCGATGCAAGACCTTCGCGTTTTGTAGGAGGGGAAAGAATAGATGCTGCAATTGCAGAGTTAAACTTTGAGAAAAGAAAGGTCACCTTAAGTATTAAGCTACTTGAGGAAATTATGAATGCAAAAGCAATAAAAGAACACTCAAGCCCACTTAGTGGAAAAAACTTACCGTTCTCATCTCTGTCTGAACAATTAGATGACAAAAAAAATAATAAGGACTCTGAATAAAAATTGTCAGTCGTAAAATCAGACTTAATAAAAGAACTAGCAAATAATTATCCTAATTTTTTAAAAAAAGATTTAATAAAATTATTTGACATTATGATCTATGAAATGCAAGAGGCATTGAAAAGAGATGAAAGAGTTGAGCTTAGGGATATATTTTCATTAGAACCAAGATTACAAAAGGCAAGAATATCTAGAAATCCAAAAACTAGTGAAAAAGTAAATACACCTGAAAAAAAATCAATTTTTTTTAAAATGTCAAAGGAATGGGCTGTAAAAATAAATGAAAAAAAATAAAGTATTTATTGCTTGTGATAGCAAAAATATAATTAAAGTTAAAGAAATTATTAAAAAAACACAAAATTCAAAAATGCAGATTGGTTACAAGTTTGGATTAGAGTTTTTGAACTCTAAAGGAGGAAGAAAATTTATATCAGAATTAAGGAACAAAATTATTTTTGGAGATTATAAATTTGCAGATATCCCTAATACTTGTGCTTCAGCAATTAAAGCTGTTAGAGATTTAAAATTTAATTATATAACAATACATATTAGTTCAGGGCTGAGTTCATTGAAAGCTGCTAAAAAAGTTTCAGGTAAAACAAAATTAATTGGAGTTACAATACTGACATCACTTGATAATAAATCAATAAAGGAAATTGGATATACTAAGTCAGTAAAAAATATAGTAATTGATCAAGCTAGATTAGCTAAAAAAGCAAAACTAGATGCGATAGTATGTAGTCCCATGGAAGTAAATATTGTCAAAAAAATATTTAAAAAAGAAATTATAACCCCAGGAATAAGATTTAAATCTGGGTCCGATGATCAGAAAAGAGCCTTAACACCAAAACAAGCTTTTAAAAATGGAAGTGATTGGTTGGTAATTGGGAGACCAATAACCAGAGGAAATATTAAAAAAAATCTTCAAAATCTAATTAATCATTTAAAATAATGATCAAAGGAATAAAAATTTGTGGGGTCTCTGATCTTGAGACTTTAAACTATATTTTAAATCATAAATTTCCTCCTAAGTTCATAGGTTTTATCAGTAATTATAAAAAAAGTAGAAGATATGTTGAATATGAAAAATTAAAAAAATTGGTTGATATAGAAAAAAAAAAAACAAATTTTGTATCTGTTCTTGTTGATCCTGACGACACAACATTAAAAAAAATCACGGGACTAAAATTTGATTTTTATCAACTGTATGATGTTAGCCCAAAAAGAACAAAATTAATAAAAGAAAAGTATAATATTAAAATTATTACTGCTATCACAATTAATGATCAAAAAGATGTTGATATATATAAAGATTATAATGAAGTTTCAGATTTAATTCTTTTCGATGGGAAGGGATATGAAAAATCAATTGGCTTCGATCACAAATTATTAAATTCTGTACCCAATTCGGTAAATAAAATGATTGCTGGAAATATAAAAATAGAAGATATTCCTAATTTTAAAAATAAAGAAATATTTGTTGATCTAAGCGGTGCTTTAGAAAATAATGAAGGTAAGAAAGATATTAAAAAAATTAATAAACTATTAAATCTAGCAATTAAAAATGAGACTTAAAAAAGGAATTCCAGTTATAGACCAAGGTGATAAGCTTGGTTTCTGGGGAGGTAAATTTGGTGGAAATTTTGTGCCTGAAACACTTAAAAAACCTATAGAAGATCTTGAAATACAATTTAACAAATTAAAAAATGACAAAAACTTTATTAAAGAAAGAGATAAATATTTCAGAAATTGGATTGGGGTACCAACAAGATTAATTAAATTAAATAATTTAACAAAAAAAGTTGGCGGAGCACAGATTTGGTCAAAAGTAGTATCTGACGCTAATGGGGGTGCTCATAAAATATATAATGCTACTGTACATTGTTTATTAGCAAAAAGATCTGGAAAAAAAGTTATAATAGGTGATACAGGTGCTGGCTATGCCGGAAAAATGTTAAGTATGGCAGCTAAGAAATTTGGTTTAAGATGTAAAATTTTTATGGGTGCAAAAGATATAAAAAGACAACAACCTAATGTTAAAGCTATGAAAAAAAATGGTGCAGATGTTATTCCTGTTTACTCAGGAAGCCAAACACTTGTAGATGCTGTATCTGAATGTATGAGATATTGGGTTGCTAATTGTGATACAACCGCAATGTGTGTTGGTAGTACAGTAGGTCCAGCAATTTTCGTTCGTATATGCGGATGGAGCACTAGCCAAATTTCTAGAGAGCTGAAAGTACAATTGTTGAATGAATTTGGTAACATTCCTAAAAAAGTTAAATTATATAATTGTGTTGGTGGAGGTTCCTCAAGTTTTGGTTTTTGGAATGAATTCATGGATTATGATAAAAAACAAGTTGAATTTATTGGAGTTGAAGCTGGGGGTCCAGCCAAGAGTAAAAGACACGCTGCTCCCTTAACTTATGGCTCTAAAATCGGCATACTTCATGGTGCTGCTCAATACGTAAATCAGAATAGTGACGGTCAAATTGAAGAAACTGAGTCTATTTCTGCTGGTCTTGATTATCCTGGTATCTCACCTTTACATTGTTTTTTAAAAGATACAAAACGAGCTAGATATACTGCTGCTAGTGACGAAGAAGCTTTAAAAGCTTATCAAATAGTTACAAAGTACGAAAATTTAAGACCTTCACTTGAACCAAGTCACGCCTTTTCAGTTGCTATAAAAGACGCAAAAAAACTTAGCAAAGATACAATAGTAATTATCAATAGTTGTGGTGACGCTTACAAGGATAGAGGAATTTTGGAAAAAAAATTGGGAAAAAAATATGTTAAATCCAATTAGTCTTGCCTTTAAAAAAGCAAAAAGTGAAAAAAGGCCAGCCTTAGTTACATATACCGTTGCTGGTGATAGTTCAAAAAAACAATCATTAGAAATACTTAAATCAATTTCAAATTATGCTGATATTTTAGAAGTAGGAGTTCCCCATAACACTCCAGTGGCAGATGGTGGTCAAATTCAAACTAGCGCTTACAGAGCAATTAAAAATGGAATTAAGATGAATGATATTTTTCAAATTGTTAGAGATTATAAAAAAAATAAAAATTCAAAACCAATTATATTTATGGGTTATTATAATATGATTTATCAATATGGTAAAAATAACTTTATAAAAAACTGTAAGAAATCAGGTGTAAATGGTTTAATAATTGTTGATTTGCCTTGGCCAGAAAATAAAATTTTTTCAAAACATTGTAAAAAAAATTCAATTAATTTTATCCAATTATTGTCTCCTACAACATCAAATAAAAGACTTAAAATGATAACAAAAGATTCTCATGATATGATTTATTATATAAGTATGTTGTCTACTACAGGGGGTAAGCTAAAAGTATCTCCAAAAAAAATTTTATCTAATTATAATGAAATTAAAAAAATAAGTCCTAAAAAAAATTGTGTGATAGGTTTTGGGATAACTGAAAAAACTATATCAAATTTTAAAAAAACAGATGGACTTGTTGTAGGAAGTCAAATTTGTAGAGAAATTACTAGAAGTTTAAACAATGGACAAAATCCTGTCATAAATGTAAGTAAGATGGTTAGTAGACTTAGGAAAAAAATATCATGAATTGGTTAACAAAAGCAATAAAATTTGGAGAAAAAATAAAGAAGGTACTTCGAAAAAGGCCCTCTAAAGAAGATATAGCAAATTCAGATTGGACAAGTTGTTGTAAAGGGCCAATATTAAAAAAAGATTTAGAGAATAATTTATGGGTTTGTAATCTTTGTGGAAAACATCATAGAATTAGTTGCAGACAAAGGTTTGATATAGTTTTTGGAAAAAACTCTTACCAAATTTTAGAGTCTCCTATACCTACAGAGGATCCATTAAATTGGGTTGATACTAAATCTTACAAAGACAGACTTAAGATTGCAAAAAAGAAAACCAATCAAAATTGTGGAGTTATGATCGCAAAAGGAAAAATCAATGGAATTGAAGTTACGGCAGGTGCAATTAACTTTGACTTTATTGGAGGCTCTGTTGGAGCTGCTGAGGGAGAAGCAATAATTTATGGGGTACAACATGCAATAGACAATCAAACACCTTACTTGTTCTTTCCATGTGGTGGAGGACAGAGAATGTTTGAATCCACAATTGCTCTAGCAAATATGACTAGAACAACGCTTGCTATTAATGAACTTAAAAATAATAATTTACCATATATTGTTTGCTTTACTGATCCTACAGCTGGAGGAATAACTGCCTCTTTTGCAATGTTAGGCGATATACATCTGGCAGAACCTGGATGCTTAATAGCTTTTGCAGGAAAAAGAGTAATTCAAGCAACTGTTAAAGAAGAATTAAGTTCTGATTTTCAAACAGCTGAATTTGTTATGAAACATGGCTTTGTTGACAGAGTTGTTCATAGAAAAGATATACAAAAGGAAGTAGGAAACCTTCTATCCATATTACTTAGAAAAAACTCTGATATACATTTAGAAAATTTAAATGAAACTTCAGAAACTAATATCCAAACTAGAGAAGCATCATAAAAAAAAACTAGACTTATCTTTAGGAAGAACTTTTAATCTTTTAAAAAAGCTGGGTAATCCGCAAGATAAATTAAAGAACGTCATCACAGTTGTTGGAACTAATGCCAAAGCAAGTATGTGCTATAGTCTTAAGTCAATACTAAACCAAGCTGGACATAAAACCAATCTTTACACTTCACCCCATCTACTTTCTTTCACAGAAAGATACGTTTTTGATGATAAAGAAATCAATGAAGAAGATTTAATAGAATTACTGAGTGATGTTGAAAAAACTTTAGGAAATGATAATGCAACATTATTTGAAATTTTAACTTGTGCATTTTTTAAACATGCTGAAAATTTTAAAGATAACATTAATATTATAGAAGCAGGATTATTTCATCAATTTGATAGTACAAATGTATTTAAGGAAAATTTAATGACACTCATTGGTGTCATTCATAATGATCACTTTCAATGGCTTGAAAATAAATCAATTGAAGGGGTAATATATGAAAAAACAGCTAGGCTTTTAAACTCAAATATTTTTATTAATAAACAAGTAAATAATGAAATAAGAGATAAAATAGAAAAAATATTAGAAAAAAATATATCAAATAAATATTTTTTTGGTAAAGATTTTAATATTGCAAGATCCGAAAATGGATTTATTCAATACCAAGATAAGTTAGGAGAATTAGTATTACCTGAGCCAAGTATTCTTGGAGATCATCAGCTTTATAATATTAGTACCTCAATTGCTGCATCAAGAAAGATATTTAGTATTAAAGATGAACAAATTATAAATGGTGTCAAAAATATTTCATTAAAAGCAAGACTTGAAGAAATTAAATCTGGTAAATTAAAAGATATTGCTGGGAATAATAAACTAATAATAGATGGAGGTCACAATATTAGCGCAAGTTTTTCTATTGCTAATTGGGTAAAAAATCAAAATGAGGAAGTAAATCTTATCGTAGGCATGATGAAAGATAAAGAGCATGCAGATTTTATAAAATCTTTTAAAAATATAGTAAATTCAATTACCTTGATTGATATTCCTAATCAGGATGGAGCAATATCAAAGGAAGATTTTAGGAAAAAGTTGGATAATTTGAAATTAAATTTGAAACTTTCTAATGGTATTGAAGAAAGTATAAAATCATTATCAAAAAATGAAAACACTATTATACTTTGTGTTGGTTCATTGTATCTTGCTGGAGAAATTTTAAGCTTAAATTAAATATTTTCTTTTATCCAAGAAACAATTTCACTTTTTGGAACTGCTCCAACCTTTGTTGAAATATGATTTCCATCTTTCATCAAAATCATCGTTGGGATCCCTCTAACACCGTATTTTGTTGGAGTATTTGGCTCTTCATCTATATTGTGTTTAGCTACTGATAACTGGTCAGACATTTCATTTGAAATTTCTTCCAAGCTGGGAGCAACCATATGGCATGGACCACACCATTCTGCCCAAAAATCACAAATTAATATCTTATTATCTTTAACTAATTGATCAAAACTTTCGTCTGTAGATTTTACTGTTGCCATATAAGTTTTATATAAATTAATTTTATTTATTCAATAGTTAAAAATAAGAAAATTGAATTTTATACATTAAACATTCTCGTACTTTTTTTGAATAGACATAGCATAAGTATTAAATTCATCTAACAAAGCTAGTTTTTCGATATCATTTTCATTAGTGTATTTTTCTCTTAGAGTATCAATTTCATTATATAAAGTAGGTATTGTCCACCATTTCTCTTTTCTTTCACTTAATATTCTTTTGGCGATTTCTCTTCTTATTGATTTATACATTGTCTCCGGCAAAACTTCTGGGGCTTCTTGAAATATAATTTTTTTGCCGAATCCGACTAATCTATCATCATCAAATTTATCTAGTAAATTTAATTTTTCTTTCCATGGTGCTGCATGCCAAGTTGGGAAAAGAGCAGTATCTTTGTTAGAAGTAAATTTTGTATAAATACTTTCCTCTGCATATATATCTTCTTGAGATTTTGATTGTTCTTTTTCTTCTGCAACTTCCCTTAAAGCTGTTAAAATATTTTGAGAAAACTGTTCATTATTTTGAACAAATTTTGCTCTTTTTTTAATTACATTTTTATCAAGTTTGTTATAAGGTTCAACATTCATTCCATATTTGCCATCAATGATGATAGGTGCTTTATTTGCACGTATTGTTCTTAAAAATTTTGGAGATTTTTTCATCTCAACTTTTAATTCATTTATCGATTTGTTTATTAAAGGCTGAATTTCTGTTCTTAAATCTATTGAGTAGTACCATCCTTGGTAAATTGGGTGCATACAATGTTTTGGATGTAGTGGTACAACTAAATGTAGTCTAGACTTACCATAATAATATTCGTTTAGGGTTACTACTTCTCCTTTTTTCATTATAGTTTCTGTATCCGATTTATTTGCAGTTCTTAAAAAAGATTCCCAGGTATGCTCTTGTTTATTTTTAACAATCTTTAAAATTTTCGCTGTTAATTCAGCATCGGCAAGTGCTGAGTGAGCATCACTTGCATCAATTCCTTGCATCTGAGCTAAAGATGCAAGTTTAAATACAGGATTATTTTTTTCATTAATTTCTGTTTCTAGGATTTTAGGATCAACTGCATAAGCAGCTCTTGCAATGTTAATACCATCATGTCTTTTATTAGGTGCTGCATTTGTAATATAAGGATATCTAATATTTTTAAAAAACTCTTTCCTTATCATCTCTTCATCAAAATTAAGGCTACTCCAACCTAAAAATATTGCAGGACTCCATTTTTTAAATATTTTTTCAACTTCACCCAGCATTTGATAGTGACTTAAGTTTGTTTGCGTAAGTTGTTTGATTGATGTCTTGTTGACAATTAAGGCCATTGCCTGAAATATCTCCCCTTCAGGTAGGCTACACCTTAAATTAAATCGGTCTTTCTCTTTGAAGTTTTCATCAACTAAAATTCCACCAATTTCAATTATGCTACCAAAATCAGTGCTGGCACTTGATGATTCTATGTCCCAAATTGCTAAATTCATACTTTTAACCTCAAATTAGCTATGTTTTGACGGGTTTTTGGAAAGTTTTTTAGGACTAAACCGTTGCATCTAAACAAGTAGCTTCTATTTAGTTTTATCTCTTCTATGAAATAGTATGTTAAAGTCAAGATATATTATTTATCTCGTAAAATTTTTTGACCCTTCCTAAGAATAAATTTTGATACATCTCTAATTCTGCACCTTCTATTTTAAATTCTTGAAACAAAATATCTTTTGTACACAGTAGAATTATGCCTGCTTTCATTTTAGTTCCATGAACAGTATCATGCGCCAAAGTATATGCTCCAAGTTGTAAAAAATAATCTTGAATATAATCTGTTTTTTTCGGTTTATTACTCTGCTTAAAATCGATAACAACATCGTTTCCTTGATAAATACCAATTAAGTCAGCTGTGCCTGCATATTTTTCAGGATAATACAAAGTTTCTTCAATTCCGTAAATTTCATCTAATTTATTATCTATACCTTTTTCAATTATTTCTTTGGCCATATTTTTATATTGTTCATTACTTTCAAAAAAACTTTCATTGATACGTCCTCTCAAGTAATCCTCTATATATGAATGCATTGATGTTCCTCTTGAGGATGCCTCGGTTTTAATTCTATTTGCTTCCTTAAAACCAACCCTCTCTTTCCAATTTGCTAAAGCAGCTTTTTCCTCCTCAGATTTAGTAGCACTTAAAATTGTAGTTACACTCGGTAGTTTTTCTTCTCCTAAAGAGTATTTTCTATAACCATTCTCAATTGATCTTGTGGACTTTGGATAATTAAATTTATTATTCCATTTCATGCATTTCTTATATGAGAAATTATATTTAAATTAAATTTATTTTTTGGCTTGTCTGGGAAGATCTTCAAGTTTTTCTACATTATCTGTTTTAAGAGCTTTTTCGAACTGGTCTGGATCTTTTATATTTTCCAAAGTTCTCGAAATCGATCTTGCATCCATTCCAAACTTATTAACAACAGCCATTGCCTCTTCTAGTTTTTTATTTAAGACTATAATATTATCAAAATGTCTTGAAAACCGTGTGCTAATATTTTTTAAATGAGTATATATTTCAGTTGCTCCCTTTTGAACTTTGAGGGATTGAAAACCCATGTGCAAAGATTGTAAGTAAGCAGATAAAGTGTTTGGTCCACAAATTACAATTTTGTGTTTCCTCATTAATTCTTGGGTTAACAATTCTTTAGTGCTTGGGTCTTGATACTCAGTCAATTCTTTATACAAACTTTCAGTTGGAGCATAAACGATAGCAAAATCTGTGGTTTTTGGTGGGACTATGTATTTTTCATTTACACTTTTAGCTTTAGTTTTGAAGGCTGATGCTAACTTCGCTCTCGCATCTGCAACTGCTCGTTTATCATCTGATTCATAGCCATCAGTGATTGCTTTAAATTTTTCTACTGGGAAGTGGGAGTCAACTGGAACTAATACATCACCTTGAAGTTTAATTGCAAATTCAACGTTTTCACTTGTATCTTCTTTCATTTTAACATTAGTCATGAATTGTGAGGCTGGTAATAAATCTTTAATTAAAGCATCCAAACTAAATTCAGCAAGTGTTCCGTATTTTTTAACACCTGCTAAAATTTTACTTATACCCTCTTGGCTCTGATTTAATAACTGTACTTGTTGGTTAAAATTTCCAACTTTTTCATCTACTTTAGTTAAAGCTTCTGTCATATCTTTAGTAACACCTGTAGAAAGATTATTAAATGAGGTAGACATTGAGCCTAATGAATTGTTAATAGTATTATTTAAAGTATCTTTTAAAGAAACGATTTCAGACTTTAAATTAGCTATTTCCTCAACTTCTTTATTTTCTGTATCTTCTTTGGGTTTTGGTCTTAAATTTAGATATAAAACTCCTAGAGTTGCACCAAGCAATAAAAGCAAGATTATCAAAAGAATCGTATCCATAGATTTAAGATAATAGTGAGAGTTAAGAGCTAAGCAAGTTTAAAATTTTCTTCAAACCTTTTTTGTTACTTAATTTTTTATTAGACATTAAAATTGCAGTGCTTTTAAGAATATTTCCATCTTTTAAAACTCTTAAATTATTTGCACGTAAAGTTTCTCCTGTACTAGTTATATCTGATAAAATTTCTGATGAGCCAGTAAATGGATATACTTCTGTTGCCCCAAGAGATGGGACTAACTTAAATTGGGTTACACCTTTTGAAAATAAAAAATCTCTAGTTAAATTTGGATATTTTGTTGCAACTCTCATTCTGCTTTTCTTTTTATCTTTAAAATCAAAGGAAATTTCCTCTAAATCAGCAAGTGTCTGAATATCAATCCACTCGTCTGGCACAGCTAATACTAAAGTTGCATTTCCATATTCTAGCCTTTTGGCAATAGTAACTTTATTTTGTATATTTAATTCAGATTCTTTTAACAAATCATATCCTGAAAAACCAATATCTAGAGATTCATCACCCAATCTTTCAATAATTTCTCGAGCATGTAGATAAATAATTTTAATACTTTCATTTCCTTTTATATATCCAAAGAGATCTCTATCACCTCTTTCTGAAAGAATTTTAAACTTTTTACCTTTAAATATGTTTAAAGTATCTTTTCTTAACCGACCCTTGCTTGGAATACCAATTTTAATCATTTAAACTTATTGCACCTCCGACTGCTGGAATTTTTTTTGAAGATCCTAAATCAGAAATTAGATTATCATAACGACCTCCATTAACCAGAATTTTTCTAGCCTTTGAATTTATTGTAATTTGAAATACCATCCCAGTGTAGTATTCCAGATGTCTTCCAAATGAAGACGAAAAATTTACATTTAATTTTGAAACCTTATCTTTTGTGATTGGAAAATAATTTTTTCCAACAGTAAGATTTATTTTATTTTTTTTAAAAAAAGCATTAAGAGTAGTTGCTGCATTACTTATTTTGCACTTAATTTTTAAATATTCCCTTATAATTTTAACTACGTTTTGACCTTTTACTTGTCTTCTAGGATCTTTAATTTTGTTATCAAATCTAATCAGTATTTCTCTTAAGGAACGCCCTGCTATATTTCTGTTTTGATTTTGTTTACATAGTTTAAGATATCTTTTTTTATCCAACTCAACGATAGTTTCATCAACATCTGAATTAGTCTCTAAACGTCTTAATAATTCATTAAAATAATCCTCTCGCCAAAAATGTCTTTGCAATCTAAGTTTCCATCTTTTTGGAATATCTAATTTATTTATCAATAAGTGAAATATTTCTACATTTCCTATTATTATACTACCAGACTTATATCTAAATTTATTTAAAACTTTAATACCAGTGTTTATTATTTTCTTATCATCTCCTTTTTCATCTTTTGATCCTATTATCTCGAAACCTATTTGATCTCTGATAATTTTTTCACTTTTTTTCTGAACTTTTCTGAATGCTTGACCATTATAAAATACTTTTGAAGACCTCTTTTTTTTTTGATTAAGATATTTAATACAAGAAGCAATCGTTAAATCAGGTCTTAAACAAATTTCCTTTCCATTCTGATCCATAAATGAAAAAATTAAACTTCTAAATGACTCCCCAGATCTCTCAAGAATTAGATTGGTTGGAATTACTGTATCTAAATCTATGTAATCAAATCCACTTGATTTTAAAGATTTAAGTATATTTTCAGATAAGTTTTTTGACTTCATTTATTAAATCTTTCATTGGAATTGTTTTATTGTTCTCACCCTTTACGCCCTTTAAATTTTTAATCGTCACTGTATTATCTTTAAATTCATTTTCTCCACAAATTACTGCAACTGGTAATTGGCGTTTGTTTGCAAAAGTAAGCTGCTTACCAAGATTTTTTTTGGTATCTAAAAATATTTCTGAATTAATATTGTTTTGTCTTAAAAGATCTAAAATTTCGTAGTAGTTTTTTAAGTATTTTTGATCCATCACACATACTAAAACTGGTTTTTGTTCATCTAATTGAAACTGATCTAATTGCATTAACGCAAACAAAAGCCTATCTACACCAAAACTTATACCTGTGCCTGGAATATCAACTCCTTTAAATCTTGATATAAGTTTTGCATAGGCTCCACCTGAACAAATACTCCCAATATCTACCTCTTTACCTTTATTATTTGTAACTTTAAAATTTAAATTAGTTTCAACGATGAAATCAGAATAATATGCCAAACCTCTGACAATTGTGAAGTTGGTTTTGACTTGATCTAAGTTTGATCCATATCCAAGAACCTCAAAAAAGTCTTCTAATTCATTGATACCTTCTTGAGATAACGAGTTTTTTAAATTTTGTTTAAGTTCACTTAAATCTTTAATTTTTAAATAATCTAATATTTGAGAAACCTGCTTATCATTTAAATCTGCACCTTTTGTAATAGCACCACTAGTATCTTTTCTTTCCTTTCTCAAAAGATCCTCTACACCTTTCGGTCCAAATCCTGGCTTATCAAGTTTATCAATTGCCCTAATAACTTTTAGTTGTTTTTCCTTAGTTATTTTTAATTCTTCTAGCAAGCCTTGAACTATTTTTCTGTTACTTACATTGATTGTAAATTGATCTTTCTTTAATCCACATTCTAAAAGTATTAATGAAATTAAATTACAAAGTTCAGCGTTAGCTTGTGATGAACTAACATTTCCTACAATATCAAAATCTGCTTGCAAAAATTCTCTATATCTTCCATTGCCTGCCTTTTCGTTACGAAATACATTTTGAATAGCATATCTTTTATAAATTGAAGGCAACTCTTGATTATTTTGAGCAACAAATCTTGCTAGAGGGCTAGATAAGTCATATCGAAGAGTAATACTTTTATCTCCATCTTTAAATGAGAATACATCAGACATAGGATTAGCTTCATCTTCTGCTAGAAAAGACCCAATATTTTCACTTATTTCGAACGATGGTGTTTCGAGTGGTTCAGCACCAAACTTAATAAAATTATTCTCAATTACTGATAACAGCTTTTTTTTGAGAAGAAGTTTTTTATCCCAACGATCTTCAAATCCTGAGGGCAACACAGGTATTAATTTATTTTCTTTATTCATTTTTTGGTACCCTGGCTTGGAATTGAACCAAAAACTAAAGTTCCACAAACTTTCGTGATAACCATTTCACCACCAGGGCCTGTTGTTATTTTATACTAATTAGAGTTAAATTTAAATTTTAAAATAGTTAAATAGCTAGCTGCAAGCCAGCATGAAAATGATGTCTTTTGTGAGATACAAAAATTTTACTATTCTTAATCATGATGGTTAAATATCATTTTAGACTTAAAATGCAAGTGTGTATTGTATAGGAATATTCATAGGGTTTACCTACTTTTATTCCTATACAATTTATAAATGAAATAAATTTTAAGAAGTTTTCTTTAAATTCACTGCGCTTGGACCTTTGTCTCCGTCCTGAATTTCAAATTCTACAGCGTCGTTCTCATTCAAAAAACGAAGTCCTGCTTCACGAACTGCGCTTGCATGAACGAAACAATCTTTTTCTCCGTCTTCTCTTTCTATAAACCCGTAGCCCTTCTTACCGTTGAACCACTTTACTTTTCCTTTTAATGTACTCATACTTTTTTTTTACTCTTTCTTTATTATATTAAACTTAGCTAAACTTCAGCTAGCGGGATAGTTATTAGATTTTAAAATTGAATGCAAGCGTTTTTGCTGCAAGGTTTTATTTCTAAAATGGTGGCTTCGGCGGGACTCGAACCAGCGACACAAGCCTTTTCAGGGCTCTGCTCTACCAACTGAGCTACGAAGCCATTATTTAAAACCTAAAAATAATTCTTCCTTTTGTCAAATCATAAGGTGTTACTTCCACTGTTACATTATCACCTTGAAGAACTCTAATCCTATTCTTCCTTAACTTTCCAGCTGTGTGAGCTGTAACAATATGATTATTTTCAAGCTTTACACGGAACATGGCATTAGGTAATAAATCGATGACTTTACCTTTAAATTCCAATAAATCTTGTTTCGACAAATTTTGTTACTCCTTATTAATTCTAGATTTTATACTCAAAGCATGACCTTTTAATTCTTCATACTCAGCGAGATGTGTAGCGTATTCTCCTATTTTCTCAACACCTTTTTTTGAGAGAGTTATAAGGCTAATTTTTTTATAAAATTCACTTAAACTTAAACCTGATGAAAATTTAGCTGACGCATTAGTTGGTAGTACATGATTTGTCCCAACAGCATAGTCGCTTAATGCCATAGGAGAATATTTTCCTATACAAATACTTCCTGCATTAACAATTTTATCTTTATACTTTTTATAATTACCAACATTTATTTCTAAGTGTTCAGGAGCTATCTCATTAATTGCATCAATAATTTGTCTATCATTATATACTTTTAAAATTAGTCCATTTTTTTTTATACTTTTAGTGGCAATACTTTGTCTTGGTATCTGTTTTAATTTTAATTCTAAATCTTTCTTAAATTTGTCAATCAAATTAGTATTTTTAGTAATCAATATACATTGAGAATTTGAGTCATGTTCGGCTTGCCCAATCATAGATGTAGTAACTTCATTTAAATTAGTTTTTCTATCTGCTAATATTGTTATTTCAGATGGGCCGGCAATCATTCCTTCAATACCTACATCTCCAAAAACCTGCTTTTTAGCTCCAGCAACAAAGATATTTCCTGGTCCAACAATTTTATTTACTTTTTGAACATAAGCCAAACTACCTATAGCTTGTGCGCCACCTATTGAATAAATTTCATTAATTCCTAATTTTTTTGCTGCATATAAAACCGCAGGATTTAATTTTCCGTTATTTTTTGGATTTGCTAGTACAATTCTTTTAACACCTGCAATTTTTGCTGGTATAGCATTCATCAATAATGTTGATGGTAAGTTTGCTGGGACATAAATACCAACCGATTGAATTGGTAAATATTTATACTCAATTTTATTATTTAGATTATCTTTATAAAAGATATCTGTAGTTTTTTGTAAAGAATGAAATTTGAGTATCCGTTTGTAAGCAAAATCTATAGCTCTTTTAATCTTAGGGTCTAAAGATTTAATTGCTTTATTAATTTGTTTAATACTTGGCTTAATTTGACTATTTTTACTAAATTTTTTCTCATATTTTAAAAGGCTTTTATTTTTATTTCTCTTAATATCTTTTAAAATTTTAGATATTGTTTTATTTTCATTTTTTTTTTCAGATCTTCTAAGATCTAAAAATTTTGTTAAATTATTTAAGTAATTTTTTTTATTACAATTAATTATTTTTATCATTTACTATTTTTTGATCCTCTAGCGTCACTTCAATTACTTCAGCGGCAAGAGTTATAATTCTATTTTTCGAAAATAACATAGTTATTTCAAAATTCTCCCCTTTCTTAAAAATATCAATTGTTAATAATTCTAATGTTAGATTAGTGTCATTTTGGTCTATATTCTTGGATTTTGATGAATTAATAAATTCAAATTTGATAATGCTATTTATTAATTTATTTTTATTTTCCTCTTCTTTACTAAATCTTGCTATTGAAATAAGGAAAATCTTGTTAGAAGCTAAATATTTAACATCTTTAATGTTTACTTTACCCTCAGAACAACAGGCCGAAATAATATGTAGGTCTTCGGGGGATTGTGCAATTATCTTTTTTAAATACTGATTTTCCATCAATTAATTCGTCTTATGTTTACTCCAACTTTTTTAAGTTTGTTCTCGATATTTTCATAACCTCTATCAAGGTGATAAATTCTATTGATTGTTGAAGATCCTTTTGCCACTATTGCAGCCAAAACTAATGCAACTGAAGCTCTTAGGTCGCTAGACATCAATTCAGCAGCTAGAAAATTGGTATCACCTGAAATAAAAGCCTTATTTTTTTTAATTATAATCTCAGCACCTAATCTTCTCAATTCAGCTACGTGCATAAATCTATTTTCAAAAATACTTTCTGTTATCGAACTTTTTCCCTTTGCCTTACAAAGCAGAACCATAAACTGTGCTTGTAAATCTGTAGGAAAGTTAGGATATTCTTTTGTAACTAAATTACTTATATTTTTTATTTTTTTTGGACCTAATATATGAATTTGTTTTTTAGCTACTTTAATTTTTGCTCCAACTTTTTTTAATAATGATAATTCTGTTTTTATTATTCTTGGATCAAAATTATTTATTTTTAAATCACCACCAGTCAAACATGCTGCTACACAAAATGTCCCTGTTTCTATTCTGTCCGGCATTACTGAATAACTTGTACTATCTAATGAATTGACACCCTCTATCTTTAAAGTCCGCTTACCTAAAAATTTAATTTTCGCTCCACCTGATTTTAAAAAATTAATTAAATCAATTATTTCTGGTTCAATTGCACAGTTTCTGAGGATTGTAATTCCATTAGCTAAACATGCAGCTATAATTGTATTTTCTGTTGCACCTACACTTATATTTGAAAATCTAATTTTTGTTCCTTTTAGTTTTCCTTTAGAATTTGCATGGATGTAACCTTTTTTAATATCATACTTCATTCCAAGTTTTTTAAGTGCATTCAAATGATAATTTACTGGTCTAGCTCCTATTAGGCAGCCACCAGGTAAAGAAGTAATAGATTTTTGATGTTTAGCAATAAGTGCACCCAAAACCAATATTCCAGCTCTCATAGTTCTAACAAGTGAATAAGATGCAAAAAAATTTTGCTTTTTTTTCTTTGTTATTCTAACAATTTTTTTGTTCCTACTAAATTTTATTTCTGATCCTAGAGATTTTAAAAGATTAATCATCGTGTCTATATCTTTAACACGAGGTAAATTTTTTATTGTAACTACATTTTCAAATAAGATAGTTGATGCTAAAATTGGCAAAGCAGCATTTTTTGAGCCTGAAATTGAAATTTCACCCTTTATTTTACAAGGGCCTTTAACAATAAATTTATCCATTAAATTTTTGGAAGCGTGACTCCCTTTTGACCCTGATATTTACCATTTCTATCGGCATATGACACTAGTGGGTCTTCATTTCCCTTAATAAAAACAAATTGTGCAACCCCTTCATTGGCATAAATTTTTGCTGGTAATGGAGTTGTGTTAGAAAATTCTAATGTCACATGACCTTCCCAGCCTGGCTCAAGAGGAGTAACATTTACAATAATTCCACATCTTGCATATGTAGATTTACCCAAACATATAACTAAAATATTTTTGGGAATTTTAAAATATTCCACTGTTCTTGCTAAAACGAATGAATTAGGTGGAATTATACATTCAGACGAGTTTTTAGTTATAAAATTTGAGGATTTAAAATTTTTTGGATCTACGATTTCAGAATTTACGTTAGTAAAAATTTTAAATTCATCAGATACTCTTGCATCATAACCATATGATGACACACCAAATGATATTTTATCTCCTCTAACTTGCTTATCTTCAAAAGGAGAGATCATATCATTATCTCTAGCCATTTTTATAATCCACTTATCAGATTGGACTGACATTATTTATTTTTTTTCTTTGTTTTTTTTTGAAATTCTTTTCTTTTTTTTAAATTTTTTCTCAAAGCAAGTTCAAGTTTACTAAAATTATTCTTTTTTGAACTCATTATTTATTTTTTGTCAGGATTTGTGAGATGATCAAGGGTTATAACCTGATCAAGAGGAATAGTTTTATCTTCTTTGATTTTTGCTGGGCCAGTTTTCACCTGCTTCTTTGCTCTTTTTTCTGCAAGTTTTCTCTCTCTTTTTGCTTTTTTTTCCATGAGCTTTGCGTTTTTATTAGCTCCATATGTGTAGTGAATTCCCATAACATTTTCCTTAAATAGATATAACTTATTTTAAAAAAAAATTAAGGCAATAATTTGAAAAAATTTAATTTATACACTAATTTAACTTAATAATTGCCCCTATAGTTAAATGGTATAACACATCCATGGTAAGGATGAGTTTCCAGTTCAATTCTGGATGGGGGCACATTTTTATTTTGTGTAAAAAATTTTTTTTAAAGCAAAGGCAATTAAAACCAAAATTAAAATTCCAAGAATTGGTAAAAAAATATCTGGGGAAGAAATTAATTCTAAAAAACTTGGAACCTCAGAATTTTCCTCTAAAATTTTACTCAAACCAGCACCTAGAGATGCACCAACAAACAGTTGCGGACTCATTCCAATTAGAGATCCTATAAAAAAGTTTCTAACTTTAACGTTAAAAATTGTAGGTAAAATATTTGAGATAAAAAAAGGAATACCGCCTACAAATCTATAAATTAGAAAAAACATAAATTCATTCTTTTTAAACTTCTCAGTTAAATTACTAAAACGAGATGAAAATTTTTCTTCGACTAAATCTTTTAAAAAATAATTTGCAAATATGTATAGAAGAGTTGCACCAATGGATAATCCAAAAACTATAAGCAAAGTTCCTAACCACTTTCCAAAAATAAATCCACCAACAAGTAATACTGGTGAACCAAAGCCCAATAAAAGAACCCAGACTATAGTAGCTAGTAGAAAAATAATACTTGATAAAAAAATATTACTATTTTTAATATTTTCTAAAGCATCTCTGTTCTCTCTTATTAATTCATAACTTGAAAAATCCTGAAATGAAAAGTTGTTAAAAAAAATCAATAAAAAAACAAATACTATCAAAATGTAGGCAGAACCTAAAAATAGTTTAATTTTTTTTTCTCTATTCATTGATTTTTAACTTATTAAAAATCGCTGTACTTATATATATATATTTGTATAACTACCGAAATTTAACATTAATTTAACAACAATGAAACGTACATATCAACCAAGTAATAGAAAAAGAAAAAGAGCTATTGGCTTTAGAGCTAAAAAAAAAACAAAGGGTGGAAGAAAAGTATTAAAAAGAAGAAGAGCTAAAGGTAGAAAAAAATTAACAAACGCTTAATGAAAAACAAGATTGTTAGCCTTTCTAAAAATGATGATTTTAAGTCTATTCTGAGTGGAAAAAAAATTTCTAACAAATACTTAACAATTTTCTTTAAAAAACTTTCTGATAAAAATAATAATAAATTAAATATTAGTTTTGTAGCCAAAAAGAAAATTGGAAATGCAGTTACAAGAAATAAAATTAAAAGAAGATTAAGAAATATTATGAACGAAGCTCTGAAATCAATTAACATCAATTTTAATTATTGTTATTTATTGATTGCAAGAATATCTGTTAGCAAAGATCCTTATGAAACAATAAAAAATGCAACACTAGAAGACTTTAAAAAAATTAAATGACCAATTTTATTAAATTATTAATAATCAAGATTATAAGGTTTTATCAAATACTTATATCTCCGTATCTAGGTAATAATTGCAGATATCTTCCGACATGTTCAGATTATTTTATAGAAAATATAAAAGAGAATGGAATTTTAAAAGGAAGTATTAATGGATTTAAAAGAATACTTAGTTGTCATCCGATAAAAATTTTGGGTGGTGGAGAGGGATTTGATCCAGTTAAAAAGAAAAAGTAATTTATGGATACAAAAAATGTAATTGCCGCAATATCTCTGAGTGCAGCCGTAATAATACTCTATAGTCTATTTTTCGCTCCAGCAGTAGTAGACCAAAAAGATGTTTCTAATGACAAAAATATTACCAGTGAAAATTCTTCAACGGATGCACCATCATTAGTTCAGGACGAAGAAACAATAAAAATATCTAGAAATGATGCTTTAAAAGAAAATGAAAGAGTTCTTTTTGAAAATGACAAAATTAAAGGCTCAATTTCATTAATTGGGTCTTCAATAGACGACTTAACTTTTAAAAATTATACTAATACTTTAAATGGAGATGATAATGTAATTCTGCTAAATCCTAAACAGTCTGATAATGGATATTATGTAGAAACTGGATGGGCAACAACTAATAAAAATATTGACTTACCAAACTCAAAATCTCTTTGGAGCTTAGAAGGAAGTAACAAACTCACACCTAATTCCCCAGTGAAATTAAGTTGGACTAACAGTCAAAATATTAAATTCGTAAAAGAAATAAGTTTAGATAAACAATATCTTTTTAATATCAAACAAACGATAATTAATAGTTCAGATAATACTTATAACTTTTATCCATATGGACAAATCATAAGAAATGTAGCCCCTGATGTAACTAATTTTTATATTTTACATGAGGGTTTAATTGGAGTTTTTGATGATCAATTAGTTGAAGAGGATTATGATGATATCGAGGAAAAAAAATATTCTAAAAATGCACAATCTGGGTGGCTAGGTATAACTGATAAATATTGGCTTACTAGTCTTATACCTGAAAAAGATAAAAGTTTTAGATCTGATTTTGATTACAAAAATAAGTTCAGAGCAAATTTTATTGAGACGAACGCAACAGAAGTTGGTGCAAATGAAACAAAAAGTAACTCAATTAGAGTGATAATTGCCGCAAAAGAAGTAAACGTTATTGATGGATATGCTGAAAGTGAAAATATTAATAAATTTGATTTAGCAATAGATTGGGGATGGTTTTATTTCATTGTAAAACCTTTATTCTTTGCAATTCAATATTTCTTTAATCTTGCAGGTAATTTTGGAATAGCAATTATAATGATAACTGCTTGTATAAGATTAGCATTTTTTCCACTTGCAAATTACTCATTTAGGTCAATGGCTAAAATGAAAGTTCTTCAGCCAGAAATGACAAGACTAAAAGAGTTGCATAAAGAAGATAAAATGAAACTCCAACAAGAGATGATGGCATTATACAAAAGAGAAAAAGTTAATCCAATAAGCGGGTGTCTTCCAATTTTTATACAGATACCTTTTTTCTTTGCAATTTATAAAGTTTTGTTTGTAACAATTGAGATGAGACATCAACCATTTTTTGGTTGGATAAAAGATTTAAGTGAAAGAGATCCTACATCCATATTTAATTTATTTGGACTAATTCCATGGGATCCCCCTTCTTTTTTACTAATAGGTGTATGGCCATGCTTAATGGGTGTTTCAATGTGGATGCAGCAAAAACTAAATCCAACGCCTCCCGATCCTGTTCAAGCAAAAATATTTATGTTCTTTCCTTTATTTTTGACAGTAATACTAGCTCCTTTCCCAGCAGGACTAGTTATTTACTGGACTATAAATAACATTTTAACAATGGCACAACAGTACATAATAATCAAAAGAACGACTGTCAAAACTGTTTAATAGAAATGGAAATAGAAAAAATAGTACCAAAAGATGGTCCTTCCATCGAAGAGGTTAAAAAATATATAGATAAATATAAAAATGAATTAATAGTTATTAAATATGGAGGGAACGTTTTTATTGATAGAAATATTTTCAACAATTTTATTTCAGATATAAGTATCCTTAATAAGTTAGGATTATCAATAATAATAGTCCACGGAGGTGGTCCTAGAATTAAAAGAGAGTTAGAAAAATCAAATATTCAATCAAAATTTATTAGAGGTTTAAGGGTTACGGATGAAAAAATTATTAATATAGTTGAAGATGTCCTTATTGATTTTAACGAAGATATTGTGAATTCTTTAATTGAAAAAGGTTCAAATGCAGTCTCATTAAACACAAAAAAAAATAATGTTATCGAGATTATTCCAGAAGCAGAGGAGCTTGGTTTTGTGGGAAAACCAAATAAAATAAATACAAATATTATAAAGGATATAATTAAGGTAAATTCAGTTCCAATTATATCACCTTTAGGACTGGGTAAAAATAATCAGACATTTAATATTAATGGCGATACAGCAGCTGGTGCAATAGCTAAATCTTTGAAATGTAGAAGATTATTATTAATGACAAATGTTGAAGGTGTACTAGACAAAGAAAAAAAGCTCATTGAGGAAATTACGTCATCTGAAATTTTAGAAATGATAAATAATGAAATTATAACAGAGGGTATGATTCCTAAAATTAATACATGCTTAGATGCAGTAATGAACGGTGTTACCGGTGTCGGTATTATTGATGGAAGAAAAAAACATTCAATACTTTTTGAATTATTTTCAGACAAAGGTGCTGGTACATTAATAAGAAAATGAAAAATATAAAAAATATTTTATTTGATTGTGATGGTGTTCTTTATCAGGATTTAGAATCTGTATTTGGTCAAGTAAGTAAAAGAATGACGCAATACATTTCTGAAAAATTAAAAATTAACTTAGTCGAAGCTAAAAAATTACAAACCAACTACTTTCATAAATATAATACAAGTCTTAATGGATTAATGATACATCACGATATTTCTCCTAGAGAGTTTTTAAATTTTGTTCATGATATTGACCTATCTTTTATGGAGAAGGATATTGTATTAAGAGGTGAAATAGAAAAGTTGGATTTAAGAAAATTCGTTTTTACCAATGGTTCTAGTGAGCATGTTAACAATATAACTACACATTTGGGTATTGATGATCTCTTTGAGGATGTATTTGATATAGTTGATGCGGAATACAGCCCAAAACCTGCAGCAAAGGCATTCGATCTTATGGTAAAAAAATTTGATATTGACCCAAAAGAAACAATTTATATTGAAGATATTGCAAAAAACTTGTCAATTGGAAAAGAAAGAGGGGCTACAACTGTTTGGCTAATCAATGATGAATATTGGGGTAAAAAAGAATCTGATAAAGACTATATTGACTATAAAATAGAAAATCTCTCTTTATTTTTAAAAGAAATAAGGTTATTAAAAAACTCGTAAATTATGAGTGTAGAAAATGTAATAAATGAAGCTTGGGAAAAAAGGGATCAAATAAATCCTGCTTCAGATCAGTCCTTAAAAGATACTATAAATCAAGTTATTGATGATTTAGATAGTGGAAAGTCACGAGTTGCTGAAAAAATAAACGGTGAATGGATAACTCATCAACATTTGAAAAAAGCAATCATGTTAAGTTTTAGATTATATCCAATGGAGAATTTGAATGGTCCATATAGTAGTTGGTATGATAAAGCTCATTTACTAAAGGGTAAGACTGCAGGATGGACAAAAGAAGATCATGAGAAAGCGGGTTTTAGAATGGTGCCTAACTCACCAGTAAGAAAAGGAAGTTTTGTTGGTAAGAATGCAGTTTTAATGCCATGCTACGTTAACATTGGGGCATACATAGACGAAGGAACAATGATTGATACATTTGCAAGAGCAGGAAGCTGTAGCCAAATTGGAAAAAATTGTCATATCTCCGCTGGTTCAGGAGTGGGTGGAGTTTTAGAACCTGCACAAGCTTTACCAACTATTATTGAAGATAATGTTTTTTTAGGTGCAATGTCTGAAGTTGTAGAAGGTGTAATTGTAGGTGAAGGATCCGTGCTTAGTATGGGAATGTATATAGGACAATCTACTAAAATTGTTAATAGGAAGACTGGAGAAATTACATATGGAAAAATTCCTCCTTATTCAGTTGTAGTTCCAGGTTCACTTCCTGATAAAAGTAACCCATCTGCACCCTCACTATATTGTGCTGTAATAATTAAGCAAGTAGATGAGAAAACAAGATCTAAAACTTCTATAAACGATCTCTTGAGAGAATAGTTTCGATGAAAATTATAAATGAACTTCAATTAGCTAAAGAGCTAATTAGATTTCCAACTGTAACCCCTATAGATGCGGGAATAATGAAATTTTTGGAAAAAAAATTAAAAAAACTTGGGTTTAAAACTAAAATTCTGGAGTTTAAAGAAAAAGGAAATGCACCGGTTAAAAATCTATATGCAAGATTAGGGGATAAAAGTCCTAATTTTTGTTATGCGGGACATCTTGATGTTGTTCCTGCTGGAAATTTAAAAGATTGGACAGTAAATCCGTTTAAACCATCAATTAAAAAAGGACATTTAATCGGAAGGGGTGCAAATGACATGAAAAGCTCTATAGCTGCTTTTGTATCAGCTATAAGTATTTTTGTTGAAAAAAATAGAGGATTTAAAGGATCGATAAGTCTTTTAATTACTGGAGATGAGGAAGGTGTTGCCATTAATGGAACCAAGAAAGTTGTGAACTATTTGAAAAAGAAAAGAGAGAAAATAGATTTTTGCTTGGTTGGAGAGCCAACTAACCCGAATAAATTAGGTGAGATGATTAAAATTGGTCGTAGAGGAAGTATGAATGGTCGATTAACAGTCACAGGAATTCAAGGGCATGTAGCATATCCTCATAGAGCAAATAACCCTTCGACTGCTCTAGTTAGAATACTTAAAGAACTAAAAGATATACAATTTGACAAAGGCACAAAGGATTTTCAACCAACAAATCTTGAAATTACAAAAATTAATATAAATAATACTGCAGATAATGTAATTCCAGGTTTTGCGGATGCTTCGTTTAATATAAGATTTAATAATATGCATACTTCAAATTCCATTAAAAAAAAAATTAATAAAATTTTAAAAAAAGTATGTAATAAAACTAAATCTAAATATAAAATTGATTATAGTGTTTCAGGTGAAGCTTTTCTTACAAAGCCTAATAGTACAACATTTATGATACAGGATGTTATTAAAAAAGTTACTAAAATAAAACCTAAACTTTCAACTACTGGAGGCACATCAGATGCAAGGTTCATTAGAGAAATAGCTCCTTGTTTAGAATTTGGCTTAGTAGGAAAAACTATGCATAAAGTTGATGAGGCTGTCTCACTAATTGATTTAAAAAAATTGAGTTTAATATATTCAAAAGTTTTAGAAAATTATTTTAAGTGAAGACTGGTCTAATCACTTCAGATTCTTATAAAAACCATAATACTGGAAATGGTCATCCAGAAAAAATTGATAGAGTTACTGCTATAATTGATAACTTTAAAAAAGTAGATAACAAAAATCTTATATGGAAAAAACCAAATGAATTTGATGAATTTTTTTTAAATAAAACCCATTCATTAGATTATATTAATCATATTAAACAGTCTTTTCCAAAAAAAGGTTTAGTATTTTTAGATGGTGATACAATTGTTTCCCCTGGTAGCAAAGATGCTTCTAAAGATGCAGTCGGTTCAATTATTACAGCAATAGACGGAGTACAAAATAAAGAATTTAAAAACGCTTTTTGTGCTGTAAGACCTCCGGGCCATCATGCGGAAAAAAATAAAGCTATGGGATTTTGTATTTATAATAATGTGGCCGTTGGTGCTAATTATCTAATTGAAAAGTATAAATACAAAAAAATTGCAATAATTGATTTTGATGTTCACCATGGTAATGGAACTCAAGATATTTTTTATGATAATGAAAAGGTATTATACGTTTCTACTCACCAATACCCTTATTATCCCGGCTCAGGTTCACATAAGGAAAATGGAGAATTTAATAATGTATTGAATATTCCACTAGAAGCTGGAACAGCATCTGAAGTATATTTAAATGCATATGAAAATGTTTTAAACAAGATAAAGCAGTTCAAACCTGAATTTTTGCTATTTTCTGCGGGTTTTGATGCACATATTGACGACCCCTTAGCACAAATGAGATTAAGTACAGAAGATTTTTACAAAATTACCAAAAGGACTTTAGAAGTTTCTAAATCTTTTTGTAATGGTAAGGTTGTTTCAATTCTTGAAGGTGGTTATGATCTTAAAGCATTGCAAAGTTGTACCCAAAGACATGTTGATGCGTTGATAGAATTTAATTGATAATATTTTTTTAATCAATACACACAAATATATGAAACTATATAAGATTAAAAAGTCTAATATTGATAAAAAAGGTAAAGGACTTTACGCCACAAGAGATATAAAAAAAGGTGAAAAAATAATAGATTACATTGGAAAATTAATTACAAAAACACAAACTGAGAATTCTGATAAATACGATAACAGTAAGCCAATATATTTGTTTACAATAAATAAAAGATATGATCTTGATGGGGATTTCCCATGGAATAAAGCTGGTCTTATAAACCACTCATGTGAGAATAACTGTGACTACGATGGTAAGGGCCTTAAAATTTGGGTTAAGGCTATAAAAGATATTAAAAAAGGTGAGGAGCTAACTTGTGATTATGGGTTTGGATATGATAAAGATTACAAACAATTTCCTTGTAAATGTAAGTCAAAAAATTGTTGTGGCTATATTTTGAGAGCAGAGTCAAGATGGAGAATTAATAAAAAATTCTCAATGGGTAAAAGGGGAAATTAGTATAAAACTTTTTTCAAAAATAATCCTTCTGCTGGTGCTGGTGGTGCGCATAAATTTCTATTTTTTAATTTAATAACACTTGTAAATTTTTTTAATGTCCACTTTTTTTCACCAATATATTTTAAACAACCAACCATTGATCTAACTTGTTGTTTTAAAAATGATTGAGATCTAAACTCTAATTCAATTTTATTTTTTATCTTTTTTATTTTGACGGATTTAATTGATCTTATTGGGCTCTTTGAATTACATCCAGATGCTCTAAAAGTTGAAAAATCATGAGTTCCAACTAACTTTTTTGCTGCTTTTTTCATTATTTCTAATTCAAGCTTTCTAATAACAAACCATCCTCGCTTATTTTGAAGGATAGGTTTACTCAATTGATTAAAAATAATGTATTTATAAATTCTCTCTTTTGCAGAAAAACGCGCATGAAATTTCATATTTTTTCTTTTTATTTTTAAAACGGCTATTTCGTATTTATTTAAAAAATAATTAATTGATTTTAAAAATTTTTTTAAATTTTGGATTTTTTCAGTGACATCAAAATGTGCAGATTGCTCAATTGCATGAACACCGGTATCTGTTCTTCCCGAACCAATAAGTGTAATTTTTTCATTTAAAAGATATGAAATTTTTTTTTGAATTAATCCTTGTATAGTTTTGCCTTTTGTTTGTACTTGCCAACCTATGAAAGAAGATCCAACATATTCTATTAGAATTTGATATCTGAACATGTTTAATTCAAATCAGTGCCTTTAGTAATTTGGCTACCACGCAGAAATTCCTTGGTTTTTTGAACTGTTTTACCTTGCCTTTGGATCTCAATGATCTTTATTGAATTTTCACCACAACCAATTTCAAAATTATCTGATAAGACATATCCTGATTTTCCACTTAAAATTGATTTTTCTGCTTTTAGTATCTTATATCTTTCACCTTTAAATTCAAACCAACCTCCTGGGTTCGGATATAGACCATTAATTTTTCCTATGATCTTTAAATTACTGTCATCCCAATTTATTTTTCCTTCTTCTTTTTTAATTTTTTTTGCATATGTGGATTTATTATGATCTTGCTCTTTAAAAGATGCTTTGTTATCAAATATATCGTCAATATTTTGTAGAATTTTTTCAGATGCTAAATTGCTTAATCTTTGAGACAGATCCTCACTATTTTCATTTTCTAAAATATTTATAGAATATTGATTACAGACGGGACCGGAGTCTAAACCTTCATCAATTTTCATTATAGAAATACCTGTTGCTTTTTCATTGTTCATAATTGCCCTTTGAATGGGAGCAGCACCTCGTAATTTTGGTAAAAGTGAATAATGAATATTTATCCATCCATATTTTGGAATTTTTAAAATATCTTTTTTAAGAATTTGCCCGTAAGCAACAACAATACCCAAACTTATGTTTTGTTTTTGAAGAAAATTTTTTTCTTTAGTATTATCTAATACAATTGGAGTTCTAATAGGAATATTTAATATTTCAGCCATTATATGAACTGGTGACTTATTTAATCTGTGACCTCTATTTGATGCTACAGGTGGTTGAGTATAAACAACCTCAATATCAAAACCATTTTGATACAATGATTTGAGTATTTGCCCAGAAATGTTGGGAGTGCCCATGAAAGCAATTTTTTTGGTCATTAAACAATAATTCTATCAGGAAGTTTTTTTCTTTTTGATAATTTTTTAACAATCATTGTTTTTTTCAATTTTGATAAATAATCTATGAATAGAATTCCTTCAAGATGATCCATTTCATGCTGTATACAAATTGCAAGGAGCCCATCGGCTTCTAAAATTTTATTTTCTCCATTATAATCTAAATATTCAACCTCACAATATTTAGGTCTGTCAACCTCTGCAAAATAATTAGGGACAGATAAACATCCCTCTTCATATGTTGTTTTTTCTTTACCTTTGTTTTTAATTGTAGGATTTACAAAATACATTGGATTTTTATTTCCATCTTTTGAAATATCCATCACTATAATCCTTTTTGGAATACCAATTTGAATTGCTGCTAATCCAATACCATTAGCTGCATACATTGTTTCCAACATATCATCCATTAACTTTCTTTCTTCATTACCCACTGTTTGTACTGGTTTTGAAACTTGTCTTAAAATCTCGTTAGGTTCAGTTAAAATGGTTTTTATCGTCATGATTGATTATAGTATTTTAAACTTTTAATGGAAGAATTTCCAACAATAGTTCGTTTCTTAAACTAATTAATTTTGTTCTATTCATAATTTCAATTACAAAATTTAGTGTCTCACTGTTTAATTCATTCAATTCTTTTTCACCAATAATCTCAACTAATTTTAATAGTATCATGCCAGATTCCTTATTCTCAATCATTTTGTCAATTTCTGAATTTAATTCAGATTTATATTGAGAAAGTTCATCAATTTGATCTATTTGAATTCCATCTGATCTCAATGATTGTAGTAATACAACATCTTTAAAGTTGAAAGAGTAATTTTTATCTTTTTTCATCTTTGATAACAAATCATCAGTTAATTTTTGTGTTTTAGGAAAGCTTTGCTTATTCAAAAAATAATTTAATACTTTTGATTGATGAAACACTTCATCATTAAACTTAATTTTATTTTTTCTATTTTCTTCAGTAATTAAATTAGTTTGGTAGAAGTGAGAAAACTTTAAAGGGATTTCTTTTTTATCCATTTTTTTCAATAACTTAGATAATTCATCGTCAAATGATTTTTTAAAATTTGAGTTTTCAAAGGAATTATTTAATTTTGATAATAATAAAAGTTTATTTTCAAGGCTATCTGTTAGTAAAAATCTCTGATACATTAGAGCTCTACCTTCATAATCAGGCAAATTTTTTATTACTTCTTCATAATTGATTAGGTCATCAATCTCAAATTGGAATTTTTTGTACAAATTTAATAAATCTCTTTCTTCAAAAATTCCTTCACTAGTTGCTTTCTCTAGAAACTTCACTTGGTCAATGTCACTGAGATCAAAATCATTTAAATTTTTGAGTAAATTCGAGTTAGATAGATATTTCCAAATAAATTCTTCGGACTCTACTGATGGATAATATAAAAATTTTTTATCTGTTTTGTGAGATAAGTGGAAATAAAGAATATTTTCATCAGATAATATAAAATTATTATCCTCATATCCCATTAATACTTCAAATTTTTTAACAAAAAAGTCATCTAAAGAGTCTAATTCGGAATTAAGATCAAAGAGCAATTGAGCTTCATCTTTTTTATCCTGAGTAATTAAACAGTAAATTTTGAAATATGTTAAATATTCATCAGTTATTAAACTTAAACTATCAATAGCAGAGCATGAATTTTCTTTTTTATTTAATGACAAATAGTAGTCAGCTACATGTTTTATAAGTCTTTCTTTATCTTTGAGTGATGAATTTTTTTGAATAAATTCCTCAACTAAATCAAAATCTTTTTTTTTTATTAAATGATCAAGTGTGAAATCTTCGAATTCGTCTAATGAGAAGTTTTGATTGGGAATATAAGAATTTGTTAACAATGCTACATCCATTAACCTTTCAGAAAAACTTGATAGATTTTTAGACTGTAATTTTTCAAGTAACCTTTTAATTTCTATTCCATCTGTTTTTGACCACATATCAAGGTTTAGATCATTGTCATCAGGGTCAAATAATCCAGCTAACAAGATGTTAGAATTATCTAAATTTTGATCTACTAAAATATTTTCATCAAAAAGTTTTACTTTGACATCTTCAAGTTGATTTTTGTCAATAGATGAGTCCACATTATTTTTTGATTGAGAATTGGTAACCTCTTTTTTTTCTATTTCTGACCAAATCTCTTTAATTTCCTGTGCTTGAGCAAGTTGAACAAACAAAATAAAAGTTAAAGAAATTAGAGTCTTATTTAATTGTTTTAAAATTTTCATTTGGTAAAATTTTTTCAATTTGTTTTACAGGAGCTGGCAAATTAATCTGATTAATCAAGATAAGGCTAAATAAAATTATCAAAATAGCGATTATAATTTTTGAAATTTTCCTGAAACTAAAAATTTTGTCTTTACTTGTATTTTTTGTAAATTGCATATAATTTAATAATTTCAAAATAAGACATATTTGTGTTTTTTCAATATAGAAACTCATGAAATCAAATAAAAATATTGTATTAATTGGAATGATGGGATCAGGAAAATCCTCAATTGGTAAAATTTTGTCAAAAAAAATAAACTTAACTTTTGTTGATATTGACCGAGAAATAGAAGAATTTGAGGATTTAAAAATATCAGAAATTTTTAAAAAATATGGAGAGAATTATTTTCGTAAAATTGAAGAAAAAATATGTTTAAAATTTCTTAGATTAGAAAATTCTATAATTTCATTGGGTGGAGGAAGTTTTATAAACGCATCAATCAGAAAAATGTGTGAGAGAAACAGTTTATCTTTTTGGCTAAATTGGAAAAATGAAACAATAATAAAAAGGATATACAAGAGTAAAAAAAGACCATTAGTAATGAAGCTCACTAAGATACAAATTAACTGTTTAATAAAAGAACGATCAAAATTTTATAGCCTGTCGAATCACAGAATTGATTGTGATAAATTAGACAAAGTGGAAATTATAAATAAGATATTGGATATTTATGAAAACAAATAAAATTAGAATTAAAACAAGTACTAAGAATTACTCAATTCTAATTGGAAGAGGTCTATTAGGCAAAATTGATAAAATTTTAAAAGCTAATAGTCTAAAATTTAATAAATGTTTAATTATTACTGACAAAAATATACCTCACAAATTTAAAAGACTTTTATACAAAAAGTTAAAAACAATTAAACTTTTTAAAATAGAAATGACAGCGTCAGAAAAAAATAAAAATTACCGATCAATTGAAAAAATTCATACAGTTTTATTTGAAAATAGATTTAATAGAGAAGATTGCGTTATTTCTTTTGGTGGGGGAATTATTGGAGATATAGTTGGGTTTGCATCTAGCACTTTTAAAAGAGGTATAAAATTTATAAATATTCCTTCAACTTTACTGTCCCAAGTAGACTCGTCCATTGGTGGAAAAACAGGTGTAAATAATAAATTTGGAAAAAATTTGATTGGAAGTTTTTATCAGCCTGATTTAGTAGTTTCTGATATGAATATTTTAGCTTCTTTACCTGAAAGAGAAATTATTTGTGGATATGCTGAAATATTAAAAAGTAGTATTATAGATAATTTTAATAACTTTCTTTACCTAGACAAAAATTTAAAAAAAATTTTAAAATTAAAGTCACCTTTTATTGAAAGATCCATAATTAAAAGCTGTATTTTAAAAAAAAAAGTTGTGGAAAAGGATGAAAGAGAAAGAAACTATAGAAAGGTATTAAATTTAGGTCATACGTTTGCTCATTCTTATGAGTCTACCTTAGGTTATTCTAAAAAATTGAATCATGGGGAGGCTGTAATATTAGGTATTAAAAATGCAGTCGAATTTAGTTTTGAAAAAAAATTTTTGTCAAAAAAAAAATTTAATACTATCTTAAGCCATATTAATAGAATCGAGATGAAACCAAAAATAAAAACATTGTTTAAAAAAAAACATGTGTCTAAAATTATGAATTATATGAAAAGTGACAAAAAAAATAATTCAAATAAAATTAACTTAATTTTAATAAAAGATTTTGGAAAGATAATTGTTGACTTTCAGATCATTCCTTCAAATTTAAAAAAATATATTTCTAACAGTTTAAATTAATTTGATTTGTAAAGAATGAATATAATTTTTTAATTCATTATCTAAAATTTTATAAATGAACCTCGTTGAGTATAACTTGTTTTTTTTCTTTAACTCATTAGACTCAATTGAAAGAACAATATGAAACTTTCCTTTTTCATTAGATTTGTGATTTTTATGCAGAAATGACTTATCCTCTATATAAACTTTTGAAATACAATCCTGCGACAAAATCTTTTTTTCTATGATTTCAATAAGTTGATTAATATTCATATTTTAAAGTATTATATATCATGAAAAATATTTGCGATTGGAATAATTGTTCTGAAGAAGGTCTTTTTAAAGCACCCAAAGAAAGAGATAATAGTAAAGATTATAGATTGTTATGTTTAAATCATGTTAAAGAGTTCAATAAAAATTGGAACTATTTTTCAGGGATGAGTGATCAACAAATAATTGATTTTTTGAGATCTGATATGACTTGGCATAAACCAACACAAAGTTTTAATTCATCTGATAATTTTTTTAAAGTTCTTTGGAGCAATGCTTTAAAAGATGAGACGGATAAATTTAAATTTAATAATGATTTTAATAATATGAACAAATTTAAATTTAATAACAATGATATAAAAGCCTTCAGTATATTGGGGGTAAGTGTTGGTTTAAAATGGGAAAAAGTTCAAGAAAAATTTAAAAAGCTTGTCAAAAAATTTCACCCTGATATGAATTCTGGAAATAAAAAATTTGAAGACAAGTTAAAGTTAATAACCTTAGCTTATACACAATTAAAAAATACATATAAGGACAAAATTGACGCCAAATATTAATCATACTCCAGATATTAAGTTATCAATTAAACAAACTTTCGGTATTGAAAGTGACATGGAAATTGATGCTTTTTCTAAAACAAGTGAGTACGTTCCTGAAATTGACAAAACATATAAGTTCGATAAGGACACAACTCTTGCAATTTTGTCAGGTTTCTCTTTTAATAAAAGAGTTTTAATTCAAGGATACCATGGAACAGGAAAATCAACCCATATCGAGCAGATAGCTGCAAGATTAAATTGGCCCTGTATCAGGATTAATCTTGATAGTCATGTTAGTAGGATTGACTTAATAGGCAAAGACTCAATAGTAATTAAAGATGGTAAGCAAATAACTGAATTTAAAGAAGGTATACTTCCTTGGTCAATTCAAAACCCAGTAGCTTTAGTTTTTGATGAGTATGATGCTGGAAGACCAGATGTTATGTTTGTTATTCAAAGAGTACTTGAGTCCGAGGGTAGTTTTACATTATTAGATAAAAATAAAGTTATTAAACAAAATAAATTTTTTAGACTTTTCGCAACAACAAATACTGTTGGACTTGGTGATACAACAGGATTATATCATGGAACACAACAAATTAATCAGGGACAGATGGATAGATGGAATATTGTATCTACATTAAACTATCTTAGTTTAGATAAAGAGATGGAAATTATATTAGGTAAGAATAAAAATTTAAATAATCCTAAAGGTAAAGAACAAGTTTCAAACATGATAAAAGTAGCTTCACTAACAAGAAAAGGCTTTATTGCAGGAGATATATCAACAGTAATGAGCCCAAGAACAGTTTTACATTGGGCAGAAAATTCTGAAATTTTCAAAGATATTGGATATGCATTTAGAGTAACATTTTTAAACAAATGTGATGATGCTGAGAAAAATACTATTGCTGAATATTATCAGAGATGTTTTGGAGAAGAGCTACCAGAATCAATGATCAATATTCAAATTTGATGAATAAAGAAGATAGTATTAAAGAAAAATTCAAACAAGCTCTTCAATCAACTTATAAAGTAATTGCAGATGACTATGGAGTTATCAAAAATAGAAAAAATGATGAAAAAGTCTATAATATTGGAGAAATAGACAATATTAATGATAAAAACCAATTTAAAAAATTAAGAGCTGAAACAGACTCCGAGGCTTTAAAGAGAAGATTTTCAAATAAAAATATATTGAGTAAAAACAATCCTCAAAAACCCTCTTGTAGAACACTATACGAACTTGCAGAAAAGGTAAGGTATGAATTACTTGGCTCAAAGATGCTTAAAGGAATTTCCAAAAATTTTAAAGATAATTATAAAAATAGACTTCAATATCTTAAACAAGAAAAAATAATGAAGAAAGAAGATACAAACATTATCGATGCTTTTGAAATTTATATGACAAACAAATTCTTTAATGTCGAATTATATCCAGAAAATAAAGAAATACTTAAATTTTGGGAGAAAGATTTTAATAAATCCATAGACAAACATTTTGAATTTTTAAAACAAAACTTAGAAAACCAAGAAATATATAATGCTAAATTTTCTGAAATTTTAGAAAGTATGGATATATTTGAAAATGATGACACAACTGAGAGAGAAAATGAGGAAAATGATGACACACAAGATCAAAATAATTCAAATAATAGTGAAGACAAGGATAATACAGACTCCAATAAAACAAGTGAAGATAAGAACTTAAGCCAAGGAATGGATAGTGAGGATGATGTAAACGAGTTTAGACTAGAAGATCAGTTGGGTAGTGAAAATAATGAAGAGACAGAATCGGAAAATGTAATTCAAAAAAAAAATTTAAGTTTAAGTGATAAAGAATATAAAATATTTACTACTAAATTTGATGAGGTTGCTAAAGCAGAAAGTCTAGACACAGCTGAAGAAATACAAAAACTAAGAAAAAATTTAGACCAGCAACTTACAAGCTTTCAAGATTTAATAACTAAATTAGCAAATAAGTTACAAAGACAATTAATGGCAAAACAAAATCGTTCATGGGAATTTGATCTAGAAGAGGGATTGTTAGATAGCTCAAAGTTACCTAGAATAATTATCGATCCGTATAACTCTTTGTCATTTAAAAAGGAAAAAGATTTGGACTTTAAAGATACAATTGTGACACTTTTAATCGATAACTCTGGTTCTATGAGAGGAAGACCAATTACAATTGCTGCAATATGTGCTGATATTTTGTCCAGAACTTTAGAAAGATGTTCAGTTAAAGTTGAAATACTTGGATTTACAACTAAAAATTGGAAGGGCGGAAAAAGTCGCCAAGAATGGAATAGTTTGGGCAAAATGAAAAACCCTGGAAGGCTTAACGATTTAAGACACATAATTTATAAAGGAGCCGATTCTCACTGGAGACAATCAAAAAAGAATTTGGGATTGATGCTAAAAGAAGGTTTATTGAAAGAAAATATAGATGGTGAAGCAATAACATGGGCCTTTAACAGACTTAAAAAAAGGAAAGAAGAAAGAAAGATCCTTATGGTTATTTCAGATGGAGCACCTGTCGACGATTCAACCTTATCAGTTAATTCAGGAGACTTCTTAGAAAAGAATTTGAAAAAAATCGTAAAATTCATTGAAAATAAAAGTGAAGTTGAAATATTAGCTATAGGAATTGGTCATGATGTTTCAAGATATTACAAAAAAGCTATCAAAATTTCAGATGTACAAGAACTGGGAGATGTTATGATAGATCAATTAAGTGGATTATTTGAAAATAAAAATCTTCACTAAATACTTTTCAAATCTTTATTAGACCACTCTATCTTAATTTCTGCACCACCTCTAGTTTCTGAATTCCTTATTAAAAGTTTAGCTTTATTTTTTTCCAACAAAGTTTTACCTATAAATATTCCTAAACCTAAACCAGCTCTAGATTTATTTTTAGATTGTAAAGATTTTATATAGGGATCACCAATCTTAGTTAGGATATCTTTTGGAAATCCAGAGCCGTCATCTTCGATGGATATAGAAGAGTTTTCGCTGTCACTTGTTATTGAAATATAAATATTTTTTTTTGAAAATTTGTTAGCATTTCCAATAAAATTTCTTATTCCATAAACTATTTCAATTGATTTTGAAATTTCAAAGGAATTATAATTTTGTTCTATATTGATAACAAAATTTTTATCTGATATTTCTTTGAAAGAGTTTACAATTTCCTTAATATAGTTATGTAAAGTAATATCTTTGTCAATAAAATCATCCTCAACTACAGGATTTAAAGATAGTTTTTTCAATATTTCGTTACATCTGTCTACTTGACTTACAAGTAATTCAACATCTTTTTTAAGATCATTGTTATTCTTGAAATTATTATAAAGATCTTGAGAGATTATTTTAATTGTTGAAAGTGGAGTACCTAATGAATGGGCAGCCGCTGCAGCTTGTCCACCCAATGAAACTAATTCGTTCTCCTTAGAAATAACTTCTTGAATTTTATCTAATGCTTCTTTTCTGACTTTTGACTCATTTCCAAACGTTAAAGCAAAAAAACTTAGGAAAATAAGTGCAATAATTAAGGCTAAAGGTACTGAATAATAATAGTAATTACTAAAAATATATTCATTTAATGGTGAAGGTAATTCTTGATGATAGAAAGTAAGAAGAATAATAGAAGATATTGTCAAAATTATTAGTAAAATGTTTGTTTTAATGCTTAAGCTATTTGAGGCAAATATACTTGGTATTATTAGGAATATTGAGAATGGATTTATGGTACCACCTGTTAAATAAAGTAAAAAACTTAATTGCATAATATCAAGGGTAAGAAAGGTTAAAGATATTTTTTCTTGAAGCTGATTTTTTTTAAAAAAATAAAATAGGAAAATATTACTTAAAGCACCTAAGAAAACTATAATATTTGCTAGTAAAAAATTGAATTCAAATTTAAATAAGAATGCAACAGCATTTATAGTAATAAATTGACCTATTACACCTATCCACCTTAAATTGACATATGTAATTTTATTTAAGTGCGATGATTTGGAATTGCTACTTAACTCCATTAATTAAATATCTAAATTAACAACATTTATAGCATTATCTACAATAAAATCTTTTCTAGAAGCAACATCGTTACCCATTAATGTTTGTATAAGATTTTGATCTTTTTGAAGATTTTTTGAATATTGAACTTGAAGTAAATTTCTAGTCTCTGGATTTAATGTAGTATTCCATAATTCTTCGGGATTCATTTCTCCAAGTCCTTTAAATCTTTGAATATTTAATTTAGATTTTTCTAATTGAATAATTTTTTCGAACTCTTTCGAATTTCTATTTAATTTTTTTAGATCCTTGGAATTTTTAATTATATAATTTTCAAGATCTTTTTCATCTTTTATGTAAATACCTTTAGAACCTTTATTAATTTTAAAAAGTGGTGGCTGAGCTAAATACACGTGACCTTTTTCTATTAGCTTATTAAAAGGAATATTGTTAAAAAAAGTTAAGAGTAATGCTCTAATATGTGAACCATCAACATCAGCATCTGTCATAATTATAATTTTTCCATATCTTAAATCCTCTAAGTCGATTTCTTCTGTTTTAGGATCCAATCCAAGAGCATTTATCAATGTAACTATTTCATTTGAAGAAATCATTTTAGATAGTGATTTTGTTCTTAGCTCACTTTGACTTCCATTTTTTTTTGATCCATTTATCTCTGTAAATGTATTCAATATTTTTCCTCTTAAAGGGAGTACTGCTTGATATTCTCTATTTCTTCCTTGTTTGGCTGATCCCCCTGCTGAGTCTCCCTCTACTATAAATAATTCTGTTCCTTCTTGCTTTGAATTTTGGCAATCAGCTAGTTTTCCTGGTAAACCAGTCAGCTCTAAAGCTCCTTTTCTTCTTACATTTTCTCTTGCTCTTTTAGCAACATCTCTTGCTACTGCTGCCTGAATTATTTTAGTTAGAATTATCTTAGAAACTGAAGGATTTTGGTCAAACCAAATTGACAATTTTTCATTCACAATACCTTCAACAATATTTCTTACTTCTGAAGAAACCAGTTTATCTTTTGTTTGAGAGGAAAATTTTGGATCTGGAATTTTTACAGATAAGACGCATGTTAAACCCTCCTTTACATCATCTCCTGATAAAAGTACCTTACTTTTTTTTAATAGATTTTGCTCCGATGCATATTTATTTACAACTCTTGTCAAGGCACTTCTAAAACCTAATATATGAGTTCCTCCATCTTTTTGATATATATTATTAGTGTAAGGGTAAACATCCTCATTATATCCTGCATTCCATTTTAATGAACATTGAACATCTATGTTGCTCTTTATTCCTTCAATGTAAATTGGCTTTCTAAATAAATCATTTTCATTTTTATTTTTTAATTTTTCTCTTTTTTCGTCCAAAAATTCAACAAATTCGTTTATCCCTCCCTCAAATTTAAATTCTTGAGACTTTATTTTTTTTTGGGTTAAATCATTTAAAATAATTTTAATTCCTTTATTTAAGAAAGCTAATTCCCTCATCCTTTTTTGAATAATGGAAAAACTAAACTTTGTTGATGAGAAAATATCTTTGGAAGGTAAAAAATTTATTTTTGTACCACTATTCTTCGATTTGCCAATTACTTTTAGTGAAGTTTTAGTTTCACCATTTATAAACTCAACAAAATGTTTTTTTCCATCTCTTTCTACATATAATTCTAATCTTTCTGAAAGTGCATTTACAACTGAAACTCCAACACCATGTAAACCCCCTGAAACTTTATAGGAATCATGATCAAACTTACCTCCGGCATGAAGCTGGGTCATTATCACCTCTGCAGCAGATTTTTTTTCTTCATTATGAAAGTCAACAGGTATTCCTCTACCATCATCTTCAACTGTAATTGATCCATCAGGATTTATACTTACTTCAATTTTTTTACAATGACCTGCTAATGCCTCATCAATAGAATTATCTACAACCTCATAAACCATGTGATGCAAACCAGTTCCATCATCAGTGTCACCAATATACATGCCAGGTCTTTTTCTGACTGCTTCAAGACCTTTCAAAACTTTGATAGAGTCTGCTTTATAGATATTTGTATTATTTTTTATCATTAATTTTTATAAGGAAGCAATCTTTTATACCATTTTTAAAATTTTTAATAAAATCACTTAAAACTATAAGCTTAAATTAGTGAGTATTATCAACGGAAATTTAGGATTTTTTTAAAAAATTTTTCTAATCTTAGGTTTTTAAGAATAAAACCTATTTTTCATTTAAAATTAGTGGCGGAGAGAATGGGATTCGAACCCATGATAGAGTTTCCCCTATACACGCTTTCCAAGCGTGCGCCTTCAACCACTCGGCCATCTCTCCAATATTAATTTTATAAATAT
>CACPQM010000006.1 GCA_902636075.1 uncultured Pelagibacteraceae bacterium | reverse complement strand
AAAAATTATAGAAAAATTAGGATTAGAAAAACCAAATAATTTTAAGGATTACTTTTCTCAAATAAGAAAATTTTATCATGAAGGAATAAGTAAAATTTCAAATAAAAACATTGTCATTGATAAAATGCCAGCAAATTTTAGATGGATAGGATTTATTTTAAAATCATTACCCGAGGCTAAAATTATTCACATTGATAGAAATCCAATGGCAGTCTGTTGGTCAAATTATAAAACCTTTTTCGTAGATAGTGGAATGGATTTCAACTTATCCCAAAAGGATGTAGCTATTTACTACTCCATATATGCTGATTTAATGAAATTTTGGAAACAAAATTTTAATGAACAAATTTTACATATAAATTATGAAAATTTTGTGCAAGATTATGAAAAAAATACTAAAAAAATACTCACATACCTCAATTTAAATTGGGAAGACCAAATTAGAGATTACGATAAGAATGATAGAATTGTTACGACCGCGTCTTTCAACCAAGTAAGAGGTAGCATAAAAAAAAATACTTCTGAAGAATGGAAGAAGTATAAGGATCATTTAAAAATTATGCAGGAAACTCTTAAGAGTAAACAGATTATTTTTTAATGTTTTATTTAAATTGACACTTGCTAAATTTTAAAAAGCTACTAATTTCAATAACTATAGAATAAGCGGGCATAGCTCAGTGGTAGAGCGTCTCGTTGCCAACGAGGTAGTCCTTGGTTTTTTATCCTTGCTAATCTTAGTCTTTCTCAACGTCTAGTTAATCTCGACACACTCATGACACACTTCGACACAGAAAAGAAAAACTATGGTGAGTGGAATAAAATATAATTGTAATTAAATTGTTACAAATTTTTCATCTTGTTTTGATATCTTTCCATAAAAACAAAAAGGAATATATAATGGTAAAATTTATCTTAGCAGGCCTTCTGGCCTCAACCGCATTTGTTAGCACAGTAAATGCAGACTTTAAAGAAATTGGGAAATTTGGAACACCAGCAAATAACCCTAGTGCAGAAGAAACATCAGCAGAAATAATTGCGGCAACAGCAGATGGCATGAAACTGGTATATAGCGATAGCCCTGCAAACGCATTAGGCATGATTGATATTACTGATCCAGCAAATCCGAAACCATTAGGCCACATGAATTTAGGTGGTGAACCAACTAGTGTTGCAATCAAAAATGGACAAGCATTTGTAGGTATTAATACTTCTCCAAACTATGTAGAGCCAAGTGGTCACTTATTAGTTGTTGATCTTGCCTCAGGAAAAGAAGTTACAAAAGTAGAACTAGGTGGACAGCCAGACTCGGTTGCAGTTAGTCCAGATGGAACTTTTGTGGCAGTAGCTATTGAAAATGAACGTAACGAAGATATCAACGATGAAAAAATTCCACAACTTCCAGGGGGTTTTGTGGCAATTATTAATTTAGCAGATAACAGTGTTACTAAAGCGGACTTAGTTGGTTTTTCAACTATTGCTCCTAACGATCCAGAGCCTGAGTTTGTTGATATCAATAATTTAGGTGAAATAGTTGTTACTATGCAAGAGAATAACTGGATGGCGGTTATTGATCGAAGTGGAAAAGTAATTTCAGAGTTTGATGCAGGACTAGTAACATTAGTAGGTATTGATAACAAAAAAGATGGTGAACTAAAGATGGTTGATACCATTGAGAATGTTCGTAGAGAACCAGACGCAGTTAAGTGGATTGACGATGATCATTTTGCAACTGCAAATGAAGGTGACTATAAACATGAAGCACCAGGTCAAGCGAAACGTGGTGGTAGTCGTGGATGGACAATCTTCAATAAAAATGGTTCGGTGGTATACGAGTCAGGTTCGTCATATGAAAGAGCACTCGCTTCAGCAGGTTACTGGCCAGAAAAACGTGCAGAGAAAAAAGGTGTAGAACCAGAGTCAGTTGAAGTAGCAATATATGGTGATACACGTTATATCTTTGTTGGTGCTGAAAGAGCAAATGCTATCGGCGTTTATAAAGCAAACGATTTGAAAAACCCAGAATTAGTTGCTATTTTACCAACGGGTATTGGACCAGAAGGTTTGGTTGCTATTCCACAACGGAACTTATTTATAAGTGCTAATGAAGTTGACAAAGAAAAATCAGTTACAATTTATAGCTTAGATTAATAACTAAATTAAGCCTGTGGGGGCGTTAGCCCCCAACATAAACTTTCATGTAAAGTTTTAAAAAAATCTCGACACACTCACGACACAGTTGGTGATAAATTTTACTAATTTAACTAATACTTGCATTTCTAAAAACCGCTATCTATAATGATTTTTTAACAAGCGGGCATAGCTCAGTGGTAGAGCGTCTCGTTGCCAACGAGAAGGTCGTGGGTTCGAGTCCCATTGCCCGCTCCATTAAGTTCATATTTATGATTATTTGGATTGCTTCATATCCCAAAAGTGGAAATACTTATATTAGATCGTTTATTGCTTCTTACTATTTTTCTAAAAAAGGCAAATTTGATTTTGATTTACTTTTAAATATTCTTCAATTCCCGTCTGTTAAATTTTCAAAAAAAAACATTTATTCTGAAAAAGAAGCTAGTGAAAATTGGATTTATAATCAGAATCAATTTTTCGATAGAGATAAAATAAATTTTATAAAAACACACAATTCACTTGAAATATTTAATAGCAATCATTTTACATCTAGTGACCAAACTTTAGGGGCAATATATATCGTTAGAGACCCTAGAAACTTAATCACTTCTCTTATGCATCATTACTCTTTAGATTATGATGAAGCCTATTCAAAGTTAACAAACGAAAATGCATCTCTTTTAGAAAAACCTAGAGACAATGACCATAGCAATTTTACTTTTTTAGGCTCCTGGTCAAATCATTATAGATCTTGGAAAAATTCAAAAGATTTTAGAACATTATTTATTAGATATGAGGACTTAGAAGACAATAAACACGATACGTTTAAGAAAATTATACAATTTATCAATGATTTAAAAAAAGATGAATCAGCTGTAAATGAAAAAAAATTTTTAAAATCAATTAATTCTACAAACTTTTCTAACTTAAAGAATAAAGAGGAAACAGAGGGATTTGAAGAAAGCGTGTATTCAACATCTGGAGAAAAGAAAAAATTTTTTAATTTAGGTTTTAATAATAGGTGGCAAAAAATTCTACCAAAAAATATTCTAAACAAGTTAAATAAAACTTTGCAAAATGAGTTAAATGAATTAGGATATGAAATTTATGACTGATCTTGCTGACAAAAAATGTATACCTTGTGAAGGGGGAATTCCAAGTTTTAATCTTGAGGAAATACATAAATACCTTAAAAAAGTTGATGGTTGGGATGTGAAGTCTTTAGATAAAAAAGATTATTATATTATTAAAGATTTCAAATTTAATAATTTTTTAGAAAGCCAGTCTTTTGTAAATAAAGTTGGAGAAATTGCTGAGCAAGAAGGTCACCATCCTGATATATGGTTTGGTTGGGGGTATGCAAAAATTAAAATACAAACTCATGCCATAAATGGATTGCATGAGAGCGATTTTGTTCTTGCTGCAAAAATTGATAAAGTTTCATAAATATTAATGCTTAAAATGTCTAGTTTTTGAAAATACCAGTATTATACCTAGTTTATTTGCAAACTTAATAATTTCTTTGTCACGTAAAGACCCTGATGGTTGTATAACTGCACTTACTCCACTCTGAACCAAAATTTCAATTGCATCCACAAAAGGAAAAAAAGCATCTGAAGCTGCTATAATTATATCTTTTTCACTAATTTTTTGAAACTTTTTCATTTTATCTATAGCTATTTTGCAACTATCTAATCTACTTGGTTGACCTGAGCCAATTCCAATGGTTGAACTATTTTTTGTCAAAACAATTGCATTAGACTTTACATTTCTACATACATTAAAAGCAAAAAGGAGTTCATCAAAAACTTTTTTTGAAGGCTTAACTTTAGATACAACTTTAAAATTATTCTTGTTAAAAATTTTATCATCAGCACTTTGTAATAATAACGAATTAAAGTTACCAGTTATACTAGCTGTATTTTGCTTTGTTAACTTTGAGGCATCAATTAATCTTAAATTTTTTTTTTTTCTTAGAATTTTTAGAGAGTCGTTATCAAAACCAAGCCCAATGATTACCTCTAAAAAAATTTTATTTAATTCAAGAGCTATTTTTTTACTTATTTTAAAATTACATGAAACAATACCTCCAAACGCGCTTATTGGATCGCATGCCAAAGCTTCTTTGTAACTCTCTAATTTATTACTATTTACTGATACACCACATGGGTTTGCGTGTTTTACTATCACAGTTCCATTATTTTTTGGAAGTGTTCGTGAGGTATTTAATGCTGCATAAATATCATTATAATTATTATAACTTAATTTTTTTCCACTCAATTGTGATATATCTAATTTATTATTTCTACTATAAATAGCTGATTTTTGATGAGGGTTTTCACCATATCGAAGAACTTCAACTAAATTTCCAAAAATTGTTTTTTTTTGAGGAAAATAATCATTGTTCGTATTATTGAAATAATCTGAGATTACAGAGTCATAGTAAGCCGTAAAATTAAATGCTTCTTGAGAAAGTTTTTTTCTAAAATCTAAGCTTGTGTAACCTCTATTTTTTTCTAAATCACTAATAAATTCTTTGTATTGATGTGGAGAAGTTAGAACAGTTGTGTATTTGTAGTTTTTAGCTGCTGCCCTCACAAGAGTAGGACCACCAATATCTATGTTTTCAACAAGTTTATTGTGGTTTTTTGTACTTTTTAATGTTTTTTCAAATGGATAAAAATTAACTATAACCAAATCTATTTCACTATAACTATTCTTTTTAAGTTCTTTTTTATGGTTCTTGTTTTCTCTTTTACTTAAAATTCCTGCATATAACTTTGGATGTAGTGTTTTAACTCTACCATCTAAAATCTCATCTGTATTCGTATATTCTGATACTTCAGTGCATTTATAGCCTAATTTTTTAATTTCTTTAGATGTGCCTCCTGAGCTTATAATATTAACTCTATATTTTTTAAGTATATTTAAAATTGATTTAATTTCTGATTTGTCCGATAGTGATATAATTGCTTTTTTAATTTTTATGCTCATATCTTGCTAATTCGCCATTCAATTAATTGTTCTTCATTTTGAGTAACACCCGAGATAAAAATATTCTGATTCTCAATATAATTATTTTTATTACCGAAATATAAACCAGTTTCAACCCCTATCAATCCATCATTTGAAAAGAACCTCCAACCAGAATTCTCTAATTCAATTAACACAGATTTATTATCTTGAAGCTTTGTTACTTTGATATTTGGTAACAGATGAAACCTTATTTCAAAGTTTGTAACTTTAAAATTCTTTTTTTTAACAAGTTTTTCTTTACCAAAAAGAATACTTTTATCGTTGTCAAATTCTAAATTCCTTTGATGAATTACTCCATATCTTGATAAATAACCATCATGTGAACATTTAATCCTCCAATAATTCTTTTCATATGTTACTTCATTGTCAAACGTTTTAAATCCTTTGCTCACTATACTAGGACCATTACTATTCTTTTTAAAATTACAAGTTGAAGAGTTATCTAAAATTAATGTTGAATGAGTTGCAGTTGATTTTGAAATCGAATTTAGTTGATGGTTATAATCTTGAAAGTAACCAGAATTAGTGATTAGTTTTTTACCTTTAAAAAAAAATTCAAATGATAATGGTCCACTTTGATAATTTTCGGAATAATTTTTCACTGGATTACTCCCTGTGTCCATAGCAAGTATTGCATTTTTATTTTTTAGGATTGTATAGCCAGAAATATCAAATTTATCACTTTTAAACTTATATCTAAAAAGAGATAGATATTTATCAAAGTCTTTATTATTCGAATTGTTGTTTCCATTAAATAATAAACTTTGATTTAATGACCCCCAAATAAAATCATAAGATTTGCCAAGAAAATGAATTATTTCATTTAAGTATTCCGGAATATCATTTAAAGAGTCTTTTAAAAGTTCTCTGATTAAAATAAAATATTTTAAATAAAAAATCATCTGTCTTATATTTCTTGATTTTGGAAAGTAGTTGTTGTCAAACGAGGTATTAATAATTTTTTTTAGTAAATCTAATCCATACTCCAAAAACTTATTATTTTTGTATGCTATTCCTGCAAGAGATATCGCTGTACACCCTATCATTTTATCGTTTAAATTAGAGGATCTGTCAATTTCGTTCATTAAATGATTTACTTGCTTACTGATTATTTCATTAAAACTATTTTTATAGTTATTTCCAGATTCATCATAGGTTATTTTTGAATTTGATATCCAAGCTATTACCCTTTTAGAAAGAATATCTGTTTCCCAACTCTTTGTTTCATAGTTTTGATTCTTTTTAATCCAATTTTCAATAATTGACTGAGTAACTTTATTTGAAGATTTAAGATCTATTGAAAATAACCAATAAAAACTATGAAGTTTTTTAAAATCATTATATTTAAGACCTTTATTCTCCCATATAGATTGAACATTAAAATCTTCAATTTTCTTTTTTTGTTTTTCGTATTTTATTAATGAACTAAGTATATTAAGACTAGGTTGATAAACTAAAATATTTTCATCAACTCTTGAAATTTTTTTATTATAGATAGATGAGTTTAAATAAATTTTTCGTATTTGGTTTTTAAAAATAAAGTAAAATTCATTGATATAATTAAAAGAACTTTTTAAAAACATTTTACATTGATTTTAGTTTTTCAATATTAGTTTTAATATTCCCACCGTTCTCTTTGAAAACTGTGGTTCCAGATACTAAAATATCAGCACCAGCTTCTAAAACTATTTTTGAATTACTAAAATTAATTCCTCCATCGACTTCAATATCAAAGTGATACTGGTTTTTGTCTTTTATTCTTTTCAGTTCCTTTATTTTATCTAATACTTCAGGCATAAATTTTTGTCCTCCAAAACCAGGGTTAACACTCATAACAAGAACTAAATCAATATTGTCTATTTCATCAATTAAAGTTTTTATTTCAGTTTTTGGATTTAAAGATACACCAACTTTTTTGCCAAATTTTTTTATTAAACTTATAGATTCTTTTAAGTTTTCAGTGGCTTCAGGATGAATAGTTATTATATCGGCACCAGCATTTGCATAATTTTCAATGAAATCATGTACTGGAGAAATCATTAAGTGTACATCAAACGGAAGCTTAGTATATTTTCTTAAGTTTTTTATTACTGGTGGTCCTATTGTTAAATTTGGAACAAAGTGGCCGTCCATTACGTCAACATGAATTAAGTCAGCTCCACCTTCTTCTAGCTTCTTAATTTCACTACCAAGTTGGCTGAAATCAGCGGATAATATAGATGGAGAAATTTGAATTTTTTTCATTTGATACTAAAAATATTAGTATCAATTTTTTGTTCTATTTGAATTAGTTTTTGCTAAATATTCTATATATTTCTCTTGCAATTTCACTCTCAAGAGGGAATGAAAGCATACCCATAACTGAATAACCAAGTAAATAAGGCATTAAATAGAAACGACCCATGTAAAAGAACCAAGCTACATAAAGTGGTACTAAAGGTCCTATAATAAAATTTGGGGTAATTGGTTTAAATATTTTTATAAGTGGGTTTGTTAGTTTCACAAATACTTTCATAAAGAAAAATTGTGAATCTTCCTTCTGAAAAATATTCATCGCAACTCGTCCAATTAGAGTCCACATTATAACTCCAAGGATATAATCAATTATATAAACTAAGGGATGAAAGTTTGCTGACATTTTCGATCTTATCTAGGGGCGAAATTTTCGCCCCTAAAATAATATATTTTAATTAATGTTGTTTACCAAGTATGGTTTTACCACTTGGTACACGTACATCATCGACCATCTTCTGAGTAGCTGCGTCCGGTGCTGCAGTTATTAAGCTGACAACAATCATAGAAACTAAACTTACAGCTGCTCCAACTATACCAAAAGTAAGTTGAGTTATGCCTAAGAACCCAGATCCACCACTTCGTACCCAAACTAGATACGCAGTTCCTGAGATCAGTCCTAATAGCATTCCTGCAACAGCTCCTGGTGCATTAGCTCTCTTCCACCATACACCAAGTACAAGTGGGAAGAATAGTCCAGACATTGCAAAGTCAAAAGCCCAAATTACCGAACCTAAAATACCTTGTATCTCTAGTGCAGCAATTGTAGCTCCCGCAAAACCAATCAATACAAGTAATACCCTTGCAACAATTAATCTTTTTGCAGTTTCAGCTTTTGGATTAATGATTTTGTAGTAAACATCATGTGATAACGCATTTGAAATAGCTAAAACTAATCCATCCGCAGTTGACATGGCAGCAGCCATACCTCCAGCAGCAACTAGTCCAGATATTACATATGGTAATCCAGCAATTTCAGGTGTTGCTAACACAACAGCGCTACCTTTCATAAAGAACTCATTAAGTTCTAGAGTTCCATTGCCATTAAAGTCACTTACAAACATTAACTTCGCTTGGTTCCAGTTTTGATACCAGTCAAGAGCTTGAACTTCAGTTATTGATTTACCGATAATCCCAGTAGCCAAGTTAGGATCCATCAAAGAAATTTTTGATAGAGTAGCTAACATTGGAGCTGAAGAGTAAAGTAGGAATATAAAGAATAACGACCAACCTACTGATCTTCTAGCTGTTCTTACACTTGGAGTAGTAAAGTATCTCATCATAACGTGAGGTAATGACGCTGTTCCAGCCATCATACAAACTGCTAATGAAATAAATGCCCAAGGTGTTGCATTAACTGATGAGTGCGCTTTAGTAATTGCAGACAATCCTTTTGGAACTGTAGCTAAATCCGCAGCTGAGTTTTTAACAAATCCAAATTGACCTTCAAGTTCTGCAATTCTTGCTACTTCGTCAGCTAACATGAAGTGTGGGAAGAAACCTGCACCAATATTGTTACTTATCCAGAATACTGGAAGTAAATAAGCAATAATTAATACAATATATTGAGCTACTTGTGTCCAAGTTACCGCTCTCATTCCACCAAGCATTGAGCACATCAAAATACTAGCTAGTCCAACGTAAACTGCAATTTCAAATGGAATATCTAAAGCAACAGATGCAATTGTACCTGTAGCGTTAATTTGAGCAGTCACGTAAGTGAATGATGCAACAGTTAAGACTATAACAGCACTAAATCTTGCTAGATTACCACCATAACGAGTTCCTATAAAATCTGGTACAGTATAACATCCAAATTTTCTAAGATATGGTGCTAACAAAGATGCAACTAGTACATATCCACCAGTCCATCCAACAAGCAGTGCCATATAACCATAGCCTTTAAAATAAATACCACCTGCCATGGCTACAAAAGATGCACCAGACATCCAGTCTGCTGCAGTTGCCATTCCATTAAATACGGTAGGTACTTGCCTTCCAGCTACGTAATAAGCATCTGTTTGAAGTGTTCTAGATAACCAACCAATTAAAGCATAAATCAAAACTGTAAATGATACGAAAAAGATACCAATCATCTTTGCTGTCATTCCAGCTTGTTCAGCTATTGCCATTATGATGATAAATACTAAAAAACCTCCAGTATATATCCCATAGACTTTAGGTAAGTTATCTATAAATTTACCTTTTATCATTGATCACCCTCTCTTTCAGTAAATCCGAATTCATCATCTATTTTCTCTTGTCGACCGGCAAACCAGAAAATTAGAATGACGAAGATTGCAAGCGATCCCTGACATGTAAACCAATACGTTAAAGGATATCCAAATGGTCTAATGCTTGATTCTTGCATTTCGGCTCCGAAAAGAAAGATGCCAATTGAGAAAACAAACCAAATTGCTAATGTAATAAAGAGCAAGTTCCTGGTTTTTTCCCAGTGTTGTTCTTGTTTTGACATTTTTTCTCTCTCCTATAGGTTAAAGAAAGAACCATACCGATAATCAAATTTATTTAAACCCCTAAAAACACTCGATATTGTGTCATTTTTACATTATACATCAACATATTAAGTAGATAAATGGCCCTTAAATACAGATTCAACTTAAAAGATATAAAACTTGAAGATTTCAAAGTTTATTTAGTTGCAATGTTCAAAGGTATTTTGCCAAAGAAAAAAATAAAAAATGTTGATGATTTGAAAGAATTTATTCAGCAAAAATCAGCATGGGTATCACAAGTTACTTTATATAATTATTTAAAAACTAGAATGGGCACTAAATGGGTTCTTCATTTTGATGATGAAAAATTTTTAAAATCAATTAACACAGCCAAATGGAACATATATGCAATTTCACTTCAAGATTTATCTTTTTACACTGTTTCGTATTTAAACGTTTTTTATAATTTCAGAGAAACTAATAAAGCCTCTGAAATTTATAATAACATTTTGGATAAAGAATTAGAGAATGGCATGCCTAAGGAAATTGTTGATGAAGCAAAGGCTAGTTTTCAGAAAAGATTAGATCAAATTAAATGGGATGACTATTATAAGTCTTGGCCATTTAATGAAAGTGCTCTTGCATTGTATAATTGGGCTCCAGTAGCTACTGAACTAAAATCTATAGATAGAAAGATAGTGCTTAATTCTATGATTTTAAAATGGGATAATATTAAAGAAGAGTTTTCTAAACTAATTAAGATCTAGATATTTTTTCTATTATCTACCAAGCTTTCAACAACCGAAGGATCAGCTAAAGTGGTTGTATCACCTAATTGACCATGTTCATTGGCAGCGATTTTTCTAAGAATTCTTCTCATTATTTTACCTGATCTTGTTTTTGGAAGTCCGGGAGCAAATTGAATTAAGTCTGGAGTTGCTATTGGACCAATTTGTTTCCTAACCCAAAGCTTTAAATCTCTCTCTAAATCAAGAGTACTTTTTTCTCCAGCGTTTAAAGTTACATAACAGTATAGCCCATTTCCTTTTATGTCGTGTGGGTAACCAACTACTGCTGCTTCAGCCACTTTTGGATGAGCTACAAACGCACTTTCAATTTCTGCAGTACCTAAATTATGACCAGAAACAATAATTACATCATCTACTCTTCCTGTAATCCAATAATAGCCGTCCTTATCTCTTCTGCAGCCATCGCCTGTAAAATATTTCCCATCAAATTGTGAAAAATAAGTATCTATAAATCTTTGATGATCTCCATAGACACTTCTCATTTGTCCAGGCCATGATTGTGAAATACAAAGTCTACCTTGTGCTTCTCCTTTTAATACCTTGCCATCTTTATCTAGGATCTCTGGTTTAATCCCATAAAATGGTTTTGTTGCAGAACCAGGTTTTAAATCAATCGCTCCAGTTTGAGGACTGATCAAAATCCCACCAGTTTCTGTTTGCCACCAAGTATCAACGATCGGGCATCTGCTATCGCCAACAGTTTTGTAATACCATTCCCAAGCTTCAGGGTTAATTGGTTCACCAACAGTACCTAAAAGTTTTAAAGTTTTTCTAGATGTTTTCTTTACAGGTTTATCTCCTTCCCTCATTAAAGCTCTGATTGCTGTTGGAGCTGTATAAAAAATATTCACTTTATATTTATCAACTATTTGCCACCATCTCGATGTATCTGGATAAGTAGGTATTCCTTCAAACATAATTGTAGTTGCACCGTTAGCAAGTGGACCATAAATAATATAACTATGTCCCGTAACCCAGCCTATATCGGCTGTGCACCAATAAATATCTTTAGGCTTATAATTAAAAATATATTGGTGAGTCATTGATGCATAAACCATGTATCCGCCAGTAGTATGTAGTACACCTTTTGGTTTCCCAGTTGAGCCAGATGTGTAAAGAATAAATAACGGATCTTCAGCATTCATTTCTTCAGGCTCACATTTTGTTGACACTTTACTTGTCATTTTGTGATACCAAACATCACGATCATTGTACCAATCGATCTTTTTGGTACCTGTTCTCTTTACTACGATACATTTTTTTACATTTGGACAGCTTTGCAAAGCTTCATCTGTAATAGTTTTTAAGGGAATTGTTTTGCCACCTCTCACACCTTCATCTGCTGTTATCACATAATCAGATTCGCAGTCATTTATTCTACCTGAAATACTATCTGGTGAAAAACCTCCAAATATTATGGAGTGAACTGCACCTATTCTAGCACACGCAAGCATTGTGTAGGCAAGTTCTGGTATCATGGTGAGATAAATTGTTACTCTGTCACCTTTTTGAACTCCCAGATTTTTTAATCCATTTGCTGCTTTTGAAACCTCTTTATGAAGTTCTTTATATGTAATTTTTTTTTGAACTTTAGGATCGTCTCCTACCCATATAATTGCAGTCTTATTAGCATTTTTTTTAAGATGCCTATCAATGCAATTCGCTGAGGCATTTAAAGTACCATCATAGAACCATTTGATATGAACATCATCTTTACTATATTTAACATCTTTAATTTTTTTATAAGGCTTAATCCAATTAATTCTTTTTCCTTCTTTTTTCCAAAATCCATCATTGTCTTTAATCGACTCGTTATATTTCTTTATATATTGAGATTTATTAACGGTAGCTTTACTTATCCATTCTTTCTTTGTTTTATAAACTGTCTCTTTGGGTTTTTTAGAGATTACTTTTTTTCTAACTTTTTTTTTCTTAGGCATGAATTTTTTTTAGTTAATTTTACCCATCTTCAAAATTATTTTCCAGCTTTTAGTGTCAATAGGCATGACAGATAGTCTACTTTGCCTAATTAGAGATAAGTTCTCTAAAGCCTTAGTTTTTTTGATGTTTTCAAGTGTTACAGGATTTTGAAGTTTACTTTTAAATCTAACTTTAACTGCAACAAACCTTTTTTCCTTATCCGTTGGATCAATGAATGCTGTTTTAATAACTTCGACTATACCAACTATCTCTTTTCCAATATTAGAATGATAAAAAAAACAAAGATCTCCTTTTTGCATTTTTTTTAAGTTATTTGCTGCTTGATAATTTCTTACACCATCCCAGTCTGCTCCTTTTTCTCCAGCTTTAATTTGTTGATCAATTGACCATACATCTGGCTCTGATTTCATTAACCAATATTGCATTTAATTTTTTTTCTTTTTCTTTTCCTTTTTAAGTTTTCTTTTTTCCTTTAAAGAAAGTTTAGCTTGTTTCATTACGCTAGCATCCTTAAATGATTTACCACTATATCTTTTCGACATTTATAATCTAACTCCCGCTCCCTTTAAAAACTTTGCTTTTTCGTCAAGTGGTAGTCTTGGACTTGCAGGAAGATCTAAATTATCAAATTTTTTGATTTTATACTTTTCAAGACCAACTAGTGCAATCATAGCTGCATTATCCCCACATAATTTTGGTTCAGGGAAAATTGGTCTAAAATCATTCCTCTTACATACTTTTATTAATTTTTTTCTAATACCCTTGTTGGCAGCAACACCTCCAGCGATTACAAAAGTTTTATTTTTCTTTTTGTTGGTCTTTTTGAACTCATCAAACGCAATTTGTGTTTTTACTTCTAAAATTTCTTCAATTGTTTTTTGAAAAGATGCTGCAAGATCATACTTTTCTTGTTTAGATTTTATAGTGCTTGATATCCTTAAAATTGCAGTTTTAAGACCTGCAAATGATAAATTACATCCCCCTTTATTTATAATTGGCTTAGGAAGTTTAAATTTATTTGCATCTCCCTGCTTTGCAAAACCTTCTAACTTTGGTCCTCCTGGAAATTCTATACCTAAGAGTTTTGCAGTTTTGTCAAATGCTTCTCCTAAAGCATCATCAATTGTTGTTCCTAATCTTTTATATTTTCCAAGTCCATTCACACTAAGATATTGTGTATGTCCTCCTGAAATTAATAATAATAAATATGGGAAATCTAAGGTTGTACTAAGTTTTGGACTTAAGGCATGCCCTTCAAGATGGTTTACACCAATAAAAGGTATATTTAGACTTGCAGATAATGCTTTAGCAAAATTTAAACCAACAGTAAGGCAAACAATTAAGCCCGGTCCAGATGTTGAAGCAATTGCAGAAACATCATTTAAATTCACACCGCTTTCATTAATTGCTTTTTTTGCAATTAAATCAATTTTTTCAACATGAGATCGTGCTGCAAGCTCAGGAACCACACCTCCAAATTCTTTATGAATATCAAATTGACTTGAAACTACATTAGATAATATTTTTATCTTACCGTTTTTATCTTCTTCGATGATTGATACTGCTGTTTCATCGCAACTTGTCTCAATTCCAAGGATTATTTTTTTTTCATTCATAAATATTTATAATTAATACAATTAAACTATAAGAATGTAATAAAAATAAGAATTATGAAAAGGGATAAATTTATTATTGGTACTCGAGGAAGTCAGTTAGCTCAAATTTATACGGAAAAAGTGATTAACGATCTTAAAAAAGTTTCATCGACCCACATAGAAACAAAAAAAATAGTCACAAGTGGAGATGAAAACCAAAAGGATAGGCTGTCAAACATTGGAGGAAAAGGATTATTTTCAAAAAAAATTGAAATAGAATTAATTAATAATAATATTGATATAGCTGTTCATGCTTTAAAAGATATGCCATCCATTGAAACAGAGGGACTAATAACAAATTTTTATTTAAAAAGGAATTCGCCCAATGAAATTTTTATTAGCAATAACAATATAAATTTTCAAGACCTTAAACCTAATTCAATAATAGGCACCTCTTCTTACAGAAGAGAATACCAATTAAAAAGTATTAGATCAGATATGAATTATAAATTAATAAGAGGAAATGTGGATACTAGGATAAAGAAATTAGAGAAGGGAGATTACGATGCAATTTTACTTTCTAAAGCTGGCATTGAAGCTCTAGGTTTGACAAATAAAATTACACATGAATTTAATACTGAAGAACTAATACCATGTGCTGGACAAGGTATTATTGCCATACAATGTAGAGAAAAAGATCAAGAAATAATAAATATCTTGGAAAAAATTAATGACGATCAGTCCAGAATTATTGCAAATGCTGAAAGAAAAATCTTAAAAATACTCGAGGGTGACTGCGATACAGCAGTTGGTGTGTTTGCAAGGATTGATAAAGATTTTGTTAATATAAAAGCTGAACTTTTTTCAGTAGATGGCAAACAAAGATTTTTTGTTGATGAAAGTGAAGATAAAAAAATGATTGAAGATTTAAGTATTAAGATTGGAGAAAAGTTAAAATCAGAGTCAAAGGGATCTTATAAAAGGTAAAATGCATATTTTATTAACTAGACCATTAGAAGATAGTAAAGAATTAATATTAAGATTTAGTTCTTTGGGACATAAAGTTTCTCATTTACCTGTGATAAAAGTCGAACCACTTAAATACGATGAACCTGATTATAAACAATTTAAGGGAGTAATATTTACAAGTTCAAATGCGATTAAGAATTTAGATTTAAATAGAGTTGATAAAAAAATTGAATGTTATTGTGTTGGCTCTGCAACAGAAAAAGTTGCAAAGCTAAATGGTTTTCAAAATATTATATCTGCAGAAGGAAACGTAAATAATTTAAAAGAATTAATATTACAAAACTTCGACCCAAAAAATGGATCACTTCTTTACGTAAGTGGTGAAATAGTTTCGAGCAGGTTAGATAAAGATCTCATTTCTGAAGGTTATTCTTTAAAGAGATTGATTAACTATACAGTTTCATCAACTCAAGAAATAAAAGAGGAATTTAGAGCACAATTAAAAGCCTCAATCCCTGATATAATTTATGTCTACTCAGAAAATAGCGCCAAGAGTTTATTAAATTTACTTAAAAAATATGATCTTTTAGACAGTTGGATGGATACCAATTTGATGTGTATGGGTGAAAAAGCATCAGCAATTTTAAATGAGATCAAGTGGAAAAAAATTTTTCTATTTAACTCTGGTGAAGAAGAGTTTTTACTATATAAAATTTAGCCATGGGTGTTTTTGAGAATTTTTCAGGACTTTTTTTGTCTGTATGGCAAAAGGGAATTTTAGGTGTAAACTTTGTTGAAATCTTAATAGGTCTTGGAATATTCTTCATATTCTTAGTTTTTAGAGGTTTAATTAGTAAATTAATCATTAAAAAATTAGAACTAATTTCTAAAAGAACTACAAATAAACTTGATGATACCTTCGTTAAGGCAATGGAGGGACCAGCTAGATTTCTTCCAATTGTTCTAGGAGTATTTTTTGCAAGTTACTACATGTCTTTTGCAGAAGATACGAGGTTATTTTTAGATAATGTAAATAGAACGTTGATCACGATTCTACTTTTTTGGATTATTCATCAAATTATTGAACCAATTTCCTATATACTAAGTGGATTTGATAAGATTTTAACTAGAGAACTAATTGGCTGGATTATCAAATCATTAAAAATTTTAATTTTAATCTTAGGAGCTGCAGCTGTTTTAGAATTGTGGGGAATTAAAATTGGTCCAATTATTGCAGGACTTGGTTTATTCGGTGTTGCAGTTGCTTTAGGAGCACAAGATTTATTCAAAAATTTAATATCAGGAATTTTAGTACTTGTTGAAAAAAGATTTAAAATGGGCGATTGGATTGAAGTTGAAGGAATAATCGAGGGTGTGGTTGAAAAAATAGGTTTTAGATCAACTGTTATAAGAAAATTTGATAAGTCTTTGGCAATTATTCCAAATTTCCAGTTTGCAGAGAATGCTGTAATTAATAAAAGTCAAATTACAAATTGGAGAATTAGTTGGACAATAACACTTCAGTATGACTCTACCGTTGAACAATTAAAAACCATACGAAATGAGATAGAAGATTTTATAAATAGTTCAGAAGATTATGATACTAAAGTTGGTGTTTCTGTTAGAGTTGATAAATTTGCTGATAGCTCAATAGATATGTATGTAAGATGTTATACAAAAACAAATAGTTGGAGCGAGATGTTGTTGGTTAAAGAAAGACTGGCAATTAAAATTAAAGAAATTGTTGAGGGTAATAATGCATCTTTTGCTTTCCCAAGCACTTCTGTATATGTAGAGAAGAAATGATAGCTATTTTTTATTTAGCTTTACAATTATTAAAATTGTATTCTTATGTAGTAATCGCTAACGTTGTTATAAGTTGGTTAATAGCTTTTAATGTTTTAAATACTTCAAATAGATTTGTTTATTCAATATTAGAGTTTACTTATAAGCTTACTGATCCAATACTTAATAAAATAAGGGGTTTTTTGCCCAGCCTAGGTGCTTTTGATATATCACCTATAATTCTTCTTTTGTTGATATGGTTTATAGAAATGTGTATGAAACTCTACATAGCACCACTTATTTTTTAATAATCATGATTTTAATAGACGGAAAAAAACAATCGGCTGAACTTAGAGAAGAATTAAAAACAGAAGTAGATGGCCTTAGAGAAAAATATAACAAAGTTCCAGGTCTTACAGTAATCTTAATCGGAGATTTGGCTCCAAGTCAGATTTATGTAAGAAATAAAGAAAAATCAGCAACACAAGTTGGTTTAAAGTCTGAAGTTATTAAATACCCAGATACTGTAGATGAAAAAACAGTCTTAGATAAAATTGAAGAACTCAATAAAGATGAAACTGTTTCAGGAATTTTGGTTCAATTGCCGCTTCCAAAACATATTAACAAGCAACACGTTATAGAAACTATTTCACCACATAAAGATGTTGATGGTCTACATCCTATGAATGTTGGTAATCTTTCATCTGGATACCAAGGTTCAATTCCTTGTACACCTCTTGGATGTTATTATTTATTAAAAAAAATAGAACCTAACTTAACAGGAAAAAAAGCTGTAATGATTGGGCGGTCAAACTTAAATGGTAAAGCGATGGCACAACTTTTACTACAAGAAGATTGTACGGTAACAATTACTCACTCAAAAACAAAAGACCTTCAGCATGAATGTTTAGAAGCAGATGTTATTGTTGCTGCTGTTGGAATTCCTGAACTTATAAAAGGTAATTGGGTGAAAAAAGATGCAATAGTTATTGATGTCGGAATAAACAAAACAGAAAATGGTTTAGTAGGTGATGTTGATTTTGAAGAAGTTTCAAAAGTTGCAAAGGCTTTAACTCCAGTTCCAGGAGGAGTTGGACCAATGACAATTGCTTGTTTGTTAAAAAATACAATTGAGTGTTTCAAAAGAACCTTAAACAACTAAAGATTATTGTCAAAGTTAACAATTTTAATTGTTATATTTTTTATTTATAATTCTTTTACATTAGCTATGGAAAAAACACCTTATCATCATTTACCAGACGGTAGTTTTAGAAATCCTGAAGGATCTCCAGAACGAAACTCAAATTTTAAGTGGTCATTTAAAATATTTAATAAGGAAAAGAAAAAACTTGATATGGCTATTCCCGAAGGTCACGCTATTGAAAAACAAAAAGTACTTTCAGATTTAGAAAATCTAAAAAATGATGATTATGTTGGCTGGATAGGACATGCAACCTTCTTAATTAAGCTTGGAAATACAACAATAATAACTGATCCAGTATTTTCAAAAAATGCAGGACCTTTAATTTTTGGTCCAAAAAGATTTACCAAAACAGCCTTAAACTTAAATGAACTTCCAAAAACTGATTTATTTCTTCTGACACACAATCATTATGATCACCAAGATATGACCACAATCAGAAAATTTCCATTTAAAGATGCAAAGGTTCTACTTCCTTTAAGACTTGGAAAATATTTTACAAGAAACAAATATAAAGATGTGAACGAAATGGATTGGTATGATAAAATTAAGATTAATGAGGATTTAAAAGTAACATTAGTTCCTGCAGTGCATTGGTCAAAAAGAAGTTTGACAGACACTAATAAAACATTGTGGGGAAATTTTTTAATCGAATATAAAAATAAAAAAATACTTTTTGCATGTGATACTGGTGTAGGAAATGTTTATAAAGAATTAGGTGAGAAGTATGGGCCTATTGATTTAACCTTTATTAATATTGGTGCTTATAATTTTTATCCATTATCTCCAAATAAAGATAAATCTTCTTATCATACTAACCCTGAAGAGGCTCTAAGCATCGCCAGAGATCTAAAAAGCAAAAAAGTATTAGGAATGCATTGGGGAACTTTCGTTTTATCTTTAGAGCCAATTATGGAACCTCCAGTTAGATTTAAAGATAATGCAGAAAAATATGGTTTTAAAAAAGAAGATGCAATTATTTTTAAAATTGGTGAATTTCAGTCTTTAAAAAGTTTAGGAATTTAACAGCAGCCGCAAGTTTTTTTTGGCTTGCTTTTTTCTTCATTTAATAACTCTGCTTCAGCCTTTGCTATTTCTAACTCTTTTGCACTTTCTTCTAGGGCAATTTTTTCTTTTAAAAGTTTGTTTTCAAAATATGCATAAAGAGATTTAAACCCTAGCTTAGAGGCTTTTTTTCTTCGTAATTTTTTCTACCTTTTAAATTATCAATTATTTCTAATATTTGTGGGTTTTGCATATCATTTTTATCTCATAAATTAAAAAAATTTCAATTACAATTTATTCAAGGTTTTCAACTATTTTAGGAATATATTTTTTAAAGTTAAAAAAACCTTTGTTACAAAACTTCCATGAATTTTGATCTAATTTTCTATAGAGAAACTCAACATTTTTTAGTGAGTTTTGATTTATGTAATCTAAATTTTCTCCAACTGTTGGATAAAGGCAGTAACAACTTTCCAAATTTTTAATTTCGTTTATATCAATAATCTCACAATTAATTGATTTTTCCTCTAACCTTTTCTTTTGTTCCTCAATTAAACTAGCCTTAAAATTCACTACATTGTCACTGAGTTTAATATTTCTATTTTCATTTTTATTAACAATAAGTAAAATTTTTTTAAATTTTTGATCTGCAAAGTCAGTGATTTCAAATGCTAAGTTATTTTCAAAAACTAGTAAGTTTTTCTCTTCAATATTTATCGGATTTTCAAATGTTTTATGAAGAATAGTAAAATTTTTAACACTTATTATTGGGGGTGCGTTTTCGTTAAGTTTTATATTTTCAAATCTATTATTTGTAAATTTTTTTATATTCCATTCACTTGCAAGATAATGTTTTCCTTGAGTTTGAACGCCTGCAACCCAACGCCAACCTAAAGTATTTGATGCAGTATCACCATCATACAAGTGTTGCATAAAAAATTCTGCACCAAGTTGCCAAGGTAATTCTAGTGTAAATATCCAAATGCTTGCAAACCACATCCTTGTATGGTTATGCAAATAATTAAAGGTCTTTAATTCATTTACCCATTCATTGAAGCATTCAATTTCAGTGTTACCCTCAATGGCATTTAAGTAATTTTTATTATCCTTAAACTCTTCTTTTATTCTTTTTAAATCTAATAAATAATCATCCCATACTCCAGATCGTAGTTCCATCCATCCTTTCCAATAGTTTCTCCATAGAACTTCTTGAATAAATTTTTCATTTTTCGAAAAGGAAAATCTTTCTAGTGACTTACTAATCACTTCTTTTTCATTAATCACTCCGTGTGTTATGTATGGTGATAGGCAAGATGTATTTGATCTTTTGTCAGGACCAAAATCAAAATTTCTTAATTTTGAGTATTCTCCAAGATTATTTTTAATAAAATTATCTAGGTTCTCAATAGCCGAAGCTCTTGTAGTTTTAAATTCCATTTTTTTATTATCTTAATTTTCTTTTATGAAAGTTAATAAATCTTTCTACATTTGATTTATTAAAAGTTTTATTTTCTTCGAAAGAAACTTTTTTCGTCGAGTAAGCATTACTGGAAGTTTGTCTTGATTGAATTGTAATATTACCTTTATAAAGTTTGAGTTTTACTGACCCATTTACTTTATTTCTCTTTGAATCTACAATTTTTTGTAGTTTAAATCTTTCCTTTGAATACCAATAGCCATTGTAAACAAGTTCTGCATACCTTGGCATAATTTCATCTTTTTTATGCATTGTGTTTTTATCTAAAGTTACAGATTCAATAGCTCTGTGAGCCACAAGCAATAATGTTCCTCCAGGAGTTTCATAAACTCCTCTAGACTTTATTCCAATAAATCTATTCTCGACTAAATCCACTCTTCCTATTCCATTTCTTCCAGCTAATAGATTTAATTTATCCAAAACTTTTGCTGGAGATAATTTTTTTCCATTTAAACCAACAGGGTCACCATTTTTGTAATTAATAGTAATAAAGCTTGGTTTATTTGGAGCCTTTTCAGGAGAAGTTGTTCTTTGAAAAATAAATTCAGGTGCAGAATTTTTAGGATTTTCTAAAACTTTTCCCTCTGTTGAAGTATGAAATAAATTATCATCAACTGAAAAAGGTGGTGCACCTTTTTTATCTTTTGGAATTGGTATTCTATGTTTTTTTGCATAATTGATTAGATCTGTTCTTGATTTTAATTTCCAAATTCTCCATGGCGCAATTATTTTAATTTTAGGACCAAAGTAATGATATCCCAATTCAAATCTAACTTGATCATTTCCTTTTCCTGTCGAACCATGTGAGACAGCATAGGCGTTAAATTTCTTTGCAACTCTAATTTGATCTTTTGCAATCAGTGGTCTTGCAATAGATGTACCTAATAAATAAACACCCTCATAAAGAGCATGACCTCTTATCATAGGATACACATAATCCTTCACAAAAATGTTTTTTAGATCTTGAATTATGATTTTTTTAACTCCCAATTTTTTTGCATTCTTAATTATTTTTTTTCTATCCATTTCCTGCCCAACATCAGCAGTGTAAGCAATTACTTCAGCATCATAATTTTTCTGAAGCCATTTAAGAATGATAGACGTATCCAAACCACCTGAATAGGCGAGTACAATCTTCTTTTGTTTTTTCATTTAAGTGCAGCTTTTTTTTGCAGCGTTATAAGCTTTGGTAAATCCCATTAATGAATAGTCATCTGTAGTTCTTGTGCCACTTTGTTTATAGGCTGTTATCATTAATCTAGATGCCTTTTTCATTCTTTTAATTATTTTTTGTTCTGTTTTTCCACTAGAAATCCAAGCAAATTTATTTTGTGGTAGGTCAAACTCAAATTTTGATTTACCCGATGTAGCTAAAATTGCATTTTGAGCATTAAAGTCATAACCAGAAGTTATGCTCACCTCATCAGAAATTTTATCCTCAGGTCTAAAGGATACAAACAATCTTGCTTCTCTGTTGCTTGCCTTAGGAGACTGGCTTACTGGTATAGAATAAGCAAAACAGATTTTTCCAGTTTCATTAAAAACTGCAACCGCATTCCAATCTTTAAAAGTTCCTAACTTTGTTAAGTCTTCTGACTGGACAGATGTTATTATAAATACTGTTAATATAAGTGTTTTTAAAAATAATTTTTTAATTATGGACATGGATTAGGATATTTTTTTTGTACATTATTTATTTCTTTTATTACTTCACTATCAAGATTCACTTTTACACTTTCTACGTTAGTTTTCAACTGCTCCATAGTTGTTGCTCCAATAATTACACTAGTCATAAAATCTTGTACTTCACAGAATTTTATAGACATTTGACTCATATCCAGATCAAATTTTTGACTAATTTTGTAATAATCTTCGACAGCCTCTTCCATATTTGGTTTTCTATATCTTGTCCAAAAATCAAAATCTCTTTCCATTCTTGATCCTTTTGGAAATTGTTTATTTCTATATTTGCCTGTTAAATAACCACTGGCTAAAGGTGAATATGACAAACACCCTATATTTTCTCTGATAGATACTTCTGCTAAGCCAACTTCATAAGACCTATTTAATAAACTGTATGGATTTTGAATTGACATCATTCTTGGTAAATCTTTATCTTTAGCAAGTTGAAGATAATTCATAACTCCCCATGGAGTTTCATTTGACAAACCAACATACCTAATTTTGCCTTGCTCAATAAATTTTTTTAAATTTTCCAAAACATCTTCAAATTTATTCCAGTCATTTTCTTTGTGCTCGTAACCCAATCTTCCAAAGTTATTTACGTTTCTTTCAGGCCAATGTAGTTGATAAAGATCAATATAATCAGTTTTTAATCTCTTTAGACTTCCATGAAGAGCATTCTCTAAGTTTTTGCCAGTAAAACTATTTTCTCCATTTCTCATATATTTTCTGCTAGGACCACCCACTTTGGACGCAAGAATTATGTCTTTTCTTTTTTTTGTTTTTTCAAACCAATTCCCAATAATAGTTTCTGTATGACCATATGTTTCAGCTTTTGGTGGAACTGCATACAACTCAGCTGTATCCCAAAAATTTACTCCATTATCTAAAGAGTAATCCATTTGTTCAAATGCCTCATTTTGGGTATTTTGTTCACCCCAAGTCATTGTCCCAAGACAAATTGTACTCACATTTAGGTCTGTATTTCCTAGTTTTTTATAATTCATAATATATGTAGTATTTGTTACATTTATTTTGACGACTTGAAAATCTTAAAAAAAAATCTTATATAAATAATATGGAATTCAATAAAGATAATATTTTAAATAAAGCAACAACAGCCAAGCAAACTGTTGTTATGGATGATGGCTTAAGAGCCTACATGCTTAAAGTTTATAACTACATGGCAACTGGAGTTTTGCTTACTGGAATAATAGCACTTTTATCATTTAAAATGTCTGTTGTAACAGATCCAAACGGAGCAATTGTTGGATTAACAGAATTTGGAAATGCAATTTATTTATCAGGTTTAAAATGGATTGTAATGTTAGCTCCATTAGGAATTGTATTTTACATGAGTTTTGGAATTAATAAAATGAGTGCTTCAAGAGCTCAGACAACTTTCTGGGTGTTTGCTGCATTAATGGGATTATCACTTTCTTCAATATTATTAGTTTACACAGGATTAAGTGTAACAAGAGTATTCTTTATTTCTTCAGCAACATTTGGTGCAATGAGTATCTATGGTTACACAACAAAAAGAGATTTAACTAAGATGGGATCTTTTTTAATGATGGGTTTAATAGGAATTATAATTGCATCTGTTGTGAATATATTCCTAAAATCATCAATGATGTATTTTGCAATATCAATAATCGGTGTTTTAGTATTTGTTGGCTTAACGGCATACGATACACAAAAAATTAAAAACATGTATGCTGCTTCTGACAGTGGTGAGTTAATAGGTAAAAAAGCTGTTATGGGAGCATTAACTTTATATTTAGATTTTATAAATTTATTTATAATGCTTTTAAGATTATTCGGTCAAAGAAGATAAAACCTAAATTTTTTTCCAATCAACTTTATTCAAGAGTATCTTAAGATCATATGAATTATTTAGTACCTTACCATTAGTATCTGTAATTAAATATTTAAGATTTTTGTTTGAAGGCTTAAAATTTTTACAAATTTTATATATAGCTTTTTCAGCAGCATTTTTAAAAACACTAAAACTTACCTGCTTTCCCGAAATAGAAAGACCATAGTCTTTCCAATTACCCGAGGAAACCATTTTTGCATAAAGATCTAAAATAATTTTTAATTCAGTTCTCTCAAAAAAAAGTTTTTTATCTTCATCTTTATTTGTATTATTTACTACTAATTTTAAATTTCTATTCATTCAGTTTGTATTTGTTTATTAAACCTATTTGAAAAGCAGTAAAAATAAAGGTTATTGGTAACATTCCCCAAACTTTAAAGTTAACCCAAAATTCTTCTGATTGTGTTCTCCAGATTATTTCATTTAAAATCGCTAATCCAAAAAAGAAGTACGTCCATCTTTTATTTAAAATCTCCCATCCTTCATCACTTAAGGGCATAGATTTTCCAAGTAATTTTTTCAAAACTGGTTCATTTGTAAAGTATTTGCCAAACATTAATGCAAGACCAAACAAAATATTTATTATCGTTGGCTTCATGTAAATAAATATAGGATCATCAAAATAAATTGTTAAACCACCAAACAAAGTAATCAATATTCCGCTTATTAATGGTACCTTTGGAATTGTTTTTTCAACAATCCACATAATTAAAACTGCTATTATTGTTGCAACTATAAGTGGAGGTATTGCAACAATTAAATTTTTATCATTGTTATAATAAAAATAAAAAAATATTACCAAAGGCCCTAAATCAGTAACAAATTTTAAAACAGATTTATTCACTGCTACATAATAGCAGAATAATAAAACATTCACATTTTTTTTATTGATTTTTATTTTTAAATATCCATATTTAACAGGTGACTGTTCAAAAAGGAAAATTTTCTATTGGAGACGTTGTAAAACATAAGCACTTCGACTTTAGAGGTGTAATTTATGATGTTGATTTTGAGTTTAATAATTCTGAGGAATGGTATCAATCTATACCAAAAAACGTAAGACCTAGAAAAGACCAGCCATTCTATCATTTGTTAGCTGAAAATGATGAAATCACTTACGAAGCATACGTGTCTGAGCAAAATTTATTAGTGGATGATTCTGATGAACCAATTAAACACCCTCTAATCAACGAGATATTCTCAGGAAAAAAAGGATCTGGTTACTTTAAACCTTCTAATTAAGCTGATTTACATTATTTAAACACATTTCGTGCAAACCTTCGTCATAGATTATGTCTAGAATAAATCATATTTTGACCAAGGATGCTATAATCCCCATTTATTTTATCTCCCTCTGTGTTCTTGGTCAGAATAACCCACCAGAAAAATTTTCATAATTTAAATTTGTGTTATAGATAACAGAAAATGTTTAACTATTTAAAACCAAACAACTTATTAAAAATAATAAATAAAACACAAAAGTTTGTATTTATTATTTTTTTAGTAATTATAAGCATTGGCCTTGTTGAGGCATTAATACTTTCTCCTGAAGACTATAAACAAAGCGATTCAGTTAGAATTATGTATGTCCATGTCCCAGCAGCTTGGATTTCTCTTGGAATTTTTTCTTTAATTGCTTTTTTGTCATTTGGTATTTTAGTTTTTAAAAATAAGAATCTTTCTTTAATAACAAAAAGCTTAGCACCATCTGGTTTTGTCTTTAATGTTATTGCTTTGGTTACAGGGTCCATCTGGGGTAAACCTACTTGGGGAACCTGGTGGGCATGGGATGCAAGAATAACATCAATGTTATTGCTTGCTTTTTTCTACTTGATATTTCTTTTAAGTTGGAGGGTAACTGACAAAGAGGAAAAAGCTGTAAAGATTAGTTCGTACATAGCAATAATAGGTTTAATAAATGTCCCAATAATCAAATTTTCTGTTGAATGGTGGTCAACACTGCACCAACCCTCTTCAGTAAATATTTTTACAGAAACTTCTATTCATACATCCATGTTGTTACCTTTAGGCATAATGACTGCGGCATTTGCACTTTTTTCGCTTTTGATATTTTTGATGAAATATAATACAGAACTGATAAAAATAAAAAATAAAGGATTAGATAGATTATGATCAGTGAAGTTTTATACATGAATGGATACGGTCTCTATGTATGGTCTTCTTTTGCATTTACTCTTTCTTGTTTCTGTATTTTATATTTAGTAATCAAACTTCAATTAATTAAAGAGCAAAAGAAATTTAAAGTTCGTTTTGAAAGTTTAGAGGCTGATAAAATTGAAATAGCAAAAACACAAGAAACATACAAAGAAATACTGACTACTTCATCTGCATCTAAAATTTAATTTTTATTTTCATGTATGGTAAAAAAGTTAAACTAAGAGCCATCTTCATATTATCTATATTCTTTTCATCAGTCTTAATCGTATTTTTAATTTTTAAATCACTTGAGGAAAACGTTGTTTATTTTAAATCACCTACAGAAATAAAAAATTTAACAGAGTTAACATCAAAAAAAATAAGAGTTGGGGGCATGGTTAAAGAGAAATCAATTAATGTAAATCAGTCAGAAGTTAACTTTGTAATCACTGACTTCAAAAATGAACTAATTGTAAATTATAGTGGTTCAGTTCCAAATTTATTTGAAGAAGGAAAAGGAGTTGTAGCTGAAGGTTTTTTAAAAGATCGCAATTTTTTAACTGCGGTTAAAATATTAGCAAAACATGATGAAAATTATATGCCACCCGAAGTGGAAGAGGCATTAAAAGAGAGTAATTAATGCTAAATCAAATTGGAAATTACTCACTTTATATTGCATTAATCTCGTCTATTTTGATAATCATTCAGTCTCCAATATTATTAAATCGAAATAATATAAATGTTAGTGGAAGAATTTTTTCACTAATTTCTATTCAATCATTAATGATTATAATAAGTTTCATTGCTCTTATAATAGCTTTTATAGTCTCAGATTTTAGTAATGAGACAGTCTATAATAACTCTCATACTTCTAAACCCTTGTTCTATAAAATTTCAGGAACATGGGGAAACCATGAGGGAAGTTTACTTCTTTGGTTATTAGTATTATCAATTTTTTTATTAATTTTTACAATTACTTCGAAAAATCTTTCAAACAAATATAGAATTTTAACTTTATTTTTTCAGGAAATAATAATTTTAGGGTTTTTGTTATTTATTCTTTTTACTTCAAATCCCTTTATGAGTTTATTTCCAATTCCAAACGAGGGAACCGGTTTAAATCCAATACTTCAAGACCCTGCACTAGCAATTCACCCACCAATATTATACTTAGGATATGTTGGAGCATCTATTATTTTTTCTTCTTCTCTTGCAGCCTTAATATCAGGTTCTGTAAATAAAACTTGGGCTAAGCATATAAAGAATTGGGTACTAGTCTCATGGATTTTTTTATCTATTGGAATTTTATTAGGATCTATTTGGGCTTATTATGAGTTGGGATGGGGAGGTTTTTGGTTTTGGGATCCAGTTGAAAATGTATCCCTTATGCCATGGTTTTGTTTAACAGCTTTATTTCATACTGTTTTAATTTTAGAAAAAAGAGAAATGTTTCAGTCTTGGGCAGTAATTTTATCAATTACAACTTTTTCATTAAGTATGAGTGGAACATTTCTCGTTAGATCTGGTATTTTAAATTCAATACATACTTTTGCAAATGACCCATCAAGAGGAGTTTTTATTCTTTGTTTTTTATTTATATTAATTACTTTATCTGTTTTTATTTATTTTTTTTATCAAAACAAAATCAAAAACAATTTCTCAAAAACATATATTGTTAGTAAAGAAGCAGCAGTTCTTGTCAATAACTTGTTCATGATGTTTTTTTTATCAGTTGTCTTAATTGGTACAGTTTATCCAATATTTCTAGAAGTATTAAATAATGATAAAATTTCAGTTGGTCCCCCTTTTTATCATAAATTAATTGTACCTTTTATGATCCCTTTTTTAATTTTTATGGCAATTGGACCAAATCTTAATTGGATAAAAGATAAAATAAATAAAATTAATCTACAGCAACTTTTATTTTTCATTTTATCAATAATTGTTTCTTTTATTTTTTTAAAAAGAGTTGGAATTTCCTATTTACTTTCACTCCCACTTTTTATCGCAAGCTTTTTTCTTTTCTTTATTACTATTAAAGATTTTTCAGTAAAAAAAACAAATTTATCACAAAAAATTTCTCATTTTGGTTTTAGTTTATTTATTTTAAGTGTTTTAATTAATGGTGTTCTTGCTAAAGAATATTCATCTAATATGAAAGTTGGCGATGAAAGAAAATTTTTAAATAAAACAATCAAATTTGAAAGTCTAAAAATTAATGAAAATAAAAATTATCAATCTTTAGAAGCAAACTTTAGAATTACAGATAAAAATAATTCGATTAATTTAAAACCAGAAGTTAGAGTTTATGATCAGCCACAGACAATAACCAGTGAAGCTGATATTAAATCAACGCTATATTCAGACAATTTTTTAGTGTTTAATATATTAAAAAATGATGGATTTTATAATGTTAGATATCAAATAAAACCATTTATGATATGGATTTGGATATCAATAATATTAATTTCCTTTGGAGGGATATTAAGCATTGTAAAAAAAAATGGTTAAAAATATTAAGCTAATCTCAGTAGTTTTTTTAGTTATTGTAAGTTTTTTTATTCTTCTTAAAGGCTTGAATAAAACAAATAACTATTCCCCTAATTTAAACTCAAGTAAAATTGATTTTAACTTTAAGGCAAAGTTTCTTTACTCTGATGAAGAAGTAACATTATATGAATTGATAAATGATAAAGATTTTTCAATAATTAATATTTGGGCTTCATGGTGTCTACCTTGTAGGGATGAGCATTCTTTTCTATTAAACCTCAAATCATTGGACAAATTAAATATAATAGGAATTAATTATAAAGATAATGAGATTAATGCAAAAAAATTTATTAAGGAACTAGGTAACCCTTATTCTAAAATTGTAGTTGACCCTTCTGGAATTAATTCAATTGAGCTTGGAGCATATGGTGTACCCGAAACAATTCTTATTAATAACAATTCTAAAACTATTTTAAAAAAATATATAGGTCCACTAGATGATGAGAAATTTGCTGAACTTAAATTGATAATTAAAAATGAAAATTAAAATTTTGATATTTATAATAATTTGGTTTGTTAGCTTCTTTAATTTTTCTTATGCAGATAATTCTGAAAAGGTCGATCAAATTTCCAAAAATTTGAGATGTCTAATTTGTCAAGGTCAATCAGTTTACGATTCCCAATCAGATTTTGCTTTAAGTATGAAAATTTTAATACAAAATAAAATCGATGAAGGTAAGAATGATGAGCAGATTTATAATTTTCTTAAGAGTAAATATGGAGAGTGGATAGTGTATGATCCAGAAATTAACAAAAACACAGTTTTGCTTTGGGTATTACCTTTGATTTTGTTCATTTTTGGCGGTATTTTAATTCTTAGAAAAGTATCTATAAAGTAGATACAAATTTTTTTATGCAAACCATATTAAAAATATTTTTAATTTATTTTTTGCTGGGATTTAACTTATTAAAAGCAGATGGACATACCTCTAATGAAAATTGGAGTTTTTATACTGGAACTTTTGATTTTAGCGATGAGGGAAAAAAGTCAACTTTATTTGGTATACAGCATATTAATACTGGAAAAAATAAAGAAAGTTTTCTGGGAATTCTTCAACCAGTAACAGGCCTAATGGTGACGTCTGATAACGCAGCATATTTATACACAGGTTTTCAAATTTATAATGAGGGTCCTTTGAGATTTACACCAAGTTTTACGCCTGGGCTATATTCGGAAGGTGACGGTAAGGACTTAGGTCATGTTATAGAGTTTAAAACAGAGATACAAATTTCGTATGAATTTTCATCAAATAGTGAAATAGCTGTGTCTTATAATCATATATCTAATGCGAGTCTTGGAGATAAAAATCCTGGGGCAAATAGTTATATGTTTAATTATATAAAAAAATTTTAATTTAATAATATGAATTTAAAAAATTGTCACAATTACGGTGATTTTAGAAAATTGGCTAAAAAAAAATTACCTTCTCCAATTTTTCATTACATAGATGGTGCGGCAGATGATGAGATAACGTATGCTAGAAACACTAGCGCTTTTGACGATGTCGATTTAGTTCCAAATGTTTTAAGGGGAGTTGAAAATGTTGATCTCTCAACAACAATTTTTGGAAAAAAATTGGATTTACCATTTTATTTATCACCTACAGCATTACAAAGACTTTTTCATTATGATGGAGAAAGAGCAGTTGGAAAAGCAGCTAAGAAATTTAATACTATGTTTGGTGTTTCAGCTTTGGCTACTGTTAGTGTAGAAGAAATTTCTTCTATGATTGACACACCAAAGATGTTCCAATTTTATTTTCACAAAGACAGGGGCCTTAACGACTCATGTTTGGAGCGTGCGAAAGCAGCAAAATTTGATGTAATGGCTTTAACAGTAGATACTATTACCGGTGGAAACCGAGAGAGAGATTTAAGAACTGGTTTTACATCTCCACCAAAACTAACTTTATCAAGTTTATTTAGTTTTGCTACTAAGCCAATGTGGGGAATAAACTATCTAACAAAAGGTAAATTTGAATTACCTCATCTTCAAGATTTTGTTAAAGAAGGTACAAGTACTAACTCTTCGATTGGAAAGTATTTTTCTACCATGTTAGATCAATCTATGAATTGGAAAGATGCTGAAAATCTCTGTTCTAAATGGGGAGGTCATTTTGCACTTAAAGGCATTATGAGTGTTGAGGATGCTAAAAGAGCAGTAGATATTGGATGTACAGGTATAATGGTTTCTAATCATGGAGGAAGACAACTCGACGGTTCTAGATCTCCATTTGATCAATTAGCAGAAATTGTTGATGCAGTTGGAGACAAACTTGATGTCATATGTGAAGGAGGAATACATAGAGGAACTCATATGCTTAAAGCATTATCTATGGGTGCCAAAGCTTGCTCAGGTGGAAGACTTTATCTTTATGCCCTAGCAGCAGCAGGTCAAGCAGGTGTTGAGAGGGCACTAAATCAATATAAAACTGAATTACAACGTGACATGAAATTAATGGGTTGTACAAAAATTAGTGATCTTAATAGAGGTAATTTAAGATTTAGAAGACAATGAGTTTAAAAAATTGCTATAACTTTGATGACTTTAGAAAGTTAGCAAAGAAAAAACTTCCAGCACCAATATTCCATTATATAGATGGAGGAGCTGATGATGAAGTTACAATGAATAGAAACACAGATTCATTTAATGACTGTGATTTAATTCCAAATATACTTAATAGTGTTGGTGAACCTAATTTAAAAACTGAGGTTTTTGGAACAAAGATGGATATGCCAATTTTTTTATCCCCTACTGCTATGCAAAGTTTATATCATCCAGATGGAGATAAAGCATCTGCTAGAGCTGCTGAAAAATTTGGAACGATCTATAGTATGTCTACCATGGCATCTTTTTCGATTGAAGAAATTGCAAATCTATCAAGTGGGCCAAAAATTTTCCAATTGTATATTCACAAGGATCAATCTATAACTAATGACTTAATTGATAGGTGTAAGAGAGCAAACTTTAACGGAATGTGTATCACAGTAGATACAATTGTTGCTGGTAATAGAGAAAGAGATCATAGAACAGGTTTTACAACGCCACCAAAGTTTACTTTAGATAGTTTATTGAGTTTTGCTATGAGACCTCAATGGGTATTTAATTATTTTACGCATAAGAAATTTGAATTAGCAAATCTTAAAGATAAAGTTGAAAAAGGTACGAATATTGCTCAATCTGTTATGGGTTATATAAATGAACAATATGATCCTGCAATGAATTGGAAAGATGCAGAGTATTGTATAAAGAAATGGAACGGTCCTATTGCACTTAAAGGAGTTATGTCAGTTGAAGATGCTAAAAGAGCAATAGATATTGGATGTACCGCTATAATGATATCAAATCATGGTGGAAGACAACTTGATGGGTCAAGATCTCCATTTGATCAAGTAAAGGCTATCAAAGATGCTGTAGGAGATAAATTAGAAGTCATTTTAGATGGCGGAGTTAGAAGAGGAACACATGTTCTTAAAGCATTAGCTGCAGGTGCGACAGCTTGTAGTTTTGGAAAAGCATTTTTGTTTAGTTTAGGAGCTGGTGGACAAAAAGGGGTAGAGCGATTATTACAAAATATGCATGATGAAATAAGAAGAAATATGATTTTGATGGGATGTAAAAGTATAAATGATCTAGACGAGTCAAAAATCATATATCGAAGATAAAAAATTTAAATTAATAGACATAGTTAATCTTTTCAGTTAGTTTTCACGTTCAAAAATAATTTTATGAGACTTGCTAAGAATTTAGAAAATTTAGGAACTGAATCTGCTTTTAGTGTATTAGCTGAAGCTAAAGCATTAGAGGCTAAAGGTCACCCAATGATACACTTAGGTTTGGGACAACCAGATTTTAAAACTCCTAAACATGTAGTTGAGGCTGCAAAAAAGGCTTTGGATGATGGTCATCATGGATATGTTATGTCAAATGGAATTCCGGAGTGTAGACAAGCTGTAACTAGATGGATTAAAAAACGTTATAATGCTGAAATAGATTTTGAGAGAATATTAATTATGCCAGGTGGAAAACCTACAATGAGTTATGCAATTCAGTGTTATGGTGAACCTGGAGCAGAGATAATTCATCCAACACCTGCTTTTCCAATTTATGAGTCAATGATTAATTATACTGGTTCGACACCAGTGCCATATGATTTAACTGAGGATAAAGATCTAAAATTTGATCCAGATAAAATATTGTCACTTATAACTGATAAAACTAGATTATTAATTTTAATTAATCCAAATAACCCAACAGGAAGTTTTGTTGAAAAACCAGTTATAGATTATTTTGCCAAAGAGTTAGAAAAACATCCACATGTTACGATCTTAAGTGATGAAATCTATAGTAGACAAATATTTGATTATAAAGAAATGCCATCGTTTTTTCATTATGAAAATTTAAGAGATAGATTAATTGTATTAGAAGGTTGGAGTAAAGCATATTCAATGACTGGATGGAGATTAGGTTGGAGTTTTTGGCCAAAGGAACTAGTTGAGCATGTGAATAAATTATTAATCAACAGTGTATCTTGTGTAAATGCTGCAGCACAATTTGCTGGTATAGCTGCTTTAGATGGTCCAGATGATTCAATTAAAGATATGTTAGATAAGTTTACTTTAAGAAGAAATTTAATTCATCAAGGTTTAAATGATTTACCAGGAATTGAATGCAGTCTCCCAGGTGGAGCTTTCTATGCATTTCCAAATGTAAAAGGCACTGGAATGACAGGTGCGGAATTCTGTAAAAAAGCAATGCACGAGGCAGGAGTTGCAATAGTTCCAGGAACTGCTTTTGGTAAGACCTGCCAGGATTATGTGAGATTTAGTTTTGCCGCATCTAGAGATAACATACAGCAAGCCTTAGAAAACATAGGCAAGATGCTTTCGAAATAGACTGTATTTTTTAAAATTTTTCTATAATATTTAATTATGAATTATATTGCCCAAACAGAATTAAAAAAAATCTTCAACGGACGATTTTCAACATCAGAGTCCACTAGAGCAAACTATGCAAGAGGTGAAGATACGTATGATCCAATACTTTCAAAAGCTGTAGTATTTCCAGAGACAAATGAGGAGGTTTCTCAATTATTAAAGTTATGTAACGAACATAAAATTCCAGTTGTTCCATTTGGCACAGGCACTTCTCTAGAAGGTCACGTTGTAGGAAATCAAAATGGTATTACTATTTCTCTTGAAAAAATGAACAAAGTTTTAAGTGTTAATGCTGAGGACTTTGATTGTAGAGTTCAAGCAAATGTTACAAGAAAACAATTAAATGAATATTTAAGAGAAGATGGAGTATTTTTTCCAATTGATCCAGGTGCAGACGCAGCTCTTGGTGGTATGGCTGCCACTTCAGCTTCTGGAACAATGGCTGTTAAATATGGTACAATGAGAACTGTAATATCAGGTCTCACAGTTGTTCTTCCTAATGGAGATATTATTAAAACAGGAGCTAGAACAAAAAAAACATCAGCAGGATATAATTTAACAAATTTATTCATAGGATCTGAGGGAACTCTTGGTATCATCACAGAAGTTCAATTAAGATTGTCCCCAATACCTGAAAGTATTATGAGTGCAGTTTGTTATTTTCCTGATTTAGATTCTGCAGTCAAAGCGTCTCAAGAAGTTATTCAGTATGGTGTTCCAATTGCAAGAATCGAAATGCTCAACAAAGATCAGATGGAAATTAGTATTAAATATTCAAAATTAGAAAACATAAAAGCATCCCCGACACTATTTTTTGAATTCCATGGAAGTGAGGCTTCAAACAATGAGAATATTGGTATTGTGGAGGAAATTTCAAAAAGCAATGGTGGAAGTGATTTTCAATGGGCATCTTCTCCCGAAGAACAAAAAAAATTATGGAAAGCAAGACATGATGTGTATTATTCAGTCAAAGCTTTAGGAAACGACATGAAAGTTTATTCAACCGATGTTTGTGTTCCAATTTCAAGATTAGTCGAGTGTATATCTTGGGCAGAAAAAGAAGTACAAAAGCTAGGTTTAACTGCTCCAATGGTAGGCCACGTTGGTGATGGAAATTTTCACTCTATTGTTCTTTATGACCCAGAAGATCATGAAAAACAAAAAAAAATCCGACAATACAGCGATGATTTAATAAACAAAGCACTCGAACTTGAAGGAACCATTACTGGAGAACATGGTATTGGTCTACAAAAGAAACATTACTTACTTAGAGAACATCCAGACAATGTACCTGTTATGAAATCTATTAAAAGATCTTTAGACATAAATAACATAATGAACCCTGGTAAAATTTTCGATTTAAATTAATCCTACATCAATGAAAAAAATTTTGGTCACAAGAAGATTACTTAGATCTTGTGAGGATAAGGTTAAAGAAATTTTTGATGCAAATTTAAATTTAAACGATGAACTTTATTCTCAAAAAAAACTTATTGAGATGAGCGAGGGTTGCGACGGAATATTATCAGCTCTTACTGATAAGTTAGATGCTGAAACAATAAATCAATTACCCGATACTGTAAAAATATTATCAAATTTTGCAGTTGGTTTTGGAAATATTGATTTGGATGCAGCAAGAAATAGAGGAATTGCAGTGACTAATACTCCAGATGTTTTAACAGATGCAACAGCTGAAATAGGGGTTCTTTTAATATTGGGTGCTTGCAGGAGAGCCTCTGAGGGAATTGAAAGAGCAAGAGAAGGAGGTTGGGTTTGGTCAGCAGATTTATTAATAGGAAAACAATTAACTGGAACTAGATTGGGAATATTAGGAATGGGAAGAATTGGACAAAAGATTGCAAAAGTTGCTAAATCGCTAGGTATGGTTATTCATTATCATAATAGATCAAAGCTAACTGAAGATAAGGAGCAGGGAGCAGTTTATCATGACAACCTAAAAGATTTGTTATCAGTTTCAGATGTATTATCTGTTTGCTGTCCAGCATCAAAAGAGACAATTAACATGATAAATAAAGATACAATCGAATATCTGCCCAAAGGAGCAATTGTAACTAATGTTGCAAGGGGTGATATAATAGAGGATGAGGCAATGGTTGACGCTCTTGATAGAAGAAAAGTTTATGCAGTTGGATTAGATGTCTACAAAAATGAGCCAAATTTAAACAAAGGTTATTATAGGCATAAAAGCGCGTTTATTCTTCCACATTTGGGTAGTGCAACCAAGGAAACTAGAACAGCAATGGCTAATTTAGCAATAGACAACCTTGATGAATTTTTCAAGACAGGAAATTGCAAAAATAAAGTCAATTAACAATCACAAGTTGTATTTAACTTATTTGTCCTAATTTTTAAAATGACTCTAAGTTACATTTATGTTTAATTATCGTTAGTTAATTAACTAAAGAGGAGAAATAAATGATTAAAGACAAAAAACTAATGAAGGTAAAAAAAACGCCTTCAAGACGTAAGTTCTTTAAAGCTGCTGCTGCAACAGGTGTTGCCGCTGTAGCTGCATCATCTTTGTCTGCTCCAGCTGTTGCCAAAGACAGAATTGAAGTTTCAATGGTAGCAACTTGGGGAAGAGATTTCCCAGGTCTAGGTACTGGTGCACAAAGATTTGCGCAAAGAATTGGTGATGTAAGTGATGGAAGAATTCAAGTTACTTACTACGCTGCTAACGAGAGAGTAAAGGCATTTGACTCATTTGATGAAGTTGCTTCAGGTAACTCTCAAATGTATCATGCTGCAGACTATTACTGGGTGAAAAAAGATCCTGCTTGGGGTTACTTCACTGCAGTACCTTTCGGTTTCACTTACACAGAAATGAATGCTTGGATCAGATTTGCTGGCGGTCAACAATTATGGGATGAGCTAGCAGATAAATTTGGTCTAAAAAATTTCATGTGTGGTGATACAGGAGTTCAAATGGGTGGATGGTTTAATAAGAAAATCAGAAGTCCAAATGACTTTAAAGGTTTAAAAATGCGTATGCCTGGATTAGGTGGTCAAGTTATAGGTAAACTTGGAGGATCTCCAGTTTCACTTCCTGGTGGACAAATTTATGAAAACTTGGTGTCTGGTGCGATTGATGCAACAGAATGGGTTGGTCCATGGAATGATGAAGCAATGAAATTCCAAGAAGCAGCTAAATATTACTACTATCCTGGAATGCACGAACCTGGTTCAATGTTAGCTTGTGGATGTAATAAATCTTGGTTTACAAGTTTATCAAAATCAGATCAGTTGTTAATCGAAGCTTGTGCATCTACTGAAAACGACGTTATGATGTCAGAGTACAATGCTAAAAACGGAGCAGCATTAGCTAGATTGATAAACGACCATGGTGTTAAACTAGAGAAGTTTAGTGATAAAGTTTACGATGGTTTTGGAAAAGCAGCAGAGGAAGTTTTTGAGGAAACTAGAGCAAGTAGTGGTCTCGCTGAGAGAATCCACACAAGTTTCTTAAAAGCTAGAAAAGAAATTGGTGCTTGGACAAACCTATCAGACTCACCTTACATTCAGCAAAGAAACAGAGTGCTAGGAATGTAATTACTTCTTTTATGTAATTAAAAGGGCCCTTAATTGGGCCCTTTTTTTTAGTTTCAATAAAAGTAAATTTTTAGTATTAAAAAAAAACCAATGGACTCCGAAAGTAAGATTACAGCACATTATTTAAGAATTTTAAGCTACTCCGTGTTAGCTTTTACCCTAGCATTTTTAATAAATAATGTTCTTACAGTTTGGGTCGACTGGCCAGGAGTAAAAAAAATTTTTTCTCATTACGAATTATTTGGTTTTAAACAAAAAGCTCTTCAAGGATCAGAATTAAATTATGGTTATTTGCAAATTGGAATTTATTTGATTTGTATTGCTGGAGTTATTTTATACGTATTTAAAACATATTCTCAGACACTGGAACATGATTCAGAAATATTATCAAAATTTTCTGCATATTTAGTTAGATCATCTTTTTGGGCTGTATTTCTAGTTGGTGTTGCTGATTTTATAATTTCATTCATGGTTGTGGAAAGACTATGGGAAGCTATTTTTAGTCCTGAGGTTAAAGCTTTTATGGTTAAAGCTCCTGAAAGAATTACATTTATTCATTTTCCAATTATTTTAGGATCTTTCATAATTGGATATTTTACAAAATCAGTCGGATTTATTTGGCTTGCAGTTCTAGTCGTACTAAGTGAATTTGTAATAGTATTATCAAGATTTATATTTTCTTATGAGCAAGCTTTTCAGGGAGACCTTGTGAGATTTTGGTATGCAGCGCTATATCTATTTGCAAGTGCATATGCTCTAATACACGAAGGGCACGTAAGAGTAGATGTCCTTTACTCTTCTTTTAGTGAGAGAAAAAAAGCATGGACAAATTCGATAGGTTCAGCACTTCTTGGAGTACCACTTTGTTTAATTGTTATTTTTTATGGTTTAAATGGTAAGGCGAGTATTATTAATGGACCGGTAGTTGCATTTGAAGTAACCCAACAAGGTTCTAATGGGTTGTATCTACTTTATTTAATGGCAGTTTATTTAGCAGTTTTTGCAGTTACCATGTTATTACAATTCACAAGTTATTTTATGAGCAGTAGTCACAAACTCCTTCAAGACGAGGACGAAATGAATATTTCTAATGTCAATAAAGCAAATGACGTAAGTATTGAAAATATAGAGAGCAGTAGCAAATAATGGAATTATTTTTTTTAGGTATACTAGTTTTAATAATGATTGCAGCACTAGCTTCAGGGTATCCAGTTGCCTTTGCTCTTCCAGGTTCAGCAATAATATCAATAGGTTTAGCAGCTTTTTTTGGTTATCTTTTTGCTGGAGATGTTGATGCTTACTTCGCTGTCGATGGTCCAACCGAATGGCTTGTTGCTGGTATCACAAATTTTAGAAGTAATTACTGGGACGTCGAGACCGACACATTAATTGCAATTCCCTTATTTATTTTTATGGGAATTATGCTTCAAAAATCAAAAATTGCTGAGGATTTATTAATAACCATGGGTCAATTATTTGGTCCAATTCCAGGAGGTTTAGGTATTTCAGTAATTTTTGTTGGTGCATTATTAGCTGCAACTACAGGTATTGTCGGAGCAACAGTCATTGCAATGGGATTAATTTCATTGCCTACAATGTTAAACAACAATTATGATAGAAAACTTGCAAGTGGAATTGTTTGCTCTTCTGGAACTCTAGGACAAATTATTCCGCCATCGATTGTATTGATTATTATAGCGGACCAATTAGCGAGCGCATCAGATGTTGCCAATAATATGAGGCAGAACGACTATAAAGCTTTAACAGGCGAATTTAATATGCCAGGTGAATTTAGAGTAGGTTCATCTAGTGCTGGCGACATGTTCCTTGGAGCACTTTTACCAGGATTAGTTCTTGTAGCTTTATATATGATCTATGTATTTTTCTATGCAAGAATAAAAAAAGGAGTTGCCCCACCTGTTCCATTTAAAGGTAACTTTGATTTCAAATTTTGGATGAGAGTTATTGTTATAATTATTCCTCCACTTGCATTAATTTTTGCTGTTTTAGGATCGATTCTTATGGGTATTGCAACTGTGAACCAAGCTGGTTCTATAGGAGCAATTGGAGCAACATTAATGGCGGGTTACCGTCTATTTCAAGGTAAGAAAAGTGCCTTCTATCCACTTATAATGATAATTGGATCATTAATACCCATTACTTTTTTTGCATCAAATTATGAACTTAACATAAAAAATATAGAAGAAAGAGATTTAGGAGCAATTTATATAACTGGTATTTTTGTAATTACTTTGGTTTATGGAATAGCATGGAGTTTTTGGAGAACATATAAAACTGAAAATGTACTTAAAGAAGTAGTAACTGAAACATGTGTTACAACTTCGATGGTATTTATTATTCTATTAGGTGCTGCCATGCTTACATCAGGATTTAGAGCATTTGGTGGTGAAGAATTAGTAAGAGACTTCCTTCAAGATTTACCCGGCGGCTTTTGGACTCAGTTTGTAGTTGTCATGATTGTAATATTCTTACTTGGGTTCTTTTTAGATTTTATTGAAATCGCTGTTGTGGTTGTTCCAATAATTGCACCTATCTTATTAGCTGAAACAGGAGCAAACGTTACAGCGGTCTGGTTAGGTGTTATGATAGGTGTTAATTTACAAACCTCCTTTTTAACTCCACCCTTCGGTTTTGCCTTATTTTATTTAAAAGGTGTTGCTCCAAAAGTGGTACAAACATTAGATATTTGGAAAGGTGTTGTTCCATTTATAATTTTACAACTCATTGGCCTAGCAATTGTAGGTTCTTATCCAAGTCTGGTAAATTATCTTCCAAATAGAGTTTATCTGACTTCAAATGTTGCACCTCCTCCTATGAATCCAAAACTTCAGTATTGTTTGCAAGAATATAAGTTTGCAAAATATACAAACAACGCAGATGAAATAAAGAATAGCATAGACGATTTTGATTCAATAATACTTGCAAATTTACCAGCCGATAAGTTAAGTTATTTCCAACGTCATGTTGATAATTCAAATTATACATTTGAATTAGTTGATGATGTAAAAAATGCCGAAGCTATTTACAATGATTATGCTGTTGACTATCGAGATTTGCATTTCAAAACAAGAAAAAAACAAAAGAAAATTTTTAAACTCAATAAAAAAATAGATAAATTTAAAGCTGAAATTAGAAATTTAGATGATGATGAGGTTTCTGAAAAAAATAAAATTGAACAAAGAATTGAGAACACAAAACTTGAAATTGACGAAATAGCAAACTCAATTTCTAAAAATTGGAAATCTAAAAATGATGAATTTAATAAGATTAATAAAGCAAAAAACTTAGCAGTAAAAAAATATCGTAAAACTGCAGACAATGCATACGATGATTTAATGTTGATAAAATTATTTATTTTAGATGCTGAAAAATTTGAAGAATTAAATGAGGATATTAAAATTCTTAAATCTAAAATTGATAATAGAGGCTATTTAGATGCTATTGATCATATTGATAATATGTTTGATAAAGTAGGAGAGATTTCTGGATCAGATGAATTTGCAGATAAATTAGACTATCTAATAACTATAATGGACGAAGATGAAAAAGACCCAGAACAAATTCAAAAAATAGCTAGTGATACTTATGCACATTTTGATCAAGAAGTAAGTTGGAGAAATGAATTTGACAAAAAATATATGGATAGAATAAATAATCACTTAACTGTATTAAGTGAAACTATTGGATTAAGGTTACAACAAAAGCTTACAAAAGAGCAAGCAATTTATGTTTCAAAATGTAATTCAGTACACAGAGATATTTCTCTCAATTTTTGATTAACTTGTAATCTGTTCAATTAGTTTCGATCTTTTATATAATCCCAAGTCCTCAGCTTTTTGTTTTAGCTTGTTATATTCAGACTTTAAGTTTTCAGTATTTACATTAATTTTATTTCCAATTTCAATTATTGATCCAATGATTGGATCAATTTCTAATGGACGTTTTGCATGTAAATCTTGAGTAGTTGATGGTTTATGGCCTTTTATTGAAATTGCCGCTTTAATTCTATGATCTATCGAAACATTGAATTTAACACCAATTTTTTCTCCCACTAACTGACATTCCTCCATTAATTTTCTCACTGTATTCAATAGTTCTGGGTCGTTACCAATTTCATCCAAAGATTTATCGTGGAGTGCGCTTACAATATTAAACGAGCAATTACCCCAGAGTTTTATCCATATTTCATCTCTTAGATTACTTTTTTTTGGTGCTTTTAAACCTCCTGCAATTAATAATTCTGCAATAATTTTAAGTCTTTCTGATTTTGACCCATCTGGTTCGCCTAATGTAAATCTTTCACCACCATTGTGTTTAATAACACCAGGTTCAGTAATTTCAGCTGCTGGATAAACTACACACCCAATAGCTCTTGAAGGCTTCAAAGAATTCCAAATTTTACCATCAGGATCAACACTATCTATATGTTTCTCATCTAAGTGTGTTCCAGTGTTAGCTTTATGAAAATACCACCACGGTAAGCCATTTACAGCAGATATTATGGTTGTATTTTTTCCAATTAAGCTTTGAAGAGATTCTACTATATTAGAAATTGCATGAGCTTTTACTGAAATAAAAATATAATCTTGAATTCCAAGTTCTTTGGGATCATCTGTTACTTTTAATTTAAAGTTTTCTGTTTTATCTTTTTTAATTAATGTTAAACCATTTTCTTCTATAGCTTTTTTGTGAGGACCTCTAGCTATAAGTGATAAATCAATATTATTTTTACTCAAACATGCAGCTAAATATCCGCCAATTGATCCTGCACCAAATATACAAACTTTTGTCATTAATTATTTAAACCAAATTTTTTTGCTAAAACATTTCTTTGTAATTTTCCTGTTGCTCCTTTTGGAATTTCTTTAACAAAAAATATTTTTTTTGGTATTTTATACTTAGCAAGTTTTTCTTGAGCATACTTTAAAACATCATTTTCTGAACATGTCTCACCATTTTTTATTATAATTGCACTAGCAATATTTTCTCCAAGCATTTTATCTTCATACCCAAAACAAACTGCTTGATCTATAAATGGATGGTCCATTAATACATTATCAACTTCTAATGGAGATATTTTTTCTCCACCTTTATTAATTATTTCTTTCAATCTTCCTGAAATCTTTAAATAACCCTCATTATCGAAATAACCTTGATCGCCAGTTCTAAACCAACCATTGGTAAAACTTGTTTTATTTGCTTCTTCATTATTATCGTATCCAAGAGTTACATTTTCACCTTTTATACACACTTCTCCTTCATCACCTTGTTTTAGCACTTCCCCATTTTCATTCATAATACATACTTCCGGACCTGCTGGAAGGCCTACAAATCCTGCTTTTTGTTGCTTAGGTGGCAATGGATTAGAAGTCATTTGGTGAGTAGCTTCTGTCATACCGTATGCTTCAATCACTGGGCAACTAAAAACATCATTTAAATCTTTGAATACCGCTGGTGGTAAAGATGCAGATGATGATCTAATTAATCTTAGCTTTAGTACCTTAGCGATTTCTAAATTTCTACGTGCTCTTAATAAAATCGCCTGATGCATTGTAGGCACCCCTGAGTACCAAGTTATTTTTTCTGATTTAGCCATATCTAAAAACTTGATAGCATTAAAACCATTTGATGCACATACAGATGCTCCAGCTTTCATTGATGAAGCTAAAATAGCTATAAGACCATGTATATGAAAAAGTGGCATAATATTAAGACAATGGTCATTTTTAGAAAGATTTAAACTTTTAGAAATATTTTCTGCAGAAGAAAAAATATTTTTATTTGTTAAAGGAACAATTTTTGGTCTTGATGTAGTACCAGAAGTGTGTAGCACTAATGCTTCATCATTTTCATCAGGTAAAGAATATTCACTTTCTTTTTCATAAATATTAAATATTCCTGAAGGTCCATCCTTTTCTGGATTAATCTCACATAATTCTATTTTTAATTTTTTTGCTACATCGACAACTGGATTTTCAGAATTTTTCTCAACCAAAACAATTTTTGGATTTAAATCTTTTAAATAAAATTCATACTCCTCAGATTTATATGATGGATTTAAAGGTGCAGCAGACATATAGCTTGAAATAGCTAAAAAACTTGAAGCCATATATGGCCCATTTGATAAAACTATCGCTGCTCTATCTTTGTTTGATAATCCATTTCCAGCCAGCTGTTTAGAAATTTTATCTATAAATGATTTTAAATCTTTGTAATTTAGTTTTGTACTGATTTCAGAGGTTAGAGCAATATTTTCATCATTCACATTTTCAAAAATGTTTCTAACAATTCTTTTTGACATTATTTAGTACCCTTTTGCGTAACCATCTTTTCTAGGATCAGATCCTCCTAAAAGATCCCCTTCTGTACGATTTATTTTAATAGCTTGACCTCCACCATGAGTGCCATCAATATACTCAACATTATGACCGATTTCTTTCAATTCGTTAAAAATTTGATTATCAACTGATTTTTCAAGCTTATAAATATTGTTAAAATGAAAGGCTCTTGGAAAACTTAAAGCCTCTTGAGGACCCATGCCGTAATCAATCATATTATTTAAAACATGCACCTGTCCTACTGGTTGATATTGCCCTCCCATAACTCCATAGCTCAAAGTTGTATTGTTATCTTTGTCAATGACCATACCTGGAATTATAGTGTGTAATGGTCTTTTTAAGCCCTCAATACAGTTTGGATGTCCATGCTCTACTCTGAAATTTGTACCCCTGTTATGTAAAAGTATTCCACTTTTGTTTGTAGTGATACCTGATCCAAATACGTAACAAACTGAATTAATGATGGACACACTATTTAAGTCTTTATCTACAACTGTTAGATAAATAGTTTCTGGGTGAGCTGGAATATTTAAGTCACCAACATCACTGCATGAATTTAGCTTAATTTTATTAAAAATATCCTCAATATTTTTATCACTTAAAATTTCATCTAAATCAAAATTTACAAAATTTGGATCGCCTAAGCTTGTTTCTTTAACTTTATAAGATTGTTTTGTAACTTCGGCTTCAAGATGAAATCTTTCAGTACTATTGAATTTATAGTTATGAATATTTAGTTTTTCTAACAATTTCATCATAATCAAAACAGTTACGCCAGGTCCATTTGGAGGACATTGATGAATAAAATCACCCTTATAACTAGATTTTATTGTTTCTGATCTTATTGTGTTCTGTTTAGAAAAATCCTCAAAAGTATGCACACCCCCTAATTCACTTAAACTTTCAATTATATCTTTTGCAGTTTCACCTTCATAAAATTCTTTACTTCCTTGTTTACTAATTGCCTCTAATGTTTTTCCTAATGGAATATTTTTCATTAATTCATTTTCTTGATAAGTACGACCTTCCTTCAAAAAAATTTTTTTAGAATTTTCATTTCCATTAATTTTATTTAAGCTATTATGCCAAGCATTTGACACTACTTTAGAAATCTTGTGACCATTTTTTGCAATCTCAATTGCACCTGTAAATAATTGTTCAAAATCTAATTTTCCAAATTCTTTATGAATAGTTTCCCAAGCATGAACTGCACCAGGAATCGTTACTGAATGAGGACTTGTTAATCCAATTTTATCTATATTTTTTTCCTTGAAGAAATCATAACTTAATTTCTCTGGTGCTAACCCAGATCCATTAAAAGATACTGCATTTTTATTATTCATTTTGACAATTGCAAAACAGTCTCCACCAATACTTGTTGCATTAGGCTCAACCACAGATAAAACAATTGAAGCTGCTATAGAAGCATCTACTGCATTTCCACCCATTTTAAGTATTTTTAAGGCCTCTTCGGTCGCTAATGGATGAGAAGTTGCAGCCATAGCATTTGATGAGCGTGCATCTTTATCTTTTGTTGATTGATTATTCATAGTACAGATTAAATCTCAAAAATTTATAAATGATTACTAAAGTAAATAAAAGCATTATCATATTTTGTATTTTTGCCTTTGGTTTTTTATTATCAAATCTTGTTAGATCTATTACTGCAACATTAACACCAGTCCTGACATATGAATTCGATTTAACAGCAGGAAATTTAGGACTGTTAGCAGGAGGCTATTTTATTGGCTTTTCAATTATGCAAGTCCCAATAGGACTACTACTTGATAAATTTGGACCAAAAAAGGTTGTTGGGTATTTTTTAATAATTGCATTGGTAGGAACCGTATCATTTGCATTAGCAAAAAGTTTTTCTGGGTTGCTTATTTCAAGAATATTTATTGGGATCGGAGTTAGTGCTTGTATGATGGGACCTCTAACAGGATACAGAGTTTGGTTTGCTGAAAAATATCAACAGCGCGCTAATTCATGGATGTTAATGGTAGCAAATATAGGTTTTGTATCATCTACTTTACCTGTACAGATTTTATTACCATACATAGGATGGAGATGGATTTTCATTTTAATAGCTGTACTTATTTTAATAAGTATTATTTTAATTTTCTTATTCACTCCTAATTGGGAACAGAAAGAAAACTTCACTGTTGATGAAGAAAAAAAAGGTTTAGCACAAATTTGGAAGAATAAGTTTTTTATCAGTATGGTACCATTAGCATTTATTAATTATGGTGGTATACAGGCAATACAAACGCTTTGGGCCGGTCCTTGGATGCTGAATATTACAGGTTATTCTCCATTTCAAAGTGCTACAGGCTTGTTTTGGATCAATGTAACTATGTTAGCATCATACTTTTTATGGGGATATATTCTCCCCAAACTCTCTGATTATGGAATAAGTAGTGTTAAACTAATTAAATTTGGACTCCCAATAAGTTACTTTGTTTTTTTTCTAATAATCTTTTTTGGTCCTAAAGCTGGAGCTTTTTTATTTGCAATATACATTATGACTTCAATTGTAATTTCTCTAACTCAACCAGCTATAGCTTTAAACTTTTCACAAAATTTAGCAGGTAAGTCACTTACTTCATATAATGTATTCATTCATTCAGGAACATTCTTTATGCAATGGGGTATTGGATTATTTATAGACTTATTTAATTCTAAAGGATTTGATATTGTAAGTAGTTATAGAATTTCTTTTTCAATTTTTTTAATTCTTTGTATATTAAGTTATATTTTTTTCATTTATCTAAATAGAAATAATGATTAATAAAAAAATGACACTAACAAATATATTATTATTAATATTAATAATTTATATGTTTATTTGCATTTTTATTTTTTTTTATCAAAGAAATCTTCTGTACCATCCAGGAGAAAATAATTATTTAGACGAAGGACCTTTGAATCACAAAATAGAAAAGGTATTTATTAACTCTGAAAGTAGTTTGGTTGGATGGCACTTTCAAAAGAACGAAAATTATAAGACTATATTACTTTTTCATGGCAATGCTGGCAAACTTGATAATCGTATTTATAAGTTAAATGAATTCTCAAAAATGAATGTTAACTATTTGATATTCGCTTATAGGGGATTTAGTGGAAATGATGGAAAACCTTCAGAAATAGGCCTTTATGAAGATGCTTTAGCAGCAAAGAAATGGCTAAATTCCAAGAAAATTGAAGATAAAAATATAATCTTGTACGGGGAGTCGTTGGGTACAGCAATTGCATTAAATCTAGCACAAGATTATTCTTTTAGTGGTGTGATATTAGAGTCACCGTTCACATCTATGGAAACACTAGCAAAAAGTTATTATCCATATCTGCCAGTTAAATATTTGTTAAAAGATAAATACAATTCGATTAGCAAATTGAATAAAAACACATCTCCAATTCTGGTAATGCATGGTATGAAAGATAAAATTGTACCATTTAAAATGGGAAAAGAAATTTATGATAAATTTAATGGAAAAAAATCAAGTTTTTTTGTTGAAAATGATGATCATATGATGGATTTTAACGAAAATCTCATAAACTCAATTGAGTTATTTATTACAGAATTAAATTAAGACACAATTCAAACAAATATTAAGCAACTTTATATTTTTAAAGTCATATATGGCAAGAATTTTATCTATATTAATTGTAATTTTTTTTTCAAATTTTTCTTACGCTGAAATTAGCAACGAAACTAGGAATAAATATTTTTATGTTGGTAAAATGAAATCATATAATAGTCAATTTACATTATATTTCAAAACAAGAGACAAAGCCATTTTAGCTAGAGGAGAAGATGCAAACTATATTAATGATTATCCACAAGATCTATATATTTATAATCATAATTCAAAAGAGGATTTCCCTTTACTAACATATGAATGGTTTCCTAAAAAAGTTAAAAAACTTGTAAAAAATTATACCTATCCAGTTTTTCCTGAGGACTTTGCATATTATTTAATGAAAGATAATAATACTTTAATTTTAGTAAGTGGTAAAAAAAATTTTCATCAAAATCTAGAATATAATATTCAGTCTAAAAAATTAAAAAATTTCGAGAATGACGGGAAACTAAATTTCATTATTTCAAGTTATGCAAAAGTTTGTGGATATGAAACAAATAAGAATAATTTTGAATGTTCTATTGAAAAACCTTTAATTTCTAAAAATCTAATTAATTAAATTGAGTAAATGCATCTGCAAATTGTTCAGCATTGAAAATTTGTAAATCGTCTTCTTTTTCTCCAAGTCCAAGGCCTAAAATTGGAACCTTATATTTTTTTGAAATTGCAATTAGTACTCCTCCTTTTGCTGTCCCATCAAGTTTTGTCATAATTAAACCGGTAATTTTTATAATTTTATCAAATTCTTCAAGTTGATTTATTATATTTTGCCCGGAGGTTGCATCTAGAACTAAAACAACATCATGAGGTGCACTTTCATCTGTTTTTTTTATAACATTTGCAATTTTTTTGAATTCATCCATTAAATTTTTCTTATTTTGCAATCTGCCAGCGGTATCAATTAGTACCCGTTTAATATTGTTGTTTTTTGCATGTTCTATCGCTTTGTAAGCTACTGAAGCAGGGTCAGACCCTGGATTTGATTTTATAATTGACGCTCCAATCTTATCAGACCAAGACTCTAATTGCTCTATTGCTGCTGCCCTAAAGGTATCACAAGCAGAAAATATTACTTCTGAGCCGTTATCTTTAAATATTTTACCAATTTTACCGATAGTGGTCGTCTTACCTACCCCATTTACACCAGAAATTAATGTTACGTTTAAATTTTCTTTATTTTCAAAAAAATCTTTTCTTTCTAAGGGTACCATTAACTCTAAAATATATTCTTTTAAAATAGCATTTATTTCCTCAACCGCATTTTTCTTAGGATCAATTTTTTTCTGAGAGATAATATTTTTTATTTCAGCTGAGGCGTCAATGCCAACATCAGAACTAATCAAAAATTCCTCTATTTTGTTTAATGTTTCATCATCAATTTCCTTTTTTACTATTATATCTCTAAGCCCTGAGGAAATATTATCAGCACTTTTTTTAAAACCTAATTTAAACTTTTCGAAAATACCCATTAGATATTTATATCTATTTCTCTGATACTAGATACAGGTCCTTTCATATGAATTTGTTGACTTTCATCAATAGAAATTATTAATTTTCCTAAACTGAATTCAATTTCAGTTCTAGAATTTTCTAATTTTTCTAAATTTGCAGCCACTGCTGTTGCACACGCAGCAGTTCCACATGCTTTTGTTAAACCTGCACCTCTTTCCCAAACTTTAATTTTATAATGATTTTCATTTAATTTTTGAGCAAGGGTGAAATTACATTTTTCCGGAAAAAATTCATGATTTTCGATCTCAGGTCCAATTTTTTCTAAATTGAAATTTTCTACATCATTTACAAAAAAAATAGCATGAGGATTACCTACGTTAATAGCTATACCGCCACTCACTGCTTGGTTATTGTTATCTTCTATAATAATTCCTAAATTTTTAGTGTTTAGTTTTTTAGATAAAGGAATTTCATTCCAATTAGTTTTTGGTACACCGATTATTGTTTCAACTTGACCATCATCAAGTAACTTTGAATTCAACTGTTTTGATGCTACTTGAACGCTTATATTTTTTGTATTTTTTTCTTTTGATAATAAAAAGGCTACACATCTTGTACCGTTTCCACATGCGTCAGCTGCCGAACCATCAGAATTATAAAACTCTAGATCAGCATCAGCATTATCACTGTTGTTAATATAGATTAGTTGGTCACAACCAATAAAGTTTCGATCGCAAATTTTAATAATTTGATCCTTGTTTAATTCCACATTATTTGACCTATTATCAATAATTACAAAATCATTTCCAAGACCATCCATTTTAAAAGCTTTAAATTCCATATACTTCAGTATTTAACTTATTTATTGACATTTTGAACCTCTATTATAGTTTATCGCCGTTTCCGCAAAATACAGCAATTTGCGGTGTCTTTGGTAACAAAGAGATCGACACCAGTCAGCGAGAGTTCGCCCACTGGTGCGATACTTGCTGGATGTGATTATGTTTGAAAATTTAACAAATAAATTTGAAGAAATATTTTCTTCTTTAAAAAAGGCGCCTTCGCTTGATGAAAAGCAAGTAGATGAGGGTTTAAGAGAGATTAGGCTTGCTCTTTTAGAAGCGGATGTATCTTTAGAAGTTGTAAAAGAATTTATAAATAGAGTGAAACCCAAAGCTCTTGGTCAAGAGATCATTAGGTCTACTTCACCAGGACAGATGGTAGTTAAAGTTGTTAACGATGAGTTAATTTCTTTCTTAGGGGATAAAAATTCTGATATTGAATTAAATGCAGTACCTCCTGTTCCAGTGATGTTAGTTGGGTTACAGGGATCTGGAAAAACTACAACTACAGCTAAGTTAGCAAGATTTTTAGAGGCTAACAAAAAGAAAAAAGTTATGATGGCTAGTCTAGACGTTTACAGACCTGCTGCACAAGAGCAACTAAGACTTTTGGGTGAGCAAAATAATATAATAACGCTTCCAGTCATCAAAGATCAACTTCCTGCAGATATTTGTAGAAGAGCGATTAGTGCTGCTAATCTTAATGGAGCAGATGTAATTCTATTTGATACAGCCGGAAGAACTCAGATTGATTTACAAATGATGAGTGAGATTAAACAAATTGAAAGTATTATAAATCCTTCAGAAACAATTCTTGTCGCAGATTCTTTGACTGGCCAAGTAGCAGCTAATGTTGCTAAAGAATTTAAAAGTACTGTTAATCTGACAGGTATTATTCTTACAAGATCAGATGGCGATGGAAGAGGTGGAGCAGCATTAAGTATGAAATATGTTGCAGATGTTCCAATTAAATTTTTAGGAGTTGGTGAAAAGATAGAAAATTTTGAAGTTTTTCACCCAGACAGAATTGCCAATAGAATTTTAGGTATGGGAGATATTGTTTCCCTTGTTGAAAAGGCTGCAGAAGATCTAGATGAAGAAAAATTAAAAAAAACAGAGGAAAAATTAAAAAAAGGTCAGTTCTCGTTAGAGGATTATCTTACTCAGCTAAGACAAATGAAAAAAATGGGTGGTATTGAAGGTATAATGTCTTTTTTGCCTGGTGTTTCAAAAGTTAAATCTCAAATGGATCAAGCTGGAGTGGATGAAAAAATAATTACTCAAAACGAGGCGGTAATATTATCTATGACTAAAAAAGAGCGTGAAAACCCTAAGATTATAGATGGTTCTAGAAAAAAAAGAATTGCTAATGGCTCAGGAACAGACGTAGCCACTATCAATAAATTGCTTAAGCAATTTAAGATGATGTCAGAAATGATGAAAAAAATGTCCAAAGGAAATACAAAAGGGATGATGGATAAAGGCATACCACCAGAACTTTTTAATCAATTAAAATAAATAGGAGAACAAATGTTAAAAATGCGTTTATCAATGGGAGGAACTAAGAAGAGACCAGTTTATAAGATAGTGGTTGCTGATAGTAGATTTCCAAGAGATGGAAGATTTATAGAAAAATTAGGTTTTTTTAATCCTCTAATTCCGAGAGAAAAAAAAGAAAGAATGGGATTAGATGTTGAGAGAGTTAAGTATTGGCTGGGTCAAGGGGCACAACCAACAACTAGAGTTGCAAGATTATTAGGAGAAAATGAGATTATGCCTATGCCAGCAAAAGGTAATAATCCTCAAAAAGCAATTCCAAAAAAAGATAGAAAGAAAACTGATGAGGGTGGCGAAGCTAAAGCAGATGCTCCTAAAACAGAAGCTCCGAAGGGAGAAGCTAAAACAGAAGCTCCAAAAGTAGAGGCACCAAAAGAAGAAGCTAAAACAGAAGCTCCGAAGGAAGAAGCTAAAACAGAAGATCCGAAGGAAGAAGCTAAAACAGAAGCTCCGAAGGAAGAAGCTAAATAGAATAATGTTTTTGTCTAGAGTATTTACGTTGTATCCTGAATATTTTCCTGGTTATTTGAGTAAAGGCCTTTTTGGAAAGTCAAAAGGAAAAGAATGGGATTTAGAAACAGTAAACATAAGAGATTATGCTTTAGATAAACATAAAACTGTTGACGATACTCCTTATGGTGGAGGGAATGGAATGATTATGAAAGCAGATGTTTTGGCAAATTCATTAGATGCAAATATCAAGGCTAAAGAAAAGACCCTCTATTTAAGTCCAAGAGGAAAAGTTTTTAATTCTAAACTTGCAAGAGAGTTTTCGCGTGAAAAAACAATCAATTTAATTTGTGGACACTTCGAAGGAGTAGATGAGAGAATACTAGAAAGTAGAGATATTGAAGAGATTAGCATTGGTGACTTTATATTGTCAGGGGGTGAGGTTGCTGCATTTGTTGTAACAGACTCTATTTTAAGATTTATTCCAGGAATTCTAGGTAATATTAATTCCTCAAGAGATGAGAGTTTTGAGAATGGCCTTCTTGAATATCCACAATTCACAAAACCTCAAGTTTGGGAGGAAAAAAAGGTCCCAAATGTGCTAATTTCAGGTGATCACGCCAAAATTAAAGACTGGCGTTTATCCCAATCTGAGGCTATAACACGCGACCGAAGACCAGACTTGTGGCAAAAATATAAGAAAAATTAAAATGAAAAATATTGAAGAAATAAACAGATCAAATTTAAACAAGATTATTTCTGAGAGAAAACATCCTGATTTTTTCCCTGGAGACATCGTTAAAGTTGGGGTTAGGATAACAGAGGGTAAAAGAGACAGAATTCAATATTTTGAAGGTGTATGTATCGCAAAAAAGAGTAGAGATATCAATTCATCTTTTACTGTTAGAAAAATTTCTTTTGGTGAGGGAGTAGAAAGAACTTTTGCATTATATAGCCCAATTGTTGATACAATAAAAGTTGTAAGATCAGGAAAAGTAAGAAGAGCAAAATTATACTATCTAAGAGATAGAACTGGTAAATCTGCTAGAATAGCTGAAAAAATTAAGAAGACGATTGGTATTGATTTAGAAACTAAAATTAATGAGGTTACTGAGGAAAACGTAATGCCATCAACTGATCCTCAAACAGAAGCTCCTAAAGAAGAAGTTAAAGCAGAAGCTCCTAAAGAAGAAGTTAAAGCAGAGCCTGTAAAAACAGAAGAACCGAAAGAAAATCAAGAACAGAAAAAATAATTTTTTTCTAAATGCCTTTTACAACTTACGATAAAATTTGGAACGATCATCTAGTTGATGAACAACCTGACGGTACATCACTTTTGTTTGTAGATAGACATTTGATTCATGAAGTTACAAGCCCTCAAGCATTTGAAGGCTTAAGAAATTTAAACAGAAAAGTAAGACACCCTAAACTAACTCTTGCTGTTGCAGATCATAACGTTCCAACAACTGACAGGTCAAAAGGTATCGCAGATGAAGACTCGAGAATTCAAGTTGAAACTTTGAACAAAAACTGTAAGGAATTTGGAGTAGAGATTTTTGGAATGGATGATAAAAGACAAGGCATTGTCCATATCATAGGGCCTGAACAAGGTTTTACACAGCCTGGAAATATTATTGTTTGTGGTGATAGTCATACTGCAACTCATGGAGCATTTGGAGCTTTAGCTTTTGGTATTGGAACTTCAGAAGTAGAACACGTTTTAGCAACACAAACTTTAGTTCAAAAAAAATCAAAAAACTTTAGAATTAGCGTAAATGGTTCATTACCTATTGGCGTAACATCAAAGGATGTCATCTTGCAGATAATTGGAAAAATAGGAACAGCTGGTGGTACTGGTTATGTGATTGAGTATGCCGGTAACCTTATATCTAATCTAAGTGTTGAACAAAGAATGACGATTTGCAACATGACGATTGAAGGTGGGGCAAGAGCAGGATTAATTCAACCAGATGAAAAGATTTTCCAATATTTAAAAGGTAAACCAATGTCACCAAAAGGAGAAAACTGGGAAAAAGCTTTAGAATATTGGCATACATTAAAATCTGATAAGGATGCAAACTTTGATAAAGAATTAACGTTAGATGGATCTCAAATTAAGCCAATGGTAACTTGGGGAACATCTCCCCAGGATGTGGTTGAAATAGACGGTAAAGTTCCCAATCCTGAAAGTGAAACTGACCCAGATAGAAAAAATTCAATTAACAGATCATTAAATTATATGGGATTAAAACCAAATACGAATATTCAAGATATTAAGATTGATAAAGTTTTTATAGGAAGCTGCACTAACGGGAGAATAGAAGATATAAGAGAGGCAGCTAAAATATTAAAAGATAAAAAAGTTGCATCTCATGTACATGCAATGATTGTTCCAGGTTCTGGTTTAGTTAAAGAACAAGCAGAGCAAGAGGGTTTAGATAAAATATTTTTAGAATCAGGCTTTGAATGGAGAGAGCCAGGCTGTTCAATGTGTCTAGCAATGAATGCGGATAAGCTTAAACCTGAAGAAAGATGTGCATCTACCTCTAATAGAAATTTTGAGGGTAGACAGGGAAGAGGTGGTAGAACACATTTAGTTAGTCCAGCAATGGCTGCAGCAGCTGCAATTTCTGGTAACTTGGATGATGTTAGAAAATACCAAAATTAAATGAATAAATTTATCTCAATAAAAAGTGTTCCAGCTTATCTACCTATCGTCAATATAGATACAGACATGATAATTCCTAAACAGTTTTTAAAAACTATAAAAAGAACTGGACTAGGAAAAAATTTATTTTTTGAAATGAGATATGACCAAAGTGGTAAAGAGATAGATGACTTTATTTTAAATAATAGTCCGTATAATAATTCTAAAATTTTAATTGCAGGAAAGAATTTTGGATGTGGCTCTTCTAGAGAACATGCTCCTTGGGCTTTAATGGATTTTGGAATAACTTGTGTAATTAGTTCAAGTTATGCAGATATATTTTATAATAACTGTTTTAAGAATGGGATTCTCCCAATTACAATTTCAGAGGATCAAATCAAAGAAATTTCAGAGTACTCGAATAGAAAAGAGGAAATTTCTGTAAATTTGCCTGAGCAAACAATAAGTTTTGGTAATAAAGAAATAAAATTTGAAATAGATCAATTTAAGAAAAAATGTCTAATAGAGGGATTAGATGACATTGCGTTATCTCTAGAAAAATCTGAAAAAATAGTTTCATACGAAAATAAAATTAAAGAAGCAAAACCTTGGATATTTAATGATTAAAATTAAAAAAAGAAAAATTTTATTATTACCAGGGGATGGTATCGGACCCGAGGTAATTGCTGAAGTCAAAAAAATAATTGAATGGTTCAACTCAAATAAATCCTTGGATTTTGAAATTGACCAAGATTTAGTTGGAGGGGCTGCTTATGATAAACATGGAACTCCAATAACTGATGAAGCTTTTTACAAGGCACAAGAAAGCGCTGCAGTAATATTGGGTGCTGTTGGTGGACCAAAATGGGATAATATTGATTTTTCAAAAAAACCAGAGAGAGCTCTATTAAAATTAAGAAAAGAATTAAAATTATTTGCAAATTTGAGACCTGCAATTTGTTTTAAACAACTCGTTGATGCCTCAAGTTTAAAGCCTGAATTTGTTTCTAATTTAGATATTCTTTTTGTTAGAGAATTAACAGGTGGGATTTACTTTGGTGAACCTAGAGGGATAAAACCAATTGACAATGGTGAAAGAAAAGGAATTAATACTCATGTCTATACTACTAGTGAAATCGAGAGAGTAGCCCGTGTTGCATTTGATCTAGCCAGAAAAAGGAATAATAAAGTTACTTCCTGTGAAAAGTCGAATGTCATGGAGGCAGGTCAATTATGGAAAGAAGAAGTGCAAGCAATTCATGAAAAAGAATATAGTGATGTGGAATTAAAACATATGCTAGCAGATAACTGTGCAATGCAGTTAGTTAGAAATCCTAAACAGTTTGATGTGATAGTAACAGATAATCTTTTTGGTGACATGTTATCAGATGAAGCTGCAATGTTGACTGGTTCACTAGGGCTTTTACCATCTGCGTCTCTTGGAGCCAAAGATAAAAATGGTAATATGAGATCTTTATATGAGCCAGTCCATGGATCAGCACCCGATATAGCAGGTCAAGGTATTGCTAATCCAATAGCAACAATACTGAGTTTCGCAATGGCTTTAAGATATTCTTTAGACCTAGATAAAGAGGCAGATAGTTTAGAAAAAGCTGTTCAAGGTGTGCTTGATGAGGGTCTTAGAACTAAAGACATTATTTCTAAGGGAATGAAAGAAGTATCAACATCAGTAATGGGAGATGCGATAATTTCAAAATTGCAATAATTAAACATTTATTCTAAAGTATATTTATGCCAACTTATAATGCACCTGTAGATGATATGATGTTTCTCTTTGATAAATTGAGGAACAATAAAAAATATAATGAAATTGAGAAATATAAAGAAGTTAATACAGAATTAGTCAAAGATATTTTAGATGAAGCAGCAAAAATTACTCAAAACTTAATCTTACCTCTTGCAAAAAGTGGAGATGAAACGCCAGCTGTTTTAGAAAATGGTGTGGTTAGAACACCTCCAGGATATAAGGAAGCGTATCAAAAATTTATAGAGGATGGATGGATTTCTTTATCTTGTGATCCAAAATATGGTGGTCAGGGAATGCCGAAAACAGTAAGTACTTTCTTTGATGAAATGTTATCATCTGCAAGCTTATCTTTTAAACTTTACAGTGAATTAACCATTGGAGCATATAACTGTTTGTTAAGGCATGCTGATGATGAGATAAAAAATACTTATTTGCCTAAAATGGTTGAGGGTAAATGGAGCGGCACAATGTGTTTAACAGAACCAGTATGTGGAACAGACCTAGGTCTTCTTAAAACAAAAGCAGTAGATCAAAATGATGGAACTTACAAAATTAGTGGTCAAAAAATTTTTATTACTTCTGGCGATCAAGATTTAACAGAAAATATTATCCATTTAGTATTAGCACGATCAACTGACTCACCAGCAGGAACAAAAGGTATCAGTTTATTTTTAGTTCCTAAATTTGTTTTAAATAAAGATGGATCAGTTGGGCCAAGAAATGGAGTTTCAACAGGTTCAATTGAAAACAAAATGGGTATTAAAGGATCTGCAACATGTGTGTTAAATTTTGATGATGCTGTTGGTTATATGATTGGACCTAAAAACAAAGGCCTTAACTCTATGTTTACAATGATGAATTTGGAGAGAATTATTGTTGGAATTCAAGGTCTAGGCATTTCTGAAATTGCATACCAAAATTCCCTCACTTACGCTAAAGAAAGAAAACAAGGTAAGGCATTTAATTCAAAATCAAATAATGGTGCAGATTTTATTATTGATCACGTTGATATTAGACGGTCACTATTGAGTATGAAATCTATGATAGAGGGGCAAAGAGCCTTGAGTTTTTGGCTGTCTCAACAAATTGAAGTTAGCTTAAATCATTCTGATGAAAAAATAAAACAAGAAGCCTCAGATCTTGTTTCATTAATGACGCCAGTTGTTAAATCTCTTTTCACAGATAATGCAATGGAGATAACAAGTGAAGCAATGCAAATTCATGGAGGATATGGATTTACGAAAGATCAAGGTATTGAACAATTCTATAGAGACAATAGAATTACACCTATTTATGAGGGAACAAATTCTGTGCAAGCTGCCGACTTAGTTTTCAGAAAATTAATCAACAAAAATGGTGATATTATTGAAAACTATCTAAACTTAGTTAAAGACGAGATTAAAATTACTGACAAAAAAGCTGAACCCTTTGTAAAACAACTTAACTATCATATTGATATTTTATCAAAATTTACTGATTGGATGAAGGAAAAGATAAAAAATTCTCCAGAAGATGCAAGTGGAGCCTGTAACGATTATTTAAAAGTTCTAGGTTTAGTTGCTACTGGGCATGCTTGGTTAAAGGTTCTAGAAGTCTCCTTCAAAGAATATGAGAGTAATAAAGATTTTTATGAGGACAAAATCCAAACAGCCAACTTTTTCTTTAATAGAGTGCTTCCTAGGATAGAAAGTAGTTATATTACTGCAACAACTGGAAGTAATTATATTATGAATTACAAATTTAATTAGAATGAACCCTTATGAAACAAATTTGGACAAAAACCAAGCCAATTATGTTCCATTAACTCCTTTATCATTTCTAGAAAGAGCAAAAGATATTTATCCAAACTACGAGGCAGTAGTTTATGAAAGTAGAAAATACACTTGGAGTGAAGTTTACAAGAGATGTATTAAGTTTGCCAGTGCATTAGATAAATTAGGAATTAAAATAGGTGATACGGTATCTGTTTTGGCTTTTAACACACCTGAAATATTCGAAGCGCATTATTCAATACCTATGGTTGGAGCAGTTATTAATGCAATTAATACAAGACTAGATTCAAAAACAATTAGTTACATTTTAAATCACAGTGAAGCAAAGGTGCTAATTGTAGACAGACAATTTCATGATGTAGTAAAAAAAGCTTTAGAAGATGTTAAACAAGAAATTAAAATAATAGACATTGATGATAAAGACGCAAACTTAACCGACTCTAAAAATATTGGATCTTTGGAATATGAGGAATTTTTAAATTCTGGGGATGAAAATTTTAAATGGAAAATGCCAAAAGATGAGTGGCAAGCTATAGCTTTGGGTTATACTTCAGGTACAACCGGTAATCCGAAAGGAGTTGTTTATCATCACAGAGGATCATATTTAATGGCAACTGGAAGTGCGGTAGCATGGAACATGCCTAATCAATTAAATTTTTTATACACAGTTCCAATGTTTCATTGTAATGGCTGGTGCTACCCTTGGACAATGTCAATGATTCACGGTCGAGTAATTTGTCTGAGAAATATTGATGTAAAAAAGATATTTGAATTAATTGAAAAATATGAAGTTACTCATTTTGGTGGAGCACCAATAGTTTTAAACATGTTAGCTAATGCACCTGAGGATCAGCAAAAAGAGTTAAAAAGAAAGGTCTATGTATTAACAGCAGGCGCTCCTCCTCCTAGTATAATTTTTGAAAAAATGCAAAAGTTAGGCTTTGAAGTAATGCATGTATATGGTCTAACGGAAACTTATGGTCATATTTTGCAGTGTGCATGGAATCAAGAATGGGATGAATTAGATCAAAATAATCAAAATGAAATTAGAGCAAGACAAGGTGTAAGGTATCCCAATACAGAAGGCGTAATTGTTATGGACCCTGAAACCATGAAGCCTGTTCCTCATGACGGAAAAACAATGGGTGAGATAATGATTAGAGGAAATGTTGTAATGAAAGGGTATTTTAAAGACAAAGAAGCTACAGAAAAATCAATGGATGGAGGATGGTTTCATTCCGGGGACTTAGCTGTAACGCATCCAAGTGGTTACATAAAAATACAAGACCGATCAAAAGATATTATAATTTCAGGAGGAGAAAATATTTCATCTATTGAGATAGAAAATACGATTTCAAAACATCCTGCTGTATCACTCGCAGCTGTTGTAGCAAAACCAGATGAGAAATGGGGTGAAACACCTTGTGCTTTTGTTGAATTAATCGAGGGAAAATCAAGCTCAGAGGAAGAAATTATTAAATTTTGTCGAGAAACTCTTGCTGGATTTAAACTTCCTAAGAAGGTTGTGTTTACTCCGCTACCAAAGACATCCACTGGAAAGATTCAAAAGTTTGAACTGAGAAAACAAGCTAAGGAATTAAACTAATATAGTTTCTTTACAAAAATCAAATAAGATGGCAGTAATGCTCAAAAAAAAAATGAAAACTTTTTTAATAGCAAAATCAAGAAGGCTTAGAGGTACACCGTACACGTCTAGAATTGAAAAACAAGGTGTAACTGCTTATACTATATATAATCATATGTTGCTGCCAGCAGCATTCGGTTCTGTAGAAGATGCTTATCATCACTTAAAAGAGCATGTTCAGATTTGGGATGTTGCCGCTGAAAGACAAGTTGAAATTTCTGGTAAAGATTCAGCTAAATTAGTTCAATTGATGACTTGCAGAGATTTATCAAAATCCAAAGATGGAAGATGTTATTATTGCCCAATCATTGATGATAATGCAGGTTTAATTAATGATCCTGTAGTTCTAAGATTAAATGAAAATAGGTGGTGGGTCTCTTTAGCCGACTCAGATGTAATTCTATTTGCCAAAGGATTAGCGATTGGAAATAAATTTGATGTAAAAATTTCTGAACCTGATGTTGATATAATGGCAGTGCAAGGACCAAAATCATTTCAATTAATGGAAAAAGTTTTTGGAAAAAAAATTGTAGATTTAAAATTTTTTGGTTTTGATTATTTTGAATTTGGTGGAGATAAACATCTTATTGCGAAGTCTGGATGGTCTAAACAAGGTGGCTATGAAATTTATATGGAACACAACGAGTCAGGCTTAAAACTATACGATAATCTTTTTGAAATTGGTAAGGAATTCAATATTAGACCAGGTGGACCAAACCTTATCGAACGTATTGAGAGTGGTTTACTTTCCCATGGTAATGATATGGACAATGGAGATAATCCATATGAATGTGGTTTTGATAAGTATGTAAATATAGATAGTGATGTTGATTTTTTAGGTAAAGAAAAACTGAAAAAAATTAAAGCTGAAGGAATTAAAAAAAAACTTATGGGAGTAAAAATTGATGCCAAGGAAATAAGTGTTAATGGCTCAATGGATCTAGTAGATGAAGATAATAATATAATCGGAGAATTAAGATCTGGTTGTTACAATCCGACCTTTGAGCAAGTCATTGGGATTGCAATGATTAACAAACCACACTTTGAGACTTCGAAATCCTTTAAAATCAGTATAAATGGCTCTGATTTTGATGGAAAAGTTTGTGATTTACCTTTCATTTAGTATAAAACTTTAAAATATCATGAATATAGCAATAGTAGGAGCGACAGGAAACGTAGGTCGAAAATTAATGGAAGTTTTGGAAAAAAAAAATTTTCCAATAACAGAGGCTTATTTAGTTGCTTCCTCAAATAGTGAAGGAAAAAAAATTAATTTTTTAGGAAAAGAGCATACTGTTAGTAATTTAGAACAATTTGATTTCTCTAAAGTAAAAATTGCCTTTTTTGCAGCTGGTTCTTCAATTGCTGAAAAATGGGCACCCATTGCAGCTGAAAAAACAATTGTAATTGATAATTCAAAATTCTTTAGAAAAGATCCAGAAATTCCTTTAATTGTTCCAGAGGTAAATTCCAAAGAGTTACCTAAATTTAAAAATAAGAATATTGTAGCAAATGCAAATTGTTCAGTAATACCAATAGTTGTAGCTCTCAAACCATTACATGATTTGTATAATGTAAAAAGGATAGTTGCATCAACTTATCAATCTGTATCAGGAGCAGGTAAGGCAGGTATGGATGAACTTATATCTCAAACTAAAGAAGTGTTGGAAAATAAAGATGTTGAGTCAAAAAATTTTACTAAGCAAATCGCATTTAATGCTATACCACATATTGATAGTTTTCTTGAAAATGGAAGCACAAAAGAAGAGCAAAAAAATCATGATGAGGTAAAAAAAATTTTAGATAGTAAAATTAATATAACATCTACTTGTGTAAGAATTCCTGTTCTTGTTTCTCACTCCATAAGTGTGAATGTTGAATTTAACAAAAAACATGACTTAGAAGAAATAAGAAATGTCTTATCGTCATCACCAGGATGTAAGGTAGTTGATGAACAAAAAGATGGAGGATACATTACCCCTGTTGAAGCTGAAGACAAATTTGAAACATTTATATCAAGAATTCGTGAGGATTCTTCTCAACCAAATTCAATTAATTTGTGGGTTGTGTCTGATAACTTATTAAAAGGTGCTGCACTAAATGCAGTTGAAATTGCTGAGGCTTTAGTAGAAAAAGATTTTTATGGAAAATAAAAGTCCAATATCACCACATATACAAATTTATAATTGGCATATCTCTTCGTTAGTTTCAATATCACATAGAATAACTGGAATAATAAATTTTTTTACAATAACCTTAATTGGTATATGGATAGCTTCTTTATTATTGGGTGAAAAAAACTATGAGTATACCAATTTATTTTTATCATCTTTTTTTGGTAAATTTTTTTGTCTTGGAATTATTTGGTCATTTTCATTTCAAATGCTTAGTGAAATAAGACATTTGTTTATGGATTTAGGTTATGGTTTTGAGCCAAAAATAACAAAAATAACTGGACTAGTAGTACTAATTGGATCATTTCCACTTACTGTAATTATCTTTGTTATTGGGAGAGTTTTAATTTGATGGGCTCTGTTACAAAAAAATGGTTATTTTTAAAAGTAAGTTCAGCAATACTGGTACCATTAATGCTATGGTTTGCTATAAATTTTGCCTTTATATATGACAAAGGCTTTGAAAAGGTGCTAATATTTGTTTCCTCTCAACCTTCAAAGTTATTGATTAGCCTTTTTTTGATTTTTGCTTATTTTTTCTCTGCATTAAGCATCAGTGAGGTTTTTGAAGACTATATTGAAGATGAAAAAATCAAAAATGCCGCAAATAAATCTTTAAATATCTTTGCTATAGTATTTCCATTATTAATCATTATCTTAGTATTTAGTTTATAGTTATGAGTGCGTACAAAATTATTGATCATGAATATGATGTAGTTGTTCTAGGTGCAGGTGGTTCTGGACTAAGAGCAGCTGTAGGGTTAAGCGAGGCTGGATTAAAAACAGCATGTGTATCCAAAGTATTCCCAACAAGAAGCCATACCTCCGCAGCACAAGGTGGTATTTCAGCAGCACTTGGCAATATGGGTGAAGACGATTGGAGATGGCATATGTATGATACCGTTAAAGGTGCCGATTGGTTAGGAGATCAAGACTCTATCGAATATTTATGCAAAGAAGCTCCTGCAGCAGTTCTAGAATTAGAGAAATATGGAGTACCATTTAGCAGAACAGAAGATGGCAAAATTTATCAAAGACCTTTTGGTGGTATGACAAAAAACTATGGAAATGAGACCGTACAAAGAACATGTGCTGCAGCTGATAGAACAGGACATGCAATACTACATACATTGTACGGGCAAGCCTTAAAGCATAATACAGAATTTTTTATAGAATATTTTGCATTAGATTTAATAATGAAGGATGGGGCATGTAAGGGTATAATTGCCTGGAATCTTAATGATGGAACAATTCATAGATTTAGATCTCATATTACAATAATAGCAACAGGAGGCTATGGGAAAGTATATTACTCAGCTACCTCAGCGCATACTTGTACCGGAGATGGTAACGCTATGGCTTTAAGAGCTGGTTTGCCTTTACAAGATATGGAATTTGTACAATTCCATCCTACAGGGATATATGGTCATGGCACTTTAATTTCTGAGGGAGTTAGAGGAGAAGGTGGTTATCTGGTAAACTCTAAAGGAGAGAGATTCATGGAGCGTTATGCTCCCAATGCAAAAGATTTAGCATCTAGGGATGTTGTAAGTAGATCAATTGCAGTAGAAATTAATGAGGGCAGAGGTATTGGTAAAGAACAAGATCACGTACATCTTCATATAGATCACTTAGATCCAAAAGTAATAGATGAGAGATTGCCTGGAATTTCAGAGGCCTCAAAATTATTTGCCAATGTAGATGTAACGAAGGAACCTATACCCGTAGTACCAACAGTACATTATAATATGGGTGGAATACCAACAAATTACAAAGCTGAGGTTTTAACAGTAAATGGATCTGAAAAAACCGTTCCTGGATTAATGGCTATTGGAGAGGCAGCTTGTGTTTCTGTTCATGGAGCAAATAGATTAGGATCAAATTCATTAATTGATTTAGTTGTTTTTGGAAGAGCAGCAGCGAAAAGAGCAGCTGAATTAGTAAAACCAGGAATGAAACATGATGAGATTGTTAAGAGTGAAACAGACAGATGTTTAGAAAGGTTTGATTCCCTAAGAAATTCAGAAGGTTCAAATCCAACATCTGAACTAAGACTTTCTATGCAAAAAACAATGCAATCTAAGTGTGCTGTATTTAGATCAGAAAAAACTTTAAAAGAAGGTGTAGATGAAATCAGAAAACCTTATGATGGTATGGACTCTTTATCAGTAAAAGATAAATCATTAATATTTAATACTGACTTAGTTGAAACATTAGAATTTGATAATTTAATAAGACAAGCAATCACAACAATGGACTCTGCTTATAATAGAAAAGAGAGTAGAGGGGCCCATGCAAGAGAAGATTTTCCAAAGAGAGATGACGAAAATTTTATGCAACATACTCTTTCATGGTGCAATGGTTCAAAAACTAAAATTAGCTATAGACCTGTCCACAGATCAACACTAACAAATGATGTACAATATTTTCCTCCACAGGAAAGAGTATATTAATGGTCCAATTTAATTTACCAGCAAATTCAAAGGTAAAAAAAGGGCAGTACTACAAAGATAACACAGGATCAAAAAACATAAGAAAAGTTAACGTATATAGATGGGATCCATCTAAAAATGAAAATCCAAGAATTGATACTTATGAAGTTGATATGGATAACTGTTCATCAAAAGTCCTAGATATATTAAATAAAATTAAAAATGAAATAGATCCTTCGATTGCGTATAGAAGATCATGTGCGCATGGTGTTTGTGGATCTTGTGCAATGAATATGAATGGAAAAAACGGTTTAGCGTGTACTAAAGCTCATTCAGAATTGGAAGGAGATATTGATATCTACCCTTTACCTCATTTAAAAGTTTTAAAAGATTTAATTGGAGATCTAAGTACATTGTATAAACAATATGAATCAGTTGAACCTTGGTTAAAAACCACAAAAAAAAATGATAAGGAAAATATTCAATCAAAAGAAGATAGAGCAAAATTGGATGGTTTCTATGAATGCATAATGTGTGCATGTTGTTCAACGTCTTGCCCAAGTTATTGGTGGAATGGTGAAAAATATTTAGGTCCAGCTGTTTTACTTCAGGCTTATAGATGGATAATCGATAGTAGAGATGAAGATAGAAAAGAAAGACTTAAAAAAGTTGCTGACGAGCTTAAACTTTATAGATGTCATACTATCTTGAATTGTACAAATGCTTGTCCCAAGGGCTTAAATCCTGCAAAAGCTATTGCAGAGATAAAGAAAATGCTTGCAACAGCTTGATTACTTAATTAAATAATTTCAATCATGAATTTAATCAAACATTTTGTTGGTGGAAAAGTAATATCAGGTAATTCAGAGAGAAAAGGAAAAATCTTTAACCCAGCTACCGGGGAACAAGAGTCTGAGGTTATCTTAGCCTCAAAAGCAGATTTGGATAGTGCAGTAGAAATTGCACAAAAAGCTTTTAAGACTTGGTCATTAAATCCTCCACTTCAAAGAGCAAGAATAATGTTTAAATTCAAAGAGCTTATCGAAAAAAATTTTGATGAATTGGCAAAATTAATAGTCTCAGAACATGGAAAAGTTTATGAGGATGCTAAGGGATCATTAATAAGAGGATTAGAAGTTGTTGAGTTTGCATGTGGAATTCCACACTTGCTCAAAGGAGAGTTTTCTGAAAATGTTGGAACAAACGTTGATAGTTATTCAATGCGACAGCCTTTGGGTGTTGCAGCAGGTATAACCCCATTTAATTTTCCAGCTATGGTACCGATGTGGATGTTTCCATTAGCTATAGCATGTGGTAATAGTTTTATTTTAAAACCATCAGAAAAAGATCCCTCATGTCCGATGAAGTTGGCAGAACTTCTTCACGAAGCTGGTCTTCCTGAGGGAGTTTTTAATGTTGTAAACGGTGACAAAGAGGTTGTTGATGCGATATTAACAAACAAAAATATTAAAGCTGTAAGTTTTGTTGGATCAACTCCTATTGCTAAGTACATTTATGAAAATGCAGCTAAAAATGAAAAAAGAGTCCAAGCATTAGGTGGAGCAAAAAATCATTTAGTTGTAATGCCAGATTGTGATTTAGATGGTGCCGTAAATGGTTTAATGGGTGCTGCATATGGTTCAGCTGGAGAAAGATGTATGGCGCAGTCAGTAGCAGTAGCAGTCGGTGATGTAGGTGATGAGTTAGTCTCAAGACTATCAAAAAAAGCTGAAGCATTAAAAATTGGACCTGGTATGGATAAATCATCCGAGATGGGCCCTTTAGTAACTAAAGAACATTTGGAAAAAGTAAAAGGCTATGTAGATCTAGGAGTTAAAGAAGGAGCAAAACTTGTTCTTGATGGAAGAAATTTGAAATTACAGGGCTATGAAAATGGTTTTTATATTGGTGGTTGTCTCTTTGATCATGTGACTACTGATATGAGAATTTATAAAGAAGAAATATTTGGACCAGTTTTATCTGTGGTTAGGGTAAAAACATTTGAAGAAGCTACAAAAATGATTAATGAGCATGAATACGGAAATGGAGTTAGCATTTATACTAGAGATGGGGATGCAGGAAGAACATTCGCAAGCAAAATTCAAGTTGGAATGGTTGGAATAAATGTTCCAATACCAGTTCCAATGGCTTTTCACAGTTTTGGAGGATGGAAGAGGTCTTTATTTGGGGATAGTGGAACACATGGTATGGAAGGAGTAAAATTTTATACTAAATTAAAAACAATTACCTCTAGATGGCCATCAGGAATTAGATCTAATCCTGAGTTCATCATGCCAACAATGAAATAAAAATGAGTAAAATTTCTTTAATAGGGGCAGGTCAAATTGGAGGAACTTTAGCTCATTTAATAGGTTTAAAAGAACTGGTGGATGAAGTTGTTTTATTTGATGTTGCAAGTGGAGTAGCAAAGGGAAAGGGTCTAGATATAGCCCAATCTTCTTCGGTAGATGGATTTAATGTAAAATTTTCAGGAACAGATAACTATGAAGATATAAAAGGATCAGATGTTATTATTATTACAGCAGGTGTTCCTAGAAAACCTGGAATGAGCAGAGATGATTTATTGGGAATTAATTTAAAAATTATTAAACAAGTTGCAGAAGGAATAAAAACTAATGCGCCTAATGCCTTTGTAATTTGTATTACAAATCCATTGGATGTAATGGTAATGGCATTTCAAAAATATTCAGGACTTCCTGTTCATAAAGTTGTAGGTATGGCGGGTATATTGGATAGTTCAAGATTTAAACTATTCTTATCTGAGGAATTAAATGTGCCTGTTAAAGAAATTGATGCTATGGTAATGGGAGGACATGGAGACACAATGGTACCTCTTCCACGATTTACAAAAGTCTCTGGTCAACCATTAATGGAGTTAGTGAAAGAAGGAAAGATTTCTGGGGAAAAATTAGAAAGCATTAATCAACGAACTAGAGACGGTGGTGCAGAAATTGTAAAATATCTAGAAAAAGGATCAGCATTTTATGCACCTGCAGCATCTGGAGTTGAAATGGCTGAAGCATTTTTAAAAAATCAAAAAAAACTTTTACCATGTGCAGCATATTTACATGGTGAGTATGGAATTAATAATGTATATGCAGGCGTTCCTGTTATCATTGGAAATGAAGGTGTTGAAAAAATTGAGGAAATCGACCTTAATGAAAATGAAAAAACAGAGTTTAATAATTCAGTAGAAGCAGTAATTAAATTATGGGATGCGGCATCTAAAATAGACCCTGACTTGAACAAAGACTAAATGAATATTCACGAGCACCAGGCAAAAGAAATACTCAAAAAGTATGGCGCGGTTGTTCCTGAAGGCGTTTATGCTTTTAATGTAAATGAATTAATTGAAAAAGTAAAAAATCTTAAAGCTGATAAATATGTATTAAAAGCCCAAATTCATGCAGGAGGCAGAGGAAAGGCTGGAGGTGTAAAAATTGTTGATAATTTAACTCTTTTGGAAGAGGAAGCGAATAAATTGTTTGGAAAAACATTAGTTACACATCAAACTGGACCGTCAGGAAGTGAGGTGAAAAGATTGTATGTCGAAACTGCATCAGAAATAGAAAAAGAATTTTATCTGTCTTGTCTTGTTGATAGAGCTTCTGCTAAAATTGCATTTATTTCCAGTGATCAGGGTGGAATGAATATTGAGGAAGTTGCCATAAAATTACCAGAGAAAATAATCACTACTAAAGTAGATTTTAATGAAAGTATTTCAGAGAAAGACTGTAGCAAAATTATTAAAATTTTTGATTTAGACAAAAATGCAAGTATACAAGCAATCAATTTAATAAAATCAATTTACAAAATGTTCATTGATACAGACGCAAATTTAGTAGAGATAAATCCTCTTATTTTAACAAAAAAAAATAAAATTGTATGTTTAGATGCAAAGATGACGTTTGATGAAAATGCATTATTTAAACATCCAGAAATTCAAAAACTTAGAGATTTTAATGAAGAAGAAAAGACTGAAATCGAAGCAAGCAAATATGATCTAGCATACATTAAATTAGATGGAAATATAGGATGCATGGTTAATGGTGCTGGATTAGCAATGGCTACCATGGATATTATTAAATTGTATGGAGAAGAACCAGCAAATTTTTTAGATGTAGGTGGTGGCGCATCCAAAGAAAAAGTTTCAGCTGCATTTAAAATTATTTTATCTGATAAAAATGTTAAAGGAATACTAATAAATATTTTTGGAGGAATAATGCGATGTGATGTACTCGCTCAAGGTGTTGTAGATGCAGCAAAAGAAATAAAAATAAAAGTTCCTTTAGTTGTAAGACTTGCAGGAACAAATTTTAAAGAGGGAAAAGAGATTTTAGATAATTCAGGATTAGAGATTATTTCTGCAAATGATTTATCTGATGCAGCAAAAAAAATAGTTGAGGCAATAAAATAATGTCAGTATTAATTAACAAAGATACCAAAGTAATTTGTCAAGGTTTCACTGGCGCTCATGGAACTTTTCATTCTGAGCAATCTATTAAATATGGAACTAATTTAGTTGGTGGAGTTACACCTAAAAAAGGAGGTCAAATTCATTTGGAAAGACCAGTATTTAATACAGTTAAAGAGGCCAAAGACCAGACAGGTGCAAACGCAACAATGATTTATGTTCCTGCAAAGTTTGCATCCTCAGCAATTATAGAGGCAATAGATGCATCCATGGATTTGATTGTATGTATAAGCGAAGGTATTCCAATTTTAGACATGCTAAGAGTAAAAAGGAAACTTTTAGAATCTAAATCAAGACTTATCGGTCCAAACTGTCCAGGTATAATAACCCCTAATGAATGTAAAATTGGAATAATGCCTGGCAATATACATAAAAAAGGAACAGTAGGCATTGTTTCTAGATCAGGAACATTAACGTACGAAGCTGTTGCTCAAACTTCAGAAAATGGTCTAGGTCAATCTACATGTATAGGAATAGGTGGAGATCCAATAAATGGTACAAATTTTATTGATTGCCTGGATCTATTTTTAAATGATGAAGAAACTGAGTCTATTGTCATGATTGGAGAGATTGGTGGAACTGCTGAAGAAGAGGCTGCTGAATTTATAAAAAATCATAAGATAAAAAAACCAATGGTTGGATTTGTAGCTGGAATTACAGCGCCACCTGGAAGAAGAATGGGTCACGCTGGCGCAATAATATCAGGAGGGAAAGGCAACGCTGATGAGAAAATTAAAATTATGGAAAAATCTGGTATTACAATGGCAAAATCACCGTCTGAAATTGGAATAACTCTGTTGAATAAATTGTCTAATTGATAACATCTTATTCGTGTATAATTATACTTAAAAATGTCATCATCTAAAAATTTAGAATACAAAAAAACTTCGTTTCTTAATAAATCAAATAGTGCATTTATAGAACAAATGTATGTGAAGTATGTAAATAATGACCCAAATTTACCTGAAAGTTGGAAAAAATATTTTATGGATATTGGTGATGATATAAATTCAATTGTAAAAGAGGTCAATGGACCATCTTGGAATCCTAGAAAAAATAAAATTGATGAGAGTAAAATATTTGAAAATGAGGTTGAGATTGCAAAAAGTCAAAATCATGAAATAGATCAGAAAGATATAATCGCAAGTAATAGCAATTCTATTAAAGCAGTCTCTTTGATTAGAGCCTATAGACAGCGTGGTCATTTATTGTCAAAAGTTGATCCATTAGAAATTAGAGAAAGTGAATATCTTGACGAACTACATCCTGAAAATTATGGATTTAAAAAAGATGATTATAGTAAAAAAATTTATTTGGATGGTGTCTTAAATAAAGAATACTCTAATATAAAAGAAATTCTCTCTGTATTAAGAAAAATTTATTGTGGAAATATTGGTTATGAGTACATGCATATTTCAAATCCAACAGAAAGAAAATGGTTCCGCGATAGAGTTGAAAAAGATGAAAATTCTTTGAAATTTACAGTAAATGGAAAAAATGCAATTTTAAATAAATTAATACAAGCTGAGGGTTTTGAAAAATTTTTGCACACAAAATATGTTGGATCAAAAAGATTCGGTCTTGATGGTGGTGAAAGTCTAATACCTGCTTTAGAGCAAATAATTAAAATTGGCGGTCAGTCAAATATAAAAGAAGTTAAAATTGGCATGTCTCACAGAGGAAGACTAAATGTTCTAGCTAACGTTTTACAAAAATCATATAAAAGAATATTCAATGAGTTTGCCGGTGAAATTAATAATACAGAGGAAGATAGTGCTGGTGATGTAAAATATCATTTGGGAGCATCTTCCGATAGAGAATTTGATGGAAATGTTGTTCATGTAAGTCTCACTGACAATCCTTCACATTTAGAGGCTGTTAATCCAGTAGTCTTAGGTCAAACCAGAGCAAAGCAATTTTTTCATCAGGATCTAAAAAGAAATAAGGTTATTCCAATTTTAATTCATGGAGATGCTGCTTTCGCTGGACAAGGGGTAGTAGCTGAATGCTTTGCTATGTCTGGCTTGCCAGGGCATAATACTGGTGGAACAATTCATATAATTGTAAATAACCAAATTGGATTTACAACTAGTCCAAGATTTGCAAGATCTTCACCTCACCCTTCAGATATTGCTAAAATGGTTGAAGCGCCAATAATTCATGTCAACGGCGATGATCCAGAGGCTGTTGTTTATGGATCAAGAATTGCAACAGAGTTCAGGTTAAAATTTAATCGAGAT
>CACPQM010000005.1 GCA_902636075.1 uncultured Pelagibacteraceae bacterium | reverse complement strand
ATCACAAGTTAAGGCTGCTGAAATTGCAAATGAAGGGATTAGTTTTGAATATGAGAGTGGTCTGAATAGATCTACATTTGATGTTCTCCAATCCAGATCAAATTTAATTAATGCTAAAATTAATCTTGCCGAAGCTGAAAGAAATTATTTATTAGCTCAATATAGACTCTTAAAGTCTGTAGGGTTATTAAATAGTGAATACCTAAAACTTAGATAAATAGGGACTTCTAGCTCTAATTTTAAAAAAATATTGCGAATGAGAACAAAATGTGTACATTTATTATCATGATTCGAATGTTAATAAATGAAAAAAACGAGGCAAAAAATGACTAAAAATAACTTAAAAGTGGTGAAATCCACAAAAGATAAAGAATTGGAAGATAAAGAAAAAAATAAAGCACTAGATGCAGCGATTAGCCAGATAACAGATAGCTTTGGAAAAGGCTCTGTGATGAAGCTTGGAGAACAAAAAGCAATGGATATTGAGTCAATTTCTACTGGATCTTTGAGTTTAGACTTGGCACTTGGAATAGGTGGATTACCAAAAGGCAGAATTGTTGAAATTTATGGACCAGAGTCATCTGGTAAAACTACATTAGCATTACAAGTTGTTGCTGAAGCACAAAAAGCAGGTGGAATTTGTGGATTTGTAGATGCAGAACATGCATTGGATCCAGTTTATGCAAAGAAATTAGGAGTTAACACAGAGGAGTTGCTTATTTCACAACCAGACACTGGTGAACAAGCATTAGAAATAACCGATACTTTAATCAAATCTGGCTCAATGTCAGTTTTAGTAGTCGACTCTGTTGCAGCATTAACTCCAAGAGCAGAAATTGAGGGAGATATGGGAGATCACCATGTTGGTCTTCAAGCAAGACTAATGTCTCAAGCTCTTAGAAAATTAACAGGATCAATATCAAGAACTAATACAATGGTTATATTTATTAACCAAATTAGAATGAAAATTGGTGTAATGTTTGGAAGTCCAGAAACAACTTCTGGAGGTAATTCTTTAAAATTTTATTCTTCAGTAAGAATGGATATTAGAAGAATTGGAGCAATAAAAGATAAAGAGCAAATTGTTGGAAATACAACAAGAGTAAAAGTTGTTAAAAACAAAGTTGCACCACCATTTAAAGTAGTTGAGTTCGACTTAATGTATGGAAAAGGAATTAGTAAAGTAGGGGAACTAATCGACCTTGGTGCCAAAGCTGAGATTGTTGAAAAATCTGGAGCTTGGTACGCTTATAAAGGTGAAAAAATTGGTCAAGGTAGAGAGAATGCTAAACTTTACCTTGAACAAAATCCAAAAGCTGCTGCTGAAATTGAAATGGCTATTAGAGAAAAAGCTGGAGTTATTTCAAAGAAGATTGAAGGCAATCCTTTAAGTGAAGAAAAGCTTGAAGCGCAGAAGAAAGAGGAGGAAGTTCCTACTAAAAAGAATTAGCAGATAACTTTTAGTTATTAAAAAAAGGCGCTCTATTGGGCGCCTTTTTTCCCTTCAGAAGTGTAGACATCATATAAAAATGCTGTATTTTGGTTAAATATGGCTAAAACATTAAATGAAATCAGGTCAGCATTTTTAGATTATTTTGAAAAAAATGATCATAAAATAGTTGAGTCTAGCAATTTAGTCCCGAATAATGACCCAACATTGATGTTTGCCAATTCAGGAATGGTCCAATTTAAAAATGTATTTACTGGACTGGAAAAGAGAGACTATCAAAGAGCTACAACATCTCAAAAATGTGTAAGAGCAGGTGGTAAGCATAACGATCTTGAAAATGTTGGCTATACTCCAAGACACCATACGTTTTTTGAAATGTTGGGAAACTTTTCTTTTGGTGATTATTTTAAAGAAAGAGCTATTGAACTTGCGTGGAATTTAATAACAAAAGAATTTGGTTTAGATAAGAATAGGCTTTATGTAACAGTCTACCACGACGATGATGAAGCCTTTAATTACTGGAAAAAAATTGCTGGGTTAAGTGAAGATAAAATCATAAGGATAGCAACATCTGATAATTTTTGGTCTATGGGTGAAACTGGACCTTGTGGTCCTTGTTCAGAAATATTTTATGATCATGGAGACCACTTAGAAGGTGGATTACCAGGATCAAAAAATGAGGATGGGGATAGATTTATAGAAATTTGGAATTTAGTCTTTATGCAGTATGAGCAAATTTCAAAAGATAAGCGTATTGATCTGCCAAAACCATCAGTTGATACTGGAATGGGTTTAGAGAGAATTGCTGCATTACTTCAAGGAACTCACGACAACTATGAAACAGATCATTTTAAAAAAATAATAAACTCTGCTGCAGAAATTTTAAAAGTCCAGCCGAATAATAATAATTTAGCAAGTTTTAGAGTAATAGCTGATCACCTACGAGCAAGCTCATTTTTAATTGCTGAGGGAGTTTTGCCATCAAATGAAGGAAGAGGTTATGTCCTAAGAAGAATTATGAGAAGAGGAATGAGGCATTCTCATCTTCTTGGTTCTAAAGAACCAGTTTTTTATAATATTTTTAAAACCTTAAAAGATGAGATGAAAGGTAATTATTCAGAAATAGAAAGAGCTGAATCTTTAATAAAAGAAACATTAAGAATGGAAGAAGAAAAATTTTTAATTCTTTTAGACAGAGGTATTAAAATATTAAATGAGGAAATAACTAAAATAGACAAGATACTACCTGGAGAAGTAGCCTTTAAACTCTATGATACCTATGGTTTTCCATTAGACCTGACACAAGACATCTTAAAAAATAAATCATTAACAATAGACAACGATAAATTTCAAAGTTTAATGAAAGAAAGCAAAGAACTTGCTAAGAAAAATTGGAAAGGCTCAGGTGACAGTGCGGTAGATGATATTTGGTTTTCGATAAAAGATAGATTAGGTCCTTCAGAATTCCTAGGATATGAGACTGATCAAGCAGAAGGTATTATTTTATCATTATTAAAAGACAACAAAGAAGTAAATGAATTGAATAAAAACGATGAAGGAATTATTATTTTAAATCAAACCCCTTTTTATGGAGAATCTGGTGGTCAAGTTGGTGACACAGGCGAAATAACTTCAGGAGGTTTTAAGTTTGAGATCACAGATGTCCAAAAAAAATTAGGTGATCTATTTGTACACTACGGCAAAGTTAAATCAGGAAGTATAAAAATTAAAGACAATGTTGAGATGAAAATTGATATTGATAGACGTAATAATATAAGAGCTTATCATTCAGCAACACATCTTTTGCATGAGTCTTTAAGAAGAGTATTAGGTACTCATGTTACACAAAAAGGATCATTAGTAGCACCAGATAGACTAAGATTTGATTTTAGCCATATGAAACCAATTTCAGATCAGGAAATAGAAAAAATAGAAAATCACGTTAATTTAATGGTTCAAAAAAAATCAGAAGTTAAAACAAGGATTATGACTCCTAAAGAAGCAGTAAATAATGGAGCTCTCGCACTCTTTGGAGAGAAATATGGAGAGGAAGTTAGAGTATTATCTATGGGAGATGAGAAAGAAAAGTATTTTTCCACTGAATTATGCGGAGGTACGCACGTACGAAACACTGGTGATATTGGGAAATTCAAAATTATTAGTCAATCATCAATTGCAGCAGGTGTTAGAAGAGTAGAAGCTCTTAGAGAAAATCAATTAAATAGTTTTTTACAAAATAAAGAGAAATTATCTGACTTATCTGCACAAAAAGATGAAGAAATGATTAATGACTTATCAAAACAGATAATTAAATTAGGTGTTAAACCAAATCTTGAAAATGAAGATAATAAAATTTTAATTAAAGAATTATCAAAACAATTAGAACAATTAAAATTTAGCTCAATTTTAGAAAATAATTCCAAAAATATAATTCAAGATCTTAAAATTAATAATATAAGTGTAAGATTTCAAAAAGTTGATGATCTTCCACCTAAAGAGCTAAGAAAATTGGTTGATGCTGGAAAAAAAGAATTAAAAACAGGAATTGTGATAGTTTTTGCTAGTTTAGAAGACAAAGTAGGTCTTGCAGTTGGGATAACAGATGAACTTATTAATAAGTATGATGCAGTCACATTTGCTAAAACAGGATCTGAAATTATTGGTGGAAAAGGTGGTGGTGGCAGAAAAGATTTTGCACAAGCAGGAGGCCAATTTAAAAATAAAATAAATGAGGCTTTTGAAAAAATTAAAACTTTAATTTAGTTTTTGTCTCAACTTACCGTCTAAAGTATCTAAAAATTGATTAGTTGTTAAATACTTTGTTGAAGGTCCTATTAAAATAGCTAAGTCCTTAGTCATTGAACCTTCTTCAACACAATCAACACATACTTTTTCAAGTGTTTCTGCAAATTTTATTAACTCTTCATTCCCATCTAATTTTCCTCTATGAGCCAAACCTCTTGTCCAAGCAAAAATAGATGCAATAGGATTTGTTGATGTTTCTTTGCCTTGTTGATGCATTCTAAAGTGTCTTGTTACTGTTCCATGTGCGGCTTCAGCTTCCATTGTTTTACCATCTGGAGCAAGCAAAACACTTGTCATTAAACCCAAAGATCCATATCCTTGAGCAACAGTATCTGATTGTACATCTCCATCATAATTTTTACACGCCCAAATATATTTACCATGCCATTTCATTGCACATGCCACCATGTCATCTATTAATCTATGTTCATAAGTAATTTTATTTTCATTAAATCTATCTTTAAATTCCTTTTCAAAAACTTCTTCAAAAATATCTTTAAATCTTCCATCGTATCTTTTTAAAATTGTATTTTTAGTAGAAAGATAAACCGGCCATTTTTTAATTAATCCGTAGTTAAAACAAGATCTTGCAAAGTCCTCTATTGATTTATCCAAATTATACATTGATAATGCAATTCCAGGACCTGGGAAATTGAAGACTTCATATTTTCTCTCATCAGAACCATCTTCAGCAGTCCATTTGATTTCTAACTTACCTTTACCAGGTACTGTAAAGTCTGTTGCTCTGTATTGATCACCAAACGCATGCCTGCCTATGATCAATGGATCTGTCCATGAGGGCACAAGTTTTGGAATATTTTTACAAATTATAGGTTCTCTAAAAACAGTTCCTCCAATTATATTTCTTATTGTACCATTTGGAGATCTCCACATTTTTTTAAGATTAAATTCTCTTACTCTAGCTTCATCAGGAGTGATGGTTGCACACTTAATACCAACACCATTTCTTTTAATTGCATTTGCACATTCAATTGTTATTTTGTCTTCAGTTTTATCCCTACTTTCCATTCCTAAATCGTAGTACTCAATTTTTAGATCTAAATAAGTTAAAACGAGCTTATTTTTTATGAAGTCCCATATAACCCTGGTCATTTCATCGCCATCTAACTCTACGATGGGGTTTTTAACCTTAATTTTACTCATTTTTTCGATATATCTTAATAGTTGAATTTATTCTTTTTGTATACATATTAATCCAAAATTATCAATTATAGGTTTGTCATGAGTAAAATATTTCCAAAAATACACAATGAAGGTTACAAATTTATTATTATTTTTGCAATCGCAACTATAATTCTCTATTTCATAAATGGATTTCTTGGTTTTATAGGGTTGGTATTAACCATTTGGTGCTATTACTTTTTTAGAGATCCTGAAAGAATTTCTATCGGAGATGACAGTTATCTCACAAGTCCGGCTGATGGAGTTGTATTGCAAGTAATGGATACTAATGGTCCCAAAGAATTAGGTTTAGAAAATAAACAAATGAAAAAAATAAGTATTTTTATGGATGTCTTTGATTGCCATGTAAATAGGTCTCCATGTTCTGGAGCAATATCTGAGATACTTTATAAACCAGGAAAGTTTTTTAATGCATCTTTAGATAAGGCAAGTGAAGATAATGAGAGAAATTATTATAAAATAAAAAATTCTGATGGGGAAGATATAATTGTTGTCCAAATAGCAGGACTAGTTGCAAGACGGATTGTAACAGAGGTTTCTAAAGATGAGCTTGTAGAACAAGGTTCAAGAATAGGCATGATCAGATTTGGAAGTAGAGCTGATATATATTTTGAAAATTATTCTCCTTTAGTAAAAGTTGATCAAAAAACTATAGCTGGCGAAACTTTAATTGCAAAAAAATAATTTAATGGAGTCACAAAATAAAAACATTAAATTAGTTTCTAATAAAAAGACGAGAGTAATTTTGCCAAATATTTTAACACTTGTTGGAGTATGTATTGGTTTAACGTCAATTAAGTTTGCATTTGATGGTAAATTTGAATTATCTATAATTGCAGTCATAGTCGCTGCAATCATTGATGGTTTAGATGGTAGAATTGCAAGGCTGATTAAAGGAACTTCTAAAGTTGGCAAAGAATTAGACTCACTTACTGATGTTATAAGTTTTGGAGTTGCCCCAGCTTTTATAATGTATTTTTGGGCTTTGTCAGAAATCGGAAGAGTAGGTTGGTTAATTTCATTAATTTATGTTGTTTGTGTTGCACTTAGACTTGCAAGATTTAATGTATCATCAAATGAAGAGAGTTCATGGAAAGATAATTTTTTTGAAGGCATTCCTTCTCCTGCAGGTGGAGTTTTAGTTTTAATGCCATTAATATTAAGTATTAGCGAATTTCAGTTTTTAAATTTAAATTATCAGATTATTGTACCAATTATATTTATTGTTGTTTCAATTTTATTAATTAGCAAAATACCAACTTATTCTTTCAAGAGGATAGCTGTCCCAAGAAGTGCATCAATATTTTTATTGTTTGGAATAATTTTATATTTTGGCTTAATTCTTGTTTATACATTCAACGCAATTCTTTTTTCAGGTTTAATTTACATATTAATGGTGCCTATAAGTTCAATACATTTTCTTATGATCAAAAAAAATGCTAAAGCCACAAAAGATGATACTGATCATCATGAAGATGTATTATAAATGAGGGAAAATACAATAATTTCACTAGCAGACTCAAATTATTTTAATCTTTTAAATGAATTAGTAGACTCTATAAACAGATTTGAACAAAGCAAAGAGATAGATCTTTGTATATTGGATGCAGGATTAACTAAAGAACAAGTTAAAATACTGGAAAAAAAAGTATTTCGAATCAAAAAAGCAGAGTGGGATATAGCAGTTCCAAATTTTAAAGTAAAAGGAAGAGAGTGGTTGAAAAGTCAAGTTTCAAGAGCATTCTTGCCAAATTATTTTCCAGGTTATAAAAAATATTTATGGATAGATGCTGATGCTTGGGTTAACTCATGGTTTGCAATTGATCTTTACTTAAAGGGATGTGAGAATAAAAAATTATCAATAGCAACATCAGCAGATAGATCTTATGGAAGAGTCTTAAGAGCAGAGTGGGTATTAGGAAGTTTTGCAAGAATAAAGTCACAAAACTATAAACATGCAAAATCATCTGGTTTTTCAGAAAAAATTTCAAGAGAAGTTGCACTTAAACCTCATTTAAATATTGGAATATTTTGTTTAGAAGAAAAGGCACCGCATTGGGAGATCTGGCAAAAAAACTTAAAGAAAGCATTATCATCGGGAAAAATTTGGGGTTCAGAGCAAATTGCTATGAATATCACAATATATTCAGATAATTTAGATGTAGAAATTTTACCAGCATATTGTAATTGGACACTAATTGATGCTATCAAATTTGACAAAAAGCAAAACACTTTTGTAGAGCCTTATTTACCAAATCATGAAATTGGAATTGTACATCTTGCTGGAAAGAATAATGATAATATTAGAAATGATAAAAACCATGTGTCTAAAATTGAAACTTTAGATGGTGAAATAATTGAAAAATCACTAAGATATGGAAATTAGTTGAAAAAAAATAAATTTTCAAAAAATTGGATAATTAAACAAAAAAGAGATATTTACATAAAAAAATCGAAACTAGAAGGTTATAGGTCTAGAGCTGTATATAAGTTACAAGAAATAAACGAAAAATTTAAAGTAATCAAAAATAATATTCTAGTTGTTGATTTGGGCGCTGCTCCTGGAAGCTGGTCTCAATATATATCAAGAAACTTCCATAAGCCTAAAATTATTTCAATAGATTTGAAAGATATTGAACCAATTAAGAATTCATTTCATATAAAAGGAGATTTTACAGAAGATAAGCACAAAAAATCCATCCAAAATTATTTTGGAAAGAAAGTAGATCTTATAATCTCAGATATGGCAGTCAACACTACAGGCAATAAGAGTATAGACTCACTAGTTACAGGTGAATTATGTACAGATGCAATGAATTTTGCTATTGAATTACTAAATAAAAAAGGAAGCTTTATTTCAAAACTTTTTATGGGATCATCTTTTAACGAGATTGTCGCATTAGGTAAAAAATCATTTAAAGATGTTTATATATTTAAGCCACCCTCGAGTAGAAAAGATTCTAAAGAAAATTTTATAATTTGTAGAAATTTGAGATAGTTATCCTTTTATTTTTTCAAGAATCATTTATATAAGGACATGGGAACTATTAAAGAAGCTTTAACATTTGATGATGTTACTTTAGCTCCAAATTATTCAGAAATTCTACCTAGTGAAGTTAATACCTCAATTAATTTAACAGAAAATCTAAAGATAAAAATACCTCTTTTGTCATCGGCAATGGATACTGTTACAGAGTCTTCAATGGGGATTGCTATGGCGAGAGCAGGGGGATTGGGCATAATTCATAGAAACTTAAATATTGAAGAACAAATTAAAGAAATTAGAAAGGTAAAATCAAAAAAAACACTTGTAGGTGCGGCAGTTGGTGCAAGCGAGAAAGAATTTAAGAGAGCTCAAAAAATATTAAGAGAAAACCTAGACATAATAGTAATTGATACAGCGCATGGACATACCAAAAAAGTAGGAGAAATAATTAAAAAAATAAAAAAAATACGCCCTAAGAAAACGGCAATTTGTGCTGGAAATATAGCTACAGCAGAAGCTGCAAAATTTTTGGTAGGACTAGGAGTTGATATTATAAAAGTAGGAATTGGTCCAGGATCAATTTGTACAACAAGACTTGTAGCTGGAATAGGTGTTCCACAACTAAGCGCTATATTAAATGTTAAAAAGGGAATTGGGAAAAGTAAAATAACATTAATTGCTGATGGTGGAATAAAATTTTCTGGTGATATTGCTAAAGCATTAGCAGCTGGCGCAGATGCAGTAATGATAGGTTCATTATTTGCAGGCACAGATGAGGCACCAGGAAAAAAAATAAAGAAAAATGGTAAATTATATAAATATTTTAGAGGCATGGGATCAATTGGTGCTATGAATAAAGGTTCAGCAGACAGATATTTTCAAAAGAAACAAAAGGATACATCAAAATACGTAGCGGAAGGTGTAGAGGGATATATTAAATACAAAGGTAAAGTTGATAAAATAATCTACAACTTAGTTGGGGGTTTAAAATCTTCAATGGGCTACATGGGAGCCAAGAAAGTAATTGATTTAAGAAAAAAACCGAAATTTGTAAAAATTACTAAAGCAGGATTTTATGAAAGTATGGTACATAATATAGATGTTATAAAAAAATAATTATGAGATACTTAATTTTAATTTTAACATTTCTTTTAGTTAGTACTGTTGCTAAGACAAATGAAAATAATTTTTTTAATCAAGCTAAAGATTTATTCGATAAAGAAAAATATGAAGATTCAAAATTTTTATTTCATAGAAACATAGTTTATAACCCAAAAGACTCGGTATCTTACCTTTATTTAGCTAAAATTTTTAAAATTGAAGATGATAAAAGACAAGAAGAAAAAAATATAAGAACTACTTTACTTTTAGATCCTAAGAACGAAGAAGCAATGTACCTTTTAATTGATATGGAGTTAGAAAGATCAAACTTTTCAAAAGCAGATGAATTAAGTGAAGATTTTAAGAAAATTTGTGTAGATATGTGTGAAAAAATTGCTTCAATAGAAAGTCGATTAAAGGATTTTGAGATAAAAGATGCGTCTTGAGGAAACTCTCAATAAGATACTTATTGTAGACTTTGGTTCTCAATTTACACAATTAATCGCAAGAAAAATAAGGGAACTGGGAGTTTATTGTGAAATTATAAGTCACAAAAAAATAGAAAAGTTCCAAAATTTTGAAAAAAATATCAAAGGTATTGTTTTATCTGGTGGCCCATTGAATGTTTATGAAAGTAAAAAAGTAAAGTTTAATAGTAAACTTCTTAAATTAGGGACTCCTGTACTAGGTATTTGTTTTGGACATCAAATAATTTCAAAAACAATGGGTGGAAGTGTAAGAAATTCAAAATATAGAGAATTTGGACTAGCAGAGGTAAAAGAAATTAAAAAAAGTAAGTTAACAAAAAATTTTTTTTCTAAAGGAAAAAATAATGTTTGGATGAGTCATGCTGATCAAGTAACAAAATTACCAAAAAACTTCAAAATAATTGCACAAAGTAACAATTCTAAGATGTGCATAATTGAAAATTTAGAAAAAAAAATGTTTGGTATTCAATTTCACCCAGAGGTAAGTCATACAATTAAAGGAAAATTAATACTAAAAAATTTTTTATTTTCTATTTGTAAATTAAATAAAAATTGGTCAGCAAAAGATCAGAAAACAAAGTTAATAAATGAAGTAAGAAATAGAGTACGAAATTCGAAGGTTATTTGTGCATTATCTGGAGGTGTTGATAGCAGCGTAGTCGCTAAATTATTATCAAATGCAATAGGAAAAAAATTAACATGCATCTTTGTCAATACAGGACTACTTAGGAAAAATGAGGAACAGCAAGTTGTAAATACATTCAAAAAGAAATTTAAAATTAATCTAATTTATGTGAATGCTGAAAATTTATTTTTATCAAAATTAAAAAATATATCTGATCCAGAAAAAAAAAGAAAAATAATAGGAAATCTTTTTATTAAAATATTTGAAAAATATGCAAATAAAATTAAAAATGTAAAATTTTTGGCTCAAGGAACTTTGTATCCCGATTTAATTGAAAGTAAATCTGTGACTGGAAGTCAAACTTCAAAAATTAAATCACATCATAATGTAGGCGGTTTGCCAAAAAAAATGAAACTTCAATTAGTAGAACCACTAAAATACCTTTTTAAAGATGAGGTTAGAAAGTTAGGATCAGAACTAGGATTGAGTAATGAAATAATTTCTAGACATCCATTTCCAGGACCAGGCCTTGCAATAAGAATGCCTGGCATAATAACTAAAGAAAAAATAAACATTTTAAAAGAGGCTGATAATTATTTTATCAATTCTTTAAAAGAAAATAACCTATATAACAAGATTTGGCAGGCTTATGCTGCATTACTTCCTGTAAAAACAGTTGGTGTAATGGGAGATAATAGAACTTATGAGTTTCTTTGTCTTTTAAGGGCAATTACATCAGAAGATGGAATGACAGCTGATTTCTTTCAATTTAATAAATCTTTTATGCAAACAGTATCTAATCAAATTGTAAATAATATAAGAGGTATTAATAGAGTAGTTTATGATATTACTTCTAAGCCACCGAGCACTATTGAATTGGAATAATAAGACTATATAAGTAACCTATATGAAATATTTACACACAATGATTAGAGTCTCAAACATAGACGAGTCATTAAGATTTTTCTGTGAAGGGTTAGGTCTTAAAGAAACAAGAAGAAAAGACAGTGAAAAGGGCAGGTATACTTTAGTATTTCTTGCTGCTCCAGATGATGAGAAAGCTGAAATAGAATTAACATACAATTGGGATGGAGATAGTTTGGGTGATGGTTCAAGAAACTTTGGACATTTGGCGTACAGAGTTGAAAATATATATGAGACTTGTCAAAGATTAAGAGACATGGGTTATACAATTAACAGACCACCAAGAGATGGTCATATGGCATTTGTTAGATCTCCAGATAAAATTTCTGTTGAAATACTTCAAGATGGCTACTTGGAACCAATAGAGCCATGGAAATCTATGGAAAATACAGGCACTTGGTAATAAATATTTATGCCTTCGAAAATAAGTAGGCTTATATTAAAAAAAAAAAATAAGTCAAAAATAGTCTGTTTAACAGCCTACTCAAAAAATATTGCTGAAGAAGTTGATAAATACACAGACCTTGTACTCGTTGGAGATTCCTTGGGTTCTGTTTTATATAATTTTGATACAACAAGAAAAGTAAATCTATCTATGATGATTGAACATTCTAAAAGTGTAAGAAAAGGAGTAAAAAAAAGTTTAATGATTGTAGATATGCCATTTAATACTTATAAAAATAAATTTCAGGCGCTAAAAAATTGTAAAAAAATAATTAAAGAAACAAAATGTGATGGTGTCAAATTAGAAGGAGGTAGTAAGATCAAAGATATAATTAAACATTTAGTAAATAATAAAATTCCAGTAATGGGTCACATAGGTATAACTCCACAATCTCAAAGAGGTAGATTTAGATATAAAGGTAAGACTGAAAAAGAAAAAAAAAATTTATTAAAAGATTCAAAAATCTTAGAAGAGGCAGGTGTTTTTGCTATTGTACTAGAATGTATTGAGAAAAAACTTTCAAAAAAAATTACTGAGACGATTGAAATTCCAACAATAGGAATTGGATCATCAAAGTTTTGTGATGGTCAGATTTTAGTTTTAGACGATTTATTAGGTTTGACTAATAGTAAAATAAAATTTGTTAAGAAATATGCTAATTTTAAAAGTAATATTAGAAATGCAGTTAAAAAATTTGGGTCAGATGTGAAAAGAGGTTCATATCCATCATTAAAGCATTCTTACTAAAAATACTTTTTAAATTCCTCATTAATTTTTAGAATTTCTAAATCTACAAGTCCACCAATAATAAGCTGTATTGCAAGTATAAGAATAACTGCTATTCCAATATAGACGACCCATAAATGTTTCTGAATATAATTTGCTAAATAAGTGGCCATAGCACCTGTGAGGACTACAGATAAAATTAAACCAAAAATCATAAACCCAAAGTTACCCTTAGAAGCACCGACAACACCTATAACATTATCAAAACTAATTGTTATATCTGCGAAAAGCACTTTATACATACCCTTTGCAAATGAAGGTTCTAAGGATTTTTTTGTTGGTGATTTAATTTGTCTCTGAGCTTGTAAAAGATCTTTTCTAAGATCATTTACTATCCAAATTAGAAGCAAACCTCCAAGAATTTTTATGAAGTAAAATTTGAATAAATAGGTCGCAAATACTGCGAATAAAACTTTAAAAATTAAAGCTCCGACCACTCCCCAAAATATGATTTTTTTTCTATTCTTTGGGACAAAATTAGCTGCAATTAGACCAATTATTATGGCGTTATCAGCTGCCAATATAATATCTATAAAGATAATTTGCAGTAAAATAAGGGCTTCTTCGATCAAGATAACAATATAATAGTAACAATTTCAAATTTTTCAATAAAACATGGGAAAATTTTTATTGATTTAATAAATAATACATAATGAGATGTATTTTTTAAAAATTAAGGAGGATTAATGAAAATTTTAAAAACTTTGTTTTCTATTTTATTTTCTGTCTTGTTAATAGCAAATGTAAATGCTTCTGAAAAGTGGGATATGGCTTTAGCTTATGGTGCGAGCAACTTTCACTCAGCAAATGCAGCAGAATTTGCTAAAAATGTTTCAGAGAAAAGTGGAGGAAAACTTACAATAGTTACACATCCTGGTGGATCATTATTTAAAGGTGGAGAAATCTTTAGAGCGGTAAGAACTGGTCAAGCACAGATGGGTGAAAGATTTATGTCTGCATTAGGAAAAGTTGACCCTATTCTTGAAATTGACTCACAACCTTTTTTAGCAACTTCATATGACGATGCTATGAAACTTTATCAAGCTTCAAAGCCAGCAATCATTGAAAGTTTAAACCAAAAAGGATTAGTATTTTTATATGCTGTGCCATGGCCTGCACAAGGACTATATAGCAAAAATGAAATCAATAGTGTTTCAGATCTAGAAGGTTTAAAATTTAGAGCTTATAATTCTGCAACAATTAGAATTGCAGAGCTTACAGGTATGGCTCCAACTAAAATTGAGGCGGCTGAAATCAGTCAAGCATTTTCAACAGGTGCAGTCGAAAGTATGATTACATCTCCAACAACTGGCAAAAATAGCAAAATATGGGAGAACGGTGTTAAATATTTCTATGACATCGCTGCTTGGTTCCCAAAAAATATGGTTGTTGCGCATAGAGGATCTTGGAATAAGTTAGATGCAGATACTCAACAATTAATTAAAAAAGAAGCTGCTGCTGCAGAAGAAAAAGGCTGGATGCTTTCTAGAGTTGGAAATATTGAAGATAAAAAAGCTCTAGCTGCTGCAGGAATGGTAGTAGGCAAAGTAAATGCTGATTTAGAAAAACATTTCCAAAAAGTTGGAAAAAAAATGGCAAAAGAATGGAAGAAAAAAGCTGGCAAAACAGGTGCTAGCGTACTTGCCGCATACAAATAAAAAAAATATAATAAAAAAGGCTGTTTAAAAAACAGCCTTTTTTATGTTACAGAAATTAAATAAATCATTAAATAGTATTTATAATTATTCAGGATATATAGCTGCAGTTTTTTTAATTCTTATTGCAGTTTTTATATTAACCGGGATTGCATCTAGAATTTTCGGTTTTTATATAAGGGGGTTAGCTGAATACTCAGGGTATTGTATGGCTGCCTCATCTTTTTTTGCTCTTTCATATACATTCGTAAATGGTGGTCATATAAGAATCACATTATTTTTAGAAAAGTCTACAGGTTTTAAAAAAAAATTTTTAGAAGTTTGGAGCTTAGTCGTCACAACAATATTTGCAGGTTATATGTCATATTATTTTATCAAAATGTTAAAAATCTCATACGAGTTTGAGGAAAGAAGTGAAGGTGCTGATGAAATTTTAATATGGATACCTCAATGTAGCGTCGCTATTGGAGCAACACTTTTTTTTATATGTGCCTTTCATCTACTAATCTTAAAAATTTATAATAATGATTGAAATTTTATTAGCTATTTTTTTTATTACAGTTTTACTACTTTTTTTAAGCTCTGGAATATGGGTAGCAATAAGCATGATTGGTGTTTCTTCTATTGGAATGATTTTATTTACTTCTCGACCAGTTGGAGATGCGATGGCCACAACAATTTGGGGTGCATCATCATCATGGACTCTGACTGCTTTGCCTCTTTTTGTATGGATGGGAGAAATTTTATTTAGGACTAAATTATCTGAAAATTTATTTGAGGGACTGGCTCCTTGGTTACAGAAACTTCCTGGAGGTTTGATACATGTCAATGTTGTTGGATGTGCATTGTTTGCAGCTATATCTGGATCCTCAGCTGCAACAGTCGCTACGGTTGGAAAAATGTCAATTCCAGAGTTAAGAAAAAGAAAATATCCTGAAAAAATTTTACTTGGAAGTCTTGCGGGCTCTGGAACTTTAGGATTACTAATCCCTCCTTCAATTATTCTAATTATTTATGGAGTAACTGTTCAAGAGTCTATTGCTAAACTATTTATAGCTGGAATAATTCCTGGAATAATGATTGCTCTGATTTTTATGGGCTATGTAATCATTTGGTCTTTGTTAAATAAAAATAAAATGCCGTTAAATGAAGAAAATTACTCATTTTTAAATAAATTAAGTAAATCAAAACAGTTAATACCTGTAATTTTATTAATCCTTGGTGTAATTGGCTCTATTTATACTGGAATTGCAACAGCAACTGAAGCGGCATCTCTGGGTGTTGTGGGAGCTTTAATACTTTCTTATTTTCAAAAAAGTTTGAACTTAAAAACCTTTAAAGAATCTTTACTTGGTGCAACAAAAACCTCGTGCATGATTGCATTCATACTAGCTGGAGCAACATTTTTATCACTCGCCATGGGATTTACTGGTCTTCCTAGAAATCTAGCAATTTGGATACAAAATATGGAATTATCACCATATGTTTTAATTTTCGTATTAATGATTTTTTATATAATTTTAGGGATGTTTCTTGATGGAATATCAGCAGTTGTACTTACAATGGCTATTATCGAACCTATGATAAGGCAGGCTGGTTTTGATATGATTTGGTTTGGTATATTTTTAGTTATAGTTGTTGAAATGGCTCAAATTACCCCTCCAGTTGGATTTAATTTATTTGTTTTGCAAGGTATGGCTAACAAAGATATGGGCTACATCGCCAAGAGTGCATTTCCGTTATTCTTGTTGATGATATTTGCGGTAATCTTAATTGTCTTGTTTCCTCAAATAGCCTTATGGATGCCTGAGCAAATGATTCAAAATATAAACTAATATTTTGATTTTTTTGATCCGTCTATAATTTCTTTTAATTCTTGATACTCTTCACAATTACAACCTTTTAAAACTTCTAGTCTTTCTTTTGCTAAATCTATTCTGTTTGTAACGACATATAATTCACCTAAGTATTCATTTATTCCAACATGATTTGGTTCAACTTGTAGTCCTAGTAAGTAATATTTCTCTCCTGCTTCAAAGTCCCCAAGTTTTCTAGTTGTAAAACCCAGGTAGTTTAGTGTATCAGCTTGTAAGGGCTTTTCTTTGTCGAGTTTTAATAAAATTTTTTGAGCTTTTTCGTATCTTTTTAATGCTTTATCCATTTTATTTTTGGATTCATATTTCTTAGCTGCTTCAATTATTTTCACAGCATTTTTATAGCTCGGTTTTTTATCTGATGAACTTGTTCCAGCAGCAAAAGTTTCAACAGTTAAAAAAAAGAATATGAAAAGAGTAAATATTTTTTTAATCATAATTATATAAATTTTTTCATTTTATTTAGAGGCTTTAATTCTAAATTATTTTTTATCAAATTTTCTCTTACTTGTTTTGCAGTAGAAAGAGAACTTGCGTTATCTCCATGTATGCAAATTGAATCGATTTCACAAGGTATTTGTTTTCCACTGTGACAATTAAGAGTTTGGTTTTTTACCATATTGAATACGTGCTCTTTAGCTCGCTCAGGGTCGGTTATTAGGGCATGATCCTTACTTCTTGATACAAGTGTTCCATCGTCTTCATAATTTCTATCTGCAAAAATTTCACATGCAATTTTCATATTTAATTTTTTAGCTGCAATTTCCATTTTTGAACCTGTTGGTACTAAATAAATTATATCTTTATCAATACTATAAATAGTTTTTGCCAAAATTGTTGCCAGTTCAAGGTCCTCACAAGCCATATTATTCAAAGCTCCATGTGGTTTAATATGAGAAACCTTTTCATCTAATTTAATGGCAATATTTTGCAAAATTTCATATTGATCTATTAAAAGCCTAGAAATCTCATCAGCACCAAGATTAATCCGTTTTCTTCCGAAGTTCTCTGGATCATTGAATGATGGATGTGCACCAATACTTACATTATTTTGCTTTGAAATCTCTACAACTTCTCTCATAGTTTCCTCATCTCCAGCGTGGTACCCACAAGCCACATTTGCAGAGTTTACTATTTTGAGTAAATTGGGATCATTCTCATTTGAATGATGCTTTGATTTTTCACCTAAATCACAATTTAAATTAATTTCCATACTATAAAGCTTAAAGTATAACATGACATGATTAAAAATATATCAAATCTTGGTGACGCAGCATTATACTGTGACTTTGGTACTGAGGTAAATAAAGAAATTAACAGAAATGTTATAAATTATTTTAACAATTTAAGAGATAGTAATTTTTTAGGTATTACAAATATTACACCTAGTTATAATAAACTAGTAATTAGTTTCGATTTAAAACTTACGAGTTTTGCTAAATTAAAAAAACAAGTTGAAAATTTAGAGTTAAAAAAAAATAATAATTCAAAAAATAATCTTATTAAAATCCCAGTTTGTTGCGCAGAGGAGTTTGCACTAGATATAAAACGTTTACAAAAATTATTAAAGATAAATGAAGCAAAAATTTATGAAACATTCTTTTCTAAAAATTATTATTGTTATATGACAGGTTTTATTGCGGGAATGCCATTCTTAGGAGATATGGATAAATCTCTTTTTGTAAAGCGCTTAGAAACACCAAGAGTTAAGGTCCCAAAAAATTCCATCGGTATAACAGAGCAATTTTGTAATATTTATACTTTTGAAAGTCCAGGTGGTTGGAATATAATTGGTAAGACACCAGTTGATATTTTTGATAATAAAAAAAATACTGAACCTAATCTAATCAATCCAGGTGATACAATATCATTTTACCCAATTTCTAAACTAGAGTATGAAAAAAAATATGAATAAAAACTATTTTGAGGTATTACGACCAGGTATCAATTCTACATTTCAAGACAATGGTAGAAATAATTTTTATCATATAGGTATACCTTTTAGTGGAGCAATGGATAATAGGAATTTTTTATTAGCAAATACCATTTCAAACAATGAAATAAATAATCCGGTCCTAGAATTTGCATATCAAGGTCCAAAATTGAAATATATAGGAGAAAATATCTCCATCAATGTTACTGGAGATGTTAATTTTAAAATTATAAGAAAAAACAAAAATTTAGAATTTAGTTGTTACGAAAATATAATTTTAGAGAATAATGATTGCTTAGATATACTGTCTACTAATCGATCAGTATATGGTTATTTATCTATTGGAGGCACATTTGAGGTAGATTATTATTTAAATAGTTGTTCTACAAATACTAAAGCTAAAATTGGCGCAAATAGTGGGGAAAAACTTGAGAAAGGACAAATAATTCATTTAAAAAATATAAAAAAAATCCTGCCAAAAAATAAAATAGAATACCTAAATTCAAAAATTGAAAATATTAGAATAATAAAAGGACCCCATTTTGATTATTTTTCAAAGGATGCAATAGATTCATTTTTAAGTGATGAATTTAATGTAACCAAATTAAGTGATCGTATGGGAATAAGACTTAAAGGACCTAAGATTAATAATATTAAAAATACAAATATAAAGTCAGAAGGATTAGTGAAGGGTGTTATCCAAATCACTGCAGATGGGGATCCAATAATTATGCTATCTGATCATGGAACTATAGGGGGTTACCCTAAGATTGGAGTTGTAATAAGTGCTGATTATGACAAATTAGTACAAATACCTCCAGGATCAAAAATTAAATTTAAAGAAATTAATTTAAAAGATGCAGAAACTATTTTTAAGTTGTATGAGATGGAAACTCAAAATTTAATTTCCAATATTAAATGAATTTTATTTCAAAGATACCAGGTCCATTATTAATCTTTTTTGGTGCATTTTGTCTAAGTTTTGGTGGGTTGATTGTTAAATCATTTGAAGGATCAACTTTATGGCAAATCTTATTTTGGAGACAGGTTTTTTTTATAATTGTTGTAACTATTTTTTTAATTGTAACTTATAAAAGAGAGGTATTTAAAAAAATTTATGTCTCGGGAATTCCTGGCTTAATTGGTGGAATTATATTGGGTATTGGATTTAGCAGTTATGTTTTTGCTATGTACAATACTACAGTTGCAAATACAAATTTCATAATACAAACACAAACAATTTTCCTAGCGATATTTGGATATTTTTTTTTGAAAGAAAAAATTTCAAAAATTACTTTAGCTTCTATTATTTTAGCAATTTCTGGATTAATTTTAATGCTAGGAAATACACTATCAAGTGGACAAACGTCTGGAAATATTGTTGCCTTTGTAATGCCAATTACCTTCGCAACTCTAATTTTAATTGTAAGAAGATATCCTCATGTGGATATGGTACCCTTACAATTAGTTGCAGGAATAGTTGCAATGATAATAGGTTTTTTAGCTTCAACAAAAATTTCTATATCGTTAAATGATATGTTTTTGGCATTTTTGTCTGGGACATTTCAAATAGGACTTGGCTTTATCTTAATAACAATTGGTGCGAGAAAAACTCTATCAGCTATGGTCGGCATAATAATGCTTACAGAGGCAATACTTGGTCCTCTTTGGGCTTGGCTATTTGTAAATGAAAACCCTTCATTCTACGTATTAATAGGAGGAAGCATTATAATTTTTGCAGTTTTTCTACAATTTGTCTCATCCTTTACAAAAGAAAATAAATATAATCCTCAATAATGAAATTAGCTATTATAGGCTCTGGTATATCAGGTCTAAGTGCAGCTTATGGTTTATCTAAAAAATATAAAGTAGATCTATTTGAGAAAGAAGACCATTTTGGAGGTCATTCTCATACTATTGATGTTAATGTTGGAGATAATATAGTCCCTGTTGATATAGGCTTTATTGTATTTAATAAAAAAACCTATCCAAATTTAATAAATTTTTTTCAAGAAAATGATATTGCTATAGAAGAAAGCAATATGTCATTCTCAGTATCTGTTAGAGACTCAAATATAGAATATTGTGGAAAAGGTCTTTCTGGAATTTTTAGCAATAAATCAAACTTGTTAAATATAAAATTTTTGAAGATGTTTTTTACTATAATTAGTTTTTATAAACAAAGTGAAAACCAAGTTTCAATTAACGAAAATATTACTTTAGGCAGCTATTTAGACAATTTAAAACTGTCAGAGTATTTTATCAAATTCCATATTATTCCTATGGTATCAGCTATATGGTCAATGCCCCCTTACGAGGCAAAACAAATGCCATTGAAATTTTTTTTTAAATTTTTTCAAAATCATGGATTATTCAAATTAAAAGATCGACCGCAATGGTTCACAGTTTCCAAAAGAAGTAGAACATATGTAAATAAAATTCTAAGTAAAATCAGTGGCGAATATTATAAAAATTACAATATTAATAAAATTAAAAGAATTGGATCTGCAGTTCAGGTTTATTATGGAGATAAAAATGAATATTTTACTTACGATAAAGTTGTATTGGCTACTCATGCTAATCAAGCCCTCTCTTTAATTGAAAATCCTGAAGAAATAGAAAATAAGATCTTAAGTAATTTTAAATATAAAACAAATGAGGCTATAGTACATGAGGATATAAGTTATATGCCAAATAATAAAAGTGCTTGGTGTTCATGGAATTCCTCGATCGAGTCTGAGAATAGTGAAAAAAATTCAATTACTTATTGGCTAAATTTATTACAAAATTTGAATATAAATAAAAATATTTTTTTAACATTAAATCCTTATTTAGAGATACCCGATGATAAAATAATCCGAAAAGTTATATTTACACATCCTTACTTTGATCAAAATGCAATCAATAGCCAGAAAGATCTTCACCTAATTCAAAATAAAAATAATATTTTATTTTGTGGAAGTTATTTTGGATATGGATTTCATGAAGATGGTATAAAATCATCAATAGATATGATTAAGTATATAAATGCTTAAAAACTCTAAGATATATGTAGGAAAAGTAATACACAGACGATTTAAACCTAAAAATCATTATTTCAAATATAGGGTTTTTTCATTATTAATAGACTTAGATGATTTAAATGAAATTGATAATAAAATTAAATTATTTTCATATAATAAATTCAATATCATTAGTTTTTTTGACAAAGACCATGGGGATAGAGATGGCACCTCTTTAAAAAACTGGGTAAAAAAAAAACTAGAAAATATTGGTATTGACAATAAAGACGTTAAAATCAAATTATTCTGTTATCCAAGAATATTAGGTTACGTATTTAATCCTCTAAGTGTTTTTTTTATATATGATAAGTACGATAAAATAATCTCTATATTTTATGAGGTTAAAAATACATTTGGTGAACAACACACATACATTTTCAAAGCCGAAGATAAAGAAACTTTAAGAAATAGTTGTGTAAAAAAATTTCATGTATCGCCTTTCATAGATATGGAGTGTAATTATAAATTTAGAGTAAATAAGCCCACAGACAAAATATCAGTTATTATTGACCAATCTGATAATGATGGTAAACTTTTATTCGCATCCCAGGACGGTATTGCAAAAGAATTTAGTAATAAAAATCTATTCGTTTCCTATATTTTTCACCCCTTGATGACATTTAAAGTTATTGTCGCAATCCACTATGAGGCATTTAAACTATGGTTAAAAGGAATAAAGTTTATTAAAAAAAAAATAAATATTAAAAATAATAGTTCGGTAGAAAAAAGTGAATTTGAATAAATTATCAGATAAAATTGTCTTTAACTCACTAAAATTTATTAAACATGGAAATTTAAAAATAACAAACCATGATGGAAAAGAATATACTTTCGGAAATAGTAATGAAAGATTAAATGCTGATCTAAAAATAAATAAACCAGGGTTAACTTTTAAAATTATCAAAAATGGAAGTGTAGGTCTGGCAGAAGCATATATGGATAATTATTTTGAGACGAATAATTTAACGAATCTTATAGAGCTAGCGGCAAAAAATATAAAAATAGTTCATAAATTTTCTGGCTCTTTCGATCTTTCAATATTTAATAAAATCAAAGGTTTGTTTATTAAAAATAATAAATCTAGGAGTAAAGAAAACATTAGAAAGCATTACGATTTAGGGAATGAATTTTTCTCATTATGGCTTGATAAAACCCTAACTTATTCAAGTGCAATTTTTGACGATAGTAATGATTTGGAAAAAGCTCAGTTAAATAAATATAAAAAACTCTCAAGTCTTGTTAAGCCTAAATCAGGCGATAAGATGCTTGAGATTGGTTGTGGGTGGGGAGGATTTGCAGAATATATTGGAAAAAATTATGACGTAAAGTTAGATTGTATAACAATCTCCAAAAAACAATACGAATATTCAAAAGAAAGAATTCACAATGAAGGTTTGAATGAAAAAATAAATATACAAATGTTAGATTTTAGAGATGTTAAAAATAATTATAATTCAATAGCTTCTATAGAAATGATAGAAGCAGTAGGTCAGAGTTATTTAAAAAATTATTTTAATACTATTAAAGAAAACTTGGTTGATGGAGGAACAGCAGCTATACAATCAATTACTATAGATGACTCCATCTATGACAGATATAAAAGTAAAACTGATTTTATCCAAAAATATATTTTTCCTGGTGGTTTTTTACCTAGTAAAAATGAGTTAGTAAATCTAGCAAACCAATCTGGACTTAAGTTTGAGAATTGCAATTCTTATGGTGATCATTACTCAAATACACTAAATATTTGGAGAGAAGAGTTCTTAGAAAAATGGGAACAAATTTCATCCCAAGGCTTTGACAATACTTTTAAAAGAATGTGGAATTTTTATTTATCTTATTGTGAAGCAGGTTTTAAATCAAAAAATATAGACTTAATCCAATTTGCTCTTCAAAAATAAATAATACTATGAAAATAAAATATTTATTATTGATAATAATCTCAGTATTGATTACAAGTTGTTCATCAAACCAAGCAATGAAACCAGAAGATTTCAAAAACCAAAAACCTAGATTAATAATAGAAGAGTATTTATCTGGAAATGTAAAAGCATGGGGAATTTTACAAAATAGATCAGGTAAAGTGACAAGACAATTTTCTGCAGACCTAGATGGAAAGTGGGATGGAAAACAATTAATACTTGACGAAAAATTTGTTTGGAAAGATGGAGAAATTCAAAATAGGCAATGGACAATCAATAAAATCGATGAACATAACTATGAAGGCACTGCTGGAGACGTAGTTGGAACTGCAAAGGGTTTTTCTTATGGTCCTGCATTTAAGTTTGAATATGTACTGTTAGTTCCTGTAAAAGGAAGAGAAATGAAAATAACTTTTGATGATTGGATCTTTATGCAAGATGAAAGAGTAGCAATTAATAGAGCAAAAATGACAAAGTTTGGTATTAAAGTTGCAGAATTAACTGTGATGTTTGTAAAAGATTAAATTTATTTTTTTTGAAGCTTCGTCATTTTTCTTATCAAATATAAGTAGATCCCATTTGGCAAAATCTTAAAAAATTTTAATATTAAAAATAAACTTCTAGGAAAAGCTATTTCAAATGAATTTTTATTTATTAAACCATCATAAATCTGTTCAGCAGCGTATTGCGTGGTTTTTAAAAATGGCATTTTAAATGTGTTTTTATCCGTAAGTCTTGTTTTGATAAATCCAGGGCTGACTAGGCATACGCGAACATCATATCTTTGAAAATCAAGATATAAACTTTCTGCTAAATTAATAAGAGCTGCTTTTGCAGGCCCATAGGCAGTTGAATTTGGCAATCCTCTGTATCCTGCAGTAGAAGATACAATAGATATAACTCCTTGCCTTTTTTCTTTGTAATATTTTTCAACAGCTTTAATACAGTTTATGGTTCCAATATAATTCACATTTGTAACATCAATTATATTCTGAAGATCAAAATCCTTCTCTTTTTCAGGCTCATAAATTGCAGTAGAAAAAAAACAAATATCAACCTTATTGTATTTCTCCACGATTGTTTTAAAAACTGAATTACATGCTTCATAATCAACAATATCTAATTTCAAATAATCAATATTTTCATTTTTATCTGAAATATCTTTTAAGACTTCCTCACGTCTTGATGATATAATTACCTGCCACCCTTTATTTGCAAACTTTAATGCAACTGCTTTTCCTATTCCACTGCTACCGCCAGTTATCCAAATTACTTTTTTCATCTATTTTCTTTGTTTTATCTCATAAATTTTTATCGACATGCGACAAGAATTGAATAGTATTAATTATATTGAGAACTATATCAACCATATGTTCAAAATTATAATCATATATGAGTTAATTTTCGTCGCGTTTTGGAATATTCTTTATTATTCTAACTCTGGAGTAGAGAACTGGTTCCAAGAAAAAATTTTGACAGCCATCTTTGTGTTTCTATCAACCATGGCTTTAGGACTAACTTTAATTTATGTGATTTATTATAGTTTAAAAATTACGGGGATATCAAAAATCTTAAAATCACTTAAAGACCCTAGAAAAAGCAATACACAATAATTAATTACTAGAAGCGCATCTCTTAGAGCAATACTTAACTTTTTCCCAATTAAGTTTCCATTTTTTTCTCCAAGAAAAAGGCTTATTACAAACTTTGCATACTTTAGTTGGTAGGTTTTGTTTTTTCATTTAATTGTTTTCTGTTTTTTAAAAATAAGAAAAATGCAGCAATTTCGTATATATAATGAAAAATAATAAATAAGGGTTTTATTGAAAAAATTTTAGATAGGATTTTATATTTTGGTATTTTTGACCAAATTATAATAAATGCTTTAGCACCTCCAATAACTTCACCATCATTTATTACATGCAACCTTCTGAGCAACTCTTTTTGCGACTTAGATGTTATTTTTATAGCCTCATCATTATTTGTAATATCTATCCACTCCAAATCACTATTTGCAATTTTTTTATAATGATTTATTTCCATTCTACAAATATTGCAAGAATCGTTAAAATAAACTTTAATTCCCATAAGTATTATCTTTAATAAATTTGTTTGCTTCTGATAATATTAATTTTTTTCTATCTTCTTTCAATTTATCAAAAATTCTTACCATCATAGACAACCTTGGATTTTTCAAAAAAAATTTTCTATTTCTATCTATGAAACGCCAATAAAGACCATCCATAACATTACACCAGTTGCCCCTTTTAAAATCCATCATTTTCATAAAATAACTTGATCCACAGATATAAGGCTTAGTTGCGAAAATTCCACCATCACTAAACAAACCCATTCCATAAACATTTGGAACCATAACCCAATCAGATGAGTCCACAAACATTTCCATGAACCATTTATAAACTGATTTTGGTTCAACTTCGCATAAATTCATAATATTTGACAATATCATTAATCTTTCAATGTGGTGCGACCAACCAAATTTGCTAGCATTTTTAATTGCATGATCTAAAGGATCCAAACCAGTGCTGCCATCATAGAATGTATCTTTCATTTTTCTATTATGTTTAAAGAAATTTCCACTTTCCATTTCTTTACTATAATTTTGATAGATTCCTCTCATAAACTCTCTCCAACCAATTATTTGTCTTATATAACCTTCTAAAGAATTTAGTCTCACACTCTTACTATGGTGATAAGTCATTATTTTTTGAATGATAATGTCTGGAGTTATTAAACCTAGATTTAAATACGGACTAAGAGCACTGTGAAATAAAATATTATTTTTTTGATCAACAGCATCTTCGTAATCACCAAATAGATTTAATTTATCTTTAATAAAAAAATCTAATAATTTTGAAATATCTTTATATTCAGTTGCAAACCAAAATTTTTTGGTATCACCTGGATGTTTACTAAATAATTTTTCAATAATTGGTTTTAAACTTTTTGTATGTTTAGTTTCTTTAATTTCTGGAAATTTTGGTATTAAGATATTTTTTGGCAGTTTTTTTCTATTATCCTCATCAAAACTCCATTTTCCTCCCTCTGGTGTGCCATCTTTGTTTAACAAAATGTTTAATCTTTCTCGCTTTTCTTTATAAAACTTTGCCATAAAGGGTTTTTTTGTTTTTGATAAATATTTTTTAAAATCTTCACGACTATCTAAAAACATTGGAGATCGAATTATATTCCACTGAATATTTTGTTTTTTTAAAAAATTAATTATTTTTGTTTCAAAAAATTTATCCTCTATTTCAAAACTAGTTACTTCTTTTATCTTATTCATCTTTAACAATTTTTCTAATTTCTTCGTATAGTCCTTTTTAAAATCAGTAGAATCAATTTTTGAGTAATTAAGCTTAAATTTATTTTCCTTCAATTTATCCGCATAAGATCTCATTGAAGATAAAAATAGTAGAATTTTTAATTTATGATGTCTTTCATATGTACATAATTGGTAGTCTTCTGACATAAAAAATAGGTGGTCTTTTTTGAAGCGGTCGAGGTTTTTTAATGGAAATAGTTGATTTCCAAGTATAAAAAATAATTTCATTAATTATTATATGTCAGAAAAATATCTAATTGTCGGTGCGACAGGTTCTATCGGATCCAATTTAGCTGAGCAAATGTATTCATCTGGCAAAGAAATTCATTTAGTCGGGAGAGATGAAAGCCAACTTAAAAATTTAGCTGAGAAATTGAACTCTTCTTATACTGTGGCAGATGTATTACATGAAGGATTCGTGGATACAATTAAATCAGACATATCAGAAATCAAAGGTGTAGCTTATTGTGTTGGTTCCATAGATCTGAAACCATTAAAAATGGCAAATGAGACAGATTTTCATAAATGTATGAAACTTAATTTTTATTCGGCGGTAGAATTAATTAAAGGATATCAAGATAATCTTAAACAAAATAAAGGCTCAATCGTTTTATTTTCAACTGTTGCAGCACAAAGAGGTTTTACAAATCATTCAATAATTGCATCTACTAAAGCGGCGATTGAGGGATTAACAGTTTCATTGGCGGCAGAATTTGCTCCAAACATAAGAGTTAACAGTGTTGCTCTAAGTTTAACTAATTCTAAGATAGCTCAACCAATGTTAAAAAATACAGCCATTGCACAAGGTATAGCTAAAGCCCACCCACTAAAAAGATTAGGAGAAGGAAAAGATGGAGCAGCTTTAGCAAAATTTTTACTTACTGAAGAGAGTTCTTGGGTAACAGGTCAAATAATAGCTGTTGATGGTGGAAGATCAAAACTTTCATAAAGTGAAAAAAATAATATACGTTTTAATTTTTCTTTTATTATTTGGCTCAATATCGTATTCAGAAAACTTTAAATTAGAAAAATTAGTTAACCTAGATTCACCTTGGGGATCCTCTTTTATTAATAGTAATGAAATAATAGTTACCGAAAAAAGTGGCAAAATAAAAATTGTAAATATTTTATCTAGAGAAGTTCAAGAAATTAGTCATCAACTTAACTTTGTTGTCCATGGTCAAGGAGGCTTATTAGATATTATTTATAAAGACAATAATATTTGGATTTCATATACTGAAGATAGAGGTGGATATAAAACTAGCACTTCTATTGCAAGAGCAGAATTTAATAAGAAACAATTAAACTTTAAAAATATTTTTCAAGCAAATCCCCCAATAGATTCGGGTTATCATTTTGGATCAAGATTAGTTATTAAAGATAATTTTATATTTGCTTCTGCGGGTGAGAGAGGACAAGGTATGATTGCACAAGACGCCTCAAAGCATCCAGGTAGTATTATAAGAATTCATTTAGATGGAAGTATACCAAAAGATAATCCAAAGTTTGAGGGAATGGTAGATTGGTTGCCAGAGATTTATCAAATTGGAATTAGAAATCCTCAAGGGATGACACTTTCTGAATTTGACGGAAAAGTTTACATGAGTAATCATGGGGCAAAAGGTGGAGATTGGTTTGGAGAAGTTAAAAAAGGTGAAAATTATGGATGGAAAATTTTAGGATGGGGAGGAACCAATTATTCTGGAATTCCAATTGGCCCAAAATGGAAACCTGGATTTACAAAAGCTATTCAATATTGGGTGCCCTCAATAGCAACTAGCGCAATAACTATTTATAAAGGTGAAGAATTTAATGAATGGAATAGTCATGCTTTAATCACCTCGCTAAAAGATAAGTCTTTGAGGAAATTGATATTTGATGACCTATCAAATGTAAAAGAAGAGGTTATTTTTAAAAATAAAATTGGAAGAATAAGAGATATTCAGGTTCATCCGACGAATGGAAAAATTTATTTTTTAAGTCAAGATGCTTTATGGTTAATGCAAAGAAAATAGTATATATTAAAGTTTATGGATGATGTCGTCATAGTTGGTGGAGGTATAATAGGCGCTGCAACTGCTTACTTTTTATCAATTGAAGGTAGAAAAGTTAAGGTAATAGAGAGAGACCCTACATATAAGACTGCCTCATTTCCTTTATCTTTAGGTGGATTTAGAAGACAATTTTTTCAAAAAGAAAACATACTTTTAGGTAAATTTGCTAGAGAATTCATTTTTAAAATACCAGAATTATTAAAAACAAAAAAAAACCCAAACCCAACAGCAAGCATGGTTCCTAATGGATACCTTTTAATGTTTGGACCAGAACATGCAGAAGAACAATACCGAGCATTAGAAAATCATAGAGAATGCGATGCTGGTACAAAAAATATTAAAGGTTCAGAATTAAATAAAATTTTTCCATATATAAATAATGAGGGGATAGAGACAGCCACTTATACTGATAATAAAAGTGAAGGTTGGATTGATCCTTTTATGTTTCATAGTGCTTTAAAAAGTAAAGCAATTGAGTTAGGCGCAGAGTTTCTTAAAGGTGAGGTTAAAAATTTGTCTGAGATAAATGCAAAAACTATCATTTCAGCAGCAGGATGTTGGACTAAAGAATTGTTATCAGATATTCCAGTAGAGCCACAAAAGCACACTGTATTCAGAGTAAAATGTCCAAAACATTTTCCTGATATGCCATTAACTGGAGATTTAACAACTGGCGTATATTGGAGACCGGAGGGTAAAGAATTCTTAGCAGGTTCACCTATATCTGTATTTGATGCGAAAGATTTAGAACCAGCATGGAATGATTTTGAAGAATTAGTTTGGCCTGCTCTGGCAAAAAGAGTACCAGCTTTTGAAGAACTAAAACTAACTGGTGGCTGGGCAGGATTTTATGATTGTAACAAGCTTGATAACAACGCAGTTGTTGGTAAACATCCAAAATATGACAATGTTTATTTAGCATCTGGCTTTACCGGAAGAGGTTTGATGCAGGCACCAGGCATTGGTAGAGCTTTAACTGAATTAATAACAACAGGCAGCTATCAGTCAATAGATATAAGTGTTTTTGATGTAGAAAGAGTATTGAAAAGTAACGCAAGGCCTGAACCTTACGTTTTATAAACAAATATGAAATTGCACATAGGAGGTACAGAAAAAAAAGAAGGATGGAAAATACTTAATATACAAAAAGGTATTAGTGTCGACTATATCGGAGACATTAGAGACCTTTCACAATTTGATGATAAAAGTGTAAGTGAGGTATATGCTAGCCATGTAGTAGAGCATGTAGATCAAAAAAAAATAATGGACACACTAAAAGGCGTATTCAGAATTTTAGAGGAAAATGGAAAATTTTATATATCGGTGCCTGATATGGAAATTCTATGTAGAATTTTCTTAGATCCTAAGGCTCCTACAAAGGTAAAATTCCATACAATGAGAATGATGTTTGGTGGTCAAATTGATGATTTTGATTATCACTATTTTGGTTGGAATTATGAGTTTTTAAAAGATTATCTGGGTGAAGCAGGTTTTAAAAAAACTGAGAGGGTTAAATCTTTCAATCTATTTAATGATACAAGTAACTATGCTCCATATGGACTTCCAATAAGTCTTAACGTTTTAGCATATAAATAATTAATTTTTTTTAATAAGAATTCCCAAAAAACCATTAAATATTGAAACAGCAAATATCAAAAGCTGTCCCTGAAATGAGTAAAATTCAAAAGAAGGATAAAAACTTATGCCAATTGAAAAAAAAAGATAAGTTAACACAAAAGGCCGATAAAATTTTTTTATAAAATTTAAAATTTTCACTTACTTTCTAGTAGCAATATAAACACCAATTGTTGCAAGTATAAACCCTGCTATTTCAACATTAGATAATTTTTCTCCTAAAAATAAATAAGCCATTACAGCTGTTGTAGGAGGGACAAGAAAAAATAATGTTGATGTTTTACTCACTGAACCTGCTTTTATTAAAAACATTAAAATTGTAAAGGCTCCAAACGACACTAGAATAATCTGATGTGTCATTCCTAATAAAAATCCTGTTGTAAAATTTATATAAGGAGTTTCAAATATTGATATTAAAATTAAATTAAAAGAACAGCCCCCAAAAGCTTGAAATCCATTATTAACTGATAAAGGTACATTGCCGCTTAGTTTTTTTTGCCACAAGGTTCCTGTAGTGATTGCAGCAAGGGCAATAAAACAAGTTGCTAATCCATCTTTAGGAAACTCTTCTCCAAAATCTACTCCAAGTACTAGCAACGAGCCTACAAATCCAAACACAATACCAACCCATTGCCTCCATCCTATTACCTCTTTATAGATTGGTCCTGATAATAAATTAGTTAATATTGGTTGAAGAGTAACTATTAATGCTACAACACTTGCAGGAACTCCTACATGAAAAGCGTACCAACAACCACCAAGATATAATCCATGAAATAATACACCTGTGGTTATACTTTCTAATATATATCTTACTTTTGTAAAAATTATATCTCTTTTAAGTAATGCGAATAAGAAGAAACCTATAGTTACTATTCCAAATCTAAAGGCAAGTGCTGCAAAAGGTGATGCATTCTGAACTATAATATCACCTGAGATGAATGCAGATGACCATAGCAATATAAATAGTAAAGGAAATGTTTTAATCATTTATTGAGGATTTTAAGTCACAAAATTTCTTAACTAAATTTTGACAAGCATTTTGCCAATATTTTTACCGTTTAATAAATCAATAAATGACTTTGGAGCATTCTCTATTCCTTCGTAGATAGTTTCTTTAAATTTTATTTTACCATCTGCCAACCATTTTGACATTTCAGTTTCAAATGGCTCTCTTTCATTATCGTGATCAAAAATAAGAAATCCTTTAATTGTAAGTCTTTTTACTAAAACATAAGCCATATTTTTCAAACCAGATCCAGGATTTGTTGCATTCATCTGTGAAATTCTTCCACAAATCACAATACGACCATATGTTTTCATTTGGAAAATTGCGGATTCTAAAAAGTGTCCACCAACATTATCAAAATAAAGATCAAAACCATCAGGACAAATTTCCTTGAAATGTAATACAAGATTTTCAACTTTCTTATAATTAAAAGCATGATCAACTTTTAGTTCATTTTTTAACCAATCAACTTTTTCATCAGACCCTGTACTTGCAATTACTTTACATCCAAGATTTTTTGCAATTTGACAAACTATAGATCCAACACTCCCTCCAGCAGAAGAAACTAAAACTGTCTGTCCAGCTTTCAATTCACCGTGTTTTAACAGACCTATATAAGCTGTATGACCAGTCATACCTAGTGGTCCTAAATAAGATTGTACAGGTATATTTATTGGATTAAGTTTTTTGAGTTCATCAGCATTGCAAACAAAATTATCTCTCATACCAAGACTACTAAATACTAAATCTCCAATTTTAAAACTTCTGTCATTTGTGATTTTTACTTTACCAATTGCATACCCTTCCATTTCCTCACCGATTTTAAATGGTGGTTTATAATTTTTTCTCTCAGTCATTCTTGCACGCATGTATGGATCAACTGATATCCATGAATTTGACACTAAAATATTTTTTTCATCATTAATTGAAATTTCTTTTGATTTTATTTCAAAATCTGTCTCTTTTGGTAATCCGGTTGGAATATAATTTTTTAAAGATACGTATTTACTAACCACAGACATTTTAAGACCCCCAAATACTATTTAATATTGCTTCGCGTTTACATCCTTTTTTATATCTTAAGTAATTAAGAAAATTTATTTGGTAATAATCTTGATGAACTGCCTCGGCAATATAAAATTTATCAAATTTTCTTACATAAGTTACTACTTTTTTTTTAAATTTTTTCTCTATTTCCTTAATACTATTTTCGATTAAGTTTTTTTGCTTATCATTTTGATAAAATGCTACTGATCTATAACTATATCCCTTGTCACAAAATTGCCCTACAGCATCAAAGGGATCAATGTTTACCCAGAATTCTTCTAAGAGTTTTTCATAGCTAACTACTTCTGGAATATATATGACTTCAATAACTTCAAAATGGCCTGTGTTTCCGTATGTAACTTCTTTATATGTTGGATTTTCTGTAGTGCCACCTGAGTAGCCAGAGATAACTTTTGAAACACCAAGAATATTTTCAAAAGACTCTTCCATACACCAAAAGCATCCTCCAGCAAAATAAGCTTTTTCAAAATTTGGTGAATTGGCGAAGCTGATTGAAGAAATTAGAAAGAAAATAATTGATAAAAGTTTTTTCATTAAAGGTAGCTATCTAAAACTGATAGCTTACCTTTAATAATTTCTATTTAAAACTCTATTTTTTTTGATATTTTGCCGCTTCTTCTGAACCACCGGTAGCGCTTCCTTTACTATAAGAATGTGCTCCCATTCCAGCTAATTGTCCATCTTTAACAATCAAGTATTGGTTACGTATTTCACTACCTTCAAAGAAACATTCCAAGATTTCTCTCACACCATCAGCATATCTAGCTTGAGCAGATAGTGATGTTCCAGAAGTATGAGGTGTCATTCCATGGTTTGGCATTGTTCTCCACACGTGATCGTTTGGAGCTGGTTGAGGAAACCATACATCTCCCGCATATCCACTTAATTGTCCACTCTTCAAGGCTTTTGCTATTGCATCTCTATTACAAATTTTACCTCTTGCGGTATTTACAATATATGCACCTTTTTTCATTTTACCTATCATTTCATCATCAAATAAATTTTCTGTTTCAGGATGCAGAGGACAGTTGATTGTTACAACATCACATACTTTAACCATAGACTCCACAGTTTCATGGAAAGTAAGATTTAACTCCTTTTCAACTGACTCAGGTAATCTATGCCTATCAAAATAGTGAAGATGAACATCAAAAGGTTTCATTTTTCTGAGTGCATCTAATCCAATTCTTCCAGCTGCTACAGTTCCAATATGCATTCCCTCAACATCGTAAGATCTTTGAACAGCATCTGCTATATTCCATCCACCTTCATTTACGATTCGATGTTGGTTGTGGTAATCTCGAACAAGTGAAACTATCATCATTACTATATGCTCAGCAACTGATCTTGAGTTACAGAAAGTAACTTCTACGACATCAATTTTATGATCCATTGCTGCTTGTAAATCTACGTGATCTGAACCAATTCCTGCAGTTATTGCCATTTTCAAGTTTTTTGCTTTTTCAATCTTTTCTTTTGTTAAATAATAAGGAAAGAATGGTTGAGAAATAACTATATCTGCATCTACTATATGTTTATCAGCCTCGCACCCTTCTCCATCTTTACTATTTGTCACAACTAACTCATGACCATTGCTCTCTAAAAATTTTCTTAATCCTAATTCACCAGATACACATCCTAATAATTCTCCAGGTGTGAAATCCCTACCTTTTGGACTAGGTAAAGTCATTCCATCAGGGTATTTTTCTAATTTTGGAAGATCTGATAAAGGGTAAGCTTTAGGCATACCACCTTTAGGATCATCATATAACACGCAAAGTACTTTCATTTTTTCTCCTAATATTTATGTTTTAAAATCTCTCTATAGATATTTTCTTATGAAAGTGTAGCATAAAATAAGAACATCAATCAAACGAATAGTACTTGATTAGGGGTATTTCTTTTTAGCAACGAATTTATTCAGAATAATTCCAAAGGCTATTATAATCAAACATCCAGTTAATATTGGGGAGAATAAATAGTCAAACGATACTGAGCCCAATATGACTATAATAGGATTTCCTCCAGCTGGAGGGTGGGTTACATCTAGTAAAATCATCAATCCAACACCAATACCTACTGCTAAAGGTATCGATATATAAATTGGTAAGGGGATAAAATTATAAAATAGAATTCCAATTGCTGAAGTTACTAGATGACCAAATAATATATTTTTAGGTTTAGCAAATGGACTTTCTGGGTAACCATATAGAAGAACCATTGAGGATCCAAATGATGCAATTAAAAAAAGTCCAAAATCAGTTTTATAAGTTAATAAAGTGAGAACACCAATCGTAACAGTTGTAAAAATCAACGCTAAAAGGGATTTTAAAATTTTATCTTTATTCATTTATTGTATTACTTTTTTTAAAGCTTTTATTGGAAGTGTTAAACATTCTTTCCTTGTATAATTTTTTTTATCAAAGAGTTTTTTAAACTCTTTCCATTCACTTGGAAATGAAATATTTTCTTTATCATTAAACTTATCTAATAATTTTATAAAATTTTTAATTTTATCTTTACTTTTTTTCTTAAAATTTTTTGTAGCTAAATTTGCAGATGCATTGCAATATATGCAAGATTGAGACTGATAAGAGAAATCTTTTATAACATTGTCTTTAATAATTAAAAAAATTTCAATCTCATCACCACAAATTTGATTTTTATATTTCATCGAATGAGTGCAGTTATGAATATGTTTATTGTTTTTGGTATCAGAAGCTATTTTTAAAATATTAATATCCATTAATTTGAGTATTTATTTGATTGTTATTATACAAATTTATATTTATATTTTCATACTTCTTAAATAAAAAAATAGCACATGCTAAACTTAAAAAATCCTAAAGTAGCCATTCCAATTGTACTGATAGCGGGTATTTTTTGGTCATTTGGCCCATATGTTGTAAGACATATCGATCAGCCAGAAACAGTTCCTTGGCAATATTTATTTACAAGAGGAATAGTTATTTTTCTTTTGCTTAATATATATTTGTTTCTTGAGGAAGGAAAAGAGTTTTATAAAAATTATTTTAAAGTAGGTATATCGGGTCTAATTGGAGGTATTGGTCTTGGTACTGCAATGATAACTTTTATATGGTCAATTACTAATACGACAGCAGCTATCACTTTACTTTGTCTTGCAGCAATGCCATTTATAACAGCCTTATTAGGTTTCTTATTCTTAAAAGAAAAAATTTCATTAACAGTATGGATTGCGATTTTAGTTGCAGCAGCGGGTATATGTATAATGGCTTTTGACAATTCTGGTAAAAATTCATTGCCAGGACTTGTGTTTGGGCTTATTTCTGCATTAGGTTTCTCAATTTTTTCTGTTTCACTTAGATGGAGAAAAGAAACACCAAAATTTACTACTGTAGCCTTTGCAGGGCTTTTCTGTTTCATATTTTCTGCAGTAATACTTATGTCAAACGATGTTAATTTTTTATCTACTGGAAAAAATGAAGCCTTATTTGCTACTCATGGAACTCTAGTATGTATGGGTTTAATATTATATTCAATTGGATCAAAAAACATTCCAGCAGCTGATCTAACTTTACTCTCACTCACTGAGGTAATAGGTGGAATATTTTGGGTATGGTTACCATGGATGGGAATTAATGAAGTCCCATCTACGAATACTATTATTGGTGGATTTTTTATCTTTATGTCAATTTTTTACTACAGCCTCGTTATGCAGTCTAATAGAAGATTTATAGGTTTAAACTAAAATGAATAATGAAAAAGTAATTGTCAATAGTTGGAATGAATGGGATCCATTGAAACATGTAATAGTAGGTAAAGCAGATGGTACTTGTATACCTGCCCCTGAGCCAGCATTAGATGCCAAAGTTCCAGAAGACAGCGATATGAGAGGAAAATTTGGTCCAAGAACTAAAGATACTGTAGATAAAGCAAATCAGCTTTTAGATGATTTCTCAAATATATTAAAAAAAAGAGGGATTAAAGTTGATAGACCAGATCCAATTGATTTTAATCAAAGAACATCTACACCTGATTGGCAAGCAGAGACGATGTTTGGATGCATGCCACCGAGAGATGTTTTGTTAACTGTCGGTAATGAAATTTTAGAGGCTACGATGAGTTATCGTTGCCGATGGTTTGAATATCTATGTTACCGACCACTTTTAAAACAATATTATAATTCAGATCCAAATATGAGACACGAATCTGCTCCTAAACCAAGATTAACAGACGAGGATTACAGAGAAGATTACTTATCAGATAAAATAGGAATTCAAAAAAGACTGGAATGGACAGAAAATAAATATTTTGTAACCACTGAAGAGGAGCCGCTATTTGATGCTGCTGACGTTTTAAGATTTGGTAAAGACTTAGTAGTACAACATGGTTTTACAACAAATTTAAAAGGAATTGATTGGTTAAAAAGACATTATAAAGATCACAGGGTTCACGCTGTTAATTTTCCAGGTGATCCTTATCCAATTCATATAGATGCAACTTTTACACCTATCAAGGAGGGTTTAATAATTAACAATCCTCAAAGAAGGCTTCCTAAAGAGCAAAGAAAATTGTTTGAAAATAACGGATGGGAAATTATTGATAGTGCTCAACCTGCACATAATGAACCACCACCTCTATGTTATTCTTCAACATGGCTATCAATGAATGTTTTAGTTTTAGATCCTAAAACTGTATGTGTAGAAAAAAGTGAGGTATATCAAGCAGAACAACTAGATAAATTAGGAATGGAGGTTGTTCCTGTTGAGCTTAGAGACGCTTATGCATTTGGAGGTGGATTACATTGTTGTACAGCAGATGTTTATAGAGAAGGTGAATTAAAAGATTATTTTCCAAAACAATAATTGTGACACAGATAAAAACAAAAAGAGAAAGAGTAAAATTTGCTTCAGATAACGTTACAGGTGCATGTCCAGAGGTCTTAAATGCACTTCTTAAAGCTAATGATGAAGATAAAACTCCATATGGTAATGATGAGCTTTCTAAAAACTTACAAAGTAAATTTTCAGAAATATTCGAGAAAGAAGTTATAGTTTTTCCAACTGCTTCAGGAACAGCAGCTAATGCTTTAGCCTTATCAACTATGACTCCATCTTTTGGAAATATCTATTGCCATAGGCTTTCCCATATAAATGTAGATGAATGTGGAGCTCCCGAATTTTATACAGGAGGTGCAAAGTTAGTAAATCTGGGTGGTAATAATGGAAAAATAATAGCAGAAGAATTAGATAAAAACATCTCTGGAAAAGGTGTGGTACATCATACTCAACCCTCATCAGTAAGTATAACCCAATTATGTGAAACTGGTGTTGCTTACAATTTAGATGAAATAAAAAAAATATCAGAGATTACTCACAAACATGATCTAAATATTCATATGGATGGTGCAAGATTTGCAAATGCGCTAGTTTCGTTAAACTGTACTCCAGCAGAAATGACATGGAAGTCTGGAATTGATGTACTGTCATTTGGAGCAACTAAAAATGGATGCCTAGCAGCAGAAGCTATTATTTTTTTTAAACCAGAGTTAGTTGGAAATTTAGCCTTTTTAATGAAAAGAGCAGGACATTTACTGTCAAAGATGCGTTTTGTATCAGCACAATTAGATGCTTATATTTCAAATGAAGTTTGGTTAAAAAATGCAAAGCATGCAAATGCTATGGGGAAAAAATTAAGCCAAGGTTTACTGAAACACAAAAATATTGAATTAGCTTACCCAACAGATGCAAATGAGGTTTTTGTTAAAATACCAAAAAATATAATTGATCAATTTAATTCGCATGGTTACAAAATTAACGATGATGAGTGGGAAGATAAAGCTGTTCGATTAGTTGCTGCCTGGAATACTCATCCAGATGATGTAGAATCGTTTTTAAATATAATTAAATCTTAATTTAGCTAGGATTTTCTTTAAGGAAATTTATATAATTTACTATTTCATCAAATTTCTCATCCTCAATATCTTTATAACTTGCATTAAATTTACTCTTTACACAAATTGCGACATGTGCGTAAGGATTTCTGCCTTTAGGATGGTTAGGATGATCTGGAAGTTGTCCTTGTAAATAATGGCCAGCTTCCTGAATTAAAACCCAGAGTTTACGCCGATTATCTTCATTCATTTACTACAAAACCTTGAAACATCTCCAAAAGTTCTAGTTGTGGTTCTAGTTATCCTATAAAATCCTATAATAATTATCCTTAAAAGTTTTTTCATATTAATATGCCATTGGACATGGTGCTGAAGAAAAAACAGTTTTCGTTTTAGTTCCTAAACTTGATGAATATCTGCAGGTTTTATACATGCCTGAGGAACTTGAACCAGATAAAAACCCTCCTCCTATATTTAGGTTATTTAAATTTAATGGTGTTCTATTTTTTTTGGAACCCATTAAACTTTTTGAAATATCTAATAACATTCTGCTAGTTTGAAGATTATTGTTTCTTTTTAATTGTTTTGCCAATAAATCTATATTTTGATTTGTATTCTGAACTCTGGTATATGATATTTTTCCATTTTTTTTAAAAACACCAAGTTTAAATCCATCTGGAAGAATAATAACACCATCATTTATCTCATCACTAACAAATTCACCAATCATCATAGAATTATCTTCACCAAAGATAAATGTTCCTTCTCCATTCATTTTACCTTTATAAAATTCTCCAAAATATTTATTTCCATCCTTCCAAATAAAGGTTCCTTGACCTGTCCTATCTCCGTCTTTCCATTCGCCAATATATTTATTTCCACTTGTCCAAGTATAGGTTCCTTCGCCATCTCTAATATTATTAACAAAATCACCATTATATTTATCTCCACTTGTCCAAGTATAGGTTCCTTCGCCATCTCTAATATTATTAACAAAATCACCATCATATTTATTTCCATCAGACCAAGTGAGTGTTCCTTTTCCATGCCTTTCTCCGTTTAAAAAATCACCAGTATATTTACCACCATCACTGTAATTCATTGTACCTTTGCCAGTTCTTTCGCCATCTAAAAAATCTCCACTGTACTTTGCACCATCTGTCCAAATAAAGGTTCCTTGACCTGTCCTATTTCCATCTTTCCATTCACCTGTATATTCATTACCACTTGTCCAAATAAATCTTCCTTGTCCATCTTCTTTTTTATTTTTAAACTCACCTATGTAGTGTCCATTAGAATAATTTTTTTTACTGAAATTATTAAAACAATCTCCTTCCAAACAACCTGAAATTTTAGTTTCTTTTTTAACTTTTAAAATTTTAGTTTCTTCTAATTCTTTTTTACTTGATAACGTTTTTTTCAAATTATTATTTACTTTTTTATCTTTAATAGGAATCAATTTATTAGCTGTTTTAAACGATTTATCTTGCTTAAGTTTATCAGGAAGAAGAAAACCAAACTTGTTATCATCAATTCTTTTTCTTAATATTGCTATAGCATCACATTCTTTATTTTCATCGCCTCTAGATATGGTATCTTTAGCAAAATCTTTGCAAACATTATCTTTAATTTTTAAACGCTCAAAACGTGTCAGTTTGGATTGATTTTCTTGTTTTAGCAGCTTTTTCAAATCTTCTTTGTTAGTCCAATATTCTTTAAAGCTTTGAAATGAATAGAAAATAAGCACAAATATAATAATACCAATTATAGAGCCTAAAAATTCAACCCCTTTATCTAAAAATTTCTGGTTATTGTATTTTTTTATTGCTTCTGCATTTCCTTTAAAAATTACTTTTTTAGTTTTTTTCATATTTTATTTCTTAAATTCTTTATTTAAAGGCGAGAAATATGACAAAACTATTATAGCACCACTTATTGCAGTAGCTAAACTATCTATTGCATAAGATGCTGCATCAAAAGCGATTGGCCCTCCAAAGACAATCATTATTATACCAATAAGAAATACATAAAAAAATAATTGCCTTCCAATTTTCTTAAATTTGTAAATAAAATATAGTGAAACGAAAAAAGCAAATATCCATAAAAGTGCCAACAACATTAATGTGTCATTCGCTGCTACTGAGTTATTGAAATCTAAAACTTGATCTGACTCGGTCTCCAAAAGTGTTATTGCTAAAAGTATTAAAAATGCAAATAGATTTAATAGAACTAATCTTTTAAAAATTAACTTTAATTTCATGTTCCAAGATTAACAAATCCTGAACCATGAGTCTATTTGCTTTAAAATGGCTATTTGATTTATCTCAAAAAGTTCTAGTTGTGGTTCTAGTTTGACAGTAAAATTAATGAGTCTTTAAGCGAATAATTTTTATTGAAAGTTAAATAGATCACATAATTAGTGTAGTTTAATGTAGCTTAATGTGGATTAAGTTGTTCCTCTAATCCCGTAAATAATCGCCGGCTTCCTGAATAATTTTCCAGAGTTTACTTGCGTTTTCTTTGTTCACACCTTCACTTTTTTTGTTTTACATCAAAAGTTCTAGTTTAGGAACTAGTTACATTATTTTCTCAAGTTTCCAAGCTTCATCTTTAGCATTAAACTTTGCGTTCCAGTCTTTAGATCTTTGATCTTCAAATAAGGCATAAAATTTTTCTTCATCAGTGACATTTGCAATAAAAATCATTTTACCTTCACGAATGTGTGCCCATTCAAATGATGACGTGCATTTTGCAAGATCGTCTTTAAACATACTGTATAATTCATCTGCATCTTTTTTAGTTCCTTGATATGTTGTTGTTCCAACAAAGTTCATAGTTTTTCCTTTCTTAAATTAATTAAGCTAATATAGGCTCAACAAATTTCCAATCAATAAAATTTTTCAACAAATTTATCTCACCTTGTTCTAGTTCTGGTTATAGATTGACCTTTAAAATCCACCACGCCAATTGTTTTTAGATTTCAAATCTTTCTCTTCTTGTTTTGAAGTAGGTCTAAATAAATAAAAACCTACGATAACAATAACGAATATACCTAAAATGATTTCAATCATATTTGATTAATCTCTAAAGTTTATAAATTCAATTGGAAGCCCTATATCCATAGCTTCTATTGCAGATATTGCTTCTTGAAGGTCATCTTTTTTTTTTCCTTGAGCTCTTAATTCTTCTCCTTGAATTTTAATTTGGATTTTAAGTTTAAGTTTTTTTACATCAGCAATAATCTTCTTAGCATTTTCTTGACTAATGCCCTCTGCTAATTCACTGACTTGTCTGATGGTTCCACCAGCTGCACCTTCTGAATTTTTAACGATTATTATTCTTGGATCTACTTTTCTTCTTATAAGATGAACTTGTAACAATTCATTTACTTGTTTTAATTTTAATTCATCTGGCGCTATTGTAGTAATTATTTTATCTTTTCGCTCAATTGAAATATTAAGTCCCTTAAAATCATATCGGTTAGCAATTTCTCTTAAACAATTTGCAAGAGCATTGTCAAATTCTTGATAATTAATTTTACTTATTACATCAAATGAAGGCATAATTTTAATATTCTATACAATATTACATTTTTTTTTGAGAACAACCTTCTTTAATCATTGTTATAATTTTTAAAATTTTAGTATATTTTAATTTTAAATGTCCAAAGGTAAAATTAAAATTCATATAAGAAATAATCACTGGAAAAAAGGTTCTTTGCCTTGTGATTTAGAAGGTGAAAAAAATAGTAGTGTTCCAAAAGAATTATTTGAGAATTTTCTCAATAAACACCCAAAGATAAAACATAAGATTTCATACATAGTTGATTGGGATGATGATAATTGGAAATCTTCAATGAAAGATGCAGATATTTTGCTCACATGGAATTTTCCAACAAATAATCTAAGTAAAATTGCACCAAATTTAAAATGGATTCATATTGTTTCAGCGGGTGTTAATCATCTTTATCCATTTAATTGGCTTAAAAAAGATTTAGTTTTAACAAATAGTAGTGGAATACATTCTAAAAAGGCAGGTGAATTCGGATTAATGAGTGTTTTGATGCTTCAAAACCATATGACAAGAATAATTACTAATCAAAAAAAAAAAGAGTTTGTAACTTTATTAAGTAACCCAATTGATAGTAAAAAAGTTGTAGTGGTAGGTACAGGATCATTAGGTGGGTCAATGATTAAACATATAAGCTCATTAGGAGCAAAAGTTATTGGAGTTAACAGAAGGGGTAGAGCAGTTGAAGGTTGTTCAAAAGTTATAACATTTGATAGGATTGATGAAGTCTTACCTGAGGCTGATTTTCTTTATTTGGCTGTTCCAGAAACAAATGAAACAAAAGGATTAATAAATAAGAAAAGATTAGATGTTCTTAAAGCTACGTGTGGAATTGTTAATATTGGTCGCCAATCTGTGATGGATTATAAGCATTTAAGAAAAAAATTAAAAAAAAATGAAATTGCTGGGGCTATTTTAGATGTTTTTTCAGAAGAGCCCATAAACAAAAATTCTAAATTTTGGGATACTCCAAATTTAGTAATTACACCTCATATATCTTCAGATAGCAAAGGAAATTATATCGAGATGGTTTTAGAAAAGTTTTTCAAGAATTTAAAACTATTTATTGAGAAAAAAGATTTGAATAATCAAGTGGATCCTAATTTAGGTTATTGATTTATTTTGGTAACCAGGAATCGTATAAAAGATTATCATTGGTTATTGGAATTTTAACACTTTTATTTTGTCTTGATGAACTATAAACAGCTGTTACAAATTCTAAAGATTTTCTAGCATCCAATAAAGTTACTTCATCACTAACTTTTCCATCAAGTTTGTTGGCTATTTCATTAAACATTCCTGCGTACCATGATTTAGGTTTTTCAACTTTTGACAATACTTCATCAATTTGACTTTGTGAAATAGGAGCTCTTGGTAAAAATACCCATTCATCGTCAGCTGGATTATAAGGTTTATCTGGAGATGCTCCCGATTCTACTGTAAGTCCATCAAAACAAAATTTTAGTCTACTGGTGTCATTTGCTGCACCTAGGGTGATAGAGCTAGTGACCAATGTTCCATCTTCCATTTCAATTGATAAAGACGCACAGTCTTCAACCTCAATATCATTTACTCTTGTTGTTAATTTTGCAAATACATTGGAAACTGGACCTAGTATCATACTCACCAAGTCATGAATATGTATAGCATGACTTAATATTGCTCCTCCTTGTTCACCATCCCAAGTACCTCTCCAAGGTTTTGAATAATAATCTTTTCCTCGATTCCAATGAGTCTCCAATGAGGCGACTAAAGGTTTTCCAGCAAGTCCTGACTTTATTAGTGCCTTAAATTTAGAAAATCCTAATCCATACCTATATTGGAAAACTGGAAAGATTATCTTGCCTGTTTTTTTGCTAATATTTTCTAGCTCATCAATTTCTTTAAGACTTGAAACCAATGGTTTTTCGCAAATTACATGCTTTCCTGCTTCTAGAGATTTTTTGCACGCAGAAAAGTGTAAATGGGGTGGGAGACAAATATCTATTATATCTATTTCCTTTACTTTTAATACATCATCAAAGTTTAATGACATTTTAGTATCATTATTTGACGCCAATATTTTATCTATTGCATCTCTAGTTAAACCACACAATGTATGAACACTAAATCGGTCTGATACTTTTTGAAAATCTTCAAAATGTTTAGCTCCTATATTAGTTCCTATTATTGCTACCTGATATTTTTTCATTTTTTTTCAGCTAATTCTTGAGCTTTAATTGCTAGTTCCATTGATAAGTACGTAAGTTCTTGCGAACAAGCAGTATCAGTTCTATTTAAAACATCTTTAATTAAATTAGCAAAGTAGGGGAGTTTTACATTTGAACAGTCAATATGTTTAACTTCATAGTTATTTGCCAAAAATAGTTGATTTCCTTTTTCAGATTTTGCTAAATCTGTATATTTTCTAATTTCAATAAAACCTTTATCACCCAGGATAAATAACCTTCCATCTCCCCAAGTAGGAAGCGCATCAGGAGTAAACCAATCTAAACGAACATATCCATGACCACCATTTCCAGTGAGATTAACTTCCCCGAAATCTTGAAAACCAGTAAATTCTTTCTTAGTCGTATTTTCAACTAACGCATGATTCACTTTAGCTTCATTTGAATTTGTAAATACTAAAAATTGATGAATTTGATGTGAGCCAATATCTGTTATTATTCCACCATAACTATCACGATCATAAAACCAATCTGGTCTTTCATAATTACCTTGCCTGTGGGGACCAGTACCAATTGTTTGTTTAACCTTTCCAATTTTACCTTCAGCGACTAGCTCTTCAGCTTTTGTAACAGCGGCTACATGAAATCTTTCTGAAAAATTAATTGACCAAATTTTTCCTGTGTCCTTAACTGTTTGTTTTAGATTATTAAGTTGCTCAAGTGTTGTACATCCTGGCTTATCAACCATGACATCTTTTCCAGCTTTCATTGCGTCTATAGATAGATTTGCCCTATCTTTAGGAATGGACGAAATTAAAATCATATCAATAGTATCATCATTTAAAATATTACTTTTATTATCTACTCTTTTAATTTGAGGATATTTTTTGCTAAATTCTTCTAAAGTTAAAGGAGACCCTTCGGTCCAAAAATAATTACAACTACATCCCTCTTTAAGCATCTTATCAAGCATGTCAAAGATATGACCATGATCAATACCCAATACTCCAAGATTTATAGTTTTACTCATAAACTATTCTAGCAGAATAAAAGTTTTAAATAAGATTTTAATTATTGGGAAGGGTTATTATCTACAATAACTGTTTCATCGGTTCCTACTGGTTTTATCGGGTCTTCGATAGGTTCTGTAGCTGGATTAAGTTCTAAGCCAATAGGTGTTATTGTTGTAGGAAGAGCTGTGAATTGAGAGTCAGGGTTTTCAACAACCTCTCTAACTTTCATCCTGTAAACTCCATATGCTCCTATTAAACAGTGAAATATAATTAGAAATATAAAATAACCATTCTCTCCTATAAAATCCATAAACATAGAACATAAAAAAGGTCCGCTAATTGCACCCATTCCAAAGGTGAATTGTAAACCTGCGCCTGCGGCCACAAATTTTTCTTTAGCTATAAAATCATTAGTGTGAGCAAATATTAATGCAAACAAAGGAAGACTAAAGAAAGCATAGAAACCTGTAAAAATATAAAACCAAAACTTTGAGCTAGCTAAACCGTCAGGTAAATGCATTGTACCTACTGAAAAAATTGCACATAACGCAAAGAAAGCGGATGCAAATGTAGAATATACTGTGACTGTTCTTCTATCATAGATATCTGATAGTTTACCAATTGGCCATTGAGAAATTGCACCAGAAATAGCAATTAAAAATGTTACAAAAGAAATTTCAAAAATACTAAAATTCATTGATGCTGCATAAACAGCAATTAAAGCAAACATTGCAGAGTGGCAAATTCCACATAAAAGTGCACTTACCACTCCAAAAGGAGAGGCTTCATAAAGTTCTTTAATTTTCATTCCGATAATTTTTTTAAATTTTGGTGGTTTTTTCTTAGTTAATAATATTGGCACAAGTGAAAGTGACATGAATAAAGAAACAAGTATAAATGGCTGAAAATTTTCTGGCTTACTGAAGTTTAAAAAAAACATTCCAATCGCCATAGATGCGTAAAGAACGATCATATAAATTGATAAAACACTTCCTCTATTTTTATTGCTTGCTCGGTCGTTTAACCAGCTTTCTGCAATTGTATATAAACATACCATTGAAAAACCTGAGGCAATTCTCAATATAAACCATGTAAATGGATTGATGATTATAGAGTGTACTAAAACAACGATAGAAGCAATTGATGCAAAAGCAGCAAATACTCTTATATGACCAACTCTTGAAACTAAAATTGGAACTGTTTTTGCTCCTATAAAATAGCCTACAAAATAACCTGACAGCATAAAGCCGGTTGCTGTTAAGCTGAAACTTTCATGAACAGCTCTTACTCCAAGTAAAGAAACTTGAAACCCATGTGCTATCATAATCAGACCCATACCTGTGAATAATGCCCAGGAATTTTTAAGTATCTTTTCCATAATTGCGCTATCTATGGATGATTTGATAGTAAATCAAGAAATTAATTAATAATTTTTTCAGGCTCTCTTAGTTTAATAAATGAGTGAATGCCTAAAGTGATTATGATCACGGCACCTCCAATGATCGTCTCCAAAGTTGGTTGCTCTTTAACAACTAACCAAACCCAAATTGGACCTATTATTGTTTCTAATAAGAAAAATAGATTTACTTCTTCTGCTGGTATGAATCTTGGTGCGATCGTTACCAAAACAAAAGGTAGGGCTACACAAATAATGCACATTATCGGTATATAAATTTGATCTGTTCCAATTAAATTAAAGTTTTCAACAAAAAAGAAAGCAAATACTGCAACTCCTAATTTCCCCATTACAGCAGAAGGCAAAAGATCTCTGTCTTTAGCATATCTGATAAGAACAGCATTTACAGCTAATCCAGAAGCTGTAACAAATCCCATTATATTCCCAAAAAGATTACCGACTTGCAGCGAGTCATAAAAAATAAATAAAGCAGCTAAAAATGTAATGAAAATGGCGATCCAAGTCCCTTTACTAGGCATTTCTTTTAAGAATATTGCTCCAAGTATTGCGGAAAGCATTGGGGCTAAAGCAATCATAATCAACGTATTGGCTACATTAGTATTTTGAATAGATACAATGAAAGTGATGTTACAAATAGAAAAGCTAATTGCGTAAAAAATACCAACTGTACCAACTTTTAAAAAAGCATTAATAAAATTTTGCCTATAAAATAACAGCAATCCAACTAAAACTATAACGAAAGGTATGGCTCCTCTATAAAAAAGCATTCCCCATGTTTCTATTTCTGAAAGCCTGATAAGTAATGAATCAGGTGTAATGAACATTACAGCTACGAAGGCTAGTAATGAACCTTTCTTTTGATCTGATAATTTATTCAAGCTCTTAAACCTTTCCAAAATATCTTAGCAAGATTGATTTTAGAAAGGTCATAGTATGTTTTTAATCCAGTAGGAGATGTTACATTAATATCTCCATTTAGTTTCTGATCTATGAAGTCAATTCCAGCAAAATAAATATTATCATTCTTTAATTTTTTTCCTAAAAGTTTTGAAATTTTTATTTCTTGTTTTGTAAGTTTTGTAAGTTTAGGCACAGCACCTTTGCTCATATTGCTCAAATATGAACCTTTTTTAGGAACTCTTGAGATTGCCCCACATACTTTACCATTAATAATAAAAACTCTCTTATCTCCTTTAGATATATTTTTTAAAAATCTTTGAAACATAGAATGACCATTTTTATTTAAAAAATTTGTAATAAGTTTTTTATTAAACTTATTTTTAATTAAATGGATTTGATTACCTCCATATCCATTTATGGGTTTCATAATCATACTTTTATTTTGTTTATAAAATTTCTTAATATCTTCTATATTATTTGAAAATAATGTATTAGGCATATATTTTATAAAATGCTTTGAGTATAGTTTTTCTGATACATTTCTGATAGCAGTTGGATTATTTATTACTTTTACTTTTTTTAAGCCATCTAAAATAAGAGTAGTTATTAAATATTCTGAATTAAATGGAGGATCCTGCCTAATTAAAATAAATTTAAGATTTTCAACATCAATTTTTTGTTTTTTATAAATTTTATAAAATTTTTTTTTTTCATAATTAAATTTTACAAATACTCCATTTGCATATGTTTTATTTTTGATAATGGATAAGTTTGAAGGAGTATAATAAAATATTTTATATCCTAGTTTCTGAGCTTCATGAGCTAAAAAAATTGATGTGTCAGATAATATATTAATTTTATCTAATTTATCACCTTGTATGCCTATTATTTTATTTGTCATATAAATCTTCTAAATTTTGAAATTTAGAGAATTTATTTATAACATGACTGGCGACTGTTTCTTTATTATTGATAATTTTATTTAGATGTTCCAAGTATTTAGTTTCGTTTGTACCGCTTTTTCCAATAAAATCTCTCTTTTCTAAGCCTTTTTTAGCAATTTTTAATAAGTTAGAGGTCCAATAAATCATATCTTTACCCATCAAATTTGTATCAAGTCCTTTCATAGGCGCATCTTTATATGCATTCAATAAATCTTTCTTTTCCCATTTTGAAATAAACTCTAATGCTTCGTCTAAATTACCATATAAAAGACCAGTAAAAAAAGCAGGACCTGCACATATACAGTTCCAACCACAAGTATCCATAGATCTTAATTCAATATATTGTTTTAATCTATTCTCTGTAAATATAGTACTTAAATGTAATCCAAGATCGTCAATACTTGGTAAAGATTTATTTATTTTTTGAATATTACCATTCATATAATCAGAAAATTTATAATTTTTACCAGATAAATATTTATTATCTTTTTTTATAAACAGTATTGGATAATCCATTGCAAAATCAGCATATTTTTCAAAATCAACATTTTCTAAAAAAATTTCTGGAAGACCACCTCTTGATGTTTCTTGCCATACTTTTGATCGATATGATAAATATTTACTATCTTTTTTCTCAACAATTGATGAATTAGCAAAAAGTGCAATACTTAATGGAACTAAACTGTTAGCTAATTTAAATTTTTTTATAAAATCATTTTCAGAGGTGTAGTCTAGATTTAACTGTGTTCCAGATGTTCTATACATCATATCTAAACTGAGAGACCCACCTTTAGGCATATCCTTTGTCATTACTTCATATCTTTTTTTAGGATTGTTTGGAATTTCAGACAACTTAGATATTGGATCAAATCCAGCACTTACTATTTTTAAACCTAATTTTTCTACAACTTGTTTAAGCTCAAACAAATAATTATTAGCTTCAGAGCATACTTCATGAATATTATTTAATTGATCACCTGCAAGCTCAATTTGATTACCTGGTTCTAAAGTTATACTCTTATTATCTTTATTTAACGATATAACATTCTCACCTTCATATGATGGTTTCCAGCCAAATTCATATAAAATTTTGAAAATCTCTTTAATTGTAGAATAATTAATTCTTTTATTATTCTTTTTATAGAAAAGGAATTTTTCGTGCTCAACACCAATTTTAGTATTAATAGGCTCCTTAATTCCTGATTTAAAATGATCTATTATGTTATCTTTATTCATATTTATGATTTAATCACTCTTACTTAGATATTCAACAGCTTCACTTATACTAGTTAATTTGTTAGAACAAGTTTGGTTTTTACATATAATAACACTTGGTTTTGTATCATTATTTAATTGGTAAACAAATGTTGCAATTCCTAGATATTCTTTTTGTAAATAAAGCTGTATTTTTCTAATAGACTGAGATGTTCCACTGAATGTGAATGATAAGCTATTATCGCAAATATCTAGGGTTTTAATAAAGCTAAACATTTGTGAATAATAAGAGTTTAAAACCTGATGAAATGATTTTTTTAGAACCTCATTTCTTTCAGACCATATTTTATCATTTGTAATTGAATATAATTTATTTGAAATTAGTAGATAAACACTATTACCATTTGGTATATTGCTATCATTCAAGTCTAATGGACTTGCAAACAAATCATTATCTTTAATAATATTTTTCTGGAACAGCTGCGTTTCTTTATTAAAGAATAATTCCCAAGTATCATTCATAATCTTTATTGATTTTTCTAAAGCTTTTTTGTCAGCATTAACCTCATAAAGTGTTATCATTAGTAGAGCATAATATACATAGTCCTCAAGAAAAGTTTCTATTTCTTTATTTTCATAACAATGAATAATTTTTTGATGCAATTTTTTATTTAATATTTCAATTGTTTCTATTGTCTTAATTCTTAAATCTTCATTATCTAAATTTACTGAAGTTTTTAGAAGAACTTGGAGCATATACGCATTTAAATCAGTTTGCGATTTATCGTCAAAAAATGGTTTTATTCTTTTTTTTCTTACATCTAGTAATTTATTTTTTATTCGATCTAGGTTATTTTTATCTTCATCAAGTATTAAATTTTTTTCCACCAAAATATTATTTCCTTCAAAATTACCGCTCTCAGAAATTTCGTACTTATTTTCTAGTAATTTAATGTCTTCTTTTAAAAGATTTTTTAATTCTTCATATGACCAAACATAATATTTTCCTTCAACACCTTCACTATCAGCATCATATGCTGAACCATACAATTCTTCATTATTTTTGAATTCATGATTAAAGTATTGAATTGTTTGTAAAAGTTTATTTTTAAAATAATCATTTTTTGTATTTTGATAAAATTTAGTTAAGAGATCGATGAATTGGATATTGTCATAAAGCATTTTTTCAAAGTGAGGAATTATCCATTTTTCATCAACAGCATATCTTGAAATTCCTCCTGCTAGTTGATCATAAATACCTTTGGAACAAAGATTATTGAGTAAAATTTCAACAGGCTTAAAATAGTTTTTATTCTTAGTTTTTAAAAAGAAGTAAAACATTGCATCAAATAAATAAAATTGGGGGAACTTCGGTGCTCCTTTGAAACTTCCATTATTTTCATCTAAATAATTAATAATTTTTTCAACAAAAGGCTCTAATGGCTGATTTAAAACTGCAGATCTTTGATTAATTTTTGAGAATATTTCTTTAACCTGTGGTGCTTGAGCTAAAATTTTTTCTCTATTTTCATTGTACACGTTATGCACGTTGTTTAAGACTTTTTTAAAGTCGGGTCTTCCTTGAATTTCCTTTGGTGGAAAGTAAGTGCCACCAGTAAAAGGTACGCCATTTTCATCTAAAAACATTGATAATGGCCACCCACCTTGTGCCCCAGTTAAGATTGATAAGCTTTTTTGAAAGACGTAATCTAAATCAGGTCTTTCCTCTCTATCAACTTTAATATTTATAAACTTTTCGTTCATGAGTTTAGCGGTTTCGTCATTTTCAAAACTCTCATGAGCCATAACATGACACCAATGACAACTTGCATATCCAACGCTTAAAAATATAGGCTTTTTCTCTTTCTTTGCTTTATCCAAAGTTTCTTTACTCCAAGGAAACCAATCAACTGGGTTATCTTTATGTTGTTGAAGATAAGGACTTTTTTCGTTTTTTAAAATATTTGGCAATTTAGTGATGGTAAAAAGGTTTTCTTGAAAAAATATTCCTAACCATTGGTTCAAAATCTTTTAGAGTCATTGATTTGTAATTTGGATCAAATGAAGATTGGTCGTATTTTTCACAAAAATCTATTGTTGCTTGATAATGTTCAGCATTCTTATATTTTTCTCTTGCATTTTTGTCTCCACCCAAGTGTTCTGCAGAGTAATAGGTTTGAAATAAACCATGGTGTAAAATAATCCAGTAAGTTTTTTCTGAAACGTAAGGTTTAATTACTGATGCTGCGTATTGAGAATGATTCATTGGAGCCAATTCATCTCCAAGATCGTGTAATAATGTGGCTACAACCATTTCTTCGTTTTCACCATTTTTATATGCTCTTGTTGCTGCTTGTAACGAGTGTTCTAATCTTGTTATCTGGTAGCCCTCAAGTGTAGTAGTTTGTGAAGCTAAATAATTTAAAATTCTATCCGCAGTTTTTCTTTCATACTGATTTTCTAACTTTTCTAATAATTGATAGTCATCTTTTGTTCCATACTTCATTTCTGTGAAACTTACTTTTTTCATTTTAATTATTTGAAGCCGTACTTAATAATGAAAGTTGAGTTACTTTATCCTCACCAAGCTCATCGATTATTTTCACTGGATATTCACCAGTAAAGTGGTGGTCTGTTAATTGTGGATAATTATCATTTCTTTTATCAAATCCCATTCCCAAATATAAACCATTTAAACTTAAAAATTTTAACGATTTTGCCTTTATGAATTCACATATTTCATTTGTAGATTTGTTAGCAGCTAAAAGCTCTTTTTTTGTTGGTGTATCAACACCATAAAAGTCGGGAAATTTTATTTCTGGGCTACCTATTCTCACGTGCACTTCTTTTGCTCCAGAATCGTATAGCATCTTCACAATTTTTGATGACGTAGTCCCTCTAACAAGTGAATCATCAACTAGAATTATTCTTTTATCTTTAATTACAGATATATTTGGATTTAATTTTAATTTTACTCCTAAACTTCTAATTTGTTGAGATGGTTCAATAAAAGTTCTACCAACATAATGGTTTCTTATTAAACCTAAGTCAAATTTTAACCCTTTTTTTTCAGCGTAGCCTAATGCTGCTGCATTTCCTGAGTCTGGTACAGGCACGACTAAATCAGCATTTATGTTGTCCTCATTAGCAAGTTGTACTCCAAAGTTTTTTCTATACTCGTAAGCTGTTTTTCCATTCAAAATACTATCTGGCCTTGAAAAGTAAATATATTCAAAAACACAAGGTCTGACTTTTTTTGGTGGAAATGGTTTAATGCTTTTCAGTTCATTATTTTCAATATAAACGATCTCGCCATTTTCAACTTCTCTAACAAATTTAGCTCCTATTATATCAAAGGCACATGTCTCAGAGGCAAATACATATGAGTTTTTTAATTTACCAATTACTAATGGTCTAATTCCGTAAGGATCTCGTACTCCTATAAGGGTATTTTGCGTCATCATCACAAGTGCATAGCCACCTTGAATTTGAAATATAGCATCAATAATTTTATCTATTGTTTTTACTCTTTTAGATTTAGCAATCAATTTAACAATTGTTTCAGTGTCTGAGGTAGTATAAAAAATTGATCCATCTTGAACCATTTTATTTCTTAAAGTAATTGCATTTGTTAAATTGCCGTTATGTGCAACCCCAATACCTCCTGAATTAGTATCAGCAAAAAATGGCTGAACATTTCTCAATGCTGTGCCCCCTGTAGTTGAATATCTATTGTGTCCGATTGCAAATTTACCTGGCAAATTTTTTAAAACTTTTTCATCATTGAAGTTATCTCCCACAAGCCCAAATCTTTTTTCAGAGTGATATTTGAATCCATCAAAAGAAACAATTCCGCAACCTTCCTGCCCTCTATGCTGAAGAGCATGAAGTCCTAAAGCCGTAAGCGTTGCTGCGTCTTCATTATTACTTATTCCAAAAACAGCACACTCCTCTTTTAATTTAGGATCATATATCTTGAACTTTTTCTTTAGTTTCCTCATAATCTTTTTTATCTGGAAATTCTTTTATAAGATAGTTACTACCTTTTTCAACCCATGCATATGTAAATGCGTCATCTAAATTAATTGGCCATTTTTTGTGGTTATAGACGATATTTATAGTTGTATAAATACATACAACAATAACGTAAGCTCTTACAAATCCAAAAAAGAAACCAAAGATTCTATCTAAATTCCCTAATCCAGAGTATGTGACTGCTCTATTAATTCCTTTATTTATTAATAAAATTAAAAAAATAATTATTATAAATAATCCTAGACCAACTGCTAGATCAAGCACATATTCACTATCTATTATATCTTCGAAGAATGGTTTTACTTTTGGAAATAGAAATAGAGTAACGACATAAGCCAAAAGCCATTTAGAAGCTGACAAAATGCTCAATAAAAAACCTTTTTTTGTACACGTAATCAAGGATAGTACTGTGAAAACTAAATAAACAATATCAAAGGCATATAATTCAGTAAAAAAATCTTTTACAACTTCCATTAATTATTTAATCTTAAAAGGTTTGAGTAATAAAAGTAAAGATGGCAATAAGCTTAAAACTGATATCATAGCCAACAGCATTGCTAACCCAGTGAAAACACCAAAATATATAGTTGGTATAAAATTAGATAAAACCAAAATAGAAAACCCAAATACAATTGTTATAGATGTATTTAGTATCGCTACTCCTACTGTCGAATGGCAATATTTAAGTGTTTTATTGTAATCTTTTATTTTAGTCAGTTCTTCCCTAAATCTATAAATATAATGAATGCTATTATCTACAGCAATACCAATAGTGATAGCAGCAATTGTAATTGTCATCATATCCAAAGGGATGCCAGCCAAACCAATTATTCCCAGAATAAAAAAAGCTGCAATAAAATTTGGTATTACACCTATTAACGAAACTTTTATATTTCTAAAAAGAATTAAAAACATAATAAATATACCAACCATTACAAAACCAAGAGTTAAAATTTGAGATTTAAATAAACTTTGAAGTAAATTATTAAATAATATGAGCACACCCCCTAGTTTAAATTCATCTTTTTTAATATTTAATTTATTCTCTAAATCAAAATTAATTTTATTGATAAGATCATTTCTTCTTAATCCATCTAAAGAGTCTTTTATTCTTAAACTTATTCGAGCTTCAGAGTTTTTTATAGATATATATGGGTCTACTATTTCTTTTTTAATATTATCCGGAATTTTAGTATACAGAACACCCATTTCCAAAGTTCCAAGTGGTTTATTGTTATTTAATTTTGTTGCAACTTCAATTATTGATGAAAATGATAAAACTTTACCAACAGCATCAATATCATCTAAATAATTGTGAACTCGAGTTATTTTATTAATTTTATCTTTTGTAAACCAATATTTATTGTCATTTTCATCCTCATCACCCCAATCATTCTCACCATCAGTTTCTGCATCCTCATCTTTTGGAAATTTTAAAATTACTTCTAACGGAGTTGTTCCACCCAATTTTTCATCAATTAACTTCATTCCTTTATAAATCTCAGTATTTTTGTCAAAGTAATTGATGAAACTATTTTCAACTTCTAATTTTGAGATACCAAATATGCTTAAAAATATAATTATCCCAGTTAAACTAAATATATAATTTTTATTTTTAATCGCTAATATTCCTAGATAGCTTGTTATTTTAGAGTTTTTTTCCTCAGCTATTACAACATTTGAGCTCTGAGCAAAATTTAATAATGTAGGGAGAAGAGTGAATGTAATTATAAGTGAGGTTATTAATCCAAAAGTCATCATCCATCCAAAATCGATAATTGGTTTTATTTCGCTAAAAATTAATGACATAAAAGCACATATCGTTGTTAAGACAGTATAAAATATTGGCCATATCATTTTTCTTGTTGTCAAAATTAAAATTTCAAATTTTTTCTTTCTTGGAAACTGTTTGTTTAATTGCAAAAATCTAGTGCTCATATGAATATTCATTGCCATTGTTAGAATTAGCATTAAAGCAATGAAGTTTGATGAAATTACCGTAACCTTCCACCCAACCAAACCAAGAAAACCTGTCATAAATACAACCGAAAAGAAACAGCTGCTGATCGGAATTATTATCCAAATTATTTTTCTGAAGACGTACCAAAGTGTTATAATTATAAAAATCAGTACACCTATTCCAAATGTCACAATATCATTTTTTATAAAGGTCATCATATCGTCTGCAATCATTGGGATACCACCAAGATAAATTTGTGTATTTTGATTATGATTTTTTATAACTTCTCTAATTTCTAAAATATTTCGATGTCGCTCTTTTTTAATTTTATCTTTATAAACCTCTCCTTCCTTCGTAGTTTTAATTTGTTTATCTATTTCATTTGGTTTTATATATACAATGATACCACTTGTTTTTCCGTCCTCACTAATTACAAAATTTCTAAATACTGGACTATTTAAGATTTCATTAAATCCACGGTCTTTGTCAATATTTTTACTTGTTAATGTTTTAAAATTTTGAATACGTTCAATTAAACCATCATCAGTTGCTTCTAATAAAGGAATATCTAAAAGTGTAACAACACTATGAACCCAGTTTAATGAATTTAATTTATTTTTTAATTCTGAAAGATTTTTAATTGAATCCTCTGAATTCATTTTACTATTTGGTGAGTAGGTGAGTACTAAAAATTCCTTAGCGCCATATCTTTCATTTATTTCATTTAGATATTTTAGATCGGGATCATTTTCTAATAATAAAGTTTCTGAACTTGCATCCAAACGAAAATCTTTAGAAAAATATAAAGCGGAAAATAATAATAATACTAAAATCGAAAAAACTAACCTTGGTTTTTCTATAATATTTTTTTCGTAAAAATTAGCTAACATTGAATATTAGCTTTTATAATTTATATTAATTATTTTGAATATCTTTAAATTTGGTAAACATTTCCTCAAATTCAAGCATTATAGTACCAGTTGGGCCGTGTCTTTGTTTGAGTATTAGTAGTTCGGCTAAATGAGAAATTTCATTCATTTTTGCCTGCCATTCAGCATGTTCGACGGTTGCAGGTCTTGGTTCTTTATTTTTTAAATAATATGACTCTCTGAAGACAAACATAACAACATCCGCATCTTGTTCTATTGATCCAGATTCTCTTAGATCTGAAAGTAAAGGTTTCTTGTCATCTCTTTGTTCAACTGCCCTAGATAATTGAGAAAGTGCCAAAACAGGAACTGACAATTCTTTAGCTAGAGCTTTTAGACCTTGTGTTATTTCCGAAATTTCCTGAACTCTTCCATCTTTAAAGCTGGTTCCTTTCATTAACTGAATATAATCTATAACTATCATATCAAGACCATGAATTCTTTTAATTCGTCTAGCTCTATTGCTGAGAGCCGCAATTGATATTGCCGGAGTTTCATCAATATACAAAGGCAGTTCAGCAATATTTTTTGAAGTTTCTATAAACTTATCAAATTGTTCCTCAGATATTTTTCCTCGTCTAATATCATTAGATTTAATCCTTGATTGTTCAGCAAGTATTCTTGTAGATAATTGTTCTGAAGACATTTCTAAAGAAAAAAAAGCAATACAAGATTTTTCTCCTTTATCCTGAATATTTTTTGCAGCATGAAATGCGATATTAGTTGCAAGAGCAGTTTTCCCCATAGAAGGTCTTCCAGCAATAATTATTAAATCTGATTTATGCATACCACCCAATCTATCATCCAGGTCTTTTAAACCTGACGGTACACCAACAATTCCTTCTTCATTTTTATAAGCGTTCGAAGCCATCTCTATAGTTTGCCTCATAGCCTCATCAAATTTCATGATTGACGAACTAAAAGATCCTTTTTCAGCTAAATCAAACAAAGATTTTTCAAAATTTTCTATAATCTGCTGACCATCATTATTTAAATCATTAAGTTTTGCAGTATCAATTATATTATCCGAAATTTTTATTAATTCTCTTTTTACATACAAATCATATATTAGTTTAGAATATTCTATACTTTGTCTTGAAGATGTAGAAAATTTTGTAATTTTTACCAAGTATTCAGGAATATTGAGTTCATCTTTTTCATTCTCAAAATGATTTTTTAATGTTATTGGATTTGCTAACATTCCTTTGTAAATTAAACTTTCTATTGCACTAAAAATTTTTTGATGCATTGGATCATAAAAATTTTTATTTGAAATTAAGATACTAATTTCATCAAATATTTCATTAGAAAGTAATATAGAACCAATTACTGACTGTTCTGCTTCAATATTGTTGGGAAGTTCATCATACTTATTTTTAACTAAATTAAATGACTGAGACACAATTTGAATTTATAGATTACGATAATAAATACAAACCTTAATTGTAACTGGGGAAAATTATGTATAATTATTTTAGCTCTTCTTGAGCAATTGTTTTTATTACAATCTCTGTTTGAACTTCTGCATGTAAATTGATTAAAACGTTAAACTCACCAAGAGATTTTATTTCTTCAGAGGGTTGTATTAAAGATGGGTTGATTTTAACTTTATCAATCTCTTCTAAAAGTTTTGATATTTCAGTTGGTTTAACAGATCCGTAAAGTTCTTTATTTTCAGTACTAAGCTTTTTAATCTCATATTTCTTATTCTTTATAATTTCTTGTATTCCTTTAGCTTCTTGTTTTTTGTCTTGATCTTTTTTTCCTAATTCTATTTTAATTTTTTCAACTTCTTTAATATTTTCTTTTGATGCAAACAAAGCCTTCTTTTTTGAAATTAGAAAATTTCTTGCAAAACCTCTTTTGACATCAATTATCTCACCAATCGATCCAATTTTTCTTACATTTTCTAAGAGAATTACTTTCATATTATAGGAGTGCTAAATTTCGAGCTCTTTTAATTGACAAAGATAATTCTCTTTGTTTTTTTTGACTAACAGAAGTAATCCTTGATGGTAAAATCTTACCATTTTCTGAGATGTATCGTTTAAGTAATTTTATATTTTTATAATCTACAATTGGGGCACTTTTACCAGAAAGTGGACATTTTTTTTTAAATTTATATTTTTGGTTCTGAAAAATACTTAACTTAGCAAAATTACTTTGTTTTGTTTTTTTCTTGTTATTTCTTTTTTTCATACCATCAACTATTTATTTATAATTCCTTTTTCATCATTTTTTTTAAAATAATCAGTTTCAAGGTCAAATTCTTTTACTTTTACTGTTAAATATCTTAATAGATTTTTATCGATTTTTTCATTTTTTTCTAATTCTGATATTATTTTTCCATCGGCCTTTATTTTGAAATGAATATAGTTTCCCTTTTTATTTTTTTTTATCAAATAAGCCAAATTCATTAACCCCCAATTTTCTAATTTCACAATGTTTCCATCATATTTTTCAACAATCTTTGAATACTTATCTTCTAATTGTTTCAATTGAGCGGGACTAACATCTTGTCTAGCTATAATTGTATGCTCATATAAGTTCATAATATTTCTTTCAAAAAAGAGAGGATATACTATTATAAGTTTTTAATTACAATATAAAAAATAAGATTTTTACTTATATTTTCTATGTTTTCTGTTTTATTTCCAGGACAAGGCTCCCAATCAGTAGGAATGATAAGGGAACTTTATGAAAATTTTGACTACGTAAAAGATTTTTTTGACCAAGCAGATGATGAACTAAATTTATCTATTAGCAAAATAATTTTTAATGGACCAAAAGAATTACTGGATCAGACAGAAAATACCCAACCAGCTATTTTTTTAGTAAGTTATGCAATATTTCAAGTAATAAGAAAGGAAACATCATTTGAAATAAATAAAGCAAATTTTTTTGCAGGACATTCTTTAGGAGAATATTCAGCTCTTGCTTGTTCAGGAGTTATAAGTTTTGTTGAAACATTAAAACTTTTAAAACTTAGAGGAAAGGCAATGCAGAATGCTGTTCCTAAAAATGAAGGTGGGATGGTTGCTGTATTAGGAGAAGATATAACAAAAATTAAAGAAATAATAAAAGAAAATAAAGATAAATTTAATTGTTTTATAGCTAATGACAATTCTAATGGACAAGTTGTTATAAGTGGAAAAATAAATGAACTAGATAAATTAATAATTGAATTAAAAAATTTAAATATAAAGAATATTAGTATACCTGTTTCAGCACCGTTCCACTGTATTTTAATGAAACCAGCTACAAATATTATGGAAAAAGAAATAAAAAATATTAAATTTTCAATACCAGATAATAGTATAGTTTCTAATGTAACTGCAGAACCATCAAAGGATCCAGAAATAATAAAAAGTTTGCTAATAGAACAAATTGAAAAACCAGTACGTTGGAGAGAGAGTATAATTAATATGATAAATGCAGGAAGTAAAAAATTTATTGAGATTGGACCTGGAAAGGTATTATCTGGTCTTGCAAAAAGAATTGATAGAAATCTTAATTTAATTCAAGTAAATAGTATAAGTGATTTAGAGAACTTATGATAGATTTAAAAAACCTAAATATAATTCTTACAGGCGCTACAGGCGTGATAGGTAATTCAATTTTAAATAAACTCGTATCAGTTGGATCAAATATTATAGCAACAGGTACTAACGAAGATAAACTCAACAAAATTCAAGATAAATATAAAAATGTAAATATTTTAAAGTTTGATATATCTGATCATTCTAAAATAGAAGAGTTTATAGAAAATTGTAATAAAATTTTATCGAATAAAATTGATGTATTGGTTAATAATGCTGGAATAACCCTGGATAATTTATCGATAAGAATGAAAGAAGAAGAATGGAAAAGAGTAATTGATATTAATCTTACCTCAACATTTCTAATTTCTAAGAATGTTATTAAAAAAATGCTTAAAACCAAAAGTGGCAAGATAATAAATGTTACATCTGTAGTTGGTCATTCAGGTAATATAGGACAAGCAAATTATGCAGCATCAAAAGCAGGTATAGTAGCCATGACAAAAAGTCTAGCTCTAGAGTATGGAAAAAAAAATATTACTGTAAATTGTGTATCACCAGGTTTTATCATGTCAGATATGACTGACAAAATTAGTGATGCACATACAGAGCTATTAAAATCTAGAATTTCACTTAATAAATTTGGTAATCCTGACGATGTGGCAAATACAATTGCTTTTCTAAGTTCTAATCTTTCTGACTATATTACAGGTGAAACAGTACATGTTAATGGTGGAATGTATTTTAGTTGACAAAATTAATAAAATATTTATTAACAAATTAAGTAAAGGAAAAAATGTCAGAAGATATTTCAAGTAAGGTAAAAAAAATAGTTGCAGATCATTTAGGTATAGATGAGGCTAAAGTGAATGAAGATTCTAGCTTTATAGATGATTTAGGTGCAGATAGTTTAGATACAGTGGAGTTAGTCATGGCTTTCGAGGAAGAGTTCGGATCTGAAATATCTGATAGTGATGCAGAAAAAATTTTAACTGTGGGTGACGCAGTTAAATTTATAGAAAATAAAGCAAACTAATTTTTTACTTAAATGGCCGAAAAAAAAGCAGGGATAATTATAATATTATCTTCTCCTTCAGGCGCTGGTAAAACTACTTTAGTAAAAAAAATTTCATCAAAAAAAAATTATAAAATTTCAATTTCACATACTACTAGAGAGCCAAGATCTAACGAAAGAAATGGCAAAGATTATTTCTTTGTCAACAATACAGAATTTAAAAAATTAATTAAAAAAAATAAGTTTTTAGAGCACGCTAAAGTGTTCAAAAATTATTATGGATCATTAAAAAAAAATGTATTTGATAAATTAAACAAGGGCGAAAATGTTATATTTGATATTGATTGGCAAGGAACTAAGCAAATTAAAAGTAAAAAGTTAAAATATCAAATTATCACTATATTTATTCTGCCACCTTCAAAAAAAGAATTATTTAGAAGATTATTAAAGAGAGACAGGAAAGATAAAAAAATTGCAAATGAAAGAATGAAACAATTTAAAAAGGATGTTTTGCATTGGAAGGATTATGATTTTGCAGTAATAAATGATAAAGTTGAAAAATGTTATAATTTAATTATCAATTATATTAATTCTAATCAAAAAAAGTTAACATTAAGTTACAACAAAAACACAATTAAAAAACATATTGATTACTTAATTGATTGATTTTTCGTAGAGTTTGCAAATTTCGTAATAAGTTAGATGATTTAAATTTTGAGGTCTTAATTTTAAGTCAATAGATAATTCATTTGATATTTTCTCATAATTATCAAATAAAAATTTTAAAGGTTTTTTAACCATTTTTCTTCTTTGACTAAAAAAAACATTTGTAACATGTTCTAAATTCTTAGGGTCATCAATTTCATAAAAATTTCTTTTTGGAGTTAATGATAATACTGTGCTCTTTACTTTGGGAGAGGGGTTAAAACTTCCAGGATCTATATCTATTATTTTTTCAATTTTCATCTTCCAATTACACAGTATTGATAATCTTCCATAATATTTTGTATTTGATTTAGCAATTATTCGGTCTGCAACTTCTTTTTGAAACATAAGGACTAATTTTTTACAAAATTTTTCTAAGTCATTAACCTTAATCCATTTAGCTAATATTTGTGTTGATATATTATAAGGTAAATTACCAAATATAGTTAAATTTTTAGTTAAGTAATTTTCATAATCAATCTTCATCATATCTTCATTTAATATTATTATATTTTCATTGAATTTTTCTTTCAAAATATTTACTAGTCTTTTATCTTTTTCTATTAAAATAAATTTTTTTGGTTTTTTTTTTAATATAAATTCCGTCAACGCTCCATTACCTGGTCCAACTTCAATAACACTATCATTGTTATTAATATTTCCTTCTTCTACTATCAATTTTATAATTTTTTTATCAATAAGAAAATTTTGACCTAAACTTTTTTTCAAGATTAAGTTCATTAAAACTTATTCAAAAAATTAAGTGCATAAAAAATTGATGAAGGGTCAGATTTATTTTTTCCAAGCATTTCATAATTTGGTCCATGATCTGGTGTGACTTTTATAAAAGGTAGACCTATTGTAATGTTAATCGCATTAAATTCATATAAAGTTTTGATAGGAGTAAGTACTTGATCATGGTACATACCAATTACTACATTGAACTTCATTATATTTTTTTTTAAAAAAAAAGTATCTGCTGAAAATGGTCCTGATACTTTGATTTTACGTCTTTTTAAAATCTTTATTGCTGGGATTATTTCCTTTTTTTCTTCACTAATTTTATCAGTTGTTTCACAGTGAGGATTTAATCCTAGTACAGCAATATTGGGAATTTTATTAAGGTAATTTTTATAAAAATTATTTATTTTAAGTATATTTTTTTTTATTTTGTCTTTTTTTACAAATTTAAATACATTTTTTAATGGTGTATGTGTAGTTAAAGGTGATACGCTGAGATTTCTATTATATATTAGCATTGCAGGGGATTTCGATGATGTTTTTTTAGCAATATATTCTGTAATCCCTGGATACTTTTTCTTTAAAAAATGTTTTTTAGATATTGGGCCATTAACTAAAGCTAAATTTTGATTTTTTTTTATTATTTTAAGGCTTAAGTCGAAGCATTTTGAAATATATTTGTTTGAAATATTGCTAATTTTAGAAAATGGTTTTTTAAATTTATAATTTACGTTAATTATATTTATTAAATTTCTCTTTGATTGATTAATATTAGATATTTCATTCAATTGTATTCTATAATTTAATATTTTACTTTGTTTTAAAAATAATTCTTTACTTCCAATCAAAACTATTTTCTTTTTATTTTTTTTAAAATTGTTTGATTTGAAATATTTTAACAAAAGTTCTGAAAAAGTTGTATTTGGTTCACCTAATACAATTAATATTGCTTTAATATTCATTAATATCTAGGTTTTTCTTCAATTTTTTATAAAATATAATTGAAAAATTATTAAGTTGTCTATTTGTTTCTTGTGAAATCACATTATTTAATTGGTCATCAATATTTATTTCTTCTTTAAAAATTTTTTTATCATTTACTTTGATTATTATATATCCTCCAGACATTTTAATAGGTTTAGTAAAACTATCTATTTCAAGATTTTTTATATTTTGATTTATTTTATCTGAAATTTGTAACTCACTTATCCATCCTATTAAACCACCATTTTTTGAAGTATTCGAAATACTAAAAATATTAGCACTATTCTCAAAGCCAATAGTCTCAATACTTTCATTAATTTTATCTATTAAATCCTCAATATTATTTTCTGAATTTCCTGTAAAAACTATTTCTGATAGATTGTAATCATATTTTTTTTTCTTATTTTTAAAATTGTTAATAATTCTCAACCTCAACTCATCTTTGTTAATTTTCACATTGTTAAAATATTTTTTATATATTAATTGATTCCATAGACCCTCTATATACAACTTGTTGCGTATTTTCATATGATCAAGATCTCTTTCATTTAAAATTTTTAAATATTCTTCATTATTTTTAATATTTTTTTTTCTTAAAAATGACTTCTCTAAAACATCAATAATTTTTCTATTTTGTTGAAAATCTACTAATTCTTCTAATTTCTTTTTTTTTACCAATTCAGTAATAAGTGAGTTTTTTGCTATCTCATTTATTTTTTTTTCATCTAGTTCTTTTAATTTAGGGTTCAAAAAAATTAAATATTTTTTTTCATGATTAATATCTATATTTGTAATTATTTCATTATTAACTTTAGCTTTAATTTTAAGTTCATTTCCAAATGTTAAATTATTGTAAAAAATCAAAATTAAAAAAATTGTTAGAATTTTCATTTCAACTATTTTTCAAAAACCGTATTTGCAGACCCAACTATTGATGTGAAAGGCTTGAATTTAATTAAAAAGTACAAGCTTTCATCTGGCACTAGATTACCATCTCTAAAGAATTTTTTTCTATATTGCAAAGTAGCTAGCAAGCAGTCTGTTTCATATTTATAAGATAAGTCATAAAATTGTGTAAAGTCTGTTTTTAAATCTTTTGTAGCTTGAAATTTAAGAGAGTGTTCATTGCTAAAATTAATACTAGTTTCGTTTGATAATGTTTCGCTATCTCCAAAATCATGGTTCTCTGTTACGTACCCAAAACTAGTCACAATTTTATTATTACCTAATTCTGTAGAAATTGAATCATAATTTGAATAATCCAAATCTCTATCTAACGAAAAACCATAACTTAATTTATTATACTCATTAAAATGATATGCAAATTGTCCGACGATATCTGACCTAGTTTGATCAAGTTTAGATTTACTAGGCATCGATGAATTTTTTTTATCTTTTATGACATTTCCAATGTTTAAACTAACTATTTTTTCGTTTAAAAAATTTTGTTTCTCAAATTCTAAACCTATTGTAAGTGATCTACCTTCCTCTACTGCCGTATTCCTAATTCTATTCATTGAAAATAAATTTCCATATCCTAAACGAATATTTTCACTTGAACTATCTTCTGTATTTGTAGGACTAAATTTAAATTGTGCTCTTGGAGTTATATAATTTGTAGAATTAGAAAATTCTTTTTTTAAAGGATATGAACTAACAAGAGATAAAATACCAAATAAATCATGAGTGTTATTATCTGTTAAAGTTGGATCCTCAGAATATGAATTAGAATTTATCAAAGAAAGTCTATAATTTGATAATAAACCCTTATTTGTAAAATAATCGAATGATTTAAAATTAAAATTATTATTTATCGTTGCAGCATAGATATTAGTATCGTAAAGTTTTTGATATCCTGATGACGCGAAATCAAATACTCCATGATAACTTTCATCTAAGTCAACTGATTTATTAAAAGAGAAGTCGGGAAAAATATATTGATAACGGTCACTATCATTTGCAACTGTAGCATTTTCATACATTTTAATTGATGATTTCAAAGATGTATCTTCATCTAATTGTTTAGTAATTTCAAAAAAAGATCTTTGTGAACTTGGATTTATTGAACCTACTAAAGGATTTGTGTCAAGTATATTTGAAAAATCATGGATCTTTAAATAATTTGCATTTGATGTTTTTTGATATTCAAAATCATAAGAAGTAGTCGGGTCTAAAATTCCGTTTAGTTTCAAAATTGCATGAGTATTAGTTTTATTTTCATCTTGGTTAAAACTAAAGTCTGCATGTAAATTTGAATTTTTAAATGCCCTTCTATACTCAGATTGAATTATATAATCATTATCTGAATAGATTCTGGGGTTAAAAGTCATATCTTCAGCATCAGAAATAACATAAAAATAAGGAGTATTTATTGCACGCCCCAAAGTATCAGAACTGGAATATACAGGGGTTAAAAAACCAGACTTTCTTTTAACAGAGGGGTCAGGATGACTGAAATAAGGCATAAAAAAAACTTTTTGATTGAAAACTTTAAGCCATGAATTTTTATATTGGAACAGTTGCTCAACTTTATTATGTATGAATTCATCACTTTGTAATTCCCACCCTCTACATTTTCTTTTTTCGGTATTACAAGTACTAAAGACTGCTTTTTTTATTATTGTTTTTTTTGGATTTGAGGTGCCAGATTTTCCTTTTAACTGTGGATCATTATTCTCAATTCCAAAAAAATCATCTCTAAATTCAACTTTTACCTCTTTACCAACAAGATCTTTGGTTAATAAATTTATTTTTACATTATCAAAAGCATAACTGTTATTTTCATTATCTATGATATTAGTTTCTTTTGAGGATACAATTTCTCTAACAGTATTAAAAACGAAACCAGTTATAAAATGATATATATTATTTTGATCATCAAAAACTTTTGTATTTTCAGAGCTTAAAATAATTTTAGAATTTCTATCATACAAAACATCTTCTGATTCCATGTCATACTTATTTTCAAAGTTAATATTTGTTTTTCCTTTTGTAAAAATTATATTTTCTATCTCTTTATATATTGCTTTTTCACTCTCAATCACAACATCATTTTGGTTATCAAAAAATTTTACATTTCCAATTACAGTTAATTCCGAATTTATCTTATCATAAATAGATCTATCACCTTTAATCAAAATTTTTTGATTAGGTATGTTGGCAATACTATTATTCGAATAAATAGTATTACCTTCATTTGTTATTTGAATATTTTTTGAATCAAAAAATATAGTATCAGCATTTATTTCTGACAAATTAAAAACACAAAATAACAAAAAAAAATATGAAATAAATTTAATTTTCATTTAGCCTCGTTAAACCAATTGTACATACCAAAAACATGATCACTTGTGGTAACCATACAGCTATTAAAATTGGAAGTGTTTCATTTTTTCCAAATAAAATAGAAAAGTAATTTAAATAGTAAAAAATAACTGAAACTAATACACCTATTACAACTAAAAAAAATTTTGATTTTATAAAATTAAACTTAAACATGAGCAGTGCCCCAATTATTGCTGTTAGAGTTAGGTAAAATGGCAAACTTAAAATTTTATTTAAGTGTAATTTAACTTCTGTAGCAGAATAACCAATTGTTTCATAATTTTTTTGAAGTTTAATTAATTGTAATATGTTTAATGAACTTAAGTTTGAATATAAATTTGAAATAATATTTCCGTCAAAAGAAGACAGATATGTGTAATTTAAAAATAATTGAGTTTTTTTATTACTTGAATAAATTTTTACGTCTTTGAGAATCCAATTTTTATCTGATATATTCGCTGCTGATGCAATAATTGTTTTCTTTGGTTTATAATATTTATCTAATTCTGTAATGTATACATTTCCTAATCTATTTTTTTTATAATTTGTCGCGTTAATAATGAATATATTATCATCGATATTCTTTTCTTTAATCCATAGACCAGCTTCATTAACTACTGCTAAATGGTCGCCATCATTAGAGTATTTATATTTCATGCTTAGATATAAACTTTTTAAATTCGCTGAAAATGAGTAATAAACAACAATCAAAATGATTCCTATTATCAGAGATACCATAGAAATAAGAAGGGTTATCTTAAAATTATTTATTCCATGATTTCTTAGTAAATTTATCTCATCTTTTTCAAAAAGATTTATAAAAAAAAACATGACACCAAGTAAAAAAATAAACGGCAAAATCTCAAAAACTATTGATGGTATATTTAAAATAGTAAGAATTATTGGATAGTAAATATTATTCTCTTTATTTTCAAAATATTTTATTTCTTCAAAAATATTTAAAAAAAAACTTAAAAATATAAAAACAATTAAAATTATTAAAATATTTTTTAAAAATAATCCTGTTAGATAGTTATGGTATTTCTTAAAAATCATAATAAATTTAATTTAAAATTACTGACTATACTTAAAAACAAGTAAAAAAATGCAACTAAAATTAATGGTAATAATAATATAAAATAATTTGATAAATTTGAGATAAAAAAATAGTTCAAACTTATTTGAGATAATATTATTACAGCACAGCCTATTAAGAATATATTTAATTTGTGAGATTTGAAAAAAAAATTTGATTTAGGATTAATTAATAAACTTGCGCCAACTAATGATATAATTAAAGTATAAAAAGGCATAATAATTCTTTTGTATAATTCTTCAATAATAGATTTTACTGTCCGATTATTACACATTTTGATTTCAGAATTTATAATATACTTATTTTCATCTATTTTTTCATTTAAAAGTAAATCTTTAACACATAAGAATAAGATTTTGGTATCTATCTCTTGAATTTTAGTTACGGTTACAGTTTTAGTAGAAAAATTTGATAAATCGTAATCAGTCTCTGAAAAATTAATAGCAAAAGTTTTATCAATATTTATATTTGTAATGCCACCATCATAAAGTCTTAAAATATATTTATCACTTTTTTTAATAATCTTACCACTATCAGCAACAATAATTTTTGATTTTTCTTTATCAATTTTCTCATTAATATAAATTTTTTTTAATTCTCCACCTTTCATATACTCTTCTACAAATATTGTAAGATTTTGAACAACATTAATAAATTTTTTCTCAGATATTAATTTTGGTAAGAAATCTATATTAGATTCTTTAATAAAATTTCTAGCTAAGTTTTGAGATTTTGGAACAATAAATACATTTAATAATAACTGCAAAATTAAAAAAAATACCGAAAACCTAAATATAAAATTTATTAAATGAATTCTTTTAATTCCATTTGTCCAAAAAACTATAAGCTCATTAGAACTATCATATTTATTTATAATATAGAATATTGATAAGAAAAATATGAAAATAATTGTTTTACTAAAAATTTTTGGAAAATTTAAAGATACATAATAAAAGTAAATACCTAAACTGTGACCATCATCTGAAACTAAATCTAAAAAGTTTACAGCTTGTATGATCCAAATTATGAAAGTGATACATAATGAAGATAATAAAAAAAAATTCAATATATCTAGGCTAAATTTACGAAATATTAATTTATTCATTGAAATTATTGTTTTAATAAATATACAACATTATCTATTAAAAATTTCTAAAAAAATGAAGTTAAAATTAAATTTTGCAACAAAAATACCAAAGGACTCAAAGGATAACCAGATCATATTATTAAAAGATAAAACTATAAAAAATAAAACCCTAAAACCACTAGTTAGATACATATTTTCTAATAAATTATTCACTGAAAATTACTTTCTTATAAAAAATTTAGATAATAAAGCTTATGTATTTGTAAATTGCACAAAACTAAAAACTACATTGGATTTTGAAAAATTAGGATCAAAATTATACTTATACTTACAAAATAATAAAATAGAGAAAGCTTTCATAGATGCCAATTTAAGTACACTTACAAATGTTCAGTTAGAAAAGTTGTTACACGGTGCACAGCTTAAATCTTATGATTTTACTTTATATAAAACTATTAAAAATAATTTAAATAATACTTTAACTGTAGTTGGAAAAAATATTAAAAAAACAAATTTACTTAGAAATAAACTAAATGCACTTTTAGAAGGAATTTTTCTTACTAGGGACCTAGTTTCTGAGCCAGGTAATATTTTGCATCCAGATGAATATGCAAAGAGAATTACTAAATTAAGAAAGTATGGATTAAAGGTTAAAGTATATAATCAAAAAAAATTAAAAAAAATGGGTTTTAATGCATTACTTGGTGTGGGACAGGGAAGCATTAGAGGATCTTATTTAGTAACAATGGAGTGGAATGGAAATAAGAGAAAATCGAAACCTTTAGCTTTTGTAGGAAAAGGCGTATGTTTTGATACCGGAGGGATATCTTTAAAGCCTGCAAAATTTATGGAAGATATGACTTACGATATGGCTGGTTCTGCTACAGTAGTAGGTTTAATGAAAACTCTTGCTTTAAGAAAATCAAAAATAAATGCAGTTGGAGTTGTTGGGCTAGTGGAAAATATGCCAGGAGGAAATGCTCAAAGACCTGGGGATATTGTAAAATCTTATAGTGGACAAACTATTGAAGTTTTAAATACCGATGCAGAGGGAAGATTGGTTTTAGCAGATGCTCTAACTTATACTGAAGAAAAATTTAAACCAAGTTTAATTATTGATTTAGCAACATTAACTGGAGCTATAATTGTTGCTCTAGGATCTGAATATGCTGGCCTGTGGTCAAATAATAGCAAGTTATCAAAACAACTTCATGATGCTGGAGAGCAAGTAGAGGAAAAAATTTGGAGAATGCCTTTGCACGAAAATTATAATAAATTAATGAATTCAAAAACTGCTGACATGCAAAATATTAATTATGTAGGGGGAGCAGGATCAACGACTGCAGCTCAATTTCTACAGAGATTTATTATAAATAAAACACCTTGGGCTCACCTAGATATAGCCGGTATGGCTTTTTCTAAATATGCAGGAGCGTTAAATTCAGGTGGTGCAACTGGGTATGGGGTCAGACTACTAAATAAATTTATAGAGGAGAATTATGAGTGATATAGAACAAACTTTATCAATAATAAAACCTGATGCTGTAGAAAGAAATCTTCAGGATCAAATAAAAAACGAATTTAAGAATAATGGTTTTGAAATAATTAAAGAAAAAAAAATTCATATATCAAAAGAAGAGGCTGAAAAATTTTATAAAGTACACGTGTCCAAGCCATTTTATAATGATTTATGCAACTATTTATCTTCAGGACCAATTGTTGTGATGAATCTTCAAAGGGACAACGCGATATTGGAGAATAGAAAATTGATGGGAGCCACAAACCCAAAAGATGCAGAAGAGGGAACACTTAGAAAAAAGTATGGTCTTTCTATAGACAAAAACTCTGTCCATGGTTCTGACAGTGTTGAAAATGCCAAGATAGAGTTAGACTTTTTTTTTAAAGATTAGCTAAAAACATATTAATAGCTTTAGCATATATTTTATGCTCAATTTTAAGCACTTTTTTTTTCAAATTTCTAGAATTATCTGATTTAAAAATTCTTACTTTCTTTTGAAGAATAACTTTACCTGAGTCTAATTTTTGGGTTACCTCATGAATTGTTGCGCCAGCAAATTTGTCCTTATTTTTAATTGCTCTTTCATGTGTATTTAAACCTTTGTACTTCGGCAAAAGAGATGGATGAATATTTAATATTGGCTTAGAGAATTTTTTAATAAAATTACCTGATAGTATCTTCATAAATCCTGCTAGACAAAGCATATCTACATTATTTTTTTTTAATATTTTTAGTGATTGATTCTCAAAATTTAATTTATTCTTATATTTAATTCCATAATTCTTTATTTTATATTTCGATGCATATTTTAATCCTTCAGCATCAACATTATTTGAAATAACAAGTAGAATTTTGAACAGAGATTTTTTTTCCTTAGAGTATTTTATTAAAGATTTTAAGTTACTACCCCTACCACTGATTAAGACAGCTATATTTTTTTTACCAGGATATTTTTCCACTTAATTTTACTTTTTTTGAATTTTTAACTATTTTTCCAATTATATAGGGTTTAAATTTTTTTCCAAAATATTTACTGACTAAATTTAAATTTCTAGGATTTATCACTAAACAAAAACCTACACCACAATTAAAGGTTTTTAGCATTTCTTTCTCACTCACACCCATTTTATGTAACCATGTAAAAATTTTTAATGTTTTAACTCTACTTAAATTTATTTCTGCACATAAATGTCTTGGTATTATTCTTTGAATATTATCCACAAGACCCCCACCAGTTATATTTGCACATCCATTGATTAAATTTTTTTCATTAATAATAGATAATTCTTTTACATAAATTTTAGTTGGTCTAATTAATTCTGATTTAAGAAATTTATTTGTTGTTAAATTGATTTTCTTTTTTTTTAAGAGGTATCTCACTAAGGAATAACCATTAGAGTGAAGTCCATTAGAAGGCACAGCTAAAATAAGATCATTATTTCTAATTTTTTTATTAAGTATTTTTTTCTTTTCAACAAAACCAACAGCAAATCCTGCGATATCAAACTTTCCATTTGTGTATGTGCCTGGCATTTCAGCAGTTTCACCTCCAACTAATTTGCAATCGGCAATATCACATCCCTTAATAATTCCTCTCACCAAATTTTTCAATTTATTCAAATTTATTTTGCTAATCGAAATATAGTCTAGGAATAAATAAGGTTTTGCTCCTTGAACCACTAAATCATTTACACACATTGCAACAAGATCAATTCCAATTGTGTCAAATTTATTTAGATCATTTGCAATCTCAATTTTTGTTCCAACTCCATCTGTGCTAGTGACAATGTGAGGGTCTTTTAATTGTCTCGGAATTGGTGAGATTGCTCCAAATCCCCCTATATTCTTAAAATCACCACTTTTACTTGATTTTCTTGATAGCGAACTTATGAACTTAACAAAACTATCTGCTTTTGGAATATTAACTCCACTCTTACTGTATGTTAATTTATTTGATGCCATATAACAATGTTATGTATTTTTTTAAAAAAAAAATATTTAATTGTTTATATATATTTTTCATATTTTTAACCTTTAATTTTATAGAGTTTTCCACAAAAGAGGTATTTGCTAAAACTTTCGTTGTTTCAAAAATTGAAGTAGAGGAAAAATATAATCTTAATTTTAATAAATTAAACGTTATTGATAGAGGTTTTAAAAAAGCATTTGAAGATCTCTCGCAAATGATACTTGAAAGAAAAGATACTACTAAAATTATTGATACTCCTATAGAGGATATTAAAAAATTAGTCGAAAATTTCTCAATTCTCGATGAAAAATTTATCAATAAAAAATATAAAGGCATTATGGAGGTAGAATTTAATAGAAAAAAATTAATTAAATTTTTAAACTCTAAAAACATAACACTTTCACTGCCAAAAAAAATAGATGTTTTTTTTCTTCCTGTGCTTGTTGATTTAGAAAAGAATAGTTTCTATTACTTAAATGATAATATTTTTGTTAAAAATTGGGAAAGCATTGAAAAAAACTATTTTCAAATATCTTATGTCATGCCAAATGAGGATGTAGAAGACTATTCTAATATTAAAA